>CALCDJ010000060.1 GCA_937900135.1 uncultured Blautia sp. | reverse complement strand
TGTATGTAGTTTTGAAGATACAGAAGCGGGAACAGCCGAAGGGCTGTTCTTTTTTTAATTGTCTAAAACAACGCAAATCAGGTGTTTTATAAAAAATCCCCCCAGAATGAAAGCCAAAAAACAGGGGAACGCAGTTATGCGTTCCCCTGTAAAACTTCTTATGCAATTTCTTATAAAGTATCATCTCTTCTGATATATCCAGGATGATCTTCTTTTCCAATAATTTCTTTTGCGTGGATGATCTTTGCCCATTTGTCCACAACCTGATTTTCAATGTGAACATCTTCTCCAATTTCTGCACTGGAAAGGACTACACTGTTTTTAACAACAGCGCCTTTTTTGATGATACAGCCACGTCCGATTACGGAGTTTTCAACGGTACCTTCAATGAGACAGCCATTGGAAATAACAGAGTTTTTAATATCTGCTGTTTCAAAATACTGAGTCGGACAGGAATCGTTGGTACGTGTATATATTGGCCATGCAGGATCAAAGAGATTACGTGCGACTTTAAAGTCAATCAGTGACAGGTTTGCATCAAAATAGCTCTTGAAATCTGTAATAGATGCAAAGAAACCATGATGTGCAACACCGCGAACATCCATGTCCTTACAAACAATATTTACAATCTGAGGAAGTGTGTACATGGAAGAAAGTTTTCTGGCTTTCTTAATGAGTTCAATAAACAGCTCTTTTTTCATGATGTAGGTATCCATGAAAATATCTCTTTCTTTTGCGCTTCCACGATTTTTCTCGATGGAGAGAACACCTTTCTGACGGTTCAGATTCAGGTAATCACAATTAAGGAATGCTTCTTTTGCATTATTTACGGAGTGATATAATAAAGTGATATCTGCGCCGGAATCAATGTGTGTCTGAAGCAGAGTGTCAAAGTTCTGAGTATATACCATGTATCCAGGAGCAACCACAACGTAAGGAGAAGAAGCTCTTTCAATGCTTTCCAGATTTTCTGCAAAAGCAGCGATATCTGTGTTGTAAATATCATTGGTTGAATTATTCTCAGAGAATAATAAATGAAGTCTTCCACGTTTGGAGTTAATGTTGTAATGACGTCCGGTTCCCAGATGTTCTGCAAGAGAGCGAGGGCTCTTTCTAACATATACCTGAATGCGGTCAATTCCGCTGTTGCTCATATTGGAAATGGGGAAATCCACTACACGGTATCTTCCTAAAAAGGAGAAAGCACCGATGGAACGGTAATCCTGCATTCCTTCTATATAAATATGTGTTCCGCATGAATTTACAATGCCCAATGCCTTTGCCATATTATTCTACCCCCTTCACATTCTTTGCTACCAGTTCAATGTGCTCGCTGTCTGCGCTGCCAACAACTGCGCCTTTGCCGATTTTTACACCGTCTGCGACAAGTGCACGGGTAATAACAGCGCCGTCTGCTACTTCTACGCCAGGCATAAGCACACTGTCAATGATTTTTGCGTTGGGGCCAACCTTCGCATCCGTAAATAATACGGAGTTCTTTACTTCACCTTCGATTACGCAGCCCTGAGTAATAAAGGCTTTGGAAATCTTTGCATTTGGTCCGATATACTGAGGAAGTGCAGCCACATCCTCAGTATAAATCTTCCAGGACGGATCGTTGAGATCCAGTTCGTTGTTCTGAGCCAGAAGGTCCATATTTGCTTCCCAAAGAGAATCAATGGTTCCCACATCTTTCCAGTAACCGGAAAATTTGTATGCATAAAGATTTTTACCGCTGTCCAGAAGGGTTGGAATAATATCTTTACCAAAGTCATGGTTGGAATTCGGGTTTTTCATATCATCCAGAAGCAGCTTGCGAAGCAGTTTCCAGTTAAAAATGTAAATACCCATGGATGCCAGATTGCTTTTTGGTTCAGCCGGTTTTTCTTCAAATTCGATAATTCTGCCGGTTTCATTGGTATTCATAATACCGAAACGGCTTGCTTCCTTCATAGGAACTTCAATAACGGCGATGGTTGCATCTGCCTGGCATTCTTTATGGTAAGAAAGCATTTTGTCGTAATTCATTTTATAAATGTGATCTCCAGAAAGGATAAGAATATATTCCGGATCATATGTATCAATGAAGTCAATATTTTGAGAAATCGCATCAGCGGTTCCGCGATAGACATCGAGATCAGAGTCTGCCTTTTCACGGGGTGGAAGGACAAAAACACCACTTCCAATCGCGTCAAGTCCCCAACGCTGTCCGGCTGCAACATAACTGTTCAGAAGAATTGATTCATACTGTGTAAGAACGCCAACGATATCAATGCCGCTGTTTGCACAGTTACTTAAAGGGAAATCGATGATGCGATATTTTCCGCCATAAGAAACTGCTGGTTTTGCTACTTTATTCGTAAGGTCGTGTAAACGACTTCCGCGACCACCGGCTAGAATCATTGCTAACATATTGTTTTGCTTCATAGTGAGTCCTCTCTTTCCTTTTTCTAAGGAATATTATATAATTTTTTTGCAGATTTTTCCATATTTTTATGCAAAAAAACGTAAATTTTTAAAAAGTTTTTTCTATATAAATGTAGAAACCATTGTATAACTATAATATATATTGATAAATAGATGAAAAACATATAGAATAAGGAATATTTATTGATTTGTGTAAAAATAACACAAGGAATCCATCTTACAGGAAAAAGATTTCTACTGGATTATTAGGAGAAAAGGTATTATGATGGATAAGAATTAACGGAAAAGAGGAAGGGTTTATGAGAAGCAATCAGGAAGAAGTACCTGTTTTGGAAATAACAGAATTTGACCAGTATCTGTTCAGCCAGGGGACACATTATGAAATTTATAAAAAATTAGGAGCGCACCTCACAGAAAGAGATGGAAAAGAAGGGGTTTATTTTGCAGTATGGGCGCCAAATGCCAGGGAAGTCAGTGTAATTGGTGATTTTAACGGATGGTTTCCCGGAGCGCATCCTATGAAACGATTGGGAGAGGGTGGAATTTATGAATTGTTTGTGCCGGGAGTGCTGGAGCACAGCTGCTATAAATTCTGCATTACCGGAGCAGATGGAAACCAGGTGATGAAAGCAGATCCTTATGCAATCCACAGCCAGAAGCGTCCGGAGACGGCCTCTGTGATAGAACGTCTGGAAGGATATACCTGGAGAGATGAAGAATGGATGAAAAAAAGAAAAAAGACCTCATGGGACGAGAATCCCATGGCAATTTATGAGGTGCACCCAGGTTCCTGGAGAAAACAGCCTTCCAGTTCAGGAAACCCAGAAGGTTTTTATAATTACAAACAGCTGGCGCATGAACTGGCAGATTACATCCTGGATATGGGATACACCCATGTGGAATTAATGGGGATAGCGGAGCATCCTTTTGATGGTTCCTGGGGATATCAGGTGACAGGGTATTATGCTCCTACTTCCCGCTATGGAAATGTACATGATTTTATGTACCTGGTGGATTATCTTCACAGAAAAGGAATTGGAGTGATTTTGGACTGGGTACCGGCGCACTTTCCCAAGGATGAGTGCGGATTGTCTCTCTTTGACGGTACCTGCCTTTATGAATACGCAGATTCCAGAAAGGGAGAGCATCCGGACTGGGGGACAAAGGTCTTTGATTATGGAAAAAAAGAGGTGAAAAATTTTCTTATTGCCAATGCTTTGTATTGGCTGAAGGAATATCATGTGGACGGTCTTCGTGTGGATGCAGTGGCCTCCATGCTGTACCTGGATTATGGCCGAAGGGAATGGGTTCCCAATGAATTTGGAGGGAAGGAAAATCTGGAGGCAGTGGAATTTCTGAGGCACTTAAATTCTCTGGTGGAAAAGGAACATGATGGAAGTGTGATCATTGCGGAAGAATCCACGGCATGGCCAAAGGTAACAGATATTCCGGAAAATGGAGGCCTGGGATTCCATATGAAGTGGAATATGGGATGGATGAACGATTTTCTCAGTTATATGGAAAAAGATCCTGTTTATCGAAAATATCATCATGGACAAATGAATTTCAGTATGGTATATGCCTATTCGGAAAAATTTGTTCTGGTTTTGTCTCATGATGAGGTGGTACATGGGAAACGTTCCATGGTGGAAAAAATGCCGGGAACAGAGGAACAGAAGCTGGCTAATCTGAAAACTGCTTACGGGTTTATGTTGGGGCATCCGGGAAAAAAACTTTTATTTATGGGACAGGAATTTGGGCAGAAGAGAGAGTGGAGCGAAGAAAGAGAACTGGACTGGGAGCTTCTTGGAATGCCTCAGCATAAGCATATGCAGGAATACGTTCAGGCTCTTTTGCGGGTGTATCGTGGACATTCCTGCCTGTATGAACTGGATACAAAAGAGGAAGGGTTTGAGTGGATAGAAGCAGACAATGAGGAAGAAAGTATTTTCAGCTTTGTCCGTCACAGTAAGGACGGCAGAGATAATCTTTTGTTTGTGTGTAATTTCACCCCGGTGGACCGCCTGGATTACCGGGTAGGCGTGACGAAAAAAACAGATCACACCATACTCCTGGATTCTACCTGGGAAGTTTACGGAGATGGACAGATTCGATTCAAACCGGAAAAAATCGAAATCAATGATCGGCCTTATTCCATTGCATATCCGTTAAAAGGATATGCATGTGCAATTTTTAAATTTTAAGACAAAATGAGAGGGAGCGCAGACACGCTCCCTTGTACTTTTTAGCTTTCCTCTTACAACAATTCTTCTGTGGCAATCATGCAGACTTCCGGATATGCATTTAATTTTAACAGCGCTTCTTTGTCTGCAACAGTCATAAAACCATAGATCATAAGAGGATTTTCTCCCACATATTCTGCAGCATCTTTGTAGAGATTTTGACCGTCCTCTTCCATAATCTTTAAAAAGGTTTCCTGATCAGAAAGATAGCGTAAAAGGCTAGAAAAATGTGTTTTGGCAAAGTCCTCCGTCAACAAAGCCTGCTGTTCCTGCTTATGGCTGTCCAAGGGGGATTCCTCGTCTATGTCAGCCTGCCAGAGAAGGAGATGAGGATAGGTTTCTTCATCCCAGTGAAGTTGTGTGGAGCTGCTTAAAGAACAGCGAAAGCCAAGATTGGAGGGACGGAAATATTTGTCCTCTTCATTGGTCCGTGGAGCGCACCAAAGGGGAGAGGCCGGACAGGACTCATCCTTTAAAAAGGTTGTGATAAAGTCCTGATAAGGGGTCAGTTCTTCCAGGGTTACGTAAGCTACATAAGTTTCGTGATCGTTTAATTTCTTCAGTTTTTCCAAAGCCTCGTCTGGAGTTCCGGAAGCAGCCATCAGAACTCTGGTGTCATCTGCGGCGTCTTTCACAATCTGTGGTGTCAGAGGTTTGGCGGCATCTGCCTGATACCAGCCCAAAATATTTCCCGGTGGTTTTTGTAATACGTTGGAATTATAAAGGGTCAGTTGATTTCGTTTCAGAACCCCGCCAATGTTGGTGAATTTACCGTTATAGCTGAGATTCTGGTAAATGGTGAGATCATAACTGCCATATCCGTTGCTGCTTACCCGGACACTATTTCGATATTGGGCAGGCATGGTAAGTTCTGTATAAACAGCCAGATCCAGATCCATACGACTGGTATTTTTGGCGATCTGTTGGCCAGGGTTGTAATAAAACAGGGAGACCAGATGAGGCAGAGCAAACTGTACAAAAAGAAGAATCAAAAGGGACAGTGCAAGAACCACCGCGCCCAGCTTTAAGAATGCGTTTCGGATAGAACGGTGGATCATAAGGGCAAAATCCTGTTCTTTTTTTGAATCTCCCTGGAGGGGAGTAGTTTCCTGGTCTTCAAATAATTCCTCCAGTTGAGGAATGGAAGCTTCCTCACAGAGATATTCGCTGATTGCATCCTGTTTTTCAATTTCTGCCTCTATGCGGGTGGAATCTTCAGCAGGAAGCTTTCCCTGCTTATATAATTGCAATAATTCACGATAAGTCATATCCATTCACCTTCCTATTCTGTTTTAATTCTTTTTTTGCCCGATGGGCAAGTACCCGGACATTTTCCGGGGTGAGTTTCATCATAGCTGCAATTTCCCGATGGGTGAAACCACTCCAGTAATGCAGCGTGAGGATTTCTCTTTTCACAGGGGAGAGGGTAAAGAGCGCCTGATACAGAAACTGCTTTTGTTCTTCTTTTATGAGATCGTTTATGAATTCTGATTCTTTTAGATGTTTGTCTGTCGGGAAGGTGGCGGTGTCTTTGACAAGCAGCATCTTCTGATCCTTCTTCCGACGGTTAAGAAACAGATTGCGTCCTACCAGATAAAGCCAGGCGCGCACATTGGTATGTTCCTCTGGAAGAGAAAGGAGGGCTTTTAAAAAAGTTTCCTGGAGTAAATCTTCTGTCTCTGCATGGTTTTTGCAGAGGGAGTACAGATAAAGATATAATTCTTTATGATATCTTTGGTATAACTCCGATAAAATGGATCTATCCATACATGACATCGCCTCCTTCCCGGGCTTTTATGGTTCTTACCTATATAACAACATAGAAAGAGAAATGTTACAAGAGGGAGGAACATTTTTGAGAAAAAGGGGAGAGGGGGAAACCGCGAGGGAGCGAAGCCGCGCTCCCTTATATATAAAAAAGCCTAGACGTTATCTCTTCATTCAGTTATAATAATAAAGTTAAAGGGAAATCCTAGAATCAAATTTCCAGGTTTCTGAAATATTTTTGCAAAGAATAAGAGGGATTATGTGAGTAAAAGAGAAGACTATAAACGTTTTATTGTATTTTGTCTTGCCAGTCTTGTAATCATTGCACAGGCTGCAGTATTTGCTTATGTGTGGTATGATTATTACAGAGAACTGATTTTTGAGCCCTTCTGGAGAAAGGGTAACTGGGTGCTGATTGCGATTTATGCATTGGTGGATACTCTGTTTTCCAAGCTATATGGAGGCTTGAAGGTTGGCTATTTGAAACGTATTGACGTATTTTATTCGCTGACTTTAGCGACAATCTGTACCAATGTGGTGGCATATCTGCAGATTACGCTGATTAACCGTTGGTTTTTGCCGGCATGGCCGTTTCTGGAAATGACGCTGGTACAGTTTCTGATTATCATTGCCTGGATCTGGGGTTCCAGATATATTTATTCCAGGCTCTATCGAGCCAGAAGACTTCTGGTGATCTACGGGGATCGAGATCCGGGAGATGTGATTCACAAAATGAATTCCCGTAAAGATAAGTATGACATCAGTGGAAAAGTGCATGTAAGCGAGGGAGAACAGAAAATCCATGAGATGATGGAACATTATGAAGGCGTGATTATTTGGGATCTGCCTTCCAATATTCGCAATCGGTATTTGAAATACTGCTTTGCTCATTCTATTCGCTGTTACTTAAGCCCGAAGATTTCAGATATCATTCTGATCGGGAGTGACCGCATTCATCTGTTTGATACACCCCTTCTGCTTTCCAGAAATCTGGGGCTTTCTGTGGAACAGAGGGCAGCCAAGAGAGTTCTGGACATTATAGTATCAGGACTGGGAATTCTTGTGTTTTCCCCTTTGATGCTGCTGATTGCCATTTGTGTAAAAGCATATGACAGGGGGCCTGTTTTTTATTTCCAGGATCGTCTGTCTATGCAGGGAAAAGAATTCCGCATTTGTAAATTCAGAAGTATGTGTGTGGATTCTGAGAAATATGGGGCTCGTCTTGCGTCCAAGCATGATTCCAGAATTACTCCGGTGGGAAAGGTTCTGAGAAATCTCCACCTGGATGAACTGCCGCAGCTTTTCAACGTTTTTATAGGAGATATGTCGCTGGTGGGTCCTCGTCCGGAGCGAAAAAGTATTATGGAAGAATACAAAAAAGAGCTTCCGGAGTTTGATTACCGTCTGAAAGTGAAGGCGGGACTGACTGGCTATGCGCAGGTATATGGAAAATACAATACCACACCATATGATAAGTTAAAATTAGATTTGTTTTATATTGAGAATTATTCCTTCCTTCTGGATATTAAACTTTTGTTTATGACTGTAAAAATCTTTTTCCAGAAAGAGGTATCAGAGGGCGTAGAGGATACACAGGCCAATGCCCTGAAGGATTCCAGAAGAACGGAAGCTTTAAGTGAGAAGGAAGAGGAGAAGCACATAGAGAATTAATAGGAGAAAGTTATGGAAAAGCCCTTGGTATCTGTGGTCATGCCGGTATATAACGGGGAACGCTATATCAGACAAGCAATAGATTCTGTATTGGAGCAGGAAGTTCCGCTGGAACTTCTGGTGATTGATGACGGTTCCACAGACCGTACAGAAGAACTTCTGTCCGGATATAAAGACCGGCCGGAAGTGCACTATCTGAAAAATGAAAAAAATGCAGGGGTTGCTGCGTCCAGAAATCGGGGAGTACGTCAGGCAGCAGGAACGTATGTGGCTTTTCTGGATGCAGATGACTGGTGGGAAAAAGGAAAGCTGAAATCTCAGCTGACCCTTCTGGAAAAGACGGGCTGTGTACTTTGTTCCACTGGAAGAGAGCTGATGCGGCCAGATGGAACATCCACCGGGAAATATATTCCTGTAAAGGAAAATATCACCTATGGGGAACTTTTGAAGCATAATTGTATCAACTGTTCTTCTGTTTTGGTGCGAAGAGATGTGATTTCTCAATATCCCATGGAGCATGACGACAGCCATGAGGACTACATTACCTGGCTGAAAATCCTTCAGAAATACAGAAGCGCTGTGGGAATCAATGAGCCCCTTCTGAAGTATCGCTTAAGTGAAGGCGGAAAATCCAGAAATAAGTGGAAGTCTGCAGTTATGACCTACCGGGTGTACCGGTATATGGGATTTGGAACGCTGAAAAGCCTGGTGCTTTTTGTTTCTTATGCCTTTCATGGAGTCTGGAAGTATCGTTAATAGTCAGGAGAAGTTATGGGAAAACTAAAAAATTTGTGTATGACACAGATGCTGCGTCTGAAAAAAGGGGAAAAACCAGATTTTTATACCTGGGTATTTTCTTCTGTGGATAATTGTTATTACAACTATAACTCCCGATATCTGTTTGAATATGTAAAGGACAAGCTTCCGGAAATTACTCCGCTTTTTGTAATCAATGATCCAAAGCTTCGCCATCAGCTTTCCACGGAATATGGGGAGCAGTATTTTGTGGAAACAGAAACAGCTTCTGGAATCCGCCGGGTATTGTCGGCAGGGGTATGGTTTACCTCTGCAGGGTTGCCGGTATACGGGACTCATTTGGGCAGAGACAGACTGATTGTAAATCTCTGGCATGGAGTTCCGCTGAAAAAAATTGCATTGATGGATCCGAATCTGAAAAAAATCGCAAGGGTTTATTTTAAAAAAATATTTTCTGAGAACTATACCTGGATTCTTACCACAGCCAAACGACTGGTGCCGATTATGGCAGACAGCTTTTGTGTGGGAGAAGAGCAGATTAAAGTATGGGGACAGCCGCGGAATGATCAGATTTTTTTTCCGCCGGACAGAGAACGGCTGTTATCTGGCATTTACCCGGATTTGCCGCCCTACAAAAAAGTAATTCTTTATGCGCCTACTTTTCGGGATTATGGAAACACGCGTCTGTTTCCTTTCAAAGATTTTGATCAGAAGAAGCTGGAGGAATTTCTGGAACAGGAGCAGGCGATTGTTTTGCTTCGCCTTCATATCAAGGAGGCAGGGGCGGCGGACAGTTATTTGACGAACCGTATCCGGCGTTTTGACAGCGGAGAAATTTCTGACGTAACGGGAATTCTTGGGATATTCGACTTGTTAATTACCGATTATTCCAGTATTTATGTGGATTACCTTCTCACAGAAAAACCGTTGCTTTTCCTTCCTTATGACAAAGAACAATATGTATGCGGCCGGGGAATGAATTTTGAGTATGAGGAAGTGACACCTGGTCCCAAGCCGGAAACCATGGAGACGTTTATGGAAGAAATCCATGGATTTTTTTCAGGAAGAGATACCTGGAAAGAGCAGCGGGAACAGGTGAAGCAGATGTTTAATGAAATCAAAGAGCCATGTTCTGCTCAAATCTGCGCGCATGTAATAAGGGAAATAGAGAATAGGAGAAAGTCATGGGAGCTATCTCAAAAGTCATAAAGAAAATGGTAAATGTTTCTCCGGTGGTAAAAGAAGCTGCAGTCAGCTGCTATTCTTTTTTCTGTCGGGTTAGATATCAGCACTATATCCGTAAATATCCCATCAATCCTCAAATGGTAGTATTTGAATCCTATCTGGGAGGCAAATACGGGTGCAGTCCAAGGGCCATGTTTGAAGCAATGTGCAAGGATTCCCGGTATGACGGTTTTTTGAAGGTATGGATGATGAAGGAACCGGATCGATACCAGGAACTGACCCGGATACCCAATACTATTGTGGTAAAATACCGTTCCAGAGAATACTATCAGTATTATGCCAGAGCAGGTGTATGGGTGACAAACTATCTTCTTTCCAATGGAATTGTGAAACGTCCGGGACAGATTTATGTACAGACCTGGCATGGGACTCCGCTGAAAAAAATCGGCTGTGATGCTCTTCACAAAGAAATGCCGCCAAAGGAGCAGAAGCGCACTTTGAAAAAATATCAGCAGGAAGGGCAGATGATTGATTTTTTGCCTTCTCCTTCGGCCTTTTATACAGAGAAGATCAAAAGCTGTTTTCAGCTTGGAACTCAGGCAAAAATCCTGGAAGAAGGATATCCAAGAAATGATGTTCTTTTTTGTGCTTCTGAAGACAAGCGCAGGAGCATTCGGGAAAAACTGGGTCTTCCAGAAGGAAAAAAGGTAATTCTTTATGCGCCCACCTGGAGAGATGACCAGCATACGGCAGGAACTGGATATACTTATGAATTGGGCTTGGATTTTCAACAACTGAAACAGGCATTGGCAGGAGAGGCAGTGATTTTGTTCCGCGCCCATTACCTGATCAGCAATGGATTTGACTTTGAATCATATCAGGGATTTATCCGAAATGTATCAGAATATGATGAGATCAATGATTTGTATCTGGTATCCGATCTTCTGATTACGGATTATTCCAGTGTGTTTTTTGATTATGCCAATCTGAAACGTCCAATGCTGTTTTATATGTATGATTATGAAAAATACAAGACCAGACTTCGGGATTTTTATTTTGATATTTCAGAAATTCCAGGTCCGGTAATTAAAGAAAAACGAGATATTTCAAAAGATATTCAACAGCTTTTGGAACATTTTGTTTATGATGAAACCTATAAGAAATTTAATGAAAAGTTTAATCCTGTAAGAGAAGCCTGCAGCAGTCGTATCCTTGCACAAATTTTTCTGGGAACAGAAGAATAGAACAGGGAAGACTCTGTGTAAATAGGGGACTGCTCTTGCGGAGAATGCAGGAGGAGTGCAATGGCACTGAAACGTTGGCTGAAGCAGGCCATGGCTATGGCGAAAAATTCATGGTATGTATATTTTATGGAAAAGTATCCCATAGCAGAAAAAACCATACTGCTGGAATCCCAGAAGGGTGGAGAAATTGGAAGCAATATTCTGCGTATTCTGGAGGAACTGTCCAGTGAAAATTATCAGGAATATCAGATTTTTCTGGCACTGGAAAAGAAAGTAGCTTTGCGGGGCAGAAAGCTTCTGGAGCATTACGGAATTCACAGGGTTAGAATTGTAGACTGCAACGGTCTACATTATTTCAGGCTTCTGGCAACCGCCAGATATCTGATCAACGATACCAGCTTTCCCAAGCGATTTGTCAAGCGGGAGGGTCAGAAATATTTAAATACCTGGCATGGAACGTCTTTTAAAAAGCTGGGAAAGGATATTCCTCAGGGCGCCTATGCCATTGGAAATGTACAGAGAAATCTGCTTATGGCAGATGTGCTGGCTGCGCCCAGCAGAGCGGCAATGGAGCGCCTTGTAGAAGCCCACAATCTTTTGAATCTGTATCAGGGAATGTATGTTTATACCGGATATGCCAGAAATCAGGTGTTTTTCCAGCCGGAACGACGGGAAAAATTAAGACAGGATATGCAGGTACAGGGAAAGAAGATTTACTGTTATATGCCAACCTGGAGGGGGAGCATTGCGGACCATTATGACCAGAGAGACCGGGAGAAGCAGATACAGGAAACCACCAGATATCTGGATCTTATCGACCAGACGTTGACCGGGGAAGAAATCCTTTTTCTTCGTCTGCATCCCTATGTAGGACAGAAAATATCCTGCGAAAAGTATCAGCATATCCGTCCGTTTCCACGGGAATATGATCCCTATGAGATTCTGGATCTGTCAGACTGTCTGATCACGGATTATTCCAGTGTGTTTTTTGACTATGCAAATCGCAGAGAGGGGAAAACCATTCTGTTTTTATATGATCGGGATTCCTTTCAGGAAAAAAGAGATTATTATGACCAGCCGGAAGAATTCCCGTTTCCTGTGGCCAAGAATGCAGAAGAGCTTCTGCGGGAAATGAGAAGTCCCAAGGAATATGATGACGAAGGGTTCCGAAAAAAATACTGCCCTTATGACGGTCCGGAAGCAGCAAAAAAACTGTGTCGTTTTTTCCTGTATGGAGAAGAAACGGAATACCTGGAAAAGGAGCCTGCAAGACAGGATGAAAAGAAGAATCTTTTGTTTTATGTAGGCGGATTGAAGCGGAATGGAATGACCACTTCCTTTTTGAATCTGATGGAAAATATGAACCAGGAAGACTACCATTATTATGCAGCCTTTCAGGAAAATTATCTGGAAGAGGAACCCTGGAGGCTGGATGTGCTGCCTGATTTTATCAAGGCGGTTCCCATGACTGTGGGCTGGAATCTTACCTGGATGGAGGCAGTATCTGCATTTCTTTATTATAAATGGGATGTGGATCATTCCTGGATTCAGAAATATATGAAGCGATTTTATCAGAGGGAATATCGGAGGGACTTTGGATATGCCCGGTTTGACTGGTGCATCCATTTCAACGGTTACGAAAAGAAAGTGATTCGGATGTTTCAGGAGGCTCCGGGAAAGAGAGCAATCTTTGTACACAATGATATGCTGATGGAGATTCAGACAAAAGGAAACCAGCACCTGAAAACACTGGAACAGGCATATCGGTCTTATGATGTGGTAGCGACGGTGACACAGGATATTTACGACCGCACTCTGGAGATCAGTCACAAAAAAGAAAATCTTTATGTGGTCAATAACTGTCATGCCTATATTCAGGTACTGGAACGGGCGGAGGAACCTCTGCTGTTCGATGAATCCACCCGGTGTACAGTCACCAGAGAAAGACTGGAAGAAATCCTTCAAAGTCCAGTGAAGAAATTTATTACAATTGGCAGATTTTCTCCGGAAAAGGGACACTTCATGCTTTTGGACGCGTTTAAGCATTATCAGGAGTCCAATCCAAACTCCATGTTGATAATTGTGGGCGGAAGTGGAGAACTTTATGAAAAAACATGGGAGCATGTGGAAAACCTTGGATTAAAAGAAAAGGTGGTTCTTCTGAAGTCTGTGAAGAATCCCATGCCAATCTTAAAAGCATGTGATCTTTTTATCCTGTCCTCTCTTTATGAGGGACTGGGACTGGTTATTCTGGAGGCGGATACCCTGGGGATTCCGGTGATTGCTACAGATGTGACAGGACCGAGAGGATTTATGAGAGAACACGGAGGAATGCTGGTACCTCCTACAGCAGAAGGGCTGGAAGGTGGAATGGAGGCATTTGACCGGGGGAAAGTCCCGATCATGCATGTGGATTATGAAGCATATAATAAAAAAGCAGTAAAAGAATTCCAGGAGCTGTTATAAAACAACTCCTGGAATTTTTTAATTCTGTTCCATAAATTCCACATATTCGGGAAGAACTTCTTTGGGAGTACCGATTTTTCGAATCTGTCCGTCGTGCATCCACATCACGGTGTCGCAAAGTTCCTCCAGAGTGCTTAAGCTGTGAGAAACGATGACTACGGTTCGTTCTTTGCTGGAAATCAGTTCTTTCATTTTTTTATAGCTTTTCTTTTTGAACTTCTGGTCGCCCACACTTAATACCTCATCGATGAGCATAATGTCTGTCTCCAGAATTGCAGTGATGGAAAAGGCCAGTTTGGAGTACATACCGCTGGAGTATGTACGTACAGGCATATCGATGAATTTTCCAAGACCTGCAAAATCAATGATTTCCTGTTCTTTTTCCCTGACCTGCTGTTCGGAAAAGCCAAGAAGCATACCGGAAAGAATAATGTTTTCTCTTCCGGTCATTTCTTTCTGGAAGCCTACGCCAATAGAAAGAAGAGAAATGCTGTGTCCCTTCAGATCAATGGAACCGCTGTCAGCAGAAAAGATTCCTGCCAGAGCTTTCAGTGTGGTGGATTTTCCACTGCCGTTTTTACCAATGATACCAAGGATTTCGCCTTCCCGTACATAGAAGGAAATGCCGTTTACAGCAACAAAGTTATCTGCTTTATGATGCTTGAAACTTAAAAGGCTTTTTTTGATTGAGGTTTTTTTCAGATTTCGGTAGCTGATGACCAGATCCTTCACCTCAATAGCATGTTTTTCTTCCATAATTAAATCACCTTTACATAACTGTTTTCATTTTTGTAGATTTTGCGGATACCAAGTGCACTTAAAGCCAGTCCAATGAAAAACCAGAGCAGCAGAAGTTTACGGTGTGGTGTACTTCCGTAGATCAGGCAGTCACGCATGGAGGACAAAAGAAATGCGATAGGATTAAGCTTGCAGATCAATTCTCCATAAGGGGCTGGCAGGCGTGTGGTAATGTTCCAGAAAATACCGGTCATATAGAAAACAAGACGGAGGCCGATGTGGACAACATTATATAAATCTTCAATAAACACACCATAATGCATCAGGAAACATCCCATACCAAATACCACCAGGATCAGAGTGATAAGGATCGGGATGGCATAGATGACATTGTAGGTCAGGGGAACCCGATAAAAAAGCAGCATTCCCACTACAATAAGAAGAGAAATGCACATTTTAAAGCCGTTGACTCCCATTCTTACAATCAGCAAAATATACTTGGGCAGATAAACCTTGGAAACAATGGGCTTGTTCTGTTTGACCAGGCGTACACTCTGCAGCATGGTTTTATTGAAGAAATCCCAGATGGTAATACCGGTAAAGATAAATACAGCAAAATATTTTTCTCTGCCGCCGAAAACGTAGCCAAAGATGAAATAATAGATCATCATAAAGCAAAACGGTTCCAGTACCCACCAAAGCCAGTTCAGGTAAGAATTGGCAACTTCAGATTTTAGATATGCCTTGGAAGAATAAATGGCATACTTCCAATACTTTTTCATATCCATTTTAAATCGTTCAAACATAGTTTTACTCCCTGTATTTACACGATTTTTGCAGCTGATCAAAGGTGCAGCTGCTATTTCCAATTAACCCTATCATCATACACTAAGGAACCTGGATTGACAAGGGGAAAACTGGGGAATATAGGAAGTGTAATACTTATTTTTAAATTTCTGTTCCAAAATTGCAAATAGTATGTTATTATTTATTCATAAAATCATAACAGAGAAAGTGTTACAGGGTAAAAATATGAAACTGAAACAGAGTGAAAAAACACAGGCATTGCCTTATTCCTGTCTGGTGGATAATATTAAGGTATTGCTGATTTTTCTGGTTGTATTCAATCATATCATCGCATTTGAGCTGGTGAAGGTTGATATTGTGGTCCGGTATATCTGGTATGCCATTACCATTTTCCATATGCCGGCTTTTATTTTTGTTTCCGGTTATTTGTCCAAGAAGCCACAGAATGTATTAAAGAATGTGAAGAATCTGTTGATTCCTTATATATTGGGCTATACGTTGACCTGGTATGCGCAGATCTGGCTTGGAAAAGATGTGGACTATGAACTTCTGCGTCCTTCCGGTACGGTTATGTGGTATCTTCTTGCGCTGTTTGTATACCGCTTAACCATTGAAGCCTTTGGAAAAATCCGTCTTATTATTCCGCTGAGTATTGCTTTTGCACTGTGGGCAGGAACCAGACCTGAATTTACCACATTTTTGTCAACATCCAGAATTGTGGTGTTCTTCCCGTTTTTTGTGGCTGGATACCTCTGGAAAAGCGAATATACCACAGCTGTGCGTAAATTTAAAGGAAAATGGGTGCTGATTCCTCTGGCAGGCTTTGTACTGTACGGAGTTCCCAACTATATGATCAGCAATTCCATACCAGTGGATATTTTTCGCGGAAACCACACCTATATGCTAAGCGGACTGGTCGATGAGGTGGGAATGGTAATCCGCCTTCTGATGTATCTGGTGTCCTTCCTGATGATTCTTACTTTTTTTGCATTGCTTCCAGACAGGAAACTCCCATTTACATTCATTGGAAGAAATACCATGGGAATTTATTTCTTCCACTATCCAATCATGATTATCATAGATGGACTTCTGCTTCTGAAAATCCCGGAGCTCTTGAATGTATGGGCGCTGCTTGGAATTTCTCTGCTGTTTGTTCTGATCCTTGGCAGCCCGCCGGTGGACTGGCTGTATACAGGAGTTCTGAATCTGGTGACTTTCCTTCTTTTCAAGAAAGAGAAAAAGGTTAAGGACGAAGGTCTGGAAGATGAATATGACAGTGACGAGCAGAAATATGAAACACTTCTGAAGCGTCGCCAGGCGATCGAGGAGCTGGCAGCTACGCTGAAGCAGGAGGAACCCCAGGATTTAAAACCGGAAGATCCCCCAAAATAAAACAAAAGATATGCCGGTATGTGGCATAAGCAGCTAAGAGAGGCAGTCCGGTGTGATTGCCTCTCTTTGTGTAAAATAAAAGAAAAGGAGTGGCTGTTCAATGAGAAGGAAAAACGGGATTGCTGTTTTGATAGCAGCAGCTTTGACAGTGACAAGCGTATTGCCTGTTGCAGGCGCAGACTTTTCCTCAGGAGCGGAATATGTGGAAGAGCCAGCAGAGGTGGAAGTGTTTGTTGGAGAAGAAGAACAGAAACCGGAAGAAGAGAAACCGGAGGAAATGCCGGAATCAGAGGAAGAAGCGGTCTTTTTTTCAGAAGTGGAATTTACCGATGAAGAGGAAGAACCGGAATTGTTCTCCAGCGCAGCCCAAGCCAATACCTCTGCTTCCAAAATCACCAGCTGCCAGGGATATTCCAAGGGGAAAATACGGATTCAGGCCAAGGTGGCTGCAACGGTAAAGAGCGTGGATCAGTATTATTATCTTTTTGCGGTCAATCCCTATACACAGAAGCTGGGAAAAAAGATTGCAAAGGTAGAAAAGCCAGATGGAAAAGACAAGGTAATCACGTTTATGCTGGAGACAGCCGGACATCCGGAATATGTTCTCAGTCAGTATGCCATCGGAGTAAAAACAAAAAAAGCCAACAAAATCAGTTCGTATACACGGATCAGCGATACCAGCTACGTAAGCTATCCGGAAAAAACTGCTTCTAATCAGAATGCGTATGCGCTTCCGGCTACCAAAAAGGGTCTTCAGACCACAAATTTTCAGGAGCTAAAAAACACAAAAAGCAAGACCGCATTTTTTAATCTTCCCGTATCTATTCTTCTTACGAAAAATGCAGAAACCGTTCCTTACAAATATAATGGAAAAACCTATTATTTCAACAAGATTGGCGGTTATACCAATCTGGTAAGTCAATGTAATAAAAATGGGATTCAGGTAACAGGACAGATTATTCTGGACTATACGTCAGCTACGAAATCGCTGACAGCAACAGGAACAAAGGTTTCCGGGGTAAATTATTATGCATGGAACACGAAAAATACGGCATCCCGACTGAAGATGGAAGCGCTGTTTTCTTTTATTGGAGAGTTGTTTGGCTCCAAAGACTGTTATGTAAGTAACTGGATTTTGGGGAATGAGGTGAATACTCCGAAACCCTGGCATTATGCAGGAAATATGTCAAAGGCTGATTTTATTGCGAATTACAGCGATACCTTCCGCAGCCTTTATAATGCAGTAAGAAGTAAAAAAGCAGGCACCAAGGTGTTTATCTGTGTGGATCATTACTGGAATATGACTGTACAGGGGTATGCGGCCAAGGACTTGGTGGATTCCTTTGCGCGCAGGATCAAGACTCTGCAGAAGGGTGTGAACTGGAATCTGGCATACCATGCTTATCCTTTTCCTCTGACAGATCCCCGGTTCTGGTCCGGCAAGAACAGCCATCTTATGACCAACAGTTCCAGCTCAGGGGTGATCAGCCTGAACAATTTGAATGCTCTGACCAATTATATCAAGAAAACCTATGGTTCCAATACCAGAATTCTTCTTTCTGAGCAGGGCTTCACGTCCACAAAGGGGCAGGAGGTACAGGCAGCAGCGTTAAGCCTGGGATATTATATAGCAGCCTGCAATCCAATGGTGGATGGGTTTATAATCCGAAGCTATGCCGATGCTTCTCATGAAGTGGCGCAGGGACTTGCCATGGGAATTAAAGGAAAGAAGGCCTTTCAGGTATTTGCCAATATGGATTCCAGTAAAGGGCTTTCTTATACAAAAACCTATCTTACAAAACAGGTAGGGAAAAAATGGAGCAGCAAGGTTCCCAACTACTCAACAAAGAGGCTGTATTCCATGTATCGGGTATCCTGAGAAGGTATCCTGAGAACTATAAGATTCTTCCATTACAGGCATGGTTATGTTATAATAAAATGATGGCATAATTATGCCTGATTCAGGTAAATATGAGTAGTAATAACAGAAATGCAAATAGAAAGAACAGGTGCAGATTATGAAAAGAGTCATTACTTACGGTACATTCGATTTGTTCCATCAGGGACATTATAATATTATCAAACGAGCAAAGGCCCTTGGAGATTACCTGATCGTTGGTGTCACCAGTGAAAGCTATGACATTGAGCGGGGCAAGTTAAATGTCAGAGACAGCCTTTTGAAGAGAATTGAGAATGTGCGTAAGACTGGATTTGCAGATGAGATTATCATCGAGGAATACCAGGGACAAAAAGTAAGCGATATTATTAAATATAACATTGATATTCTGGTGGTAGGTTCCGACTGGAGAGGAAAATTTGATTATCTGAAGAATTATTGTGATGTCCGATATCTGGAAAGAACCAAAAATATTTCCAGCACTCAGCTTCGTGGAGAGGGAACGATTTATAACGTTGGTGTGGTTACAGATGACGAAAAGGACAGTGGAATTGTGGTAGAGTCCAAATTTGTCAGCGGTCTGCACGTAGAAAGTGTTTTTTCAGTAGACGAACAGGTTGCCAGATGTTTTTGCGACAGGTATGAACTGGATTCCTGGAGTACCGATTATGAAAAATTTCTGGAAACGCTGGATATTGTATACATTAAGACAGGTCTGAAAAACCGGGTGGCTTATATCCGGCAGGCCATTGAGAAGGGAAAATATGTGATCAGTGACTCGCCTATGACTTTGAAACCGGATGTTTTGAAGGAACTGTTCCAAAAGGCGGTAGAAAATCATGTGGTGTTGGTGGAAAAACTGATGCTGGTATATCTTCGGGCTTTTAATCAGCTGGTATGGCTGACCCATGGAGATCTTGTAGGAGATGTGGTAAGTGTAAAATGTTCCATTTCTCAGGATGATTTTGAGGGTGGAAAATCCTTCCACGAAACGGTAGTACATGCAATTTGCGCCATTATCAAGCTTTTGGGCATGAAGTGTCAGGAAGTGACCAGCAATGCGGTAAAAGATAATTCCGGTAATTTTATTTATGATATGATTACCATGAAATATCCCAGCGCCCTTGCGACAATAGAAATCGGTTCCACTGTGGATGTGGAAGATGAACTGGTGATCATTGGAACGAAGGGACGTGTTACCGTTCCCAATGACTGGTGGAACACCGGTTATTTTGAGGCGAAGGTTGAGGGAAATGAATTCCTCAAACGTTATAGTTTTAATTTTGAAGGAAATGGTTTCCGTTATCTCCTTCAGGAACTGATGATTATGATCAGTGACCGCAGAACGGAATGTACCAGACTGTTTTATGAGGAATCAGAAGCGCTGGTGGATATTTTGAAAACCATAGATCAGAAAGGATAACCAATGACAGAGAAACAAAAGCATCTGCTGAAGCTTTTCCGGGAGCTTGATGAAATCTGCAAAAAACACAATTTAAGATATGTAATGGCAGGGGGAACCCTGATCGGGGTTATGCGTAATGAAGGCTTTATCCCTTGGGATGATGATGTGGATATCTATATGCCAAGAGATGACTGGGACAAGCTGGTGGAACTTTCCAAAACAGAATTTCCCTCAAACAGAGCCATTCAGTGCGTGGATGTGGACAGAAATTATACCAATTCTTTTCCCCGGTATGCAGATACGGACAGCTGTGCCATTCACAAGCATCAGGTAATTGGAGAGGATCAGGCGGGAGAGATTATTGACGTACTTACTCTGGATCCGATTCCGGCAGACGATAAAGAATATGAGAAATACCGGACACATATGATGATCTATTCTGATCTGGTAAATATTTCTGTGGTTTTTGGGAATCGCTGGGAGATTCCCGCTTCCCTGTATCTGAAATACCTTTTGTCCTATGTATTTCTGGGCAGGGACAAGACTCTGAAAAAACTGGAGGATATTATGTTCTCTTATAAGGAAGAGGACTGCAGCCGCTATGCTATGCGCTGGGGCGGATGTCCCTTTCTTTTTGATAAGGATATGATGTTCCCTGTCAAATATATGGATTTTGAGGGGGAAAAGGTTATGATTCCCCAGAGAACCAATGACTATCTGGTGTGGCATTATGGGGATGAGTGGTCTTATATTCCGCCTCATGGAGAGCGGGAGTCCCACGATGCAATCTGCGTGGATGGAATTGATTATAAAGAATTTCGTAAGGATTACATGGGAAAGGTAAAACCTGGAAAGGCCAGATTTAATGCGGCAATCCGAAAGTTTTACTATATGGCAACCGCTAAGCGGACCCATCGGCTGCAGCATGAGCGTGATCTTCTTTTGGCTAAGAGTACCGTTATGGATCTGAAGGCCAGGATCAGGGAATGTGGACGTGATCTGAAGGAACTGGTAAGCGCTCATGAATTTGCTGTACTGGATGAAATTTTTTCCGGTTATTATCAGGTACAGCTGAGCGCAGGATTTATTGGACGGGAGGATTTTGCCAATATTTATCCTTTTTATCATCCCACACTTCTGGAAGTGGAGGATGAGGTGTTTATGGCCGGAATGATGACTCTTTTTTATACGGAGCGGATTTCCAAGGCATACCGTATGTTCCAGGTGAGGGAAAAACTGGACCATGTAACACCGGAGATGAAACAGGTGATGGCTGATGTGGTACTTTTCAGAAAAGGAACCTGTCATTACGAACAAAAAGAAAAAAAAGAAGCAGAAGGAATCTGTAAAGAGCTTCTGGAGCGTTATCCGGGAAATCCCAGTTTCCTTAAATTTATGTGCCGCCTTGTGATGGACAGAGCCAGAGAACAGCAGCGGACTACAGAAGCAGAAAGTTTTCTGGATAAAGCGCTGGAATTATTTGGAGCAGATGGCTATTTCCTGAAATATAAAGCAGATCTCCTCTGGATGAAGGGAAAAAGAGAAGATGCGCTTCTTCTTTATGCAGATGCCAGAGAGAAGACCAACAATGGAATTGTTCATCTGGAACTGGATCGTCTTCTGAAACAGGAAAAAGAGCGTTCCATGAAGTACGGACAGGATTTGATTGCAGCTGGCCATAAGGAAGAAGCGCGGTACTGGATGGAATTGTGGGAAAGGCTGCTCCCTGAGGATGAAGAAGTACACCAGTATGTGTGTCTTACCAAGGCAGCAGTTGTACGGACGCAGGCAGAAGCGGAAGGAATCATAGAAGAGATCAGAGAAAAACTGGAAGATTCTGACAATGGTCCAGAGAGAAGACAGAGAAGAAAAGAAGAACATTATGAGGAAACGCTTGTAAAAGCGTTCCGCCGTCTGGGATATCCAAAAGAACTGGCGCAGCTGCGCGCAGAGCTTCTGTATACAGAAGATGAAAGCGAACTGGAGTGGTTGGCTCAGGAAATCCGGGGTTATCAGATTCATAAGGATAAGCGGGCAGAAGTATATAAACTTCTGGGAGACGTCCGAAGAAAGCAGGGACAGACGGAACAGGCTTTTGTTTATTATCGTCAGGCGCTGGAATATGCCAAACCATCTTATGTAAAGACAGAGATTTCCAGGATTTATCTTACAGATCTGTATCGTGGAAGCAGACGGGCGGCAGCATATGCGGCGAAGGGAGATGCTTCTGAGTTCCTGGATCTGTGGCTGGAAAAATACGGTACCATAGAAGAACTAAAAGAGCTTGTAAAGCAATTGAATTAGAAAGAAATGGAGCAGAAAACCATTGAAGAGAGAACAGCAGGAAGTGTTGTCGCTTCTGAAAGAAATAGATAAAATTTGTGCCAGACACAAAATTGAATACTGTCTTTCCCCCCAGCTTACGCTTTGCGGAGTGACAGGCCAGCCTTTTCCCCAGAATCCCTTTGCGGGTGTGATTCTGATGAAACTCGGGGAGATGGAACGATTCCGCCGTGTTTTTGAGGAGGAAAGCCCCAAGGGGAGAGAACTGGAATACATGGGAAACAGTAAATATTTTCCGGATTTTTGTCTGCGTTATGTTAATGCGAATACGTTATGTTACAGCCTTGATGAAGGGAAAAATTTCCTGCATCCGGGTTTGGGAATCACTATCCTTCCTTTAAGGGGAAAGATTGCTTCCAGAAGGAAGCATCTCTGGAACAGAATTCTGGAGGTTGGCTGGAAACAGACCTGTTACAGTTATAATAAAAAACCGGGGTTAAAAAATACACTCTGTAAAATTCCCATCAAATTAAAATGGCTTCTTCGGGGACGTTCCCTTCTGGGAAAAGATTTGTACGAAAAGTTTGTGAGGGAACAGGATGTTGCGGATACGGAAGAGTATATTCTCCGTTTGAACCCGTCCACAACCTATTATTATCCGGCAGAGATCTTCCATAAACCGGGGCAGGTAACTCTGGAAGGGGAGCATTTCCAGGCGCCGGATGAAAAAATATGGTTTTTGCAGAAAACCTATGGAAAAAATTATGAGGAGCAGCCAGCAGAGGAATACAAACCAGATCCGGCAGTGATGACAAGCGCATTGATGGGATATGAAGCGTTTTTTCAGGAAACAGGAGATTTAAGGAAACTTATCAAGGCCAGGAGGAAGCAATATCTGAAAGATTCCATAGGAAGACGCAGGCAGCGGTATTATAACTGGTGTTGGAACTATGCAAAACTTTGTGCCGGCAAGAGAAAACTGAACGGATATTACAGCGAACGGAAGGATTACATCAAAAATCTTTACAAAAGCGGAGATTACATGCGTCTGGAAACGATTTTCCGGCCGTATACCAGGATGATGCTGCGCTGTCTCAAAGAAAAAGAAATCTATGTGGCAGATGAAGAAATTTTGGAAATTTATTTGGCTGTCCTCAAAATGACCGGCAATGAGGAACTGAGAGAACAGATCGAGAAGTACTGGAGGTAAATATGAAGCTTACAGATTATATTGTTTCATTTTTAGAAAAAAAGGGGATTCATGATTTCTTTGGATATCAGGGAACTATGATCGCCCATTTCGTGGATTCTGTGGAAAAAAATCCCAATACCAATAACCATTCCTGTTACAACGAGCAGGGGGCATCTTTTGCAGCCTGTGGCTATGCTCAGGCGAAGGATGACTGTGCCTGCGCTTATGCGACAAGCGGTCCGGGAGCGGTAAATCTTCTTTCCGGTGTGGCAGATGCCTATTTTGATTCTCTTCCGGTGATTTTTCTTACCGGACAGCTGAATACTTATGAATATTCTGGAATTGAGGGACTTCGTCAGCAGGGATTTCAGGAGATCGATATTGTATCTATGGCAAAACCTGTTACCAAATACTGTGTACAGATTCGCGAACCAGAGGATATTGTAAAGGAACTGAACAAAGCGTATCACATTGCCACAACTGGAAGAAAAGGACCGGTACTCATTGATCTTCCCATGAACATCCAGAGGGGAGAGGTGGAACATCCTGTTTATGACATGGAGTTTGAAGAACCGGAAGCAGATGAAACCCTGGCAGAACAGGCAGTTGCAGCTGTGGAAGACGCTTTGCGCAGCGCCAAACGTCCGGTGATTATGATTGGACATGGCGTGGACAGCAAGGAAAGCCAGGCAGCTCTGGTACGTTTTGCAGAAAAATATCAGATTCCTATGATTACCAGTGTGCTGGCAAAATCGGTACTGCCTTACGATCATCCGTTGAACTTTGGATGTATTGGAGGCGCTTACGGACATCGCTATGCAAATATGATTGCCAATGCAAAAAGCGACTTGCTTCTTTGCTTTGGAATTTCGCTCTGTACCCGTCAGATTGGCGTAAAGGTACATGAATTTGCAAAGAATGCAAAGATTCTTCGTATAGATATAGATTCCTTTAATCTTCAGAGAGATATTCACGAAAACGGTGTGAATGAAGAAAAATTCTGTACAGATACAGAAAAGGTAATCTTTGGACTGAAAAATATTGTTCTGGCAGAGAGTCCGGAACGAAAAGAATGGGCTGTTGTGTGCAGTGAGATTAAAGAAAATCTTCAGGCTGTGGATGACCAGACCCCAGAGCGTTATACCAACAGAATGATTGCAGCGCTCAGTGACAGCCTTGCAGATACCTCTGCCATTGCAATTGATGTGGGACAGCATATGGTATGGAGTTATCAGTCCTTTAAGAACCGGAAAGGGCAGCAGATGCTGTTTTCCGGCGGACATGGGGCCATGGGCTATGCCCTTCCGGCAGCAATCGGCGCTCATTACGCAACTGGGAAGCCGGTAGCGTGTATCTGTGGAGACGGTGCGTTCCAGATGAACATTCAGGAACTGCAGTGGGTAAAACGTGAAAATCTTCCCATTAAAATCATGGTTATGAACAATGGCGCGCTTGGTATGATCCGCCATCTGCAGAGAGATTATTTTGACTGCCTTTTTGCAGGAACCAGTGAAGGATGTGGATTCTCTTCCTGTGACTTCCGTAAGGTGGCGCAGGCATATGGTATAGATGCTCTTCGGATCTGGCATGACGAAGCGGAAGACAAGGGTGCGGAATTTTTGAAGGGGGATGGTGCCAAACTTCTGGAAATTACCATGGAGCATGGTACCTTTGCGTATCCTAAGACCTGTCTGGGAGAGCCCATTCATAATCAACAGCCCTATGCGCCAGAAGAAGTTTATAAACGGTTGTTGGAGATTTAAGAGGTTTTTTTAGGAGGTTGGATCATGGGTAGAGTTTCAGTTGTAACTGGCGGGACTTCGGGAATCGGCCGGGGAATTGTGGAGAAGATTCTTTCCTGTTCCAGGGCTGGAGATCTGGTATTTGTAAATTATGCGCACAATGAGGAAAGAGCGCAGGCTTTTGTGGAGAGTCTTCCGGCAGAACAGAGGGAAATGGTGCGTCTTGTAAAGGCAGATATGTCTTCTTATGAGGCAATGATGGAGTTTGTGTCTGTGATCCGTGAGCAGGCAGGCGTGGTAGACTGGCTGGTTTGCAATGCGGGAATCAGCACGTATGCCAAGTATGAGGATTATACTTTTGAAGAGTGGACGAAGATTGTGAATACCAATCTGTCCATTCCGGTGTTCATGGTCAAGGAACTTCGTCCGATTATGCGTGAAGGCGGAAAACTTTTGTTTATGGGATCGTATGCAGGGCAGCAGGCATATTCTTCTTCTCTGGTATATGGTGTGACAAAGGCAGCCGTGCATTTTCTCACCAAGTCTCTGGTTAAGGAGTTTGAGCCAAAGGGAATTACCGTAAATGCCATTGCGCCGGGATTTATCCAGACCACCTGGCATGAGAACAGAAGCCAGGAGAGCTATGACAGGATCAATAAAAAGATCGCCTTGCATCGCTTTGGAGAAGTACAGGATGTGGCAGAGCTGGCATACTGTATCCTGACCAATGGATATCTGAATGGAAGCATTGTGGATATTCACGGAGGATATGATTATTTTTAAGTGGGAATAAAAAATGGAATACGAAATCAGAAACGAACATCTAAAAGTATGTGTAGATTCCAGGGGTGGAGAACTGGTCTCCATCCGGGATCAAAAAGATCGGGAATATATGTGGCAGGGAGACGAGGCAACCTGGCCGGATCAGGGCCCAAACCTGTTTCCTTATATTGCCAGACTGACAGACGGATCTTACGTGTATCAGGGGAAGACCTATCACATGGATATCCATGGATTTTTGATGTATATGGACATGGATCTGGATCTTTCAACTTGTCGGGGGGATAAACTGGTTATGAGACTGGAAAGCTCTCCGGAAACTTTGAAAAAATATCCCTTTGAGTTTTCACTGGAGATCATTTGGGAATTGAAAGGCAATGTGCTGGAAATTACCTATCGTGTTTATAACCGGGATGAGAAAACCATGTTCTTTGGCGTGGGCGGCCATCCGGGCTTTCAGGTTCCGATGGAGGAAGGAACGGATTTTGAGGATTATTACCTGGATTTCGGACCGGAAGCAAAGTCTCTTCGGGTAGGGATGTCTGAGGACTGTTTCGTGACCGGGGAGGATACGCCATTCGTTCTTCGGGAGAATCGCTATCTGGATCTTCGCCATGAGCTGTTCGATGATGATGCCATTATTTTAAGGGAAATGCCTCGTGCAGTGACGCTGAAGAGCAAAAATGGAAACCATTCCATTCGAGTTTCTTATCCGGATATGCCTTATCTTGGAATCTGGCACTGGCCAAGAGTTCAGGTGCCGTATCTCTGTATTGAGCCATGGAGTTCTCTGCCTTCCCGTAAGGGAATCGTGGAGGACCTGGAGCAGCAGGAGAATCTGATTTCCCTGGAAAGCGGGGAAGTTTATTCCAATACCTGGAGTGTGGAGATTCGGTAGGATAAAGAATATGGCAGATAAAAGGAAAGCCCCTGTGCCGGAGTGGTTTATAAGGCATAGGGGCCTCCATAAGAGACCATAAAAAATTACGTAAATTAAAGGGAAAAGACTTGACGTACAGGCTTGACATGTGATACACTTGACAAGCGACATGGAAGTTAGGTCTTTTTTTTATGCCCGAAAATGATGATGGATACATCATGACAAAAGAAGAGATCATGCAAATGAAAACACTGGAGGTGGAAGTTGTGCGCGTTAAAATTACATTAGCATGTACTGAGTGCAAGCAGCGTAACTACAATATGACGAAAGAGAAGAAAAACCATCCGGAGAGAATGGAAACTAAGAAATATTGTAAGTTCTGCCATAGACACACTCTGCACAAGGAAACAAAATAATCACAAGGTAACTGTGAAAGTAATGAACAGTTACTCACAGAGATTGTGAGGTTAGGCTATGCAAGAAAATGGAAAATCTGCTGGCAAAAGCCAGAAGAAAAGTTGGTTTCAGGGACTTCAATCCGAGTTTAAGAAAATTGTCTGGACAGACCGGCCAACACTGATCAAACAGACGATTGTCGTAGTTATTGTTACGATTATTATGTCAGTTATGATCAGTATTATGGATGCAGGTATTCTGGAAGGCATTAATCTTTTAGTGAAATAAGGACAAGGGTGATTGTATGTCAGAAGCGAAATGGTATGTTGTCCATACTTATTCTGGGTATGAGAACAAAGTAAAAGCCAACATTGAAAAGACAATCGAAAACAGACACCTGGAAGACCAGATTCTGGAAGTCCGCGTCCCGCTGCAGGATGTTGTGGAGATGAAGAATGGAACCGCTAAGCAGGTCCAGAAGAAAATGTTTCCAGGTTATGTGCTTCTCAATATGGTGATGAATGATGATACATGGTATGTTGTCCGCAATACCAGAGGCGTGACAGGATTCGTAGGTCCGGGATCTAAGCCCGTGCCGCTGACAGAAGAAGAAATGCTTCCGTTAGGAATCCATGAAGAAAGCGTTGAGGTAGACTTTATCGAGGGCGACATGGTAGTTGTTACAGGCGGTGCCTGGAAAGACACAACCGGCGTTGTAACTTCTATTAACATGCAGAAGAGAGTCGTTACCATTAATGTTGAGCTTTTCGGCCGCGAAACGCCGGTAGAAATAAGTTTCGCAGAAATCAAAAAAATGTAACTTAAAGTTCAGGTTCATCCTGTAGAAAGCCGTGAGGCCGGGGATGACCTGTATAAATCGTGGGAGGGAAATACCCCCGCCAATACCACATAGGAGGTGCCGAAAATGGCAAAGAAAGTAACAGGATATATCAAATTACAGATTCCGGCTGGTAAAGCAACTCCAGCACCGCCAGTTGGTCCGGCTCTTGGACAGCATGGTGTAAATATCGTTCAGTTTACAAAAGAGTTCAATGCAAGAACAGCAGATCAGGGAGATCTGATCATCCCGGTTGTAATCACTGTTTATGCAGACAGAAGTTTCAGCTTCATAACCAAGACTCCGCCGGCAGCAGTTCTGCTGAAAAAAGCAGCTAACATCAAATCTGGTTCTGGCGTACCGAACAAAACAAAAGTTGCTAAAGTAACAAAGGCTCAGGTTCAGGAAATCGCTGAACTGAAAATGAAAGACTTAAATGCAGCATCCCTGGAAGCAGCTATGAGCATGATCGCTGGTACTGCTAGAAGTATGGGAATCGAAGTAGTAGAATAATTGTAACGGCGAAGGTACTGAACAATTATAAATAATTGCAAATAGGAAGTGGGAGGGAAATCCCCGCCAATACCACAGGAGGTTATAGAAATGAAACGAGGAAAGAAATACGTGGAAGCTGCGAAAGCAGTAGACCGCGCAACATTATATGATACCGCAGAAGCTATCAGCTTAGTAAAAAAAGCTGCAGTTGCTAAATTTGACGAGACAATCGAAGCTCATATCCGTACAGGCTGCGATGGACGTCATGCAGATCAGCAGATTCGTGGAGCAGTTGTTCTGCCACACGGAACTGGTAAAAAAGTTCGCGTTTTAGTATTCGCGAAAGATGCAAAAGCAGAAGAAGCAAAGGCAGCAGGCGCTGAATTCGTTGGAGCAGAGGAATTAATTCCGAAGATCCAGAACGAAGGATGGCTGGATTTCGACGTTGTTGTTGCAACACCTGATATGATGGGCGTTGTTGGTCGTCTTGGTCGTGTACTTGGACCAAAAGGCTTAATGCCAAACCCAAAAGCTGGTACTGTAACTATGGATGTTACAAAAGCGGTTCATGACATCAAAGCAGGTAAGATTGAATACCGTCTTGACAAAACCAACATTATCCATGTTCCGATCGGTAAAGCATCCTTTACTGAGGAACAGTTAAGCGACAACTTCCAGACGCTGATCGAAGCTATCATCAAGGCTAGACCAAGCACACTGAAAGGTCAGTTCTTAAGAAGCGTAACAATCGCTCCTACAATGGGACCTGGTGTGAAGATCAACCCAATGAAATTAGCTTAATAGATGTGAATAGGAAGGGACATTCCGTGAGGGGATGTCCTTTTTTTTGCGCGCCATGGGCGCGTTCTAACGGGTGCAAGTCCCGAACACGCCCAGATAGTGGGAAGTGTATAGCCGAACAGCAAGGGTGTCCGTCGTGAGGTGGAATCTGAAGGAAGCTGTAAGCAAATCTCTGGTCCGACGAACAGAAATCACATATAAGGCTAGGCTATGAGAGATAAGTTGGCTTGAAGCAACGAAGTCTAATAACTATCACCTTTGTAGTAGCAGAGTAAATGTGGCGGATATATGGTGTTATTCGGCAAATTAAACACTGCCTCTTCCGTCACATTAAAATAGGTCTTTT
>CALCDJ010000059.1 GCA_937900135.1 uncultured Blautia sp. | reverse complement strand
AGTACACATTTCGGCAGTTGCCAATCATAATCACTCAAGATTCCGAGAGATTATTATTCTCAAAGCTGTTCCAAAATTTCTCTGCAGATTTCCTCTATTTTTTTTCCATCTGTCTCCACAAGGATATCAGCCGCCGCCTCATATGCCGGCATTCTTCCTTCCAGAAGACTTCGGATATAGGAAACGTTCATGTTTCCTTCCAGAAGGGGACGGGCATGACTGTTCTTCACCCGCTCATAAACCGTCTCCGGAGAAGCCTTCAGTAGTACGATCCGCCCATGCTTTTTCATAATCTGAACGTTTTCTTCCCGCATCGCGGTTCCTCCGCCGCAGGAAACCACCAGGTTCTCCCTGTCTGTAAGGGCTTCTAACAAGTTTGTCTCCAGATCCCGAAAACAGGCTTCTCCTTTTTTCTCAAAGATTTCAGAAATGGTCATTTTTTCCTGCCGTTCAATTTCTTCATCCATTTCCAGCTGTTCCATATGATATTTTTTATGAAGGACACGGGACACGCTGCTTTTTCCTGATCCCATAAAGCCTATGAGAAAAATGTTTGTTTTTTTATGTTCCAAAGAAATCCCTCTTTCTCTTAAAATCTAAAAACCAATTATAACAGCGTCACTTTCTTTTTTCAATGGAAAAAATCAAAGGATTTCCCGGCTGTTTTGAAAATAAGGCTTGCAAATTTCTTAATTTACGGTACAATGAGAAGCGACTACATGTAAAAAAGCTATATAATAGGAAATAAAAGAAACCATAACAGGAAGAAAACGAGGTACATTATGATTTCAGCTAATAATATTACCCTTCGTGTAGGGAAAAAAGCATTATTTGAAGATGTGAATATTAAATTTACAGAAGGAAACTGCTACGGTCTGATTGGTGCCAACGGTGCCGGAAAATCTACCTTTTTGAAAATTCTCTCCGGTCAGCTGGAGCCCACAAAGGGCGATATTGTGATCACTCCCGGTCAACGTCTCTCCTTTTTGCAGCAGGATCATTTTAAATATGATTCTTATACAGTTCTGGACACAGTCATTATGGGAAATGCCAGACTGTACGAAATAATGAAAGAAAAAGAAGCCATCTACGCAAAAGAAGATTTCACTGATGAAGACGGAATCCGCGCCAGTGAACTGGAAGGAGAATTTGCAGAAATGAACGGTTGGGAAGCCGAATCTGATGCTGCAACCCTTCTGAACGGACTTGGTATTGAAACAGAGCTTCACTACTCACAGATGGCAGACCTTACCGGAAGCCAGAAGGTGAAGGTACTCCTGGCTCAGGCGCTGTTCGGCAATCCGGACATCCTCCTTCTTGACGAGCCCACCAACCATCTGGACCTCCCTGCTATTGAATGGCTGGAGGAATTCCTTATTAACTTTGACAATACCGTAATCGTGGTTTCCCACGACCGTTACTTCTTAAATAAAGTCTGTACCCATACTGCTGATATTGACTATGGCAAGATTCAGCTGTATGCCGGAAACTATGACTTCTGGTTTGAGTCCAGCCAGCTTCTGATCAAACAGATGAAGGAAGCCAATAAGAAAAAAGAAGAAAAGATCAAAGAGCTGCAGGAATTTATTTCCCGGTTCAGCGCCAATGCTTCCAAATCCAAACAGGCAACCTCCCGTAAACGTGCGCTGGAAAAAATCCAGCTGGATGATATGCGTCCTTCCAGCCGTAAATATCCATATATTGATTTCCGCCCCAATCGGGAGATTGGCAACGAAGTGCTTATGGTAGAAAACCTTTCCAAGACCATTGACGGCGTTAAGGTGCTGGACAACATCAGCTTTACTCTGGGTCACGATGATAAGGTTGCTTTTGTAGGCGCCAACGAGCAGGCGATCACCACCTTCTTTAAGATTCTCATGGGCGAGATGGAACCGGACGAAGGAAACTATAAGTGGGGTGTTACCACTTCTCAGGCTTACTTCCCTAAGGATAACACTCAGGAGTTTGACAACGACCTCACCATCACCGACTGGCTGACCCAGTATTCCGAGATCAAGGATGCCACTTATGTCCGCGGTTTCTTAGGCCGTATGCTTTTCCCTGGAGAAGACGGTGTAAAACGTGTACGTGTCCTTTCCGGTGGTGAGAAGGTACGCTGCCTTCTTTCCAAAATGATGATTTCCGGAGCCAACATCCTTCTTCTAGATGAGCCTACCAACCACCTGGATATGGAATCCATCACTGCTCTGAACAACGGACTGATTAAATTCCCAGGCGTGATCCTGTTCACCTCCCACGACCATCAGTTTGTGCAAACAACTGCCAACCGCATTATGGAAATCCTTCCTAACGGTACTCTCATTGATAAGATTACCACCTATGACGAATACCTTGCCAGCGATGAAATGGCGAAGAAACGTCATGTTTTCCAGGTCAACGAGGAAGACGCTCAGGACAACTAATAAAATTTTCCAAAAAAATCAGACCGGACAGCTTTTGGCTGTCCGGCCTTTCTTTATGGTTATCCTCTTGCCACTTTAATCTTCACATAATCGCTGGGGTAGAAAAAGGTTACGGTTCCCTTCTTGGTGGTCATCCATCCCGATGCTCTTGACGGAACACGGAACTGCACATAACGGGAACTTCCATATCTGGTGTCATACTTAACATTGATATTGTTCTTTAGAATTCCCTTTTTGTAGTATTTTTGATTCAGGGAATTAGAATTAAAAGCATAGGTTTCGTAGGTTCTGCTGTCGCTTCCCAGGCTTCGTCTGGAAACAGAGCCGGTTCCCGCTGCTCCCATAATCACAGACAGACTGCCAATGTTGCTTCCCTGCTGCTGGAAGTAAACCTTCTTATTTTTCGGAACCTTCACAGATTTCAGTGTCTGGTGAGAAGCTGCCTGTTTCTTATAGTACAAAGCTGCTCCTTTGTTCTTTGTCTGATACTGTACCTTCAAAAGAACGCTGCCCTTATGTACTCGGATACACGCCAACATGCCGTAATTGCTGGAAGAGCTGCTTTTTACATAGGTTGCGCTTCTGTTTGTGGCTGTGACTGCCTTGGTGCCGTTTCTCATAAGTTCTTCCTTACCGTTAAGAGCCACTGCCATATCATATCTGGTTCCAGGTTCCTGGGGAATTACTGCAATCGCATAACTGGTAATCTTATTCTGGCTGATGTTGTTGTTCATCAAATGGTAGCTTTGTCCTGCCGTAATCAGCTTGGACTGGCCTTTTTTGTAAGAAGTTGCCGCTCCTGCCGGAACTGCCGCGCTAAGAAGCATAACCCCTGCCAATAAACACGCGCCCAGCCGTTTGAAAAATCTCTGTTTCCTCATAATACAAAACCTCCTTCTGTTTTTGCCCTCCCAGGGGCTTTATCATCAAATGTCTTCAGACATCAGATGTCACTGCACACCAGAGACCTCTCCCATGGTAATCTCTGCCAGACTTCCTCCTGTCACCTTCAAAAGTCCTTCCAAGGGAACTTTTAAGGTCAGTCCAATCCGGCCTCCACTCACATAAATCTCTGAAAAATTTCCCGCGGATGCATCGAATACAGTGGGAAACGGTTTCTTCATGCCAAGAGGACTGCATCCACCCCGCACATAGCCGGTAATTTTCAGGATATCCTTCACATGAATCATATCCACAGCTTTTTCTCCTACTGCTCTGGCCGCCGCTTTACGATCCACTTCCTTCTCAATGGGAACCACAAACACATAAAAAGCGCCGCTTTTTCCTTCCATAACCAAAGTCTTAAAGGACTGTTCATAAGGCGCGCCAATCAGGTCTGCGCTGTGTATCCCATCAATAAACTCATCACACTCATAAGGAAAGGCCTCATACGGTACCTTCTGTCTCTCCAGTATTCTCATTGCATTAGTTTTTGCTTCTTTTGCCATGCCTTTTTACCTCGCTGTCTGTTTTTTCCTCTTCCCAATCCCCATAAAAATCATCGTCATCCTCCAGAAGAGAAGCATCTGTTTCCAATTCGTCCTCCTCTTCCTCGTCACTGTCCTTATTTGTCACAAACTGAATAAGGATTCCAAGAAGGGCAAAGCCCACGCTCATCAAAATTCCTATGGGAAATCCATCCATACCTCCAAGTCTTGCCAGAGAAAGACCAGCCATCACACCGCCGATCAGGGAAGTTCCCACAATGATCACTTCTTTTGCATACCGCATGGCCAGGGTTCCAAGGCCCACACCTGCCAGAATGCAGACAAAAAACACAGCCGAGGTGGTGGGATGGAGGATATAAATACTCAAAAACAACCCAATGGCTGCTCCCAGTACAAAAATACCCACCCGATAAATCAGAAACGCCACCACAGCCAAAAGGATTCCGGCAATCAGCATGACCATCAGATACTGCATTTTATCGGAAAGCCCCATGGTATAGGCGCCTGCAAATCCTGCGCCAGCCCCAAGAAAGAAGCCTCCCAGCATCATCCAGAACCGAAGAAGCCGGTAACCCAAAAGACAGTTGATTACGCCAAAAACCAGAAGGATTCCAAAAGCAACGGTTCCTGCCATAGATAATTCGGCCATTGTCCGGGCACGTTCTGCAATCCCCATGATCCGCATCAAAATTTCGCTCATACGCTTCCACCTTTGATTGGACAGTTCCTTCCAGGAACCTCCATTCCTTTTCCTTTCTCCCGAATGGTTCCGGGAATCTGTCTATCCTATGTTGTCAGAACATAAAATACATGGTTTTTAAATTTTCCAGAACACCATAGTGATATTCCACTTCTCCCAGGCCGTACAGATCCATATAGTATCTGGCAGCTGAGCGGATTTCTTCCCCCAGAATCCACTCCTTATAGGCAGCGTCAAACGCCTCCTGGGTACTGAACTTGAAGCGGATTACTGCGGCTCCGTTATCCAGGCGCATCCTGCAGAAATCATAAATTTCCTGCCAGTTATAGGAAGAAAAACACGCCTGATTCAACACATAAAAGTTTTTATCCACTCCATTGCAGGCAGGAACTGCAAATTCCTCCGAAGGAGTGTAATACGTTTCATATTCCAATGGGAAGGGACAAAGATAATCGTACAATGTAGTCTTATGCTCCACCATCTGCGCCGCATCTCCTTCCAGAAATTCCGGCTGGTCTCCGTTGGTGGTATCCACATAATAATACTGACCATCTATCTTTACCACATTCCAGGCATGCCCCTGGGTACTTCCTTTGGCGCTGCCATCTACATAAATACATTCCACACCCATGCGTTCCAGAAGGTACTGGGTGGCTCCGGCATACCCGGCACAGACTGCCTCTTTTTTCCAGAAAATTCCGGCAATGCTCTGGTCGTGCTCCGATGCCTGATACTGAGCAAGATCGATGAGATATCCATAAACGGTCTTTACCTTCTCATATTCAGACGCATCTGCCGGAAGAAGACTGCACACTTCCTGATACGCCCGTTCCATAGCGGAAAGGATTTCTGTTGTCTCCTCTTCGGAATAACTGTACCCTGGTGTAAAGGTGCAGTAATCCGAACCGGAAAATGTGGTCTTATATACTTTTTTTCGATTATGTATCCAGAACAGTTCTGGATGGTCCTTCAACAGTGCATGATATACCCGGTCCACCTGGCTGTCCTCTGAAATGGTAAGATAAATCTCCTCTTCTCTCTTGCGGACTCCATCCAGAAGTTCCCGGTATCCCCTCTTTTCTTCCGGTGCCAGAAGCTGAAAATAATATTCCAGATGCCCTTCCTCTTTCATGGGCACCTCTTTCTTTCTCAGTTCCTGCACTTCCCTGGGCTCTTTTTTTAAAAGCGCCCCCGCCTGATCCAGGATATCTTCCATCTTCCATTTCTCCTGGAACAAATCGGACAGCAACCCTGCTCTTCCTATTCCGAAGATTCCTGCCGCCACAAACAGCAGACACAGAAGCCATAGGAATCGTTTTTTCTTCATTCTATTCTCCATTCATCCAGAAATACTTCTTAGATTATACTCTATCTTTTCTTCTTATGCAATGAATTCCCTTTTATATAAAAGCAGTTGCTATTTTTTTCCTCAGGGGGTAAACTAAAAAAATCCCCAAAAGAAAAATAAGAAAGGCAGAAAAATGAGTATTAAAATTCCCATTGAAACGTCCGCCCGCCATATTCATGTCTCCCGGGAGGACTTTGAAACATTATTCGGCAAAGGAGAAGAACTCCACTATGTCAAAGAACTAAGTCAGCCCGGACAGTATCTTTGCCGGGAACGTCTCACCGTCAAAGGACCCAGAGGGTCTTTTGAAAACATGGCCATCCTGGGTCCCTTCCGTAAGGAAACCCAGATTGAATTATCCCTTACAGATACCAGGAAGCTGGGAATCCCCGGCATAATCCGCCAGTCTGGAGATATCAGAGAAACCCCTGGCTGTATCCTTTGCGGTCCTAAGGGGGAACTGGAACTTAACAGAGGTGTTATCGTAGCCAAACGTCATATCCATATGACTCCGGATGAAGCCTTAACTCTTCGTGTCCGGGATAACGATCAGGTCTTTGTCCTTACTAAAAGCTATGGAAGAAGTCTGATCTACGCTGACGTGGTTGTACGTGTTCACAGAGATTTCCGGCTTGCCATGCATGTGGACACCGATGAAGCCAACGCCTTTTCCAGTGATGCGGAACCCTATGGCGTCATTGTGAAGCTGTTTGATGACAATTATGACACAGACAAGTGGATTGAAGAAGTCCTGTCTGGCATTCAGCGTTAAATACTGCCTCATAAAAAGCAGAAAAGGATATCCATATCCGGACAAAGAGCTGGTATGAATATCCTTTTTTTCTTATCTTTTTTACTGAAAAAACTGCTGGTTATGGCTGTACAAAGACAACAATATCGTTGTCATCCACCAAAAGCGGCTGATTATTTAATAAACTCTCTTGGTTCTTGGAAGTAAAGGAATTTGACTGGATCACATCCTGAAGACTGCTGGATGTCACCATACTTCCAGAAGCTTCCGTAACCGTTTCGGCGACTGCTGCTCCGCTTCCGGAAGCTGCCATCTGCGCGGCTTCTTCCCTGGTCGGGTAGAAGGATGGCTGACGGATATAACGGAAACTTGCGCTGTATGCCTCTCCCACAGTAACTCCATTTTGTCCAGAGGAACAATGTACCGCAATCCAGTCCCCTGCGTCTGTTTTTCCGCAGATAATGCCAACATGGTTATCGCTGCCTGCTTCCGGTCCTCTCTGGAATACCAGATCTCCTGGCTGTGCCTCTGCTTCACTGATCACATTGGCTTTCGTCCACTGATCTGAGGTTCCGTCCCCTACAGAGGTCTGCATAGCCGGATTCTGATAGCCGTTGATTACAGCCCAGGTAACAAACCCGCTGCAGTCCAGTCCGTAGGCGCGAAGGGTTCCTGTACTGTTGCTTCCCTCTGCAGATACCTTAGCGGCTGTTCCCCAGCTGGGGTCTTCTCCCAGGACTGTTGATTTACCGCCCCAGAAATAGCCCACCTTGCCTACCAGAGAATAAGCGGCAGAAATTACATTCACACGTTCTTCTGAGACCTCATCGCCCACACTCTGGCGAACAAATCCCTTGGCTGCTGTTACTGTCGCACAAAGGAGCTTACAGTCGGTCTCTACATATTTCTTCAAAACAGCTCTGTCCTTTTTGGGGATTTTATGTTTCTTAATATAGTAGTTGATATGCCGGTTTCCGTATGTCACCTTCGTGATATTCTGTTTATCTCGGACAACGGGGTTCATTTCTGCAAAGATTGCGGCAAGATCCTCTTTACAGGAGGCATCCAGGGTAAAGGATTTCATTCCCTCCTGGCTTTTCTCATATACATATACGGCCAGAATATCCTGCCAGTTTCTTACCAGAAGAGTATCGGAAGAAGTGGTCACCCCATCTGTTCTTCTGTCACTTACATCACTAAGTTTATTTTTCACCTTATACTCTGTTTCGATCTGATTCATAACAGAGGCAAAATCCTCAGAAAAACTCAACTGATAATTGTTCTTCAGGCTGTCCAGATAAAAGTCTTTTCCTGCGTGAAGATTAGACACCATGTTTGTATAGTAAACAGGTGTCCCGGTCAGAACATCAATACTTCCATTGGAATTATCATTAAAATCCGGCCCTGGTGTTACAGTTGGCTCTTTCAGTTCCTTAATCTTCTGCTCAAACTGTACCAGAAGCATATAGGCCTTCTGCATGGAAACCTGCTCCTCCAGTGTGAGAAGGTCATACGCCTTGCGAAGAGTTTCGATTTCCTTCTCATCCTCCAGAGTGATGCTTTCTTTCTCATTGAGAAGGTTCAGTCTCTTCACAATTTCCTCCACCGTAAGAGTTTCTTCCGGTACAGGTGTGGGACTTACCTCCGGTGATGGGGTAGGCGTCACATTGGGATTCTCCGGATCAGGAGTCGGGGTCACTTCCGGAGAAGGTGTGGGACTCACATCCGGGTTCTCCGGGTTAGGAGTCGGGGTGGGAGTTTCCGGCTCCGGGGTTGGTATAGGAGGTTCCGGTTCCGGAGTCGGCGGCTCCGGCTGCGGAATCGGCGTCGGGTCTACTGGCTCCGGGGTTGGTGTAAAATCACTTCCATCTCCGGAACCATCACTAAAGCTATCATCTGACACAAATGTATCCCCCTGTCCCAATTCTGCAGCAGCATACACAGAAGCAGGGCTGGATAATACCATAGCAGACAACAACGTAACGCACAAACATTTTGTCAGATACTTGTTTTTCATATATTAAAGATGCTCCCTTCTTTCCTGAACATCCCTTTATTCCCCTGATAAAAGGTATGTTACACAAATCACTTCACTTACATATTACTCGCTTTATTTTAGCATAAGGTTTTTTTAAAATCAACAGCCGGAGAAAAATCTCCGGCTGATTTCATAAAAATTTCATTTTTATATCTTTCTGTTACAATTCTATTGTACCGCAAGAACAGGTACAGACATTACGTCCTGGGTGCAGAGCTGGAACATTCCCTGTACCACCTGGAAACATACATTTAAGATATACTGAATGTCTTCTGCAATGTTCCGTTCCTTTGCCAGATAGCAGGCATGACTCTCCTTCACATAATCGATCAGCTGAGAAAGATGATCGAAACGAAGGGCTTCTCCTGTACAGTTTCCGGCTTCTCCACTTTTGATGAAGGATCTGAGATGGTTTTTCAGCGCTTTCTCATACTGTCCATGTTCCAGAAGGGAACCGGTGTAGGTGCGGTTATGTGGAAAGGTAAAATAATCGGCCATATAATGCATAACTTCTCCCAACTGTCTCCAGTACACTCTCTCTTTATATTCTTCAGGATGGTTCTCAACAAGAACCCGGATCTTCTCCTGAATTTCTTCAAATGTTCCAAAAAACTCATGTTTCTTGGTCAGGAAGGAGGGACGGATATCTGGAAGGATATTTCCCAGACAAAATGCTTTTCTATGGGACTGCAGGCTTTCTGCTGCTGTCATCTGATCTGCAAGGTACCGTGCCAGTAATATATGTGATTTTTTACGCAATGAATTCCTCTTCTTTCCGTTCTCCCCGACCCCCTGTCAGGAAAAACTAATACCAACGGCAAAGACTGTTTCTTCGCCTGTTATTTTGCTCACCAAAGGACACTATAACAGAACCACATGGAAAAAGCAATTGCATTTTTGTGGATTTTTTTGCATTTTTTTCACGAAATGTTCCTTCACTGATACCAGGGCGGATTCCCTCTATGAAATACACTATACGTACCATATTCGCATAAAATCATCCAAGACAAGGTTGCTGCAAACTTGTTCTTTTCTCTTTTTTCCTGTCAAATATAAGACTGTTCCGGCCAATAAAGATACAGCCAAACACATTCTCCCATGTTCTTAAAACGGTGTTCCCATCAAATCATACGGCGTACTCTGGTAAACATAATAATTCAACCAGTTGGTATAGAGATTATTGGCATGGGCTCTCCACATCAGAAGGGGTCTGTTCTCCGGATTATCTTCTCTGTAGTAATTTTCCGGAACATGAATATCCAGTCCTTTGCTCATGTCTCGCTTATATTCTCCATCCAGCGTAACCCGGTCATATTCCGGATGACCCATGACAAAGATCTTTCGGCCACCGTCTGCCATGGCCAGAAACAGACCTGCTTCTTCAGACTCTGCCAGGACAGTAAGTTCTCTGCAGGCATGAATTTCCTCAATGGGAACCTCGGTATGTCTGGAATGGGGCGCCAGAAACACATCATCGAAGCCTCTTACCAGAGGAATCTTACGATTCATCACCTTGTGCCAGAACAGACCGAACATTTTTTCTTTTAACGGCTTTTTCTGGAGGCCGTAATGATGATACAGTCCTGCCTGCGCAGCCCAGCAAAGATAGATGGTGGAAGTCACATGGCTCTCCGTCCAGTCCATAATCTGTACCAGTTCCTCCCAGTAATCCACCTCTTCAAATTCCATCTGCTCCACAGGCGCCCCTGTAATGATCATTCCGTCAAATTTCTGGTCTTTCAACTCTGAGAAGGTCTGATAAAATTTATTCAGATGACTCATAGAGGTATTTTTTGATTCATGGCTTTCCACCGCCATAAAGGTTACATCCACCTGCAAAGGCGTATTGGACAGGGAACGAAGAAGCTGTAATTCTGTCTCTTCTTTTAAAGGCATCAGATTCAAAATCAGAATCTGAATGGGACGGATATCCTGATGAACTGCACGATGCTCGTCCATCACAAATATATTTTCTTTTTCCAGAATCTCCTTTACCGGCAAATCACCTTGTATTTTAATGGGCATTGTTATCTCTTCCTTTCTTTATCAATGTCTGTTGTCGTCTTTTTCTTCTGTCATTTTCAGAAACTCTTCTTCTGAAAGAATGGGCACTCCCAGTTCCTTCGCCTTTTTGTTTTTGGAGGAGTTGGACGTAGTATCGTTATTAATCAGATAATTGGTTTTTCCTGTGACAGAACCGGTTACCTTTCCTCCAAGAGCTTCGATCAGCGCCTTCACCTCTCCCCGGTTGGCAAAATGATGTACGCTTCCTGTGATTACGAAATTCATTCCTGCAAAAATCTGTGCTCCGGCCACTTCCTCTTCCTTCAACCGGAGATGGGAAAGAAGGTGATCCAGATTCTGGTTGTTCTCTTCCTTCTGGAAATATTCCACCAGACTTCTGGCAATAACAGGGCCAATGCCGTCAATGGCGCTGACCTCTTCTTCACTGGCATTGCGGATCTTTTCCAGATTGTATCCAAAGTGCCGGCAGATCACCTTTGCATTGGCCAGTCCGATATTGGCAATGCCAAGGCTGTAGATCACCTTGGGCAAAGTAGTTTCTTTTGCCCGTTCCAGACTTTCCAGGAGATTCTGGAAGGATTTTTCTCCAAATCCATCCATGGTCACAATTTCCTCCTGGTAACGCTGAATTTCAAAAATATCTCCCAAATTATGAATAAAGCCTCTTGCAATAAACTTTTCCAGAGTTGCCTCCGACAAACCGTCAATGTTCATGGCATCTCTGCTGACAAACAAAGTAAAAGCCTTAATCTTCTTGGCTACACACTGGGGGTTCATGCAATACAGGGATTCTACTTCGTTTTCTTTACAGATTCTGGCCTCCTGGCCACATACCGGACAGGTGTCCGGAATCTTCAGATTCCCGCTGCGGGTAAGGTTTCTGGCAATCTGAGGAATGATCATATTCGCCTTATAGACTTCAATGGTATCCCCAATGCCAAGAGCCAGTTCCTTTACAATACTTACGTTATGCACACTGGCCCGGCTTACTGTAGTTCCCTCCAGTTCCACCGGTTCAAATACAGCAATGGGATTGATCAGACCGGTTCTGGACGGACTCCATTCCATATCCACAAGTCTGGTCTCCTTCTGCTCATCTGCCCATTTAAAGGCAAAGGCATTCCTCGGAAACTTAGCTGTGCTCCCCAGCGCTTCCCCATAGGCAATGTCATCATAAAGGGCCACCAGACCGTCTGATGGAAAGTCATTCAAGGAAACAGCTTCTGCAAAATAGTCCATGGCTTCATCCAGTGTGTCTCCTGTCACCGCCCGGTATTCCACCACATCAAAGCCCTGTTTCTTCAGCCATTGAAACTGATATTCTCTGGAATTGTGATCCTCAAGTCCCTCTGCGCTTACAAGAGCAAAGGCATAAAACCGCACGTTTCTTCTGGCTGTGATTTCATTATTTAACTGTCTTACCGAACCGCTGCACAGATTTCGGGGATTCTTATATCTGGCGTCTGCATCTGGAATGGAACTGTTGATTTTTTCAAAATCAGAATATGTGATAATAGCCTCCCCCCTTAGCACCAGTTTCCCCTGATACGGAATTTTTATGGGGATATTCTGAAATACTCTGGCGTTGTTGGTGATTACTTCTCCTATCACACCATTTCCCCTTGTAACTGCCTTTTGCAGTTCTCCCTTTTCATAAGTAAGTACAATGGTCAGCCCGTCCAGTTTCCAGGAAAGCAAGGTTTTATGCCCACCTATAAACTCCCGGAGCACTTCCCTGTCCTTTGTCTTATCCAGAGAAAGCATGGGACTTTCATGGGCTTCCTTGGGAAGAGTATCCAGAGCTTCATACCCTACGTTTACCGTGGGGCTGTTTGCCAGAACGGTTCCTGTTTCCTTTTCCATTTGCTCCAGTTTCTCGTACAGAGCGTCGTACTCCAGATTGCTCATGATCTCTCTGTCTTCCTGATAGTAAGCCTTTGCCGCCTGATTGAGTCTTTCTGCCAGTTCTTTCATTTGCTGTATGGCTGTATTCATGAGATCCTCCTGTCTTTTTTATTGTTTCACCAGATGATCCTTGGATCATTTCCTGTAAGGTCTTCCATTCTTTCTTTGTAATTTCCCGAAAGGCTCCTGGAGAGAGTCCTTCCAGTGTGAGATTCATGATTCGTATCCGTTTTAAGGATGTCACATGATACCCAAAATATTCACACATCCGCCGGATCTGACGATTCAGTCCCTGGGTAAGAACGATGCGAAAGCTATGCTTCCCGGTACGTTCTGCCTGACAGGGTCTGGTAATGGTATCCAGAATAGGAACTCCCTGTCTCATTCCCCTTAGAAACTCCTCTGTCACTTCCCGATCCACCGTTACCAGATACTCCTTCTCATGATAGTTTCCAGCCCGCATGATCCGGTTCACCAGATCCCCCTGATTGGTCATCAGAAGAAGGCCCTCTGATTCCTTATCCAGCCTCCCCACCGGATAGATACGAATGGGGTAGTCCAGATATTCTGTGACAGTCGTCTCCTCTCGCTGCTTCTTTGTACTGCACACAATGCCTCTCGGTTTATAAAACAAAAGAAAGACTTTTTTTTCTTCTCTGCGGATTGCTTTCCCGTCAAGGGTCACCTTTGCATCCTCCGTAACCCTGTCACCAGGGGCGGCCTGTATCCCATTAATTCTGATCCTTCCAGCTTCCAGAAGGCGATCCGCCTCTCTGCGGGAACAGATTCCCGCATCACTTAAATATTTATTAATTCTGATGGATTCCATAAATCTGGCCCCTTCTTTTTTGTTCTGATGGTTCATTGTTCCATTATATATTTTTTTATCTTTGTCCGCAACTGGTGTCTCACACTTTCCTTGATTTCCAGTTGTATTTTTCTGTCGATTATTGTATCATGGTTATGATTGGGTTTATTTTGACTCATTCAATAAACTGCGCCTTTTCTATGTATTGTTTCTAAACAAAGGAGGAATCCCTATGCCCGGCCAGAAAACAGGGCCAAACAAAGGTTTACTGCTCCTAGCGGTATTGCTGTGTCTGATTCTTGGAGGCATCTTTACCAGGTCTTCTGCACAGCCTTCCCCTCTCAATGAGCAGGATATGTTTGTCGCAGAAGATGTTCCAAAGGAACCAGCGGCATCCAAGAGCACCAAGGCAGACCTAAGCACAGGCACAGAACATCCAAAAGCTACTGAAACCCCGGAGATTTCGGTTTCTCCAACTCCAACACCTGCTGAACCGGAAAAAGAAGTTTCTCCACAGGCAGAAAAGGGAGTATGGACCCCATCTGGAAGCAACTGGACTTTCCTCAGCGATGGAATTCCTTACACCGGATGGCTTCATGACACAGATGGAAAAACCTATTACTTTAATGCAGACGGTATTATGCAGACCGGATGGATTGAAGTGGATCAGAATCGGTATTACATGGATCTGGACGGAATCATGCAAACCAGAACCCAGAAGATTGATGGAAAAACCTACAGCTTTTCCCCGGATGGCGTTCTGAAGGAAACTTCGTCTCCGGTCACTCCATCTCCTACCCCGGTTCCGAAAAAGAAAACAAAAAAAGAAAAAACAGCAAAAAAAGCAGTTGCCCTTACTTTTGATGACGGTCCCAGTTCCTTTACCGACAGGATTCTTGACTGTTTGGAGGAAAACAACGCCAAAGCCACCTTCTTTATGGTGGGACAGGAAATTGCTAATTTCCCCGATACCGTAAAGCGGATGGATGCGTTGGGCTGCGAGCTTGGTAACCATACCTACTCTCACGTGGATCTCACCACCCTGAAAAATGCTGAGGAGATCTCCGGGGAAGTGGGCGGTACTGATCAGGCACTTTTAAAACTGGTTGACAAGGGAGCTTCTGTACTGCGTCCCCCTTATGGCTCCATCAATGACAAGGTAACTGCTTCTGTAGGGACACCTATGATTCTGTGGTCCATTGACACTCTGGACTGGAAAACCCAGGACCCCCAGCAGACAGTAGACACGGTTCTTTCTCAGGTAGAGGATGGAAGCATCATTCTGATGCACGATATTTTTGAAACCTCTGCTTTGGCAGCCGAAACCCTGATTCCCCGACTGATTCAGGAGGGTTATGAACTTCTTACCATTCATGACCTTGCCGCATCCAAAGGAATCACCTTAAAAACAGGCATTGCCTATGGTGCATTAAACAGCAATTCATAATAAAAAGAGTTCGCCGGCAGCGAACTCTTTTTATTATTCTTCAGTTTCTTCTGTTGTTTCTTCCTGTCCCTGTTCTTCCAACAGGCTGCTGTGAACGTATCCGGTCTGTCCTTCGTATTCAATCTGAATCCATTCGCCGTCTGTTCCCAGCTTCTCTACCTGTGTGCCGGCATCCAGTCCGCCAATGATATTATCCTCTTCCGCATCTGCACTTGCGCGAACATTACAGCCATCTGTCACAGTCAGTATGGTTCCATTCTCTGATGAAACTGATGCGCTTGCATCCTCCCCCAGTCCCTCAAGGAACTCAGCTAATGCCGGGCTCTCTTCCAGAGCCTTCTCATTCGCCGCTTTTACATCAGAGTATAACTTCTTCACATCATCGTCTGATTCTAATTTCGATACATATGCAGAAATCTCTGCATCCTGTATTGCACCGCCATCGATCTTCCAGCTTCCCTCGCTGTCCTTCTTCACATAAGACCAGCTCAAAGCAGGCGCCGGTGTGTCGATTCCTTTACAGATATAATCAAATTTGACATATACTACATAGGTATCTTCCTTCATACCCTGTTTCGTATAAATGTCTCCCACCTGGTAGCCTTCAATGTAATCCTTGGCATTGGTAACTCTTGTTTCATCTGACGGTGTCAGATCATCTACCAGTGTTTTCAGCGTTGCAATGTCTTTTTCCCCCAAAGCCTTATAATACTGCTTCATCAATGCAGCGATGTCTTCATTCGCCGCTTCCATGGGATTGGTTGTTTCTTTCTTCTCGTCGTTTGTCTCCCCAGCATTGTTCGGAGAAGAAGGATCATTTCCCTGGTTGTTGTTCTCTGCTGTAATCTGTTCCTGCTCGGAATTACCCTTCTTATTTCCGACACAGGCACGAATGCCGAAGAACAGGACAGCTACGACTATCAGAATTCCACCGCCAAGCATAAAATAGCGAAGGTTATCTGATAACCATTCTCTGAAATTATCCAAGTTCTTGTCCTCCTTATGTACAACGCACCAGAACGAATCAAACGTTCCAGGCAACACGTCTGAAGGGAATCGAACCCCCGCACATGGTACCGGAAACCACTGCTCTATCCACTGAGCTACAGACGCGTATTCTCACTGCGAAAGTGATATAATTGTTTTAACAAATACAAATATATCACAATCGCAGAGAATTGTAAAGGCTTTTTCTTTTTCTAAATCAGTCTGCCCTCAAATCTGAAAATTTCTTCTTGATAACAAAAAGTACCAAAAGCATCAGAAGAATTCCAACAGGAAGGGCAATCCATGGAGTCTGCACAAATCCTGCCACAATATAAGTAACAAAGGAAACGACTGCCGCTACAACCGCATAGGGAATCTGCGTAGATACATGAACCACATGATCACACCGAGCTCCTGCTGATGCCATAATGGTGGTATCAGAGATTGGAGAACAGTGGTCTCCGCATACAGCGCCTGCCATACATGCAGAAATGGAGATAATCATCAGCTCCGGATTTGTATTGCTGAATACCGCAACTACAATCGGAATCAGGATTCCAAAAGTTCCCCAGGAAGTTCCTGTGGCAAAAGCCAGTCCACAGCCTACCAGGAAAATAATCGCCGGAAGGAAATTCATAAGGCTTCCAGCCGCAGATTCCATGGCTCCTGCTACGAACTCTGCTGCTCCAAGGCTGTCGGTCATAGCCTTTAAGGACCATGCAAAGGTGAGAATCAGAATTGCCGGTACCATTGCCTTAAATCCATCTGGGATACATGCCATACAGTCACGGAAATTCAGAACACGGCGTACCATATATAAAATCACGGTAATCACCAGACCAAAGAAGCTTCCCAGTACCAGACCAACAGAAGCATCGCTCTGTGAGAAAGCAGTTACAAAATCAGTTCCTTCAAAAAATCCGCCGGTATAAATCATACCGATTACGCAACAAACCACCAGAGATAAAATCGGAATCAGAAGATCGATCACCTTTCCTCTTGGATTCACCTTCTCCTCTTCTGAATTTTCATAAGGACGGTTCTTTGTGGTAAACAGGTCTCCCTTAATGGCATTGCTCTCATGAATTCCCATGCTTCCAAATTCTTCTTTCATCAGCACCATTCCTACCATCATAACAATGGTCAGAAGAGCATAGAAGTTATATGGAATGGCACGAACAAAAATGGAAAGTCCATCTTCTCCTTCTACAAATCCGCTCACTGCAGCCGCCCAGGAAGAAATAGGGGCAATGATGCAAATCGGTGCAGCAGTGGAATCGATCAGATATGCCAGCTTCGCGCGGGATACGTTATGCTTGTCTGTGATGGGGCGCATAACACTTCCCACCGTAAGACAGTTAAAATAATCATCAATAAAGATCAGGATGCCCAGTACGATTGTGGCAAGTTCTGCTCCCACTCTTGTTTTGATGTGCTTACTTGCCCAACGTCCAAAGGCTGCTGAGCCTCCGGCACGATTCATAAGACTTACCATGGTTCCCAGAATAACCAGGAATGCCAGAATACCTACATTATAGCTGTCAGAAAGCACTTTGATGATACCATCAGAAAAAATATGATTTACCGTACCTTCAAATTGAAATCCTGAGTAAAACAGAGCTCCCACCAGAATTCCTACAAACAGAGAACTGTAAACCTCTTTGGTGATCAGTGCCAGGGCAATGGCCACAATTGGCGGCACCAGTGCCCAGAATGTTGCATACATGGCCGGCTTTGCCGCTTCCTCTTCCGCTGCAAGTACTGTGATCGGAGATGAAAGAATCGCCAACATAACCATGGATAAGCATAAAGTCCATCTTCTTTTCATGCTTTGCATTTTTTTATTCCTCCCTCTTTTCTGGACTTGATACAGGTTCTCTTTCAAAACCTGCATCCTTCTGATATCCAGAACCGCATTCTCGCGGAGCTTTCTTTTATTGGTAGGAATGCATCCTGCTTCTTCCCAATAAAAAAAGCCATGAACGCAGTCTTACGGAACACGTTCATGGCATCTTCATTCTATTACCATTTTTTCAGATAGCGCTCCACAACTGTGACAGTACGCTGCATCTTATGCATCGTCCCAGAACTCCCCCTCCTGGCTGTCGGAGCCCTTCGGCGGCTTCCCCTTTTCCGGTGAATGGCTGCCATAGCCAAATTCATCACCGGTACTCTTGAAATCCGCACCTCTATCATTCTTTCTATCAGATGTAACACGTCTACTGTATCAGCTTTCTGGAAAAATAGCAAGGTTTTTTCTAAAAAATATTATTTTTCTTCTTTTCGCTCAAATAAGGTATAGGCATTTACCGTTCCAACTTCCTCATAGCCCCTTTTTTGAAAAGACGTTTTCTGTTTCTGTGTCTTCTCTGGTTCTGCGGAAAGCTTCACCGCCACATAATCACAGTTTTTCTTCCTGGAAAGACCTGCAATTTTTTTCATGGAGGGTTCCGGGGCAATCATTTCCTGGTACAGAAGCCGGCTTCTCTGTCCTCTTGCTCCACGTCCCGCCCTTCCATAAGGCATTTGTATGGATGGATCATAAACACGGATATAAGACGCCAGGTAATCATCGGTCGCCAGACGTACCTCCTCATCCGGTGTCCTGGAACGGATCATTTCACAGATGGCTGCCGCTTCATCTGGCACCTTCTGATAATTATGTACTTTTATGTAATTTCCAGCCTGGTACATTCCAGTCCCGCAGAAAACCGCCATGCCCACACAGGCCAGCAACAGCAACAGCTGTACTGCTTTGGATTTTCGCTCTTTGATCAGCTCTGCTCCGGCAAGCGCCAGAACCGGCACAGTGGGAAGCAGCCACAGCGTTCTCCAGTACACACTTTCTCCAATGCATTTGCGGATCACATAAGCAATGGGAGGGAACCAGAAAATTACAAGGATCACAGCCAGGTAAACCAGTGTATACGCTGCACATTTCTTTTTTCTCCGAAACAGAAACAGATACACAAAGGCTGCAAAAAAAAGATATTGATAACCGCCTTCGCCCCAGTAAAGCTGCCAGGTGCTCAGGATGGATTCCAGCATTTCTCTCATTTTTTCCTCCCTTTACAGATACTGCAGTAAAATATAAGCGATTCCCAGAAACAAAGAAGGAATGCAGCAGCAGATCCCCTTCCCCACTTTGCGAAAATCATGATTCCAGATCAGGCTCACCAGGCAAAACACCCCGATGACAATGGGGCAAAGGAGTACCCCCATTGAGGAAAGAAGGCAGCAGCTTATATCAGCCATTCCCAGAAGCAGCCAAGGATACTCCGGCTTTTTCTTCATCATAATATTCAGGCTAAGATAGATCACCAAAGGAATCATGGCGCAGGCCAACAGCGCTTTCCCCTGCCACAGCCGCACCATCTGAAAATTTCCTGCTGTATAAATGGAATAGGCCGAAAACCAGGTGAAAACTGCACACAGCAGAAGAAAAATCCCCTGAGCATCCTTTTCCCCGGGAAACCATTTCTTTCCAAACTGGTAAAGAATCAGATAGGTAAACAGCAGAAATACTGCCGGAAAAATCACATGAGCCATAATGGCCGGATGAAGGCCGCCGCAAAGCTGGCTGACAACAGCCAGAAATACTGGAAACGGAGACAACACATACCTGCTTGGACGAACCCTGTAGTCCATTCCTGTATAAGGATTCACAGAAAAAATTGTATTTGTTTCCACAGCTGTGGTAGCTGTTCCCACATAAAAGGAATCATCCGCATCCATATGGGCAAACAGAACCATTACCACAATCTGCGCTGCAATCAAAAGTATGGCTCCATAAAGATAAAAAGAGGTTCCCCGTACCCCCAAAAACGCCTGTTTGATCTGCTTTTTTCCTTCTATTGCCTGGTTTTTCAGCAAAACAAAGATGCCCACAGCTCCGGCAAGCAGTGCCACCGCCCCAAAGCTGACCGTAAGCACATTCAGGGACAGATTCCCATACAGCATAGGAAGGGTCAAAAGTTCCGCCGCCGAAAACAAAAAGAGGTAGCCGGCAAGAAAGCTTTCTTTAAAGGTACGATTCTCTTTTTTCCATAAAAAAGGGATGCCGGCGGCACCTGGCACAAAAATGAGCCAGAATACCGCCAACAGTCCTTTCCATAATAAATTCATATTATTTCTCCTGCTTTAAGATGCCCATGGCAATCTTTTCCGGAGTGATGGGAAGTTCCCGCACTCTCACACCTGTTGCATGATAAATGGCATTGGCGATTGCCGGACATGGTGTGTCGATTACCAGCTCTCCTATGGATTTTGCGCCAAAGGGGCCGCTCTCCTCATAACTTGGACGAAATTCCACACGAATGTCCCCAAAGTCCTGTCTGGTAGGGATCTTATACTGCATAAAGGAGTTGTTTCGTAATACGCCCTTGGAATTGTACTGAATATCTTCAAAAAGCGCCATGCCGATTCCCTGCGCAATTCCCCCTTCTGTCTGCACTCTTGCAAGATTGGGATTGATGGGAGTACCGCAGTCAACGACAGCCACATAGTCAATCACCTTAGCGCTTCCAGTTTCTTTATCCACTTCCACTTCTGCCATTCCTACCATAAACGGCGGCGGAGAAATCGGAGAAGAATAGGTTCTTGTCACCTGAAGCTCCTGACTGTTGCCGCAGGTACCCTTAATTGCAATCTCCTTCAGAGAAACTGTTTTTTCTCCACAGGAAACTTCTTCCCCGTTAAAATCCACTTCATCTACATCCACACCAAGCATCTTCGCACCTAATGCACAGATTTTGTCACGAAGGTCCTGACATGCCTGCATTACTGCTGTTCCAGTTGTATAAGTGGTCGCTGATGCATAAGAGCCGGAATCATATGGCGAAATATCGGTATCTACACCAAACACCACAATATTTTCCATAGGGGTTTCCAGACAGTCTGCCGCCATCTGCGCCAGGATTGTGTCACATCCGGTTCCCATATCCGTACATCCAAGTCCCAGACTATAAGAGCCGTCCTCGTTGAGCTTCATATCAGCGCCGCCCACATCTACGCCGCCAATGGAAGAGCCCTGCATTGCCATGGCCACGCCTACACCGCGCACCTTGCCATTTCCCATATCACGGCAGGGATATTTTTCATCCCAGTGCATCATCTCTTTTGCCCGTTCCATACACTGATCCATGGTACAGCTTGGCGCTGTGGGGCAATCTCCATAGGCTGGAAGAGGTTCCCCTTTCACAGGCATATTCAGTTCCCGGATCTTTACCGGGTCCATGCCCATTTTTTCTGCCAGTTCATCGATGGCACATTCCACTGCATAAATTCCCTGAGTGGCTCCATATCCCCGGTATGCGCCTGCTGCCTGTGTATTGGTATAAACCACATCATAGCTGAAGCGGTATGCTTCTGTATGACGGTAAAGGGCAATGGACTTATGTCCGCTTAAGCCTACTGTAGTAGGCCCGTGTTCTCCGTATGCGCCGGTGTTGGATAAGGTATACACATCCAATGCCTTAACAATTCCGTTCTCATCGGCACCTGCCCGCACAGAAATTTCCATCTCATGACGGGGAGAGGAACAGATCTGGGATTCATAACGGGTATACACCATCTTGGAAGGTCTGCCGGTCTTCCAGGTAACAAAGGCCGGATATACATCGGAAACCGCTGTCTGTTTTGCTCCGAAGCCCCCTCCGATCCTTGGTTTGATAATACGGATCTTGGAAGAAGGAATATCCAGGGCATTTCCCAGAATTCGACGTACATGGAAAGGAATCTGGGTGGAGGATACCACATTTAAACGACCAAAGTAGTCCAGGTAGCAATAGCTGCGGAACGTCTCCATCATAGCCTGCTGATTGGCCTTGGTACGGTATGTATGAGCCACCGTATACTTACATTTTGCAAGAACTGCATCCACATCTCCGGATTCTTCCACATTGGAAGCGCAGAGATTCCGTCTGTTATCACCGCCTACTGCCACCAGAGGCGTCCAGTTGTCTTCCGGATGTACCAGGATTTTGTTGTCCTTGGCTTCATGAAGATCCAGAACTGGTTTTTCCACACGATATGTAACCTTAATTCGTTTCAGCGCCTTATCTACAGCAGCTTCTGTCTCTCCTGCCACAATGGCCACCGCATCTCCCACAAACCTGAGATGACGATCCAGAATCAGACGGTCATAGGGACTTAACTCCGGATAAGTCTGTCCTGCCAGGGTAAAACGCTTCTGGGGTACATCCTTATAGGTAAATACACAAACCACACCGTTGGTGGAAGCCGCTGTTCCTGTCTTGATCTCTTCGATCCAGGCATTGGCATGAGGGCTTCTTAATACCTTGACAATCAGGCAGTCCTTTGGAGCCATATCATCTGTAAATACCGGTTTTCCAGTAACAAGCGCCATGGCGTCTGTCTTTCGTATTGGTTGATTCACATATTTCATTTCTTGGCGCCTCCCTCCTCCTGTGCTTTCTTATACTGTAAAAATTTCAGAATACTGCGGGTCTGTCCCACAAAACCGGAACAACGGCAGAGATTTCCTGCCAGATATTCCTGAATCTGTTCTTCGGTAGGATCCTGGATTTCATTGAGCATGGCAAACACATTCATAATAAATCCCGGATTACAGAAACCACACTGCTCTGCTCCTTCATCTGCCAGAAAGCTTCCAAATTCTTCGGCTTCTTTCTGCATCCCCTCCATAGTAACAATTTTTTTACCATCTGCGCGAACAGCCAGGGTACTGCAGGATAAAATAGATTTTCCATCCATAAGTACGGTACAAAGACCGCAGTTGGAAGTTTCACATCCACATTTCACACTATAGCAGCCTTTTTCCCGGAGGAAGTCCAAAAGCATGGTATCCGGCTCTACCTCTTCATGGCGATACACACCGTTTAACCAGAAACTAATATTCATTCTTCATACCTCCTACTGTCTCCCAGGCTCTTTTCGTAAGGACTTTTGCCAGAAGCGCCCGGTATTCTCCGGATCCTCTCATGTTACTGCCCACAGGAACCACTTCTGAAACATACTGCGCAAAATCCTCAATGGCTTTCGCCCGTTCTTTGTTTGTCATTTTCTTAAAACCTGTTAAAATTCCATGTTCATCCTCTACCACCATAGCTCTGCCAGGACGTGCGCCAATTACAGTTCTGGCATTCTCTCCCAGAAGGGAAGCTGTGCAGGTAAGCACCGGAAAATCTGTTTCGGTATTTCTCTGGCTCTGATAAGCGCAGAACACCGGTGTTTTCCGAATGATCACATTCATCAGAATGTCCCGGTCCTTTTTCTGGTTGACAAATTCTGTGAGGGGCACTCTGCCTCCCTGATACAGTTCCACCCAGGTGTCCAGTCCCAGCAGCATGGTAAGTACATCTGAAAAGCCATAACGACCATAAATACTGCCTCCTACTGTGGCGCAGTTACGAAACTGTACTCCCACAATATGACGCAGACTTTCCTTAATGGCTCCATGAGTAAATTCATGAAGACGGGCATCTGTTTCCAGATCTCGCAAGGAAGTCATGCATCCAATGACAAACTCCTCATCCTGCTCCTGGATCACATCCAGACCCAGGCCTGATAAATCGATGGCTGTTGATACATTGCGATTTCCCATTTTCAGCCAGACCATTCCTCCGAGCACACAAGCCGTCTTCTTCTGGTTCAGTTCATAGGCTTCCGCAACGCTTTTTACTTTTACATACTCTTTGATCTTTAGCATTCCGTTATCCTTTCTGCATTTGCATTCTTTACATCTGTTTACAGATATAGCTAATTTAATTTTAACAGGAAATTAAAAAATTTTCTATATTCTTTCGTTATTTCTTTTTCAGAAATAAGAGTTTTTCTCTTATTGTTTTTTATATTTTTATCTATTTCTTTGAGTTTTATCTGGAAATTTTTAGATAATTGTGCTATACTTAATCCAAAGAAAAATACCGCTGAAGGGAGGACGGAATCTATGAGTAAAAAAATCATTACTATCAATCGTATGTTCGGAAGCAATGGACGTATCATCGGTAAAACCCTTGCGGAAGAACTTGGAATCGCCTTTTACGACAAGGAACTTATTGAACTGGCCAGCCATGAGAAACAGATTCCTTTTGACGAATTTGCAAAAGTGGATGAGAAGAAAGCCAATCAGTGGCGTTTTCCCATTGACCACGAAATCCAGATGGACCCGGAATTTCATTTCATCCCCATGAATGATGTACTCTATGATATCCAACGCAAGCTGATCCTTTCCATTGCTGAAAAAGAAGACTGCGTCATCGTTGGCCGCTGCGCTAACCACATCCTGAAGGAGAAAGCACTCAGCGTATTTATTTACGCTCCCCTGGAGAATCGTATTCAAACAGTTATGGAACGTACCGGACGGGAAGAAAAAAGCGTACGCAAACTGGTGAAGAAAATGGACAAGGAACGTCGTGCTTACTATGAATATTTTACAGACAGCCATTGGATGGACTTAAAGCAGTATCACCTCTGTATCGACAGCAGTCGTTTCAGCAAGGAGCAGATTCTTCAGATGCTGAAAAATTGCTTCTAAACAGAAGTTATCCTACTTTGGACACCCCCTCTTACTTGCAGAAAGAGCATTGCCAGACGGCAATGCTCTTTCTCTGTTCTTTGTTCTATTTCTGATTTTTCAGATATGCCTTTAAAAATTCATAGATCTGATTTTCTGTAGGAGGACATCCTTCCAGAAAACAGGTAAACTCTCTTGTACAGTTTCCCACTCCCAGGGCTCCTTTCTTATTGCGAAAACCCTGACCAATGCAGATTTTTTCCTTCAGTTCTTTGAGAAGCCCCTCTTCCCGGAGCATTTCCAACGCCGGAATAAGATATCCATAACAGGCGCTGCAGGATTCCACTTCCTCCACAGCGTCCAGAAGTTCCACAACCTTCCTGGATTTTGGAATTTCTTTTATGGTACTTCCCTCGCAAAGGCAAATTTCTGCTTTCTTTGGATCTCCCATTCCCACTCCCAGTTCCTGGGCCATTTTAATGTAGGGGATGTCTTCTGTTTCATAATGCATCTGCTGACACACCCAGGCATCCATCAGCACCGGATCTGTTCCGGCCAAAACCCGATTCATAACCACTGGATTTCCTCCGTCTTCAAAGTCCAGATCGCCGCAAATATTATCCACTACAATAAAATCCTGGTGAATTCCAAGCCCAAGATGAGCAATGGGTTTGTGAAGCCCCAGGGAATGAAACCGTCTTTTTTCGGAATTAGGAATCAATCCCTTCATATTTTTCAGGGCGCAGGTGATTTTTGTCTGACAATGCCCCTTCAGTACCGGAACATTGATGAGAAAATCAAGTTCTCCCACAATGCGGCATATCTTCAGTTCAAGCCCTCCGCAGTCCCTTGAAATCCCCGGTTCTTTCTGGGTGTCCACAAAAGGAACGCCATAATGTTCACAGAGTTCCCCATAGCCGCACACCTGGTACGCATCCTCTGTCCGGTCTCCCACCCAGGAGCCTTCCAAAATCGTCAGATGATGAAACCCTTCTTCCTGGAGGTATTCCACAATTCCTGCCACAACCTCCGGATGGGTGGTCGCGCCGTAAGAAGCCTCTGTGGGCGCCACCAGATTTGGCTTGATTCCAATATGTTTCTCCTTGTCTCCGATTCTGGTCTTCAGATCACAGACACGCAAAAGCTCCTTTGTCATTTCTCTGTAATCGGTACCGCACTTGATGTAAATCTGGTTCTCCTTCATTCTGTTTCCTCTGCTTTGCTCTTGTTCTTTTTTCCCTGATTCCGGTCAAAACCGTTCAGGCATCTACTCCGTAAATAAAGGTGTGGAATAATATCGATCTCCACTGTCCGGCAGTAAGGCTACAATAACCTTTCCTTTGTTTTCCGGTCTTTTTGCCAGTTCTATCGCTCCATGGAGCGCAGCTCCGGAAGAAATTCCCACCAGAATCCCCTCCTTTTTCGCCAGAAGCTTTGCCGCTTCATAAGCGTCTTCTGTCTTTGCCTGAAATACCTCGTCATAAACCTCTGTATCCAGCGCCTGAGGAACAAAACCGGCTCCAATTCCCTGAAGTCCGTGAGGTCCGGCCGCTCCACCTGACAGAACCGGGGAATCTGCAGGTTCCAGCGCAACCACATGAATACTGGGGTTTTTCTCCTTCAGGTAAGCTCCCGTTCCTGTAATCGTGCCTCCAGTTCCCACACCCGCCAGAAAAATATCCACTTTTCCGTCGGTATCTCTCCAGATTTCCGGTCCTGTGGTTTCTCTGTGAGCTTTGGCATTGGCTGGGTTCTCAAACTGTCCTGCAAGAAAGCTTCCCGGAATTTCTTTTGCAAGAGCCTCTGCCTTTTCAATGGCTCCAGTCATTCCCTTTTTTCCCTCTGTAAGAACAAGCTCTGCTCCATAGGCTTTCAGAATGTTTCTCCGCTCCACACTCATGGTTTCCGGCATGGTGAGAATAACCCGGTATCCTCTGGATGCCGCTATGGATGCCAGCCCAATCCCTGTGTTTCCGGAAGTAGGCTCAATAATAACCGCCCCTGGTTTCAGCAATCCCTTTTCTTCCGCATCCTGGATCATATATTTTGCCGCACGATCCTTGACACTTCCTGCAGGGTTGAGATATTCCAGTTTCACCAGAATGGAAGCCTCCAGCTTTAGCTCCCGTTCTATATTCGTCACTTCCATCAACGGAGTATTCCCGATCAGTTCCAGAGTTCCTTTATAGATGTTTGCCATGGTCATTCTCCTTTTTTATTTATTTTCTATTTCACATTGTGCTTATCCAATAAGCGTTCCATTCAGATACCGCGCCTTAATATTTGACGGATTGCCAATATAGCAGAAGCGTTCCACCACCTGAGCCGGTGTCAGAGACATGTTTTTATCTGAAAGGTTCTCAATGACAAGGGCATTGAGGGTATATCCCTTTTCCAGAGCTCCCACCTTGCCAAAAATACTTCCCCCTTCTCTTGTTGCCATATAAAAGGCATGAGCAAAAGAAATGGGTGCATGGGGCTCGCCTTCGTAAAACCATTTCAGCTTAGACAGCTGAACAGCACGGGAGATCTGAGAATAAGCGCCCATGGAATGACCGCCGCCAACATCTGTTCCAACAGAAAGAGAAACTCCCTGTTTTTCAAGCTCTGCCACTCCCATAATTCCGGCAATGATATTATTCGTAGCATCTGGACAATGGACTGCCACTCCATGATGTTTCTTCATAATTTCCACATCCTCCCTGGAAGGGAAGATGAAATGAGCCCCTACCACTGGTCCATGTTCCATGAGTCCTGCCCGTTCATAAATTTCCGTGTCGCAGGAATACTCTGGAAACAGCCGCAAGGCCTCGCCTGCCTCCCACTTGGATTCCACCAGATGAGTCTGAAGACCCACATGATATTTTTGTCCCAGTTTTCCAAGCCCTTTGATCAGCGCTTCGTCACAGGTGGGGGCAAATCTCGGTGTAAGAATGGGTTTTGCCGTCCGGTTATCTTTGAAATCATCTAAGAACTGCTCTGTTTCTCTCAGCGATTCTTCTGTTGTCTCACAAAGATATTCCGGCGCTCCCATATTCATATTGACCTTTCCAACGAATCCATACAATCCCCGTTCTTCCATGCGCTGCACCAGATAAGAGGTTGCCTCCCGGTGAATGGTAGCAAAAATACAGGCATGGAAGGTTCCATGAAGAATCATGTCATCAATAAAGGCATCATATACGGTTTTTGCATAATCCATCTCGGCAAAGCGGGCTTCCTGAGGAAATGTATACTGATTCAGCCAGTCAGAAAGCAGCATGTCCATCCCCAGTCCTCGTTCCACATACTGTGAGGCATGCACATGAAGATCTGAAAAGGCAGGGATAATTACCTGATCTCCATAATCCGTCACTTCCAACCCCTGGTATTTTTCCGGGAGAACAGGATAAATGCCTTCAATTCTGCCCTTTTCTTCAACCAGATAGCTGTTTTCAAAGGTACAAAGCTCCTGACTGTTTTTGGCAAATACCATATTTCCATGAAGAATTTTCATAAGCAGCTCCTTTCTTCATTTAAAATAAGCGTACCACTATTTCTAATGGTACGCTTATAATTATTTATTGGTTGGCTGTTCTGCCGGTTCTTATTTCTCGTTGATAGCTGCCTGAGCTGCTGCAAGACGAGCGATCGGAACACGGAATGGAGAACAGGATACATAATCCAGACCAATCTTGTGGCAGAATTCTACAGATGTAGGATCTCCGCCGTGCTCACCGCAGATACCGATGTGCAGGTTTGGATTAACCGGTTTTCCTAATTTGATTGCCATTTCCATCAGCTTGCCAACGCCAGTCTGATCCAGTTTTGCAAATGGATCGTTTTCAAAGATCTTAGCGTCATAGTAAGCGTTCAGGAACTTACCAGCGTCATCACGGGAGAAGCCGTATGTCATCTGGGTTAAGTCGTTTGTACCGAAGCAGAAGAAGTCAGCTTCTTTTGCGATTTCGTCTGCTGTCAGAGCTGCTCTCGGGATCTCGATCATAGTACCAACTTCGTACTTCAGATCTGCATTTGCTGCTGCGATTTCAGCGTCTGCTGTCTCAACAACAACTTTCTTCACGTATTTCAGCTCTTTTACATCGCCAACAAGCGGGATCATGATCTCTGGGCATACATTCCAGTCAGAGTGAGCCTTCTTCACGTTGATTGCAGCGCGGATAACGGCTCTTGTCTGCATCTTAGCAATTTCCGGATAGGTAACTGCAAGACGGCATCCACGATGACCCATCATTGGGTTGAACTCATGAAGAGAATCAATGATTGTCTTGATCTGCTCTACAGTCTTGCCCTGAGAGTCAGCCAGTTTCTTGATATCTTCTTCTGTAGTAGGAACGAACTCATGAAGTGGCGGATCCAGGAAACGGATAGTAACTGGGTTGCCTTCCAGAGCTTCGTATAATTTTTCGAAGTCTCCCTGCTGTTCCGGAAGGATCTTATTCAGAGCTGCTTCTCTTTCTTCTACAGTTTCGGAGCAGATCATTTCACGGAATGCGTCAATTCTGTCGCCTTCAAAGAACATATGCTCTGTACGGCAAAGACCGATACCTTCTGCACCAAGCTCACGAGCTTTCTTAGCGTCAGCCGGAGTATCTGCATTTGTACGAACCTTAAGAGTTCTGTATTTGTCAGCCCAAGCCATGATTCTTCCGAATTCACCAGCGATTGTAGCGTCTACAGTCGGGATGATTCCGTCGTAGATGTTACCGGTAGAACCATCAAGAGAGATGGCATCTCCTTCATGATATTCTTTTCCAGCCAGTGTGAATTTCTTGTTTTCTTCATCCATAGCAATGTCGCCACAGCCGGATACACAGCAGGTACCCATACCACGAGCAACTACTGCTGCGTGAGAAGTCATACCGCCACGAACAGTCAGGATACCCTGAGCAGATTTCATACCAGTGATATCTTCTGGAGAAGTTTCAAGACGAACAAGAACAACCTTCTCTCCTCTTGCAGCCCATTCTACAGCGTCATCTGCTGTGAATACCACTTTACCACAAGCAGCTCCCGGAGAAGCGCCCAGTGCTTTTGCGATTGGAGTAGCTTCTTTCAGAGCCTTAGCGTCGAACTGAGGATGAAGAAGTGTATCTAAGTTACGAGGATCGATCATTGCTACAGCTTCTTCTTCTGTTCTCATGCCTTCATCAACAAGGTCACAAGCGATCTTAAGAGCAGCCTGAGCAGTTCTCTTACCGTTACGTGTCTGAAGCATATACAGTTTACCATGCTCTACAGTAAACTCCATATCCTGCATATCTCTGTAGTGTTTTTCCAGAATGTTGCATACTTCTTTGAACTGTACGAATGCTTCTGGGAATTTCTGTTCCATTTCGGAAATGTGCATTGGTGTACGAACACCAGCAACAACGTCTTCACCCTGAGCGTTTGTCAGGAATTCTCCGAACAGACCATTTTCACCTGTAGCTGGGTCACGAGTAAATGCAACACCTGTACCACAGTCATCACCCATGTTACCGAATGCCATCATCTGTACGTTTACAGCAGTACCCCAGGAATATGGGATATCGTTGTCACGACGATATACGTTCGCACGTGGGTTGTCCCAGGAACGGAATACGGCTTTGATTGCGCCCATTAACTGTTCCTTCGGATCAGATGGGAAGTCAGCACCGATTTTTTCTTTGTATTCAGCTTTGAACTGATTAGCCAGTTCCTGAAGATCTTCTGCAGTAAGGTCAACGTCCTGAGTTACACCTTTTTCTTCTTTCATTTTATCGATGAGCTCTTCGAAGTATTTCTTACCAACTTCCATAACTACGTCAGAGTACATCTGGATGAATCTTCTGTAGCAGTCCCAAGCCCAACGAGGATTTCCGGAACCTTCAGCCAATGTATGAACAACTTCTTCGTTCAGACCAAGGTTCAGGATGGTATCCATCATACCTGGCATGGATGCTCTCGCACCGGAACGAACGGAAACAAGCAGAGGATTTTCTTTGTCACCGAATTTTTTACCGGTAACTCCTTCCATTTTTGTGATTGCTTCCATGATCTGAGCCATGATCTCGTCGTTGATCTGTCTTCCGTCTTCATAGTACTGTGTGCAGGCTTCTGTTGTGATGGTGAAGCCCTGTGGTACAGGAAGACCCAGGCTTGTCATTTCAGCAAGGTTGGCACCTTTACCGCCGAGAAGGTTTCTCATAGTAGCGTTACCTTCTGTAAACATGTAAACCCATTTTGCCATTTTACATTTTCCTCCTAAAAATTTGTTCTTTTAACATAGGGTATCTTTTCATCAATACGCTGCATTCTCTATCGACTGCTGATCACTGATGAAATTGATACTGATCATGTTTTATATACGCACATAGTTATTTTATAGATTTCTCTTAAAATAGTCAAGGTCTAAGTGGGAAAAAAGAAGAAAAATGGAAAAAAGAATTATGCCGGTCCTTCTCCCACCGGCATAATTCTTTCAACACCCCATGTTTTTTTTAAATTTATCTCTTTTTCTTAAGATTCAGAACCAGATGTCTTGGAAGACCATTTACCATGATTGGCTGGTAATCTCCCTGAATCAAAGGTTTGATATAATCCAGGAAATCCTCTGTCACATAAGTAGCGTCCTTATTCATCCAGTTTCTCGGAACCAGTTTCTCCTCGTTGGCGATTCGATGAACGTCATAGATTCCTGTTGCAGACATATAAGGATCGTCAGAAACACGGTCGATTACAATCATCTTACCAGTATCCCCTTCGTCTGCAGCCTTCACTGCTGCACCGCCTACCATAAAGGCTTCGTCGATATCCACTCTGGATGCCATGTGGGAAGCGCTTCTCTGTAAGGTAGAAAGCTCAACCGCTCTTGTTTTACATCCGATTTCTGCGGACAGGAAGTTTGCCAGATAAGTAGCTGTTCCCTGAAGCTGTTTATGACCAAACGCATCCACATAGTCTCCTGCATTTCCAAGCTCACATACATAACGTCCGTCTGCCAGCTTGATACCTTCGGATACAGCGATTACAACGGATGATTTCTTCTTAACCAGTTCTTTTACTTTTTCCAGGAATTTATTAATGTCAAAGGGAACCTCCGGAAGGTAGATCAGATCCGGACCATCGCATTCTTCTGTCTTGGCAAGGGCTGTGGCGCCGGTCAGCCATCCGGCATTTCTTCCCATGATCTCCATAATGGTAATCATACTCTTCTTATAGGTAAGCCCCTGAGCATCACGAATCACTTCCTTGGTGGAAGCTCCGATGTACTTAGCCGCGCTACCGAAACCAGGAGTATGGTCTGTCAGAGCAAGGTCATTGTCAATGGTCTTGGGAACACCCAGGAATTTCTGAGAATGCCCAGTAATGATCGCATAATCAGACAGCTTCTTTATGGTATCCATGGAATCATTTCCGCCAATATAAATAAAGGCTTCAATATCCAGTTTGTTTAAAATTTCAAAGATTTTTTCGTAGATTGCTTTATCTTCGTGAATCTCCGGAAGTTTAAAACGGCAAGAGCCAAGGAACGCAGAAGGTGTTCTCTTCAAAAGTTCAATATCCAGTTCTGAATGAATCTGTGTAGACAGATCAATATACTGCTCATCCAGCAGTCCCTGAATGCCGTGAAGCATTCCATATACCTTATTAAATCCTCTCTCAATGGCATTCTTATAAACGCCTGCCAAACTGGAATTAATAACAGAAGTAGGGCCTCCTGACTGTCCTACAATGATGTTTCTTTTCTTAGCCATAGTCATCTTCCTCCTCTATGTCGGCCTATAATTGTAGATTTTAACAAATTTTTGTTGTTAAGTCAATAAAATCTTGTATATTTTTGCCACTTTTTCCTCGTCATTCTTCCTTTTTCATGGTATAATTGTTACATCATCGTATCAAAAGCAAGTATTATATATAATACCCTATAAGGAGGCATCATTATGTATCAAACACTGGAGAATCAGCGTCTCTGCATCAAAGTCGCAGAGCATGGAGCAGAACTTTGCAGCATTTATGATAAGAAGAACAGCCGGGAAATCCTGTGGCAGGCAGACCCTTCCTACTGGAAACGCCACGCGCCGGTTCTGTTTCCCAATGTAGGACGTCATTATCAGGAGCACTATCGCACCGGAGCCAATACCTATCCCTCCAAACAACACGGTTTTGCCCGGGATATGGATTTTTCCTGTCTTTCCCATACCCTGGACTCCGTTCTTCATGAATTATGTTCCTCTCCGGAAACCAAAGAGACTTATCCCTACGATTTTACCCTTCAGATCCGACATACCTTACAGGAAAATTCCGTTATGGTTTCATGGACTGTAAAAAATACCGGCAGTACCCCCATGTATTTCACCATAGGCGGTCACCCAGCCTTCTGTGTGCCGGTTCTTCCCAACACAGAGTTTTCTGATTATTATCTTGGATTCCAACAGCAGGATTGCCTTACCTATTTTCTCATTGACCCGGCATCTGGAACTGCGGTTCCTCAGGAACCACATACCCTTGCTCTTTCCAACGGATGTGTGAAGCTGGATTCCCATATGTTTGACCGGGACGCTCTGATCCTGGATAACGGACAGATTACCACTGCCTCCATCCTGCTGCCTGACCAGACACCGTATCTTACCATGCACTGCGAAGGCTTCCCCAATTTTGGCATCTGGTCCGTTCCCGGCGCACCTTTTGTCTGCCTGGAACCATGGATGGGCCGGTGCGATGATCGTGGATATGAAGGAACGCTGGAAGAAAAGCCTCAGATCAACGCATTGAAACCAGGCGAAATTTTTCATAAAGACTATTCCATTGAAATCTTTTGATTGTGGCCTTTTCCCTCTCACTCTGGCAAAAAAGAGTTTGCAAAATAAAATACCCCAGGTCTGGAATCCTTTTCCTGACCTAGGGCAAATTCTTTTTATTCTCTTATTCAGCTGTTTCCTCTGTTGTCTCTTCTACACTTCCATCTTCTGCGGTTTCATCAGCGGTTTCTTCTGTTGTCTCTGCCGTTTCTTCCTCCTGCGCGTCAGTCAATTCGCCTTCTGCCAATACAATAATAGAGGTTACCTGACCGTTCTCATCGGAAAGAATTTTTACAATATCACCAACCTTAATATCAGAAATTGTGATTTCCTCCAGTTCATCACTGGCATCTGCAGGTTCTGCCTCTGCTGCAGCTTCTGTTGTTTCTGTTGTTTTCTCTTCTGTTTCAGCTTCTGCTGCTTCTGTTGTTTCCTCTGCTGCTTCAGTTTCTGCCGCTTCTGTTGTTTCCTCTGTTGCTTCCTCTGCTGCTTCTGATTCTGTCAGTTCCTCTTCGGAAGCTTCCTCCACTGTGATTTCTGCCGGATTTGTTTCTTTCTGGAACGTGATGGTATCATCCAGATAAACCTCCATTGCCTGTCCATTTAAAGTCAGTGTCTGAGATGCTGTTGTCTCAGCTGCTGCCTCTTCTTCTGGCGCATCTGTCACCTCTTCTGCATCTTCCTCCTCGGTGGTTTCAGCCTCAGTAGTTTCTGTGGACTCTGTAGTTTCTGCAGCCTCAGTGGTTTCTGCAGCCGCTGTAGTTTCTTCTCCTGATAAGGTTCCCACAGAAATCATCATACTTTCTTCTGACACATCCGTTACCTGTCCAATCACTTCCGGCGCATTTGCCAGTTCATCCAGTTCACTGTCCGCCCCGGAGGCATCCTCTGTCAGTTCCTCTTCCGCGGTTTCCTCAGTGGAAGCCTCTGCGCTTTCTGTTGTCGTATCTGTTTCTGCTGCGCTCACTGCATATACATTCATAGAAGTTAAACTCAGCACCATACCCATCATAATTGCAAGATATTTCCGTTTCATTCTTTTGTCATTCCTTTCTGTTATTGATAGGTAACACTATAAGCGCCAAATGTGTTCATTTGGTGATGGCTTTCGTAAAATTCTGTGATGGTTTCGTGAAAAAATTTAATATTTTCAAAAAAACACTTGCTTTTTTCCAAAATCCAAGCTATAATCAATCCCGTTGGTTGAAACAACCTATTTATGGCCAGTTGGTCAAGGGGTTAAGACGCCGCCCTCTCACGGCGGAAACACGGGTTCGATTCCCGTACTGGCTGTTTAAGAAGTATCGAGATCATAGTATGATATGGTTCCGGTGCTTTTTTTGTCTTATCAGAATGTCTCATTCCAAAACAGGCTGGATTTCCCATTCTTCGGAAATCCAGCCTGTCTGTTATTCAGCACACGATATTAAAATGTAAATTTATCTGCAAAGTAAGCATCCAGCTCATCAATCTTCACACGAACCTGTTCCATGGTATCACGGTCACGTACAGTTACTGCACCATCATTTTCAGATTCAAAATCATATGTGATACAGAATGGAGTACCAATTTCATCCTGTCTTCTATAACGTTTTCCAATATTTCCACGATCATCAAATTCGCAGTTGTATTTCTTGGATAACTGCTGGTAGATTTTCTCTGCACCTTCGTTGAGTTTCTTGGAAAGAGGCAGCACACCGATCTTCACCGGAGCCAGAACCGGATGGAAATGAAGGACTGTACGAACATCGTTCTTTTCTGCATCCAGAACCTCTTCATCGTAAGCGCTGCAAAGGAAAGCAAGCACCATACGGTCTGCGCCAAGAGACGGCTCTACTACATATGGAATGTATTTTTCTTTCTTTTCATCATCAAAATAGCTCATATCCTGTCCGGATACGTTCTGATGCTGTGTCAGGTCATAATCCGTTCTGTCTGCAATGCCCCATAACTCGCCCCATCCAAATGGGAATAAGAATTCCACGTCTGTGGTAGCCTTGCTGTAGAAGCTTAACTCTTCCGGATCATGGTCACGATAACGAACCTCGTCTTCCTTTAAGCCAAGAGAACTTAACCAGTCAAGGCAGAACTGTTTCCAGTATGCAAACCATTCAAGATCCGTATCCGGCTCACAGAAGAATTCCAGTTCCATCTGCTCAAACTCACGGGTACGGAAGGTAAAGTTACCTGGGGTAATCTCGTTACGGAAGGATTTACCAATCTGACCAATACCAAATGGAAGTTTCTTACGGGAAGTTCTCTGTACATTTTTAAAGTTTACAAAAATACCCTGTGCAGTCTCCGGACGAAGATATACGGTATTTTTTGCATCTTCGGTAACACCCTGGAAAGTTTTGAACATCAGGTTGAACTGACGGATATCCGTAAAGTTATGTTTTCCACAGGTAGGACATGGAATGCTGTGCTCCTTGATGAAATTCATCATTTCTTCCTGAGACCATGCATCAACAGCGCCTTCCAGTGCAATGTCATGCTCTGCACAGAAATCCTCGATCAATTTATCTGCGCGGAAACGCTCATGACATTCCTTACAGTCCATCAGAGGATCTGAAAATCCGCCCAGATGACCGGAAGCCACCCATGTCTGCGGGTTCATTAAAATGGCACAGTCTACACCTACGTTATACGGAGACTCCTGAATAAATTTCTGCCACCAGGCTCTCTTAACGTTGTTCTTCAATTCCACACCAAGGTTGCCGTAATCCCAGGTGTTTGCAAGTCCACCATAAATCTCAGAACCTGGATAGACGAATCCTCTGGCTTTTGCCAGAGCTACGATTTTCTCCATTGTTTTTTCCATGATATCTCTCCTCATTTTTATTTTTGCAGCATTTTCCAGTCAATTCTCCCAAAAGTTTACTGCTATTTTTTTCTAAATCTGCAATGCCTTCATTATACTAGTAACAAAATTTTTTTTCAACTGAATTTTATGTTTCCATCATTTCCAGAATTTCCAGGCTTTTAAACCGTTTATCTGTATTCATGGATACATAGGTATGAATCAACTGCTCCAGTTCCTTTTGTACCTCGCGGGTCACGGTAAAGGTATACAGCCGCCCCATAGGGGTACACACCATGTACCGCATGGCATAGAGCGCTGCTTTTGAAACAGGACGCGCATCCCGGCACCGGGAAGCACAGTTCTTACACAAAATTCCGTGAAGTTCCTGGGAAAACCACACCGTTTCTCCTTCTTCACACTCTTTTTCACACCCTACACAGGAAAACAGCGAAGGACACAGCCCCTGTTCTGCCATGGTACGAAGTTCAAATACACACCGCACCAGACGGGCATCCATCTGCGCGTTTAACAAAGCCTTTACGGTCACATAAAGAAGATTCATCATCTCCCGCTCATCCGTTCCTTCTCTGCCAAAGTAATCTGCAAGCTCCAGAAAATAATAACCGTAATAAATTCCCGGCTGAACTCCTGCCAGCTCCACAAACTGATGGGATACAGATACCTGATTCAAATTATAGCTGCTTCTTCCTTCAAACAAGGTGAAGGTCCCAAATACAAAGGGATTGGAAGCAGCCATAAATGCGCTGTTCTGTCTTCTGGCGCCCTTGGCAAAAGCGGAAATTTTTCCCCTCTCCCTGGTGAGAAGGACGATCCTTTTATCATATTCGCCCACTGGCATGGCAGAAATCACCACGCCCTGCACAGTTATCAAGTCACTCATGCACTTTTCCTTTATTTTTCTCCGGTGAGCCCAAACCAGACTGCTCCTTAGATTTCTTTCTTGTCATATCCAAAGTTTTTCATTAGAAAATCGCTGTCGCGCCAGTCCTTCTTCACCTTTACCCAAAGTTTCAGATTAACCTTGGCTTCCAGCATCCGTTCCAGCTCATATCTGGCATTGCTTCCGATCTTTTTCAGCATACTGCCCTGTTTGCCAATGATAATTCCCTTATGAGAATCCCGCTCACAAATGATCGTAGCTTCAATGTCATACATAAAATTCTTACCTGGCCGTTCCTTCATACGGTCAATGGCCACCGCAATTCCATGAGGAATTTCCGCATCCAGGGCATGAAGCGCCTTTTCCCGGATAATTTCCGCTACAATCTGTCTCTGGGGCTGGTCTGTAACCGTATCTTCATCATAAAACATGGGGCCATAGGGAAGATATTTAAAAATACACTCGGTAATATCTTCCGTATTTTTTCCCCGGAGAGCAGAGGCTGGTATAATCTCATCAAATTCATACAGCTTTCGATAGGTATCAATGGATTTCAGAATCTCTTCTTTTTCTACCGTATCCACCTTATTAATCACCAGGAGTACAGGAACCTGAAGTCCCTTTAACTGTTCAGCAATATGGCGTTCTCCGGCCCCGATAAAAGTCGTGGGCTCCACCAGCCAGAGAATCACGTCCACATCTTTCAGCGTACGTTCTGCCACCTGTACCATGTATTCTCCCAGCTTATTTTTGGCTTTATGAATTCCCGGCGTATCCAGAAAAACAATCTGTCCTTTTTCACAGGTATAGACGGTCTGAATCCGGTTTCTGGTGGTCTGAGGTTTCTTGGAGGTAATGGCAATCTTCTGTCCAATCAGATGATTCATCAATGTGGATTTCCCCACATTGGGACGTCCGATGATTGCCACAAAACCTGATTTAAACTGCTCGTTCATATATTTTTCTCCGTTTCTTCCATTAACAGGAAATCAGCGGTTTAATCTCCTTAAACAGCTTTCTTCCTTTCTCAATTGCGCTTTCGCTTCCCACAACACAGATACTCTCATCTGACAGGATTGCTTCTACCAGAGGAGCCAGCGCCTGCATATCCTCTACCGTTGCGTAAAGGATTTCCTCTCGCTCTCTTTGTACCATTTCTTCTGTCACACCGCTGAAATAAGCGATTTTGGAAATGCTTCCCTGCATCTGCGGCGTACGGGGCACATCCTTACCGCTGATGGTTCCAATGATATACTTGGTCATTTCCCGTTCATCTGCCTGGAAATTTCTGATGTAATCCGGAACTCCCTGATAAACCTCCAGGGTTTTCTCAAGATTAGGATCACGATAGGAAACAAAGAAACTCTCTCCGCTTCTTCGGAACCCGCTCATACATCCATAAGCGCCGCCTTTGACACGAAGATTGATCCAGAGATAATCGTAGCTTAACGCCACCTTCAGAATATCCAGAGCGCCGGTATAGCGGTATCCTTTCTTTTTGAAGTTTCCGGTCTGCGCCACATACTGCACCTGTCCGGATGTGGTAAAACCTTCGTTTCGTACGGTGAGAGCCGGAAGCTCTTTTCTGCTCTCTTTTTTGCTTCCCTGCATACAGTTTTTCAGTTTTACACTTAATTCCTTCACCTGAGATAAGGATTCTCTTTCTCCGGTATAACTGATGGAGAAGCCTTCTCTGGAAAGGATTTCCTTCATTACCCTCTTTAAGGTGCTTACCGTTTCTTCTTTTTTCTCGTCAAAATCACGTTCCAACGCTTCAATAAACTGATAATAGCGGATGCCTGCCATAGCATCCTGGAAATATGCCATAGGAGAATCATAGGAAGTTGCCCGGAGCACAGCTGTGGAATGGCCGGCGCTTACCAGATTTGCCTGGGCTCTTGATTTTACCTGGGCAATGATCTCATAGAGACGCTTGGTATCCTCCACCTTTGAAGTATTCAGAATCTCCTCCATCATTTCAAAAAGGAAATCCATTCTGGAATACAGCGCTTTTCCTCTGATGGAAAACATCGCCTGGAATTCCCCTTCTGTCTCTGCTTTTTCAAATACCTCAACTCCGCACTGGATTCCTCCTGTATTGGCATTGATCTCATTAAACAATTCCCCATACATGTATTTTTCGGTATCCACATAAGCCAGAACGGATTTTAGAAGTCCCAGATACGGAACCAGTTCCGGCTCTAACTGGCAGACGTCAAACATCACATCCACGTAACCAATTCCATTGGTACACACATCATGATAAAGGAACAGACTGTCCTCCACCATAAGGGGTTCATTGGTAAAATGCTGAGCTTCTTTTTTGATATCTTCTCGTCTTAACATGGGGATGCAGCCAAGGGCTTTTGGATCTTCCTCTGCTTCCTGATATTCTTCCAGAGCCCTGGTGCGATCCACCAGATTCTGTAACTCTTCCTGACAAAGGGAAGCACGATAGGCTTCCAGTTTTTCCTCCAGCGCTTTTTCTCTTTTTGCCGCCAGTCCGGATTCCGGAACCAGGGTAAGAATGGAGCCATGGGGATTCTCAAGAAGATACTTTTTAATCAGTGATTCAAAATATCCCTGGTCCATGGCCTTGCGAAGTTCTTCAAATACCTGAAGCTGTTTCACCTGGGCAAAGGGATCACCCTCTTCGTACAGCCAGGTTCCCAGGATATCCAGTCCATACATCAGTCCCTTGGGATAAGAAGCAAAATCAGCCTCACGATAACGGAACTCCATATAGTTGATTCCTGCTTCCAGAGCTTTGTGGTCCATTCCCTTCTCAACAATGTCTGAAAGAACCTTGCGGATAATGGACACAAAGGCTTCTTTTTTGTCTGGATTGGAACCCTTCACCACTACATTGAAATAGGGCTGGTAAATTCCATCATCAAAGGAACCATACACATCTTTTCCAATTTTTTCATCCAGAAGAGCCTGCTTCAACGGGGCGCCAGGAGCGCTCAAAAGAGCGTAATCCAACACTTCAAAAGCCATACACTGTGTATCATCCATGGCATCTCCTGTCACCATGTTGTAGGAAAGATAGGTATTATCGCTCTCTCCTTCTGTTTCAGACACCGGATACGTCAATGTCAGATCCCGGCACTGTGCAAATGCCTCCTGTTTTTTAATTTTGGAATCCACCTCCAGACAGTCAAATCTGGAGAAATACTCTTCATCCAAAAATACCAGTTTTTCGGCCATATCCATCTTTCCATACAGATAAATAAAGCTGTTAGAAGGATGGTAATATTTATGATGAAATTCCAGAAACTCTTCATAGGTAAGATCCGGAATGTTCTCCGGGTTTCCTCCGGACTCGCAGCCATAAGGGCTGTCCGGGAACAGAGAATTCATGATTTCTCTTTCCAACACCTCATCCGGAGAGGAAAAAGCTCCCTTCATTTCATTGTATACCACACCGTTATAGGTCAGAGGACCTTCTGGTGCTTCCAGGTGATAACTCCAGCCTTCCTGGCGGAAAATCTCTTCTTTTTTATAAATATTTGGGAAAAATACCGCATCCAGATATACGTGCATCAGATTCTGAAAATCCTGATCATTGCAGCTTGCCACGGGATAGCAGGTCTTGTCCGGATACGTCATGGCATTCAAAAAAGTGTTCAGGGAGCCCTTCACCAGTTCCACAAAAGGATCTTTCAGAGGGAACTTTTCGGAACCACAGAGTACACTGTGCTCCAGAATGTGCGCTACCCCTGTGCTATCCTTAGGCGGAGTACGAAAGGCAATGTTGAACACTTTATTTTCATCCTCGTTTTCAATGAGCATGACATTGGCTCCTGTCTTTTTGTGACGAAGCAGCCAGCCCACGGAATGGATATCTGTTAACTTTTCTTCTTTTATGATTTCATATGCAGACAGAATTTCTTTTTTCATTCTTTCCTCCAGCTTTTTTCTTATAGTTTGCGACTATTTTTATTTCTGTATACAATGCTTTTCCTATTCTGTTAGAAGGTCTTCCTGGGAAAAGTGAAGATCATAGACCTCCTTTGCCGCACGGCTCACTATTTCCAGTTCTTTTTCCATTTCCAGGATCTTAGGGAGTTTCTCTCCCATTTCAAGAATATCTCTCTGTACTTTGTTTCTGGATTTTTCCTCACTGATCCGAACGATTCCGCAAAAAGCGGAATTATAGCTTTTGTCCCGTGCGCAAAGCCGGACATAAAGATCTACCATATGGCAGCATTCCCGGTAAAGCAGTTCCTCATGAATGGGGCTTTTTTCCTGGTATTCCCTGAATTTCAGCTTGTCCAAAATCTTCTGAATCTCTTTTTTGGCGTGTTTTTTGCCAAAGAGACGTTTGTCTGCATTCTTATTAAATTCCATTGCCATCCAAAGTCCCAGATATCCATCTGCACGATCCAGGCCATTGCGCTCTCCCTTATCCTGATAACGAAGGTTCCACAATTCCTTACGAATGGCATTCTTCTCCGGTTCTTCTCCCTCTGCAATGGATTTTTCCAGAAGCGCCAGACGCTTCATGGCATCATCTTCCCGGTAATACTTTGCTATAATTGGTGTATCCATAAATGTTTTTCTCCTTTTTTACGGCTCCTCGTAGGTAAGCTCTGTTTCCGCCATATTCAGCGCTTCTTCAATGATCTGATCCATATCCATGTAACGATACATGCCCAGACGTCCGCCAAACAGGACATTTTTTTCTTCCAGGGCACGACGTTCGTATTTGCCAAACAGTTCGTCATTCCTTGGGTCGTTGATGGGATAATATGGCTCTGCTCCCGGCTTCCAGTCCGCAGAATATTCTCTTGTGATCACAGTCTTTGGCTGGGTGCCGAATTCAAAATGCTTGTGCTCAATGATTCTTGTATAAGGAACCTCATAGTCAGTGTAATTTACCACCGCATTGCCCTGGTAGTTGGCCATATCCAGCACTTCTGTTTCAAAGCGCAGAGAACGATAATCCAGTTCTCCATAGCAGTAATCGTAGAATGCATCAATCATTCCGGTAAACAGAATCTTGTCTGCCTGGACGGAAAGTTCCTCCCGGTTGGCAAAGAAATCTGTATTCAGAACAACCTGCACTCCTTCTAACAGTTTCTTTATGATTCTGGTGTAACCGCCCTTGGGGATTCCCTGATACGGATCTTTAAAGTAATTGTTGTCATAGGTATACCGCAAAGGCAGGCGCTTAATGATAAAGGATGGCAGATCCTTGCATTCCCTGCCCCACTGTTTTCTGGTGTATCCCTCAATCAGTTTCTCATAAACGTCCTGACCTACCAGCGCCAGAGCCTGCTCCTCCAGATTCTTGGGATGGGTGATATGCATCCGGCTGATCTGCTCCTGGATCTTAGCCTTGGCCTGGGCAGGAGTCTGAACGCCCCAAAGCTGATGGAAGGTATTCATATTAAAAGGGAGGTTATAAAGCTCATCTTTATAAATCGCGATGGGAGAGTTTACAAAGTGATTAAATTCTGCAAACTGATTGATATAATCCCATACTCGCTTTCTGGAAGTATGAAAAATATGGGCTCCATAACGATGAACCTGGATTCCCTCAATCTCTTCTGTATAAATATTTCCTCCTATGTGGTCTCTTTTATCAATAACCAGACAGGTCTTATTGCATTTTGCCGCCTCATGTGCAAATACAGCGCCAAACAGACCGGCGCCCACGATCAGATAATCATATTTTTTCATTTTGAGACACCTTCTTTCTTCTGGTACAACGAATTCATTTATATTTGTTGTACTGGTTCTACTATTATAGCAAATTCAAAAGAAAAAGAACAGCCGTAACTGTTCTTTTTCTTCTTTCGCGTCGGTGTATCTGTGGCAACACGCCTTATATACGGACGCTACCTTTTTTTGAGGTACACGTGCTTAATGTAACGCAATGTTTTTTCTTCTCCATGATCTGCCAGAATACGCAGCAGCGCTTCCAGCTCTTTCTTGGTCTGTGGATGGATAAACCACAGACGTTCCTTACTTTTCATGAAGTATTTCAACGGTTCCTTCTCTGTATAGCTGTCTCCTAAATAAGTTCTGGACGCACTGATCCGATCCATTACCATCTCTGCCACATAGTTTCTTGGCATCTGCGCTCCCATGATCACATGCTCCGGGTCCAGAGAATAATCTACCCAATGTTCAAAATGATGTTTATTCCGTCCCTTATGATGCAGCCAGGAACGGGAAACGCCAGTAGCCTCACGCTCTGCATTGTTGGGACTTCTTGTTCCCTGGTAATATTTACAGCCCACCAGAAACTCCACAGGAGAATATTTGGACAGGTCATGAAGCAGCCCCTGCTTATACAGCCCGATGCGGAAACAATATTTCATGACCATAAGTTTATGCTTTGTGATTGTTTTAAAATGCAGCCATGGGTGCATCTTTTACGCCTCCTGTTTTCCTATCAATACCACAATGGTTCTCGGACCGATCTCTATGGATTTTTCGTAGGTTTCTTCCTGCTCCACAAAGAAATGGGCCTCCTCTCCATCAGAAGTATCTTCTATTTTTTTCCATTTCATCCCTTCCATAAGGTTAGGAAGAGCAATGGTTCTGGCTTCCCAGTGAAAATTATACCCTACATAGATCAGATCATCGGCTTCTCCGTTTGCTTTCTGTGCATAGGCGCCACAGTACATGACTCCCAGAAGACGGCAGGTATTATCCTGGGTACAATACCAGGCTCTTTCCCCATGAAAAGAAATATCCGGATACCCCTTGGCCTGATAGTCTACGCCGCGAAGTTCCTCCGGCATATGGAGGATGGGGTGCTCCCTGCGAAACGCAATCGCAGCTTCCACAAAATTTTTGAGCCATTGATTTTTTTTCAGACCCTTCCAGTCGATCCAACCGATGGGGTTGTCCTGACAGTAGGCGTTGTTGTTTCCTTCCTGCGAATTTCCGAACTCATCTCCACCGTAAAGCATAGGAACTCCCTGGCTTAGAAGTACCATAAGAACGGCATTTCTAAGCTGCCGATCCCGGATCTGACGAATGGCCAGTTTCCGGCTGGGGCCTTCTATGCCGCAGTTCCAGGAAAAATTGTAACTGCTTCCGTCCTGATTATCCTCTCCATTGGCCTCATTGTGCTTATACGTATAAGTTACCGTATCCGCCAGGGTAAATCCATCCTGACTGGCCATATAATTTACTACTGCAAAACTCTGCGGATTTCGTTTGATCCGATAAGCAGCGCCGGAAACCGTATCCTCATCACTTTTGAGGAATCGACGCATATCCTGCAAAAAGCCCGGATGGTATTCCGCAAGATTGCGATGGCCCTGTTCTCCTCTTTTTCTCAGAAGATCCGAGGAAAAACCTCCCGCAAAAATCTTGGTTCCACGAAGAAGAGGATCGCAAGCGATCAGATCTACCGGCGCCCCCTCTCCCACCAGATGGAAACCATCCACATGATAATACAGCTTCCAGAACTGTACTGCCTTGAGCGCCATGGAAGGGTTGACTGTTTCCGGAAAATACATTTCCATAATGCATTCCATGCCGGCTCTGTGCAATGCCTTTATCAGATCCCTTACCTCGTTTTCCGGTTCCTTTCCAGCACAATAAGAAGCCTTAGGTGCAAAATAATAACCTGGAACATAGCCCCAGAAATTCACTTTATCCGCGGTTCTCTTTTCTGTGATCAGACCGCTGTTCTTCTGTGGGAGCGCCCGCTCTTCAAATTCATAAGCAGGCATCAATTCAATGGCATTGACCCCTAACTCTTTCCAATAGGGGATCATTTCCATCAGTCCGGCAAAAGTCCCCTTCTTCTTTCCCATATTTTTGCACTGTTTGGTATAACCACGCACATGAACTTTATAGAGGATCATCTCCTCATAGGAAAGCATCGGATGTTCATCCTCTTCCCAGTCATATTCCTTCGAGGAAGGCAGACCACAGCGTACCCTGTGTTCTTCCTCCCCGGCCTCCTGTCCAAAGTGGTCCCTTCCGTAAATGCGGTACGCATACGTATCCTGCACCACTTCTCCATTGATCCGGTAATTATATTCATATTCCTCCGGTGAAAAATCCTTCAGAAATACGGCACAGACATCTCCGATCCTGTCTTTTTCCTGAAATGGAATTTCCATGGATGGAGTTTTTGCCTTTTTATGATATAAAAGCAGGGACGCCTGGGCATCTTTAGGCACTTCCACTGCAAAATTATAGCCATCCTTAAAACGGTTTCCTCCAGGAAACCACGGATATCCCTGCAATACACAGGGCTTCTTTGGGCTTGGCATAACACGCCCTCCTTCCCTTTTCATGATAATCGGATTTCTAATTCCACCGGGCAATGATCAGAACCGAAGATTTCGGTATGGATCTTTGCGTCTGTCAGGAATTCCTTCAAAGCGCCGGATGTAATAAAATAATCAATTCTCCATCCTGCATTCTTTTCTCGTGCTTTAAACCGATAAGACCACCAGGAATAACTCTCTGTCTGATCTGGATAAAAATAGCGGAATGTGTCGATAAATCCCTGTTCCAGCATCTTTCCAAAGCAGGCTCTCTCCTCATCGGTAAAACCTGGATTGTTTCGATTGGTTTTTGGATTTTTCAGGTCGATTTCCTGATGTGCCACATTCATGTCTCCGGCACAGATCACCGGTTTTGTCTCCTGAAGAGTCAGAAGGTAATTGAGAAAATCCCGTTCCCATTCCATCCGGTAAGAAAGACGGCGCAATTCACTTTGGGAATTTGGCGTATACACTGTGACAAAATAAAAATCTTCAAATTCCAGGGTGATCACACGACCTTCCTTGTCATGTTCCTCGAGCCCTATTCCATTTTTTACAGACAACGGCTCTTTTTTTGTAAATACCGCAGTCCCGGAATAGCCTTTTCGATTGGCATAATTCCAATACTGGTAATATCCCGGAAGTTCCAGTTTCACCTGACCTGCCTGGCATTTCGTCTCCTGCAGGCAGAAAATATCTGCATCCAGCTGTCTGAACTGTTCTTCAAAACCCTTGGTCAGACACGCCCGAATTCCATTTACATTCCATGAAATCAGTCTCATTTTCTTCTCCTTGTTGCTGTTCTCGTATGGTTCATTATAACATGTTTTGCCTACAATAAAAAAGGTATTTTTCTCTTTTTCCAAAGGGAAGAAGAAACTTCCTCATCTCTTCGCCTTAGCGTTGCAATCAGATGTATTTTCTGTTAGAATAAAGAGAAATATCAACAAAAAAAGTGAGGATAAATCTATGAGTGAAGAATTCAAGAATGGTTCCTGCAGCCCAAGCGACTGTGCATCCTGCAGCGGATGCAGCTCCAGTGCAGAAGAACATCGTACCATAACTCTGACCATGGAAGATGATACTGAGGTAGAATGTGCCATCCTTACCATTTTCCCGGTAGAGCAAAAAGAATATATCGCCCTTCTCCCATTGGACGAAAACGGCGAAAATCATGACGGAGAAGTATTTCTTTATACCTTTTCCCGTACTCCTGACGGAGATCCGATGTTAGCAAATATCGAAGACGACAGCGAATACGAGAAGGCAGCACAGGCTTTTGACTTGATTCTGGAAAATGCCAGAAAAGCAGAAGAAGCTGGAGATTCCTGCCAGTAAATCTGTAACATCTAAAAGGGGGGGGGGCGAATTTCGCCCCCCCCCCCTTGTTTCTTTTTCTCTGACTTGTTATGCTTCTTCTATCCCTGGGATCTGTACATTTGCCTCTGTCTCTTTTTCGTAATCGATTTCTTCATACCCGAACCCAAACATATGATAAAAATCTTCCCAGTACCCCTCGATGTCGCAATACTGGTCTTTGTTCTCTGTGGTCACCTTTTTCCAGGCTTTTAAAACCTGCTCCTGTACTTCTGGCAGCATTTCCCAGTCATCCATCCGAATCAGCCCCCTGGAGTCTGTAACAACGCCTTGCTTTCCATAGAGCTTCTCCGTAAACAGACGGGTCATCTGACCAATACAGTCTTCATGTACGCCCTGTTTTTTCATAACCTGATATAAAATGGTAAAATAAAGGGGAACCACTGGAATCGCAGAACTTGCCTGTGTCACCAGCCCTTTGTTTACAGAAATATATGCCTTCACTTCGGGATATCTGCGATTTAGTTCTTCTGCGGTCTGATGCAGATGCTTTTTGGCAGAGCCGATGGTGCCATTGTAATAAATTGGTGCCGTAAGTTCCGGGCCGATATAGGAATATGCCACTGTCACTGCCTGTTCAGCAAGAACTCCAGCAGATTTCAACACATGAATCCATTCTGCCCAGTCCTCTCCTCCCATCACCTTTCTAGTAGCCTCGATCTCTTCTTCTGTTGCCGGTTCCAGTGTTTTTTGATTGATCTCATTGGTACGCAGATCCAGATTTTTCTCTGTAAAGGTGCTTCCAATGGTTTTCAGGCAGGAAGACCAGGTGACTCCATTCTCATCGGTACGTCTTGGAGCCGCCAGACTATAGATGACCAGGTCTACACTTCCCAGATCTTCACGAATGGTCTCCACTGTCTTTTCTTTCATTTCTCTGGAAAAGGCATCCCCATTTAAAGTTTTTGCATAAACGCCTCTTTCTTCTGCAATTTTTGTAAAAGCTGCTGTATTGTACCATCCCGGTGTAGCTGTCCTTCTTCCGGATGCAGGGCGTTCAAACATGATCCCAAGGGTATCCGCACCACAGTTTACCATGGCGCTGATCCGGCTTGCCAGACCGTATCCTGTGGAACAGCCGATGATAAGCGCCTTTTTTGTCCCTTCTGTTTTTCCTTTTTTCTCTGCATGCGCGATCTGTCTGCGCACACTTTCTTCACATCCAAGAGGATGCGCGGTTGTACAAATATATTCTCTTACTTTTGGCTGAATGATCATTTGGATTTCCTCCCTTTTCTTTCTCCCTGCTTCTTTGCATTTCAATTATTTTGATTCTCAAAGTATTTTATCAAAAAAATACAGGAGATTCAAGTATTTTCTCAAATCTCCTGTTTCTTTTATTTTGTGGTGCTTCCCAAACCGCCATTTCGGATATCTGTCACGTCATCATCTACCGTAATTCCATATTCTACAAAGATTCCCTGCATAAATCCAGTCCCCGCTGGCAGTTCTACGGTTTTTTCCTCATTGGTGTCGTTGGTAAGCTTGGCAAAGATATGTCCTTCATTGTCAGAATAAAAATAATCGCTGTCAATGATCCCCACCGTATTGTTCAGCTGCAGACGGTATTTAAAACCAAGTCCGCTTCTTGGATAGCATTTCAGTACCCAATCCGGCTCCATCTCCACACGGATTCCCGTTGGGATCTTCACCGTTTCTCCCGGCAGAATGGTAAAGGCTGTGGGCGCAAAAAAGTCATATCCTGCACTTCCGGCAGTGGCTCTTCTTGGAAGAGAAATCTTATGATAAATCTCATGGATCTCCTCTTGGGATACGCCCGGGAAGGTATCCTTCCAATCCTCCTGAAATCTTTCCTCGCTGACTTTATGAAATCTTCCGATTCGTTTCATTCTTTTCTCCTAGTCTTCGTATAGAACAACGCTGCCTTCTTTCAGGGTTTTCGGAACATCGATCACTCTCTGATTGCTGGAACCCTTCCAGCGGAGAAGAAGGTTTTTCTTTTCCACCTGAAATTCTCCGTCCACACACACATCCAGATAGGAAACGATCTCTTCCTTTGCGATTTCCTCCCAAAGTGCGCCTGTATAAAGCCAGATCGTCTTATCCGGATATCGTTCCCGAATTTCTCTTGCCAGAGCCGTTACCCCGTCTATATTGGACGGATGCAGCGGATCTCCCCCGGAGAAAGTAATGCCGCTGACATAGGATTTATCCAGCTCTGCAAAAATCTCCTCTTTTTCCTGATCGGTAAAGGGAAGACCGCCATTAGGGTCCCAGGTAATGGGATTCTGACATTCCCTGCAGCCATGGGAACAGCCTGCCGTCCACAAAACTACACGAAGGCCATCCCCGTTTAGCATGTCATCCTTAGTTATATTGTGATATCTCATAATCGTTTATACTTCTTCCGGTACATCCTTCATGCTGAAGCTGATTCTTCCCATTTTGTCTTTTCCAAGGCAGATCACTTTTACTTTATCTCCCAGAGTCAGCACATCTTCTACTCGGTTGATCCGTTCCTTGCAGATCTTGGAGATGTGTACCATACCTTCTTTTCCTGGAGCAAACTCAACAAACGCGCCAAATTCTTTGATGCTGACTACCTTACCAGTGAAGATCTGGCCTGCTTCAAAATCTGTGGCAATGATCTCTACCATACGGGCAGCTTCATCCATGCTCTTTTGATCTACGCCGCAGATAGATACTGCGCCCTCGTCAGTGATGTCGATCTTCACGCCAGTGCGCTCAATGATGGTATTGATGGTCTTTCCCCTCTGTCCAACCACATCGCCGATCTTCTGAGGATCGATCTGGATCTGGATAATCTTCGGCGCAAATTCGCCAACAGCTGCACGAGGAGCATCAATACATTTTTCCATAACTTCTGTAAGGATATATTCTCTTGCTTCTTTTGTTCTTCTGATCGCTTCCTCTACGATCGGTCTGGTCAATCCATGGATCTTAATATCCATCTGGATCGCAGTGATACCGTCATGTGTTCCCGCTACCTTGAAGTCCATATCGCCAAAGAAGTCCTCAAGACCCTGGATATCTGTCAGAACGATGTAATCGTCGTCTGTCTCTCCGGTAACCAGACCACAGGAAATACCAGCAACCGGTTTTGTGATCGGTACGCCTGCTGCCATCAGAGACATGGTGGATGCACAGATACTTGCCTGAGAAGTGGAACCATTGGATTCAAATGTCTCAGATACGGTACGGATTGCATATGGGAATTCCTCTTCTGTAGGAAGTACTGGAACAAGCGCACGTTCTGCCAGCGCTCCATGACCGATCTCACGACGTCCCGGTCCTCTGGATGGTTTTGTTTCTCCAACAGAGTAGGACGGGAAATTATAATGGTGCATATATCTCTTGGAAGTTTCAAACTCGTCCAGTCCGTCCAGTCTCTGTGCTTCTGCCAGAGGCGCCAGAGTGGTTACCGTACAGATCTGTGTCTGACCACGGGTAAACATCGCAGAACCATGTACTCTCGGAATGATGTCCACTTCTGCTGCCAGCGGACGGATCTGTGTGATCTCACGGCCATCTGGACGTTTGTGATCCTTTAAGATCATTTTACGAACTGTTTTTTTCTGGTACTGATATACGGCCTCGCCAAGAACAGCCAGCCATTCTTCTTTATCTGCGAATGCTTCTTTCAGTTTCTCAGTTACCACGCGGATATTTTCTTCTCTCACCTGTTTTTCATCGGAGAATACAGCCTCTTCCATTTCCTGTGGAGGAACGATTTCTTTGATGGCTTCAAATAACTCTTCCGGTACTGCACAGGATTCGTAAGTGTGTTTTTCTTTTCCGCAGTCTGCCACGATCTCATCGATGAATTTGATGATTTCCTGGTTTACTTCATGTGCTTTATAGATTGCTTCGATCATTTTGTCTTCCGGAATTTCTTTTGCTCCGGCTTCGATCATGATTACTTTTTCTCTTGTGGAAGCCACGGTCAGCTGAAGGTCGGATTCGTCTTTCTGTGCCAGAGTCGGGTTGATGATGAACTCTCCGTTGATCATACCTACCTGTGTGGTCGCGCATGGACCGTCAAACGGGATATCGGAAATACAGGTAGCAATGGCAGAACCCAGCATAGCCGGAATCTCCGGATTGCAGCTTGGATCTACGGACATTACCATGTTGACCAGTGTTACGTCATTTCTGTAGTCCTTCGGGAACAGAGGACGCATAGGACGGTCAATGACACGGGAAGTCAGGATGGCATGTTCACTTGCCTTGCCTTCTCTTTTATTAAATCCGCCTGGAATCTTACCCACTGCGTACATTTTCTCTTCATATTCAACACTTAACGGGAAGAAGTCGATTCCTTCTCTCGGCTCCTTGGATGCTGTCGCTGTGGACAGAACAGTGGTATCGCCATAGTGCATCAATGCTGCGCCGTTTGCCTGCTTTGCCACACGGCCGACATCTACAGTCAGGGTTCTTCCGGCTAATTCCATGGAATAACTTTTGTACATAACTTTTCTCCTTTAATAATTATAATGATGTTATTTCAACGTACGAACAGAAGTCCGAAACAACTGAAAAAACTGCTTCCATACGTATTTTGAAGCAGGCTTTTCAGTAGTCTCGGAGTCACTTCCGCCCAAACGGTCTGTAACATAAAATTACTTCTGTATTTTTCTGTACGCCTAAAAATAGGGGCGGATGGAAATCCGCCCCTTCCGCATACTAATTATTTTCTTAATCCTAATTTTTCAATCAGTGTACGGTATCTCTGAATGTCTGTTTTCTTCAGGTAAGCCAGAAGTCCACGTCTCTGACCAACCATTTTCAGCAGACCACGTCTGGAATGATGATCTTTATGATGAGACTGTAAGTGCTCTGTCAGTTCCTGAATTCTTGCAGTAAGAACGGCAATCTGTACTTCTGGTGAACCTGTGTCACCCTCACATCTTGCATATTCTTTCATGATCGCTGCTTTCTTTTCTTTTGAAATCATCTTTGATTTCCTCCTTATCATTTTATAATCGCCTCACATTAAGAAACGGTCGGAGTCTCCTATTTCTGAATATGGGCTAAATTCACCTTGGATAGTATAGCACATACCAGGTGTTCTGTAAACTGTTTTTTTCAGCTTTTCCCTTTATTCTTTTGAGGGTTCTTTTGTCCGCTGTTTTCTTCCTCTCAGCGTCCTGCTCCCTGTGCTCTCTGTTCCTTCTGCTGCTCGATCGGGTCCTCTTCCTGAAGAGAAAAAGCAATGTTTGTGGCATGGTCTGCCACACGTTCCAGGCCGGAAACGATATCAGAGAACATCATACCTGCACTTGCCGTACACTCATTCCGTGTCAGACGCTGTACATGGGATTCCTGAAGATCTCTTTCTGCATCGTCCACACGATCCTCCAGATCCAGGATCTCCTGCAGATGTTCCTGATTATTGTTCGAGAACATATCCAGAGAATACTTGGTGATCTGAATGACCATATCCAACATTTCTGAAAGTTCTTTCCGCGCCTGGAGGCTGAATTCGATCTGATGATCCATACGGCTGACCGCAGCATCTGCAATGTTTTCTGCATGATCTCCGATTCGTTCGATATCATTGACCACATGGAACAATCCGCCAATGCTCTTGGCATCGTCTGTGGGCAGGGTTGTCTGATTGATCTTCACCAGATAATCTGTAATGGCATGATTCAGATAATCGATTTCCTTTTCCACTTCATAAACATGACTGATCTTCTTTTCATCCAGATCAAGCAGTGCATCCATGGCAGTTTTCAGGTTACCGATCGCCAACTGTCCCATACGTTCCATTTCTTTTGTTGCATCGAACACTGCTGTGGTTGGAGAAAATACAGACTGTTCTCCAATAAACTGAAGATTGAGCTCTGCCTTCTTCTCTCCTTCTTCGCTCTTTACGAAGAAACCGGTCAGTTTTACGATCTGTTTGATAAACGGCGCCAGCATGACAACCTCAGCCACTTTGATCAGAGTATGGGCATTTGCCACTTCACGGCCCGGGTCCATATGGGAAATATTCTGGATAAAGTGGGTGATCGGTTCCAGAGCAACACTTAAAATCGCGTACATGATTGCGGTACCGATGATATTGAAAGACAAATGGATCAGAGCAGCTCTCTTTGCCTCTCTCTTTCCGTTTAATGCTGCCAAGAGCGCAGATACACAAGAACCGATGTTACATCCTAAGATGATAAAGAAACAGATCCTGATATCCAAAAGTTCCTGCTGTGCCAGCAAAAGTACAATACCTACCGTTGCAGAAGAACTCTGCAGTACCGTAGTCACTGCAATACCAACTAAAATCGCCAGCAGATGGCTGGTAAGAGAACTCATGATCTCCACAACCTGCGGAGATTCACGAAGCACGGACATGGATGTGGACATGGTGGTAAGACCCATGAACAAAATACCAAATCCCAGCATGACCTCTCCGACCTGCTGAATTTTCTTTTTCTTACAGAACATCATCATTACCACACCGCCCATAACGATCGCCGGGGCCAATGCGGAAAGATTCAATGAAATCAACTGTGAAGTAACCGTGGTACCAATATTTGCACCCATGATCACGCCAGCAGCTTGATAGAGGTTCATCAGTCCTGAATTTACAAAGCTGACTACCATAACGGTAGAAGCACTGGAAGACTGAATCACCGCAGTAAAGAAGGTTCCTACAATAATGCCTCGTATTGGTGTTTTCGTGAAAAACTCCAAAATACTTCTCATTTTTGCGCCAGCTGCCTTTTCCAGTCCGTCGCTCATCTGTTTCATACCAAACAGAAAGAGGCCCAACCCTCCCATTAAACCAAGAATAATCTCTGCCATTATGAATTATCTCCTTGTATTTTGCATCACTGCATTGTCTTATGTTGCAAAACGTACTTTCACACTCTGTAACATGCGAGAGCCTATCTGCATTCAAAATATTTTTTTCCTATTTCTGCATCTGCACTGATCCGAGCTTTCAGTGCCTCGAAAGAAGCAAATTTTTGCTCCGGACGGAGAAATTTTTTAAAATACACCGTACATGGCTGTCCGTAAAGATCTTCCTGGCAGTCAAACAGATAGGTTTCCACTCCAAGAAATTTCTCCCCCACCGTAGGCTTATACCCTACGTTTGTAATTCCAGGCAGCCATCGGTCGCCGAATCTGGATACAGTTATATATACCCCGTTGGGAGGCATCAGCTTTTCCTTCGCCGGACGGATATTGGCAGTGGGAAACAACACCTTATGTCCCATCCCTCTTCCATGTTCCACCTCTCCGGCTGCCAGAAAATCCATGCCCAAAAGTTCTGTAACTTTTTCCATATTTCCATATTTCAATTCTTCTCTTATATACGTACTGCTGATCTTCCGATGCCCGTCTGTTTCCTTAGAAAGAACAGATACCGTAAACCCGTATTTCCTGCCCATTTCTTTCAGAAGCCCAGAGTCGCCCTTCCGCTCAAAACCAAAACGGAAATCTTCTCCCACAGCCACATGGGACACCTGCAGATCTCCTACAAGAATTTCCCGTACAAAAGCTTCCGCCTTCATATGACGCATTTTTTCGTCCAAAGGGCATTCCAGCAGCACATCCACCCCCAGTTTTTCAAGAACGTTTTTCCGTTCCTCCCTGGAAAGGATCATCTGACTGGATGCTTCAAAAGCAAAGAGGACTGCCTGCGCACCTTCCTGCTTCTTCTCCAGGATCTTCTCCACCAGCTTTCGATGTCCCCGATGAAGGCCGTCAAATTTTCCCAATGTCACCGCACAATTTACAAGTCTTGGAAATTCTCCGTGAATCCTTACATATTCCATTTCATACTCCTGTACTGTCTGTCACCGTATATTCAGACAAACATCTTAACCGGCTGGTAGGCTTTTCTTCGCTCTTCCCACTGATATAAGGCCATAAAAATGCCTTCGCTTGTGTAAATGCGAACCTGTCCCTGGACAGCGTCTCCTTTGACACAGCTTATGGGAACCGGATTTCCATTTCGAAGAAGCCGGTCTCCGGACGCTTCACACACCACTCTCGGATATTCGCTCAGGATTTCCTCAATACCGATCACCAATTCTTCTGCCCGTCCCTCCAAAGCCATCTCCTGCACTTCGCTGAGAAAATGGCTCTCTTCCAGCGTATACGCGCCGGATTTTGTTCGGATCAGGCTCTCCATGCAGCCGCCGCAGCCAAGTTTTTGTCCTATATCATGACATAGCGTTCGGATATAAGTTCCCTTGCTGCAAGTCACGGAAAAACGTACCAGCGGAAGGGCCATCTCCAGAAGTCTGATCTCGTAAAAGACAACTGGACGAGGCTTTCTTTCCACCTCTTTGCCCTCTCTGGCCAGCTCATACAGCTTCTTTCCATTGACCTTCAAGGCCGAATACATGGGAGGGATCTGCTGCTGTTCTCCCAGAAAACTCTCCATAACATCCAGGACCTCCTGGGGAGAAACGCAGACCTCCTTTTCTTTTAAGATACGTCCTGACATATCCTGGGTATCGGTTTCGATTCCCAGATGCAGTACCGCTTCGTAAGTCTTCTGCTTCTCTGTAAGAAATTCCACCAACCGGGTACCCTTACCCAGCGCCACTGGAAGTACGCCTTCCGCATCTGGGTCCAGCGTACCGGTATGGCCGATTTTTTTCATGTGAAGAATCCCTCGAAGTTTCGCCACCACATCATGAGAGGTAAACCCTTTCTCTTTGTGAATCACCAGAATCCCATCCATCATGCTTCCTTCTCCATCAGCATCTGCCGTTCGATCTCTGCTGTAATGTTGTTCACCACATCATAGACAGAACCTGAAAGTTCACATCCTGCTGCACGTACATGGCCGCCTCCGCCAAAATACACAGCGACCTGGCTGACATCGATCCGTCCATTGGAACGCATGGAAACTTTGAATTTCTGGGTTTCTGTTTCGTAAACGAAAATAGCGACTTCCACCCCTTTGGTAAGGCGAAGCTGGCTGACGATACCATCCAGATCTTTTCCGTCTACCCCGTAGAATTCCATATCCTTTTTCCGCAGATAACCGACAATGCATTTTCCCTCAGAGAGCATAATGCTCTCTGCCAGTACCCGTCCCATTACCTGATTCTGGATATAAGTTTTCTGATAAAAAGACTCGTCAATGATGCGGTTAAAATCAAAACCAGTTTTCATCAATTCTCCTGCGATCCGCATCGTATCCGGAGAAGTGGAAGAATACTGAAATACGCCTGTATCGTGGATCATACCTGTATAGATCGCAGTCGCTATGGAACGGTTCACCTTTTCCGGCTCCAGAAGCCCATACAGCACTTCACAGCAGGAGCTTACCGTTCCGCAGATATGGTTCACATCTGCAAAGCCCAGATTACTTACATGATGATCAATGCACACTGTTTTTTTTGCTTTGTCAAAACAGGTTCCAGCCAATGCCAGACGATCTCTGGAGCTGACATCACAGGTAACGATCAGATCGTATACGGTTTCTTCCGGCGCAGTATGCTTGATATCACCGATCCGGTCAATATGTCCGAAGATCGGTTTTGGTTCTTCCAGGTAGACATCTGCCTGGATTTCCGGATAATATTCCAAAATATAGAGATATAAAGCCATACAGGAGCTTACGCAGTCCCCATCCGGACGGATATGTCCTGCGATTCCCATGGTTTTTACATGTTCCAGTACCTCAGAAATCTGCTGCATAGGCTACCCCCTTATGACATCGTCAATGAGTTTCGACATATTGACTCCATATTCTATGGACTCATCCAGTATAAATCTGATTTCCGGCGTATTGCGCAGATTCAGATTTTTGGCGAGCTGACGGCGGATATAACCTTCCGCACTGGTCAGCCCTTTTATGGTATTTTCTTTTGCTTCTTCATTTCCTAATACACTGATAAAAACTTTACAGGTTTTTAAATCCGGGGCCACTTCTACAGCCATGACCGAAGTCATGGGATGAATACGGGGATCTTTGATCTCATTGCGGATAATGGTGCTTAATTCCTTCTGTACTTCTCCATTGATCCTGGTATTCTTAATGCTGTTTTTTCTCATTCTGCCTCACTCCTATCTTGGCACTTCCACCATGATATATGCCTCTACCTTATCTTCTTCTTTCAGTTCATGGAATCCGTCAAATACAAGACCACATTCATATCCTGCTTTTACTTCTTTGACATCATCTTTAAAACGCTTCAGAGATGCCAGAGCGCCCTCGAAGATCTGCTCTCCCTCTCTGGAAATACGAACTTTACAATTTCTCTGGAACATACCATCCAGCACATAACTTCCTGCAATGGTACCTACGCCAGATGCCTTGAAGAGCTGACGAACCTCTGCGTGACCGATCACCTTCTCTTCATAGATCGGATCGAGCATACCCTTCATGGCTGCTTCCACATCCTCGATAGCCTGGTAAATGACACGATACAGACGAAGGTCTACCCCTTCCTGCTCTGCCAGCTGTTTTGCCATGGCATCTGGACGTACATTAAATCCGATGATGATCGCATTGGAAGTTGCTGCCAGTGTCACGTCAGATTCATTGATGGCGCCAACGCCTCCATGAATGACACGTACCACCACTTCCTCATTGGAAAGCTTCACGAGGCTCTGTTTTACGGCTTCTACAGATCCCTGTACGTCTGCCTTAACGATCAGAGGCAATTCTTTAAGATCGCTTGCCTGGATCTGATCAAACAGATTATCCAGAGATAATTTTCCTTTTGTTTCTTCCAGAAGACGATTTTTATTCTCAGATACAAAAGCGCCTGCGAAATGTTTCGCCTCTTTATCACTGTCAAATGCCATCAGGATCTCGCCCGCATTTGGCACATCTCCAAGTCCCAGGATCTCCACCGGGGTAGACGGACCTGCTTCTTTTACTCTGCGGCCCTTGTCATCCATCATGGCACGAACCTTACCGCTGCATGCGCCTGCTGCAATAAAGTCGCCGACATGAAGGGTTCCTTTCTGTACCAGAATGGTAGCAACCGGTCCTTTTCCTTTATCCAACTGTGCCTCGATCACAAGACCTCTTGCTGCACGTTTTGGATTTGCTTTTAATTCGGAAACTTCTGCGGTCAAAAGGATCATTTCCAAAAGGTTTTCGATTCCTTCTCCAGTATGTGCGGAAACCGGAACAAACACGGTACTTCCGCCCCAGTCTTCCGGAATCAGTTCGTATTCGGAAAGTTCCTGTTTTACACGTTCCACATTTGCGCTTGGCTTATCGATCTTGTTGATGGCAACGATGATCTCCACCCCTGCTGCCTTCGCATGGCTGATCGCCTCTACGGTCTGCGGCATCACACCATCGTCAGCTGCTACCACAAGAACAGCGATATCGGTGGCATTGGCGCCACGCATACGCATTGCGGTAAATGCCTCATGACCCGGGGTATCCAGGAAGGTGATCTTCTGTCCATTTACGCTGACCACATACGCACCAATGTGCTGAGTGATACCGCCAGCCTCGCCTCTGGTAACGCTGGTATTACGGATTGCATCCAGAAGGGAAGTTTTACCGTGGTCAACGTGACCCATAACACAGACTACCGGCGGTCTTGCAACCATAGTGGATTCATCCTCTTCTTCTTCCTTTAAGAGTTCTTCGATCACATCCACCTTTTCTTCCTGCTCTGCGATGATATCAAAGTCAAGAGCGATCTCCTGTGCCTTTTCAAAGTCAATCTCATGGTTAACCGTTACCATCACACCCTGCATAAACAGCTTCTTCACAATAACAGATGGCTGCATCTTCATAGCTTCTGCCAGTTCACGGATGGTCATCTTCTCCGGAATGGTGATCTCCTTAACCTCAGGTTTTTTCTCTTCCTGTTTTGGCTGAGGCGTTGGTTTCTGAAGCGCTTTTGGAAGTCTCTGGGTGTTGCGGCGTCCGCCCTGATTTGGACGATGTCCGGTATTTCCAGTCTTTTCAAAATCTTTCTTTTTATTCTTGTTCTCTCTGTCTCTTTCTCTCTTGCTGTCTTTGGAAGTTTTGGTCAGTTCCGGGGTAAATACCACATCGCTGTCATTTCTTCTGGTTCCCTGACGCTGTCCCTGGCGATTCTGTCCTCCACCAAATTTATTATCGCCATTTCTTCCGGAAGGACCGTTCTGGCCCTGTGGTCTTGGTCCCTGGCCGTTTGCTCTTGCCGGGCGCTGTCCCTGGCCCTGACGGTTCTGGCTGCCTGGTCTTCCCTGACCGCCTCTTTCGTTATTTCTTCTGTTGTCTGTACCGCGGTTTTCTCTGTTTCCGTCTCTTGCACCGTCACGGTTGAAACGACCCTGGTTCTGTCCACGGTTTCCATCCTGTGTATTTCTGGATGTGTGATTCTGCGCCGGAGCTGCCTGATTCTCAAATGGTTTTCTTTCCTGAGACTGTGCCGGTCTTGTTTTGTCTGCCGGCTTTGCTCCCTGCGCTTTTCCTCTCTGTACACGATCTCTGGAAGGCGCACCTTCTCCAGCTTTCTGAGGGGTTCTTCTTTCCCCCTGTGTACGTTTATTTCTGTTCTTTCCACCATCGCTGGCATTCTGTGCATGATATACACGAATGATATTTTTTTTCTTTTTCGGCGCCTCCGCTTTATCTGCTTCTGGCTTTGCCGCTACCATCTTTTCTTCTGTTTTCGTAGTATCCACCTTGGCAATCGGCTCCTTTCCCATTTGTTTATATTTCTCTTTTACCATCATGACCTGGGATTCTTCGATCGGACTCATATGACTCTTGACCGCAACCCCTCTGGCCTTCAAACATTCAATGATTTCTTTATTCTGCCTGCCAAGTTCTTTGGCAAGCTCATAAACTCTGATCTTGGACATGCCTCTTCCCCCTTATGCCTGTCTGTCACGGGATTTCTTTTCCTTCTGCCTTCTCGAGTTCTTTTAAAATCGCTTTCGCAAAATTTTCATCCTGTACAGCAAGGCTGGCACGAAATTCTTTCCCCATGGCTTTCCCAAGTTCTTCCTTACAGGAAAGCACATAGAGTGGGACTTCATAAAAGTCACACATATTCCGGAATTTCTTTTTTGTATTTTCGGAGGCATCCTCTGCGATCAGAACCACAAAGCCTCTTCCCGTTTTTACGGACTTCTCTGTGGAGAACTCTCCGCTGACGGTCTTTCCGGCTTTCGTTGCAAGTCCTATCAATGACAGCACTTTGTTATTTTTCAATCGCTTCAAACTCCTTTTTCAAGCTCTGGTAGATTTCTTCCGGAATGGCAGTCTTTAAGGAACGCTCCAGGCCTTTATTCTTGATGGCTTTTTCCAGACATTCCTGGGAAAAGCACACGTAAGCGCCTCTGCCATTCTTTTTGCCCGTCGCGTCCAGCAAAATTTCATCATCTGCTGTCTTGATCACTCTGAGCATTTCTTTTTTGCTTTTCATTTCTCTGCAGCCAATACACTGGCGCATGGGTGTTTTAGATTTCGTCTTCATAGGCTTCCTCTGCCATCGGCTCCTCAGAAAGGATTTCCTCCTGTTCTGTCAGTTCCTCCGTTGCTTCTTCTACAACTTCCTCTGCTGCTTCCTCTGCTTCTTCCTCGTAATCATAGAAGTCTCCGGATTCCTTGGCCTGGCTCTCGCTCTTGATATCAATCTTGAAACCGGTAAGACGAGCTGCAAGGCGGGCATTCTGACCTTCTTTTCCAATGGCCAGAGACAGCTGATAATCAGGAACTACCACAAGAGCTGTCTTCTCATCCGGATCTGCCATCACTGCGATAACCTTTGCCGGACTTAAAGCATTCTCAATAAGAATTGCCGGATTTTCATCCCAGTTGATGATATCAATTTTTTCTCCTCTGAGTTCATTCACTACTGCCCCTACACGAGCGCCGTTCATACCAACGCAGGCGCCTACCGGATCTACATCCGGATCGTTGCTCCATACGGCAATCTTTGTACGGGAACCGGCTTCTCTTGCAATGCTCTTGATTTCCACAGTTCCGTCACGAACTTCGGCTACCTCTGATTCAAATAACCGTTTCACCAGTCCCGGATGGGTTCTGGATACAAGGATACGCGGTCCCTTCGGTGTATCTTTTACTTCCAGAATATAAACCTTGATACGTTCAGTAGGCTTGAATTCCTCTCCCCGCACCTGTTCATTTTCGCTTAAAATGGCATCGGCTTTGCCAAGATTTACACTGACATTTCTGCCCATGACACGCTGCACAATACCAGTTACCACTTCTTTTTCCTGTCCGTAATACTGATCGTAAAGAACCTTACGCTCTTCTTCACGGATTTTCTGGAGAATTACGTTTTTGGCATTCTGTGTGGCGATTCTTCCAAATTCCTTGGAGTGGATCTCCACCTTAATCACATCCTCGATCTCTGCATTTGCATTGATCTTCTGCGCATCTACCAGTGAAATCTCAAGCGCCGGATCTTCCACATATTCCACAACGGTACGCTCTGCATACACACTGAAATCGCAGGTATTTGGATTAATGGTCACATGTACGTTATCTGCTTTGCCAAAATGGTTCTTGCAAGCCTGGATCAAAGACTGTTCAATTGCCCCCAAAAGGGTGTCTTTGCTGATATTTTTTTCCTTTTCCAGGACATCCAGCGCTTCCATTAACTCTTTGTTCATTTTTTTTCTTCCTCCTGTTTTGTTAGAACTCGATAGCCAGACGCACCAGTGCGATTTCCTTTTTGTCAAAGGTGCGTGTTCCCTGGTCCTCCTCAATCGTCACACTGTTACTATCATATGCGGTCAGAATCCCGCAGAACTCTTTTTGCTTTTCCACAGGGCGGTAGGTACGGATTTCTACCAGCTTGCCCATGCTTCTTGCAAAATCCTTCTCCTTTTTCAGGGGTCGGTCCAGTCCCGGAGAACTGATTTCCATGATGTAGCTGTCCTCAATAAAGTCTTTTTCATCCAGCTTGTCGCTAAATGCACGGCTGACTGCTTCACAGTCATTCACCGTAATTCCTCCCGGCTTGTCAATGTAACCGCGCAGATACCAGCATCCCGCTTCTTTTACATATTCCACATCCACCAGTTCAAAACCGTTGGCTTCTACAATGGGCGCCAGCAGAGCTTCTGCCTGCTGTTCATATTCTTCTCGTCTGCTCATCTTTCCCACCTTCCTTGTTTTTTCTGCTTCCACAACTTTCTGGGTTCCTGCCTGCTCTGTTTGCAGAAACCTTTCCGGTACATATAAAAGAGTGGACCGAAGTCCACTCTTATGCTACCAATCATCAAGTTTCTTCTATTTTAGCACTATCCTTTGAGAAAAGCAAGGGCTTTTTCAGATCCGGGGCCGGACGCCCTTGGTATCCCGCTTTCCAAGCTTCACTTTATTCAGCACATAGGGTTTCTCATGTACCAGAATGGAATACTCCTGACGCCCCTCCAGAAGATAGGCATTTTCCAGCGCATCCTCTTTTCCAAGTTTCATTCCGCGGACACCAATCGCTGCTTTTTTCTTAACGGGAATTTCCGGAAGCGGGAATCGAAGGAAACAGCCTCCTGCGCTTTGCAGCACCACCTGTTCCATTTCACGACAATCCCCCACAAAAATCAGACGGTCATCCTCAGCCAGCTTTGTGGAAGCAATGGTCCTTTTGGATACATCAAATTCTTCTCCTTCTACCAGTTTACACATGGAAGCTGCCGTCACAAACAGAAGCCTTCCTGCCTTCACCTGTGCAAGAGGCGCCACATACAGCATTTGTTCCTCTGCGCTGCTGTAATTACTCAGATTATCTGCCGGTATTCCCTTATCCCGAAAACGCACCAGCGGAATATCTGCCACTTTTATGGTATGCATTCTTCCGGTATCCGTAAAAATACATACCTTATCTGTATTCATACAGGTAAACACATATTTGTTTTCCCCATGAGCCGCTTCCCGATTTCGCTCATAGGCATTCTTATCAATGATCCTGGTATACCCGAAACGGTCCATCAAAAAGCAGACTTCCATTTCTTCCATCTTCTTTTCTTCATAAACTGCTTCTGCAGCATTCTCAATGGCTGTGCGCCGTTTTGTTCCGTATTCCTTTTTGATGGCATCCAGTTCTTTCATGATTACAGCGGCCATGGAATCATAATGATCCAGAATATCCTGATAAACCCGGATATGTTCCACCGTTTCCTCATATTCTGCCTGAAGGGCTTCGATCTCCAGACCAATCAGGCGATACAGACGCATCTCCAGAATCGCCGTTGCCTGTTTCTCAGAAAACCGAAGATTCTTCGCTTCCTTTTCCCGGGCCTTTGACCGGAACCGGATCCCCTCTGTCACACCGTTCACCAGACAGTTTTTCACCTGCTCCCGGTTTTTGCTTCCCCGAAGGATTTCAATGATCAGATCGATCACATCGCAGGCTTTCATCAGTCCTTCCTGAATTTCCTTTTTATCCAGTTCCTTAGAAAGCATATTCTGATACTTTCTGGTGGTAACCTCAAATAAGAAATCCACATGATGTTCCAGAATCTGCTTCAGGCTCAGTGTTTCCGGCCGCCCCTGGGCCACTGCCAGCATATTTACCCCAAAGGTATCCTCCAGCCTGGTTTTCTTATACAGCATATTGGTAAGGTTTTCCACATCAGTATCTTTTTTCAGTTCCAGAACAATCCGAATTCCTTCTTTAGAAGACTGGTTGGAAATATCCACAATATCTGTTGTCTTTTTTGTCTCCACAAGAGAAGCCACATCATTGAGGAATTTTCCGATATTTGCTCCAAGCATGGTATAGGGAATTTCTGTGATTACCAGAGAAAGGCGGCCGCCCTTCTTCTTTTCCACCTCCACCTTTCCCCGAAGGCGAAGCTTTCCACTTCCAGTCTCATAAATTCCTCTTAAATCATCCTTGTTTACTACAATACCGCCGGTGGGAAAATCCGGTCCTTTAATATAACGCATCAGTCCTTTGACACTGATGTCGTTATCCTTCATATATGCTTTTACTCCATCTACCACTTCCCCAAGGTTGTGAGGCGGGATACTGGTCGCCATACCTACGGCAATTCCGTCTGCGCCATTGACCAGAAGATTGGGAATCCGCACCGGAAGCACTTCCGGCTCCTTTTCTGTCTCATCGAAGTTCGGCACAAAATCCACAACGTTTTTATCCAGATCCCCAAGAAATACCTCCTGGGTCAGTTTCTCCAGTCTGGCCTCCGTATAACGCATCGCCGCCGCGCCATCCCCTTCAATGGAACCGAAATTTCCATGTCCGTCTACCAGCGTTTTCCCTTTTTTAAACTCCTGCGCCATAACTACAAGGGCTTCATAAATGGAACTGTCTCCATGGGGATGGTATTTACCCATGGTATCTCCCACAATACGGGCACATTTCCGGTAAGGGCGGTCATAGCGAATCCCCAGCTCATACATATCATACAGGGTTCTTCTCTGCACCGGCTTCAGGCCATCCCGGACATCTGGCAGGGCACGTGAGATAATGACACTCATGGCGTAATCAATATAAGACTTCTGCATCACCTCCGCATAATCCGTGCGGATGATATTTTCCTGTTTTGTATTCATCGATTCCCTCTCATTTCCTAAATATCCAGTTCTGCATCCTGTGCATGTTCGTAAATAAATGCCTTACGAGGCGGAACTTCGCTTCCCATAAGGATTTCCGTGATACTGGAAGCCAGTCTGGCATCCTCAATCTCCACCCGTTTCATCCTTCTGGTTTCCGGATTCAGCGTAGTCTCCCAAAGCTGCTCCGCATCCATCTCTCCCAGACCTTTGTATCTCTGCAGGGTAAAGCTTCCCGGTTTATGCGTACGGCGGTATTTTTCCAGCGCCTTATCGTCATAAAGATATTCCTCCTGCCCCTTTTTGGGCATTGCCTTATAAAGAGGCGGCATAGCGATATACACATGGCCTTCGTAAATCAGTTCCGGCATAAACCGATAAAACAAGGTCAGAAGCAGGGTGGAAATATGCGCTCCATCCACATCTGCATCTGCCATAATGATAATCTTGTCATAGCGAAGCTTGGTAATATCAAAATCGTTTCCATACCCTTCGGAAAATCCACAGCCAAAGGCATTGATCATCGTCTTAATCTCTGCATTGGCAAGCACCTTATCAATGGTTGCTTTTTCCACGTTCAAAATTTTTCCACGAATGGGCAAAATCGCCTGATAGTTTCGATTTCTGGCTGTTTTGGCAGAACCGCCCGCAGAATCTCCCTCTACAATGAAGATTTCACACTGGGAAGGATCTTTCTTCTCACAGTTGGCAAGTTTTCCATTGGAGTCAAACGAATACTTCTGCTTTGTCAGAAGGTTGGTCTTGGCACGTTCCTCTGTTTTGCGAATCTTGGCCGCTTTTTCCGCACAGGACAAAATTGCCTTCAAAGTTTCCAGGTTACGGTCAAAATAAAGAACCATCTGTTCTCCTACCACCTTACTGGTCGCCTTTGCCGCATCCTGATTATCCAGCTTGGTCTTTGTCTGTCCCTCAAACCTTGGAGCCGGATGCTTAATAGAAACCACCGCTGTCATGCCGTTTCGGATATCTGCGCCGGTAAAATTAGGATCTTTATCCTTCAGGACACCGATTTCTCTGGCATAAGTGTTCATCACCGTGGTAAAAACCGTCTTAAACCCTGTCAGATGGGTTCCCCCCTCTGCATTGTAGATGTTATTACAAAAGCCCAGTACATTTTCCCGGAATTCATTGGCAAACTGGAATGCCACCTCCACCTGAATCCCTTCAGATTCTCCTTTGAGAAAAACAGGCTCATGAAGCACTTCATTATTATGATTCAAATCCCGGATAAATCCGATGATTCCTTCCGGTTCATGATATTCCAGCGTTTCCGGCTGCTCTCCCCTCAGGTCCTCGAACAAAATTGTCAGCTCCGGATTCAGATATGCCGTTTCGTGAAGACGGCTTTTTACTTCTGTAGCTGAAAATCTGGTCTTTTCAAAAATCTCCGGGTCCGGAAGAAAATTTACGCAGGTTCCAGTCGCTCTGGTTCTTCCTAATTTTGGAAGGAGCCCCTCCTCCAGTTCAATCGTAGGGATTCCTCTTTCATAATGGTCGTGATGCACATAACCGTCTCTGCTAATCCGAATATCCAAATAAGTAGAAAGGGCATTTACAACAGAAGAACCCACACCATGAAGGCCTCCGCTGGTTTTGTAAGCAGAATTATCAAATTTTCCTCCCGCATGCAGGGTGGTAAACACAAGACGTTCTGCAGAAACGCCTTTTTCATGCATATCTACCGGGATTCCTCTTCCATTATCGCTGACTGTACAGGAACCATCCCGTTCCAGGGTCACCTGAATCCTGTCGCAATAGCCGGCCAGATGTTCGTCTACTGCATTATCCACAATTTCATAGATCAAATGATTCAGACCTTTTCTGGAAACGCTTCCTATATACATACCTGGACGTTTCCGTACTGCCTCCAGTCCTTCCAAAACCGAAATACTGCCTGCATCATAGGTTTCTTTTTTTGCCATGCACTTTTCCTTTCTGTCTTTGAACGCAACTATAAGCGCGGACTGAAACTTCACCCCGCGCTTATCAAGTATTCTCTCTTATATTGTCTTTTCTGTTTCTTGAAACAACTGTTTATTTATCGATCTTCGCTGATAAAAGATCAAACAGTTCCTGCAATTCTTCCTTCTCCATGTAATCCCCGTTAATCAATGCTTTTGCGAATTTGAACGGAGTCGTATTCTTGGATTCCAGGATTTCTCTGCAGATGATTTCTTCGCTTGTCACATTTGCCACAAATGCTCTGGCATAGGATTTTGTTCTGTGAACCATTCCTTCCACACGGATCAGTTCTTTCTTCAGCATATTCGCCAAAGTAGTACGAACCGTAATTTCTTTCAACTGAGCATCTGCATTAATAATATCAGCAGCACACATTGGGGCACCATTATCCCATAAGATCTGTAAAATCTTTTTCTCTGTTTTTGTCATCACATTTTCCTCAATTCTACTTAATTTTACTTATTTTTTTCTTTAAATGCTGATAATTCACTTTATTAAATAGTAACATACAACTTCCCAGAATGCAAGATTTTGATTACATCTTACTTCCAAATAATCTAGTATTTTAACAATTTTTGTGTAGAAAAAGCAAAAAAAGCGGTCGCTTTTCGAAAAAAAGCACCACTTTCTCTTTCATTCCTTCTGTCAAACTTCTGGCAATACACAAAACAGCCAGTACGGGAATCGAACCCGTGTTTCCGCCGTGAGAGGGCGGCGTCTTAACCCCTTGACCAACTGGCCTTGCCTCAACTGACCTGTTTAGTATATATCAGCTTTCCAGAAAATGCAAGTCTTTTTTTTGAAAAATTTAAAATTATTTTGCAAACTAAAAATTCAAGGCAAAAATACAGGCACCAGGATTCCTTTGTATCCAGACAAAAAAGAAGTATGGGTAGAAGCAGTCATGGGATAACCCCGAAAAAAAGACAGAAACTGTCCCTTTCCACAGTTTCTGTCTTTTTTGTTTTTCTTCTGTCTCTACTCAATTTCTTCCACATGCTCTGCAGGAATAAACACTCTGGTACTTCCTGTGTTTCCTTTTTTCTTTGCATGGGCTGCTTCCTGAGCTTCTTTGCAGAATTCCATCTGGGAATTGAAAAGCGCTTTTCCCCGTTTGTCCGGTTTCACATAGGAACCGTCCGGCTGAAGCAAATGGGCCTTTACATTGTCTTTTAATTCCAGTTCCAGCACATGGATTGCCTTCTTCTTAATCTCCTCATCTTCCAGAGGAAATACAATTTCCACACGCCGATCCAGATTACGGGGCATCCAGTCTGCGCTTCCCATATAAACTTCTTCCCGTCCCCCATTATAGAAGTAAAAGATTCTGCTGTGTTCCAGGAAATCCCCCACAATGGAACGTACCTGGATATGCTCGCTGACACCTGGGATTCCTGTTTTCAGACAACAGATTCCACGTACAATCAGTTCAATCTTCACACCGCAGGAGGATGCATAGTAAAGCGCCGACATGATCACAGGATCACAGAGGGAATTCATCTTTCCCATAATATGGGCCGGCTGTCCTTTTCTGGCATTGTCTGCTTCCCTCTCGATCAGCTTCAGGAAACGGTCTTTCATCCAGATTGGAGCTACAATCAGTTTATTCCAGCGTTTGGGCTCCGAATAACCGGACAGCATATTGAAGACCGCTGTGGCATCCTCGCCGAATCGTTCGTCGCAGGTAAAAATACCGCAATCGGTATATAGCTTCGCTGTGGAATCGTTGTAATTACCAGTTGCCAGGTGAACGTACCTGCGGATTCCCATTTCCTCTCTTCGCACCACCAGCGTAATTTTACTGTGGGTCTTTAATCCCACCAGACCATAAATTACATGACAGCCTGCTTTTTCCAGCATCTTCGCCCAGACAATGTTATTTTCCTCATCAAATCGAGCCTTCAGTTCCACCAGTACGGAAACCTGTTTGCCGTTTTCTGCTGCCTGCGCAAGAGCCGCAATGATTGGAGAATTTCCACTTACACGGTACAAGGTCTGTTTGATGGCCAGGACATCCGGGTCCTTAGCCGCCTGACGTACAAAGTTCACCACCGGATCAAAACTCATGTATGGATGGTGGAGAAAAACATCTCCCTCCCGGATGACCTCAAAGATATTCTTGTCATTCTGAAATTCCGGAACAGGCGCCGGATTATATTTGGGTGTTTTGTACTGATCAAACCCGTCCTGACCATAAACCTTCATCAGCATGGTCAGATCCAGAGGACCATTGATGAAGAAAATATCTTCATTCTTAATGGAAAATTCCGTCTTCAGAACCTTCAGAAGACGTTTATCCATCTTTTCCTCTGCTTCCAGTCGAATCACTTCGCCCCACTGGCGTTTTTTCAACTGTTTCTGAATCTCCACCAGAAGATCCTCTGCCTCATCTTCATCAATGGTAAGGTCTGCATTTCTCATAATACGATAAGGATGGGCGCAGACCACATCATAACTTAAAAACAGCTTATCAATGTTTCGCTCAATGATTTCTTCCAGAAGAATTACCGTGGCATCTCCCGCTTTATCAGAAGGAATGGGAATTACTCTTGGAAGCACAGAAGGTACCTGAACCGTTGCAAATTCCAGCGTCTCTTTTCCTTTTTTTCTGTCCTTTTTGGAGATCAGCGCTCCAATATTTAAGGTTTTGTTCCGAATCAGTGGAAAAGGTCTGGAGGAATCCATAGCCATGGGAGTCAGTACCGGATAAACGTTATCCTCAAAGAACCGGTCCACAAATTCCTGCTGCTTCTTGCTCAGATTTTCATGCTCTGCCACCAGGTGCATACCAGCTTTGCTCAGCGCCGGCAAAAGCGAACGGTTTAAGGTGTTGTACTGTGCCTGCACCAGCTCGTGGGTCTGATTGCTGATCTCCAGAAGCTGCTCCTTTGGCGTCATTCCTGCGATATCTGTTTTTTCATAGCCTGCATGTACCTGATCTTTTAAAGATGCCACACGCACCATAAAAAATTCATCCAGATTGGAAGCAGTAATACTCAAAAATTTCAGACGTTCAAACAAAGGCAGGTTTTTGTCCCGGGCCTCGCTGAGCACACGGTCATTAAATTTCAGCCAGCTCAGTTCTCTGTTTACAAAATATTCCGGTTTGTTAAATTTCTTTATATCCATGTGTTCTGCTCCTTCCCATTTCTACATTCTTCGTTTCCGTCTCAGCACAAGGCGAATGCCAAACACCTCTTCAAAAAAGGTTACTTTGTCCTTCAAAAGTCCAAGTTCCAGGGAAATATCTCTTCTGGAATCAATCACAAGCTGCAGCTCCCGATCCTTCAGCACAGCCCGAAGTCCTTCCACCTTCTGATAATGACTTCTGTCCATGGCATTGGCCAGCCTTAAGATTGCCGTGAGTTTGGCTACAAGAAGATATCTCTGCCGGTCCAGACCGGAACCATCGTCATTATTTTCATAATATACAAATTCTGTGGTGTTATACCGGACTGCGCTGGCAATAATCTGGCGCTCCTCTGTGGAAAGGCCAATGATCTCTGTCGCCATAATAATCCGATAAGAACACTCTGCCACATCCCGCATACTAATATATTTTCCACAATCATGAAGCTGTACTGCAATCTGAAGAAGCAGCCGTTCCCTGGCCCCCATTCCATGAACCTTCTTCATACTGTCAAAAATCGCCAGGGCCAGCGTTGTGGTTCCCTGAATGTGATTTTTACCGCTGGAATACCGCTTTGCAATATTTCTGGAAGCCACCAGAATATCATTTTCAAAATTATGTACACTTTTGATAAATTTATTTTTTTCTGCAAAATCGTAGGCAAGACCATCCAGCAGGGATAATCCAGGCGCCCAGAGCGCTTCCGCATTAAAGATATCCAAGAAATTCTTGCAGATAACCATGGTTGGAATAACCAGCGAAGCGTATTCCGGATCAATGCCCATTTCCTCAGCCAGAGACTGATCCGTCTTGTACACCGTATTCTCATAACGCTTCATAAATTCTGTTCTGGTGATGATATTGTCCTGCTTTTCCTCCTGGAAAATCGTATCGGTCAGAAAATCTCCCATCAAAATCACATTTTTGATATCCCGATCCTTCAGATACAATCGCTGGAAGCCCATCAAGTCATTGCGGATAAACTCCTCAATAAGCTGATCGTAATGGGTGCTTGTTTTTTCCAGTTCCTTTAATCGTTCCCGGATTCGCATACTTCCCATCTTCAGACTCTGGGTCGTTACCAGTGTGTCCTTATCAAACAGGGACACCTGGAGGCTTCCTCCTCCCACATCCAGAATGGCGGTTCCCTTCTGAATCATCTTTTTGAATCCGGATTCAATGGCCGCAATGGATTTATATCCCAGAAAATGCTGTTCTGCGTTACTTAAAATTTCCACACGGAATCCGGTACGCTGATAAATCTGCTCCTGTATGATAATGGGATTCTCCAATTCCCGAAACACACTGGTGGCGCAGACACGGTAATCCTGTACCCCAAACTCCAGCATCATCCCCTTGAAATCCCCCAGAATTTCACAGAGCACATCTACCATATCCATTTCCATTCGTCCAGATGAATACGTGCCTTTCCCCAGCTCCAGACGACGGCGCACATAGTTCAGCTCCCGGAATCCGATTTTTCTGGAAAGTTCGAAAATCTTCATACTGACTTCATAAGAGCCGATATCAATGGCTGCAAAGGTTGATACTGCCATAACCCTCTCCTCCTTTTTTTAATTTTCCTCCATACCCAACAGATAATCAATAAACTGCTGAGCGGTTCTTCCTGTCAGACCGCCATGGGATAATTCCCATTTGTTGGCTTCCAGAAGCAATTCTTCTCTGGGCATCTGGATTCCGTGGCGTTCTGCCAGAACCTGTACAATATTCTGAAATTCTTTTTTGCCAGGCGCGCCAAAATAAATCCGCACACCAAAACGATAAACCAAAGACAGCTTCTCCTGTACCGTATCGGAAGAATGAAGATCGTCCTGGTCCATAAGCTCCAGTTTGTCCGAAGCCCGTTCTCTTACCAGATGTCTCCGGTTGCTGGTCGCATAAATCAGAATGTTGTCCGGCTTCTTTTCCAGCCCTCCTTCGATCACTGCCTTCAGATATTTATATTCAATTTCAAATTCTTCAAAGGACAAATCGTCCATGTAAATGATAAATTTGTAATTTCTGTTTTTGATCTGGGCAATCACCTCATTCAAATCCTGAAACTGGTGCTTGTACACTTCGATCACGCGAAGACCTTCTTCATAGTAACGATTCAGGATCCCCTTAATACTGGAAGATTTCCCTGTTCCCGCATCCCCAAACAGCAAACAGTTATTGGCTTTTCTTCCCCGCACAAAGGCTTCGGTATTTTCGATGAGCTGTTTTTTGGGAATTTCATACCCCACCAGATCCTCTAAGCGAACATGGGCAATCCTGGTAATCGGTTCGATCACCACCTGTCCTTCTTTATCATGAGTAATTCGGAAGGCTTTATGTAAGCCCAGCTTACCCACGCCAAAATCCTTATAGAACTGTACCATGTCCTCCTGAAATTCAGAAACGCTTTTCGCCTCAGCCAGCGTCCGGCTCATGGTGGAAATCCTGTCACGGATACGTTTGTTAAACATCTTTCCACTTCCATCGGCATTTTGATAGTCGCAGAACACATGGCTTAACTGCACTTGAAATACCTGATCAAACACAGACAGGTCAAAGGCATACAGTTCCTTAAAAATCTGAAAATCATGTTCTGCCAGAAGATTGATGCTTCCTTCCACTGCCCCGCGGATTTCACAGGCTGTGCTGAAGGCATTTTCATGATTCACCAGTAAATAGGTAAGATAATTATGCCAGAGATTGCCGGAAAAGCCATAGGCGTCTGCCATTTCTGCCAGCTTATTCAGGCAATAAAAATACTCCTCTTCTTTTTCTCTCAAAAGCTGTTCGTCCATCTTCCAGAGATCCATCAGTTCTGTCATCTTTTCCAGGATCTCTCTGTTTTCAAAATCACGATACAGCACACAAGCTTCTATTTTTCCCATCAGACTTCCTCCTTGTACAATTCATAATTTCCAAGGATTCGCATTCTTCTCGATTCTGCTTCCAGACCCCGCAGGGCATTTTTTACAGCGCTGTCTTTTAAATTTCCTTCAAAATCCACAAAGAAACGATACTCCCAGTTTTTTCCGGGAATGGGACGGGATTCAATCTTGGTCATATTCAAACCGTTGTAAATAATGTGGGAAAGCATGTCATAAAGAGAACCGGTTTCATGAGGCTGTTCAAAGCATACGCTGACTTTTCCTGCATTTTTTACAAATACAGCTTCCCTTCCCACAATAATAAACCGGGTTACATTCTGCCCACTGTCACAAATCTGTTCCTCCAGAACAGAAAGTCCGAACATGTCTCCTGCCTGACGGCTGGCAATTGCCGCCTGGGTTCTGTCCTGATTCTCCAGAATCTTTTTGGCTGCTCCCGCAGTATTTTCTGCTGCTGCTTTTTTCCAGTTTTCATGGCTTTCCAGATATTTTTTGCACTGTGCCAGTCCCTGAGGATGGGAAAACACCGTCTGAATTTCTTCGATTCGGCTTCCTGGAAGCCCAAGGAGCACATGCTCCACCGGAATGATCTGTTCTCCCACAATATAAAGGGCATACTCTGTGAGAAGATCATAAATATCTGCCACAATTCCTGCTGTAGAGTTTTCGATGGGAAGAACGGCATAATCTGCGCGTCCTTCCGCCACTTCTTCCATGGCATCTCTCCAGGTTTTTACATGATAACTTCTGATCTCTTCTCCGAAATATGCATGCATGGCCGCGTAGCTGTATGCGCCTTCTACTCCCTGAAATACCACGTTCGCATGGGTAAGTTCCAGGGCATCCACCATCTGAAAATCAGAAGCTTCTTCCACTCCATGTTCCGTCAGAAGCTGATACTGCCGTTTCCGGCTGATCGCCATGATCTGCTGAAACATCTCCTGGGCTCCCCGCGCATTAAAGGCTCCATGGGCCGCCTTGCTTACTGCTTTGAGTTTTTCCTGTTCTCTTTTGGGGTCCAGAACCTGTTTCCCCGTTGTAATTTTGTACTCTGCCACAGCTTCGCACACCTGCATCCGTTCTTCAAACAGGCGCAGCAGTTCCTTATCAATTCTGTCAATCTCTTTTCTGCATTCCTGCAAATCTGTCATCTGTTCATTTTCCTCACACTTCTCTGTTTTCCACGACTCTGGTAAGCTCTCCAATAAATGACAGAGAGCCAAATGCCAGGATCACATCCTCTGGTCCGGCAAGAGCAAAGGCATGTTCCACTGCTTTGGAAATACTATCCTGCGCCTGTACCTTTGGGTTTATCTTTTCCACCTCACGGGCCAGTTCCTCTGCCGGAAGCGCGCGGGGATTTCCAGGTGTGGCAATGGTAAAAATTTCTTCTGCATAAGATGCAGTTTTCTTTATGATGCTTCTGTAATCCTTATCCCGGAAGGTTCCCATAATATAGTACAGTTTTTTTCCTCCAAAATAATGGCGAATGGATGCTTCCAGCCGCTCTGCTGCCGCTGCATTATGAGCGCCGTCCACAATCATCAGGGGCGAACGATGGATTACGGTAAAACGACCTGTCCAGCTGGTGGTCTTTAACCCTTCCTTTCTCTGTTCTTCCGTGGTGTGATATCCCTGTTCTTCCAAAATCTTCAAGGCTTCCAGCGCCAGAACTGCGTTTTCAATCTGGTAAACTCCTGCCAGAGGAATCTCGTAGGTTTCTCCCTCAAAGGTAAAAGTCTGCCCCAGGTAATCTTCTTTTTTTACCTGAGCCAGTTCCGGGTGCGCCTGACAATAAGATACCCCCTCTTCTCTGCAGCGATCCCGGATTGCTTCCTCAGCCTCTTTTTTCTGAGGGGTTGTTACCATGCGGCAGCCTTTTTTTATGATTCCAGCCTTTTTCTCCGCAATTTCTCCCAGCGTGTTTCCAAGGAAGGAAAGATGATCCATACTGACTGACACCAGCACAGCAAGCGCCGGAGCGTGAATGATATTGGTGGCATCCAGGCTTCCGCCCATTCCCACCTCCAAAAGCACCAGATCACATTCCTCATCTGCAAAAAATAAAAAGGCCACCGCCGTTTCGATTTCAAATGGGGTGGGGTGGGGAAGTCCTTCACTGGTCATTGTCTCAATAACCCTGGCAACCTGTGTCAGATATGCGGCAAATTTTTCCCGGCTCACCGGGACTCCTGCTGTCTCCATCCGCTCCCGATAAGAATACAACGTGGGTGAAATATATCTTCCCACCTTATATCCGGCGCCAGACAGCGTACTATATAAATAAGCGATCACCGAACCCTTGCCATTCGTTCCGGCTACGTGGACATAAGAAAGACGATCCTGGGGATTTCCCAGACGGTTCATCATTTCCCTCATGTTGGAAAGACCGAGAACACTTCCGTATTTTTGTGCATCTTCGATATATGCCCTGCTTTCTTCGTAATTCATGATCCTGCTCCTCTGTTGTATTTTCCATGAATTCTAAACAGAAATGCGCAGTTTTCCGCTTTACCATTCAAAATTCATTAAGTGTTCTCATTATAGCTTACATGTATTATTTTTTCAAGGCGGGGAATACTAGAATCAGGTAAAATTTTTGTTAAATATAAGGAGCGCTGCTATGAAACAAAACTTTCTTTTATGCGGCTCTGCCGGATGGTGCCTGGAAATTTTCTGGACCGGTTTCCATGCTCTTTTGTCCGGAGAACCCACCATGACCGGTAAGACCTCTCTCCTGATGTTTCCCATTTACGGATGCGCTGCCCTGATCGGACCTGTTTATCAGAAGATCTCCTCCCTTCCTGTTTTTCTGAGAGGCTGTATCTACACCACAGGCATTTACGCCGCCGAGTTTTCCAGCGGTTCTTTCTTAAAGCATTTTCATATGTGTCCCTGGGATTACAGCCACAGTCCTTACCATTACAAAGGAGTGATCCGGCTGGATTACATGCCTGTCTGGTTTGTGACCGGACTTCTGTTTGAACAGCTTCTGCGGCACACCAAAAGGGTTCCATCCACCAAAAAATCCTGACCAGAAACGGGGGAAAGTCTCTTTTTGTGACAATATTCTTTGGCAAACCCCTTCACTTTCCCCTACAGAATGTAAAAATATAGAAAAATGCTTCAAAATTTCTTGAAAAAATGCTCCTGATATTATATGATGATAAATAAGGAATTTGCGGCTGACAAATTTTTTTTGCCCATTTTGAGGCCGTATTCACTTCTCTATCAATCAAATGGAGGTATGACATGAGACACTTAATGAGCCCGTTGGACTTTTCTGTAGAAGAGCTTGATAAGCTTTTGGATCTGGCCAACGACATTGAAAAAAATCCAAAAAAATACGCACATACCTGTGACGGTAAAAAACTTGCAACCTTATTCTACGAACCAAGCACACGTACCCGTTTAAGTTTTGAAGCTGCTATGATGAATCTGGGTGGAAATGTTTTAGGTTTCTCCTCTGCAGATTCCAGTTCCGCAGCCAAAGGTGAGAGTGTTGCAGATACCATTCGTGTAACATCCGGTTACGCAGACATCTGCGCTATGCGTCATCCCAAGGAAGGCGCTCCGTTGGTTGCTTCCATGGCATCCGATATTCCGGTAATCAATGCAGGAGACGGCGGTCACCAGCATCCTACCCAGACACTTACAGACCTTCTTACCATCCGTTCCCTGAAAGGACGCCTGAACAATATCACCATCGGTCTTTGTGGCGACCTGAAATTCGGACGTACCGTACACTCTCTCATCGAGGCTCTGGTTCGTTACGAAAATGTAAAATTTGTTCTGATTTCTCCGGAAGAGCTTCGTATTCCAAGCTACATCCGTGAGGACGTCCTGAATAAAAACCATGTAGAATTCACAGAGGTGGAACGTCTGGAAGACGCCCTTCCTTCTCTGGATATCCTGTATATGACCCGTGTGCAGAAGGAACGTTTCTTCAATGAGGAAGACTATGTTCGTATGAAAGACTTCTACATACTGGACAAACAGAAAATGGAACTTGCCAAAGAAGATATGTACATTCTTCATCCCCTTCCACGTGTCAACGAAATCGCAGTGGAAGTAGACGATGACCCGAGAGCCGCTTATTTCAAACAGGCTCAGTACGGTGTTTATGTAAGAATGGCACTGATTCTCACATTACTGGAGGTGGATGTAACATGTTAAACGTTGGAGCACTTCGGGAAGGTTATGTTTTAGACCATATCAAAGCAGGAAAGGCCATGACCATTTACCATGACCTGAACCTGGACAAACTGGATTGTACTGTTGCCATCATCAAAAATGCACGAAGCAATAAGATGGGCAAAAAAGACATCATCAAGGTGGAATGCCCTATTGATGAACTGGATCTGGATATTCTTGGTTTTATTGATCACAACATCACCGTAAACATCATCAAAGATGAGAAGATCGTAGACAAAAAAGAATTATCTCTTCCAAAGCAGATCACCAATGTGATCAAATGCAAAAATCCTCGCTGCATCACTTCCATTGAGCAGGGACTGGACCACATCTTCTTCCTGGCAGACCCGGAAAAAGAAGTATACCGCTGCAAATACTGTGAAGAGAAATACAGAGGCAAACGAAACAAATAATTTAAATTTTCCCCCAAAAATACGCCCCGGAATTTCCGGGGCGTTATTGATTTCTCTGATTCATTTTTATGCGCAAGCAGACCGATAAGCCGGGTTATGTCGTTGAGTGATCATCTATCTAGACCGTCCGTTGCCAGACGGCTCAAGCGACCCACCTGAAAGCACGACGGGCAGCCGTATCGCTTTCTTTTCGGTCTTGCTTCGAATGGAGTTTACATGTGCCCGTCCTGTTACCAGAACGGCGGTAGTCTCTTACACTGCCTTTCCACCCTTACCTCAAAAAATGAGGCGGTTTATTTCTGTTGCACTGGTCTGGGAGTCACCTCCACCGGACGTTATCCGGCATCCTGCCCTGCGAAGCCCGGACTTTCCTCGTCTGCACCCTTTCGTCTGTGCAGCCGCGATCACCTGGCCTGCTTGCGCACCTGCTATTCTAGCATGAATCCATACAGATGTAAAGAAAAATTATTTTCCTTTCACCTGCTATACATTAAAACAGCTGCCTCCCACAAACTCCCTTAAAATGGAATTGTTGGGAATTTCTTCACTGGGTACTGCCACACAATAATCGAAGAATTTCAAAAGCCGTTTTGCTTCCAGATATTCCGGCGCATCCTTATCAATTCCAAAAAGCAGCGGCTCTGCATAAACCTTCAGGCAGGCCAGCTCATAGACCAGTGCAGAATTGAACATGGCATCTGCTTCTTCCTGGAATGGGAAGATATTTTTTTCTTCTCCCCTTCTCACAGAAGGCCATCTGGCAATGGTATCCTTGGCAGAAGTGCCCCGTGTACGGGCATCCCGTACCAGCCGCCGGATCAGACGTCCGTCTGTGGTTGGAATCCGGTTGTGCTCATCAATATTCAACTGGGTCAGCGCGCTGATATAGATCTTAAATTTATTTTCTTTTGGAAGGGCATAGCTTAATCGGTCATTGAGTCCGTGAATGCCTTCGATCACCAGTACATCCTCTTTTCCCAGCTTCAGGTAATCCCCTTTGTACTCTCTTTTGCCTGTCTTAAAGTTAAAGACGGGAAGTTCCACCCGCTCTCCATTTAACAGGGCCAGCATATCCTGGTTAAACTGTTCCACGTCAATGGCTTCCAGGCATTCATAGTCTTTTTCTCCAAACTCGTCCAGCGGTGTGTTTTCACGATCCACAAAATAATTATCCACTGCTATGGGATGAGGTTTCATGCCATGAGCCGAAAGCTGAGTGGAAAGTCGATAGGAAAATGTGGTTTTTCCTGAGGAGGAAGGGCCTGCGATCATAATAAACTTCTTATTCCCTGCTTCCACAATCTGCTGGGCAATCCGGGAAATTTTAGCCTCCTGAAGAGCTTCCTGGATCAACAGGATATTTCGGATGCCCTTTTTGACGATCTGGTCGTTCAGTTCACCCACTGTAGCAATATCCAAACGTTCGCTCCACTCTCTGGATTCCTTCTGTACCTGAAAAATCTTTTCGTTGGGCGCAAATGGCGGAAGCACCCCGGGATTTTTTCGTTCCGGAAGGAGAAGTACAAAGCCTTCATCATAAAGCTTCAGATCAAAGACCTGCACATACCCTGCATGGCTGGCCATATAGCCATAATAGTAATCTTCAAAATTATCAATGCTGTAAATGTTGACTCTGGAAACTCTGCGGTAACGGAACATTTTTTCTTTATCATACATATGATGCTTATGAAACAGAGCAATGGCTTCGTCTGTACTGACGCTTCGTTTCAGGATTGGCGTTCTGGCATCCACGATTTCTCTCATTTTTTCTTTTACAAGGGAAAGAAATTCCTGATTCAGAATGCGGCTTCCCTCCATGGTAAAGTAGAATCCGCTTCCCACGGAATAATGAATCACCACTTTATCAATATTTTCTTTTCCTGCCACATCATAAATTGCCTTTAACAGAATCAGACAGGCGCTTCTTCGATAAGTCTGATATCCGATCTCATCCTTTGTGGTAATAAATTCCAGCGTACAGTCTTCTTTCAGGTGCTTATGAAGCTCCCGAAGTTTTCCGTTGGCCTTTACCAGAATAATGGGAGCACCTTCTGTATCTTCATACTCCTCTACGATCCGGGCAAAGCTCACTCCCCTGGGATATTCCTTTGTTTCCCCTAAGATCGTCACTTTCTTTGTATCGTTGTCCATACCATACCCTCCTTATTCCATAGAGCGCAATCATGAAATTGTTTTCAGAGAATCGTATACGGGGTTCTGACCTTCGCGCAGGATACCTTAAGCGAAGGAAATGCCCTGGTAAGCTCCTGTTTCATCGCTTCCATAAATATATATTCGGTTCCATAATGTCCTGCATCGATCAGGGCAAGGCCTTTTGCAACCGTATCGATTCCTGTATGATGATCGATATCTCCAGTCACATATACCTGGGCTCCGCTTCGGATGGCCTCCTGGATCATACTCTTTCCAGAACCGGTGCAGACAGCTGCCCGCTCCACTTCCATGGAAAGATCTCCATAAACCTTTACATCCGAAAGTCTATATGCTTCCTTTACAAAACGGGCACACTCCTCCAGCGTCATTTTGCGGGGCAGCATTCCCACACGGCCAAAGCCTTCTGCCCCCTCTTCCCTCTCCTCAGTCACAGAAAGCACCTGAGTATGAGAAAGATGCAAATATGCTCCGCTTAACTCTGCCATTCCCAGCACATCATAATTGGTATGCATGGCATAGCAGGAAATATGCTTCTGGATCAGGGAAAGGATTTTTCTCCCTGTAAAAGTGTGATTATTAATCTTTTTGATTCCGGAGAAAATCATGGGATGATGGGTGAGGATAAAGTCCGCTCCTGCTTCCTCTGCTTCCTCAAGAACCTCTTCCGTCAGATCCAGGGCCAAAAACACATGCTCTGTCTCACCGCGGTCATCTCCCACAAGAAGTCCCACATTATCCCAGTCCTCTGCTGCCTTCGCCGGATAATGTGTCTCCAGATAATCCGTCAATTCTGTAATCTTCATATAATTGTAAAGCAGCCAGAATCTGCTGCTCATCCTCCTTTACTTCTTCCTGACGCTTCCTTGCATTCTCTTTTGGGGCTGTACCAAGCTTTTCCTGGATTTCCCGGCAAAGCCGGAGTTCCCGCAAAAGATACTTCAAAAGAACGGGATGACGTTCCTTCAGAAGAAGTCTGCCGAAACGCAGTTCCTGTTCTGTATAAGGCGGCAAAGGCAGAGCTTTTCCTTTCTCTGCCTTCATCATTGGATAAAATTTACCGTCCTCCAGAATCAGTTCTTCCTCCACAATCTCCCATCCGGCCTCCCGGATAAATCTGCGGAAATGAGGAATGTCCGACTGGGGCTGTAAGATCAGCTCCGAAAAGCTTTCTCTCACCAGCTCCCCTTCCGTCAGGATTCGCTCCATCAGAGGGCCGCCCATACCGGCGATCACAAGGGTGTCCCCCTCCCCTTCCTTCAGAGCCTGCAATCCATCGGAAAGCCGCGTTTCTATGTATTGGTCCAGGCCATACTGTGAAATATGTTCTCTGGCCCTGGAAAGAGGGCCTTCTCTCACATCCATGGCAATGGCCTTTGGAATCTTCTTTTCCTGTACCAGGTATACCGGAAGGTATCCATGGTCACAGCCCACATCCACCAGCCGATTTCCTTCTGACACCATTCCTGCAATGGCTTCCAGACGTAAGGATAACTGCATCTGCCTGCCTCCTTAGTCCAGATAGTCCTTCAGTTTCCGGCTGCGGCTTGGGTGGCGCAGCTTACGAAGAGCCTTAGCTTCAATCTGACGGATACGCTCTCTGGTAACATTGAATTCCTTACCCACTTCTTCCAGCGTACGGGCACGTCCATCATCCAGTCCAAAACGAAGACGGAGCACTTTCTGTTCTCTGTCTGTAAGGGTTCCCAGAACCTCTACCAGCTGTTCCTTCAAAAGTGTAAAGGCTGCTGCATCTGCCGGAACTGGTACATTATCATCCTGAATAAAATCACCAAGATGGCTGTCTTCCTCTTCTCCGATTGGTGTTTCCAGAGATACCGGTTCCTGGGAAATTTTCAGGATTTCCCGTACACGATCCACAGACATGTCCATTTCCTCTGCAATTTCTTCCGGAGACGGCTCACGTCCCAGTTCCTGAAGAAGCTGACGGGAAACCCGGATCAACTTGTTGATGGTTTCCACCATATGCACAGGAATTCGGATGGTACGCGCCTGGTCTGCAATGGCTCTTGTAATGGCCTGACGAATCCACCAGGTTGCATAGGTACTGAATTTATATCCTTTTCGGTAGTCGAATTTTTCCACTGCCTTGATCAGACCTAAGTTTCCTTCCTGGATCAGATCCAGAAACAGCATTCCACGTCCCACATATCTCTTGGCAATGCTGACAACCAGACGGAGATTGGCTTCTGCCAGACGTTTCTTGGCGCTTTCGTCTCCTTCTTCCATCCGTTTTGCCAGTTCAATCTCTTCTTCTGCAGTAAGAAGACTGACCTTGCCGATTTCTTTCAGGTACATACGAACAGGATCCTCAATGCTGACACCTTCCGGTACAGACAGGTCGATCTTATCCAGTTCCACCTCATCTTCTTCATCCAGCTTGTCGATGTCCATATCGTCATCCAGAATCAGTTCATCCACATTTTCGGTAATGCGGAGAACATCCACGCCGCTGGCTTCCAGAAAGTCAAAGACCTTTTCCATCTGCTCCACTTCCAGGGGCTGATCTTTAAAGAAGTCATTGATCTCCTGATATTCCAGTACGTTTTTTCTTTTCTTGGCAAGCTCCAAAAGCCCTACCAGTTTCTCGCTGAATTTACCCATATTCATTTCCATAGGTGCTCTATACCTCCATATAGTGTTTATATTTTATCCTTATTCAAAAGAAATATGCAGTTCATGGCGTTTTCGCCCCAGTTCTTCCAAATCTTTTTTTGCTTTGATCAGTTCCTGAAGACCCTTCATGTCTGTGGGGTCCCAGTTTCGGTTCCGCTCTGCAAGGCTCTCCCCCTTGATCCGAAGGAGCGCATCTGCAAATGCCCGATTCTGTTCCTGCTGATTCTCCAGATGAATGGTGGCGTTAAAAAGAGAAGCTACCTCTCTCTGTTCCTCACTGTCTGTAAAGACATTCATCAGCCTTGCAGGATTTACCTCTCCTTCCTTCCTCTGCTCATACAGCATCCCAGCTACCTTCCGGTAAAGAGGAACTACAAAGTCCTCCGGTGTCAGGTACTTCTCCACGGTATCAAAAATCCCCGGATAAGTAACCAGCCAGGTAAGCATCAGTTTTTGGGCCTTGTCCGAAGCAGATTCCTTCTGTTTCTTCTCCGGTCCTGTGCTCTTTGGCTGAATCCGGTTTTCTGCCCGGGTTCCCCGAATCGCCAGGGTATTTACTCTTTTTCGCAGATCTTCACTGCTGATGCCGTAACGGCCTTTATATTTTTTTACGATTGCTTCAATATACAGGTTCCGTTCCAGTTCATCTCCCAGTTCCAAAAGCAAAGATGCACAATGCTCAAAGAAACGGTTCTGACCCTGAGGTTCTTCCATGGGATATTCCCGTTCTGAAACAGCTACCCGGAACATAAAACTGTCCATGGCCTGATTCAGACGTTCCTCAAAAGCCTCCGGCCCCTGATTTTTAATAAATTCATCCGGGTCCTTATACGGATTTAAATCTACCACACGAGAATTTACGCCGGCTTCCCGAAGAATGGGAATGCCTCGAAGCGTAGCTCTCACACCTGCCTCATCGCTGTCATAAAGAAGCAGTACCTCCTGGGTATAACGCTTCAGAAGGCTGGCATGCCCAGACGTCAATGCAGTTCCCAAAGAAGCCACCGCATTGGTAAACCCTGCCTGATGCATGGCAATCACATCCATATAGCCTTCACACAGGATCAGATACTTCTTTCTTGTTGTTCTCGCCAGATTCAATCCGTACAAATTCCGGCTCTTGTCAAAAATCTTCGTTTCCGGTGAATTCAGGTATTTCGGTTTTCCGTCTCCCATAACACGGCCGCCGAATCCAATCACCCGGTTATTCACATCCATAATGGGAAAAATTACCCGGTTCCAAAACTTATCATACATCCCGTGACGCTCATCTATGTTAAACAGACCGGAGTCCCGCAAAAGTTCGTCACTGTAATTCTTTGATTTCAAAAACCGGTACAGATCATCGCTGTATTTATCAGAATAGCCCAATCCGAATTTCTGGATGGTTTCTTCACTTAACCCTCTTCCCGTGAGATAGTTCCAGGCAGATGCTCCGCCTTCTCTTCTGAGCTGATAATAAAAATACTGAGCTGCTTTTTTATTAATTTCCAGAAGAGCTGCCTTTCGCTCTGCCTTTTCTTTTGCTTCTTTGGAGTATTCCATCTGAGGAAGTATTACCCCGGCTCGATCTGCCAGAAATTTCAACGCTTCTCCAAAGGTAAAATTCTCATACTCCATGATGAAATTAAAAACATTGCCGCCTGCTCCGCAGCCAAAACAGTAATACATCTGCTTGGCAGGCGTCACGGAAAAGGAGGCTGTTTTTTCGTTATGGAAAGGACAAAGACCAAAATAGGAGCTGCCCTTTCTGGTTAGTTTCACATATTGGGATATGACATCTACAATATCATTTTTCATACGTACTTCTTCAATGATATCGTCTGAATAGCGCATGGCTGTCCTCCTTTAATAAACCTCCCATGCTTTGGGTATGTAGATCTCCCGGAATTTATCCATGGAATACTGATCTGTCATCCCGGAAAGATAATCACAGACTGCCCGTGACTTCTTCTCCCCTTTCAGAAATACCATTTCCCTGTATTCCCGGGACATGGCATCGGGATGATCACTATAATATTCGTATAATTCCGTGAGCATTTTAATGGCTTTCTGTTCCTCCTTTTTCGCTACAGGATTTTCGTATACATTCTGGAACATAATCGCCCGAAGATCCATCATCGCCTCCTGAATTTCAGGGGACATACAAATGGAATCTTTATGGAGACTGTTTGCAATAATATCGTGTACAAAGGTATTCAGGCGCTCTCTTGTGGTATATCCCAAAAGCATCCGAAGGGTAATGGGAATGTCATCCTCCGTCAGGATTCCTGCCCGCTGGGCATCGTCCATATCGTGATGAATATATGCAATCTTATCCGCCAGCCGCACAATCTGTCCTTCCAGTGTAACAGGATGACCGCTGGTACGGTGATTGGCAATTCCGTTTCTCACCTCCCAGGTGAGATTCAGCCCTTCTCCGTTCTTCTCCAGGATCTGAACCACACGAACACTCTGCTTAAAATGGGCAAAGCCTTCTGGATTCACCTGATTCAGCGCATACTCTCCTGCATGACCAAAGGGCGTATGCCCCAGATCATGTCCAAGAGCAATGGCTTCCACCAGATCTTCATTCAGCCGCAATGCCTTGGCAATGGTACGGGCAATCTGTGATACCTCCAACGTGTGGGTCAGACGATTCCGGTAATGATCTCCCTGGGGAGCCAGAAACACCTGCGTCTTATCCTTCAGCCGCCGAAACGCCTTACAATGCAGGATTCGATCCCGGTCTCTCTGATAAACCGTCCGGATATCACATTCTTCCTCTGTCCGCTCTCTGCCTCTGGAATGGGCGCTGTGAGCCGCATAAGGACTCAGATTCTCTATTTCCCACTGTTCCATGCTTTCTCTGATATTCATAAGCAGTTCCTCCGACAGCAGCAACAAAAAAGTCTCTTATTAATTATATTCTACACAAAGTCACAAATTCCTCTTTTTTTCAAAAAAAATTCCTTTTTTATACCTCCCTGCATAAAAAACTGTCTGCCCATGCCTCAAATTCGGGAATCGGAAGAGGTTTGGAGAAGTAATATCCCTGAATCACATCACAACCAATGGCCTGAAGCTGCTGAATCTGTTCTCTGGTCTCAATCCCCTCTGCAACGGTCTGGATATGAAGACTATTGGCCAATTCACCGAGACAAGCCAGAATTCCTCTGGCTTTCTCGCTTTCCAGATTCTGGAAAAAGGAACGATCCAGCTTCAGAGTATCAATATCAAATTCCCGAATGGTACTCAGAGACGAATAGCCTATTCCGAAATCATCAATGGCACATCGGAATCCATACTGGTGGATCTGCATAATCCTGTGCCTTGCCCATTCTATCCCATCCTCATCAAAAAAAATCCCTTCTGTCATCTCAAATTCCACAAGGCTTCTGTCAATCTGATATTTCTCCGCAATGTCCAGATAAGGCTTCAAAAAGTTCTCTTCAAAGAAATGCACTCTGGACAGATTGACAGAAAGAGGATACAGAGGTTTTCCCTCTCTGCGTCTCCGATCAAGCCAGATACACGCCTGCTCAAACATATAGTGATCCAACTTTTTGATTTTTCCATTGCCTTCCAGAATGGGAATAAACTCCCCTGGAGAAACAAATCCGCGAATCGGGTGCTTCCAGCGTACCAGCACTTCACCACCCACAACACAGCCCTTGCTCAGGCTGACCTTCGGCTGAATATACGGCAAAAATTCCTGATTTTCCAGAGAAGTTTCAAATCGGTTTTCCAGGTCTCTCTCCCATTTTTTCTTCTGCGCCAGCTCTTCATTATAAAAAACACATCCCTCCCGGTTTCTTTGTTTCCGGTTTTTCATGGCCATTCTGGCCTGGTCCTGGAGCGCCACAATATCTGCCGTTCCATCTTTTGCCAAACTTCCACCCTGTTTAAACTGAATCTTACAAACTGGAAGCTCCTGATTCTGAAAACGGTTGATATCAGCCACAATTTCATCCAGTCTTCGCTGGATTTCTTCCTCACAGGTTTCCCTCATACACATGAAAAAATGATCTGACTCACTTCGTACTGCAAATTCCAGATTTTCCTCATTCATATGATCGTCGATCACATCATAAAAGTATTTCAGCATTTTATTTCCTACAGAAATACCAAACCGCTCGTTGATTTCTTTAAAATCCTTTACATCCATCAGGACAATGGCATACTGCGCCGGATCGGTAACCTTGCACAGCTGGGCAAATCGGTTTTGAAACTCCCGGTTATTGATTCCCCCTGTAATATCATCAGAAAAAGCGATCCGTTCCAGACTTCTTCTCTTGGCATTATATTCCTGAAATGCCAGATATAAAAAGCCAAAAAATGCCACAACGGTTCCAACCAGACACCAAAAGGCTCTCTGCATGTATTTCTCTGAAATTCCTGCAAACAAATCGTTTGGAATCAGCGTAAGCATCACCCAGTCGTTAATATTCATGGGAGTATAAGAAAGAAACAGCTTTTCATTTCTTCTGGATATAAAAGAAAAAATCCCCGGTACGCCGCCTGCAATATCCTTCTTCATATAAGAAATCTTTTCCTGCAGACTGGAATCTGTCCGATCTGCAAAGACCTGATTCATATTATGAATGGGTTCCGCAGAATCAGATGACAGGATCACCTTTCCATCCTTGTTTACCACACAGCTGTAACTCTTATCCTCAATCCCTTTTTCACTTAGGATTTCCCGCATGGTTTCCGCATCATTTCCCGCAAAAAGAACTCCCGTTCTTTTTTTATCCTTTTTTACTTCTGCCAGATAAATTACATTCGATTCCTGAATGGTCACAATACAGGAATTATTTCTTAACAGATAATCAATCTGTCTGCTGTTGAGTCTCCTGGAAGCATCCCAACCTGGTATCTCCAGCATATTTCCCACCACATTAAGCTGCAGATTATCCATATCTTGGTAAGCCACAAAATCAAACCCGCAGATATTTCTTTTTCTTTCCAGAAATTCCCGTACTGATCCATCATCCTCCATTATTTTGATACGTTCCATGGAATCTGTAATAGTGGATACCATAACCTTCTGAGAAGATATTTCCTGAGTGACCATATTGGCCATCTTACTGGTAAATTTATCCGCATAATCCCTGGCGCTTTTTTCTGCCTGGGAATTCATATTCATCATATTCACCACAGAATACAGAATTATTGCAGTCGAAAAAATAACAAGAAAAAGAAAAGACCACCTTTTTCCCCGCTTATATTCCCGAATCGTTTCCAGATACGAGAGTTTCTTTCTGCCGTTTCTTTTCATTTTTTCTTCCTCTTCCTAAAGAATCAAGGCTTTCTCTTATCCGCCATCTACAAGTTTTTTGTGAAAAAAAAGAGACTGCACTTAAATTCAACACGTAAATTTAAATGCAGTCAGTCAATCATAGCTTTCACCTTAGACACTTAACTTTGCGTCCCTGACTTTCGTCAGGTTTGCCCTATATCATTTTCAATTTTCATATCGTCTCTTCTTTAAAGACGATTTCTATTCTTATAAAGAAATAGCCCCTGTATCCAAATCGGATGCAGGGGTTTGTTCATGCGGAAGATGGGACTTGAACCCACACGAGCGCATTGCTCACAAGATCCTTAGTCTTGCTCGTCTGCCAGTTCCGACACTTCCGCATATCGCATTTCATGGGATTATTTCGTTTCTCCCTCGCGACATGTTGAAGTATATCAAATGTCCTGGCGAAAGTCAACACTTTTTTTCAAAAAAACCAAAAATTTCTTCAAATGATTTTTTTGGTCCTTCTTTCGTCGCTTTTTTGTAGGTAAAAAATCTCAGAAGCCTCTCGGAAATGTAAGTTTTATCAAAATACTGAAAAATAAATTTCTTAAAACTAAGCAGACTCATACGATTCTAAAAAAACAGAAAGACGCATAAAATCCCCTAAGAACTATTTGAGAGAAAGTAAAATGGGAAGATATCAGTCATATGTAAAGAAAAACATGCAGACACAGCAGGTGGATGAGGGAACCCTTCAGATTGCAGTGCAAAATGGAGCGGATAACAGACCAGTGGAAAATGCCCTGGTACGTATTTCTTATACCGGAGAACCGGGAAGTGTAATTGAAGAACTGCGTACAGACAGTTCCGGGCGGACGCCGGTTTTGAATCTGAAAACACCGCCGTTGGAATACAGTATGGAGCCGGCAGAGGAACAGCCTTACGCAGAATATACGGTACAGGTACAGGCAGAAGGATTTGAGGATGAAGAGGTGGCAGGAACGAATGTACTGCCGCAGGTGCTGGCGCAGCAGCCGGTGGTAATGAATCCTGTAACAGAAAATGGCCTGCAGTTTCAGCGGATTGTAATTCCGCCTCATACATTGTTCGGACAGTATCCTCCTAAAATCCAAGAAGCAGAGATTAAGCCGGTAACGGAAACCGGAGAGATTGTACTGAGCCGTGTGGTAATCCCGGAATATGTGATAGTGCATGACGGGCCTTTTCGGGATGATTCTGCGCCAGATTATTACGTTCGTTACCGTGATTACATCAAAAATGTGGCCAGCAGTGAGATTTATGCTACCTGGCCAGACGATACCATACGGGCGAATGTGCTTGCAATCATGTCCTTCACCCTGAATCGGGTTTACACGGAATGGTACCGGAACAAAGGCTATGACTTTACCATCACTTCATCCACCGCGTATGACCATAAGTGGATGCGGGGACGAAATGTTTTTGACAGTATATCCAGAATCGTGGATGAACTTTTTGAAAACTATCTTTCCAGACCAAATGTGCGTCAGCCCATCCTGACTCAGTATTGTGACGGAAGACAGGTGCAGTGTTTGGACCGGGGATGGATGACACAGTGGGGCAGCAAAGCCCTTGGAGATCAGGGGTATTCTGCCATTGAGATTTTGCGGAATTTTTATGGAAACGATATTTATATCAATGTGGCAGAAGAGATATCCGGGATTCCTTCTTCCTGGCCTGGTTACGATCTGGATTTGGGGGCAACAGGAGAAAAGGTGCGGCAGATGCAGGAGCAGTTAAATGTGATTTCTCAGGCGTATCCCGCCATTCCCAAGATTGCGGCCGATGGAATCTACGGAAAACGAACCAAGGAGGCAGTAAAAGAATTTCAGGATGTTTTTGGGCTTTCAGAAACAGGGGTGACAGATTATGCCACCTGGTACAAAATACAGGAGATTTATGTAGCAGTAAGCCGAATTGCAGAATTACGGTAAAAAGAAGGAGTATCCAAAAGCAAGGGCAGAACCTCAAAAAATCGGCTCTGCCCCAAATAACTAACGACATATCTTATATCAGTTTTTCAATTTACACAAAACTTGAGACGGTCTCATTTTTAATACACAGATACGTATTCATTGCACTTACCGATAATTTTAACTTTTTTCTTATCAAATGTCACATTTTTCTTATCTCCATAGCAAAGAATCACAAACGGTACATCATGTGTCTGAACCGTTCCTCCTGTCATCGAGAATTTCTTTCTTCCCGCTTCTACATTAATTATAGACCATGCAGCGCCTCCCATGAATTTCCCTCCTGTAATTACAGTTGTACTTTTTGCTCCACACCCCAGAATATTGGAGTTTTCAGAAAAGAATGTTCCGCCTTTAATTGTCATGGTAGCTTGGTTATTGATAGCTGCACATGTTCCACCATAATACCCTCCAGAAATTGTGACCTTGCCCTTCTCATTGTAGATAATAGCAGGTATAAATTCTCTACAATATGTATGAACATACTTTCCACCTTTTAAATTCACAGTTGCCTTCTTTGAATAAATGATTGGATAGGAAGTGGAATCATTATAATTGCGGAATGTTCCACTGTTGATTGTTACAGTTCCTTCTACAGCATAAACACAATTAGACGCAGATTTTACATTTGCTTTTTTGATTAGTAATGTTCCATCATAATTACATAGTGTAGGATATTTTTTGCTTACAACATTTCCATTGATAATGGTTGTTTTACCTGCATTCGCAATCTGCTCATAATTTCCACTTTTTATCGTTAAAGCAGCTCCTTCCTGTACAAGCACAGGTCCTGTTAACGTTCCATTTGCAAATGTTACTTTTCCTGCTCTTATATCAAAGCTTCCTTTACTTACATCCGGCACCTTTGAAATAATTTTGTGTTTGTTCAGATCAAGGGTATAGGTTACCTTCTTTTTAGATATAAGAGTGGTCTTCACTGTAACATTCTTATTCAGTTTGATTGTCTGACCATTTTTTACTGCTGATAGAGCTTTCTGTACAGTCGAATAATTCTTTTTTCCAATAGATGCTTGTCCACTGGCTGCGGAGACATTTATGCTGCACATGAGAACAAATGTTAATGTTAGCAACATTGCCTTTAATACTTTTCCTAACTTGTTTTTCATACGTTTTTTCTCCTTTTTTGTATTTTTACCCTAAAATTCACCAAAAGATGATGATTTTTTTGGATTTCCAAGAGTATCTAAGTACATTTTATCATTTTTTAATATTTTTTAACAATAATATATGTCATTTTATACTAATATCTACAAATATTTTTATATTATTTATTTTAGTCCATGGAAAGATTACCAATCAAAAAAAACGATTTCCATATCGGACTACCTTTCGGAATCCACTCCACTCAATCTTCCTGACATACTGATTTTCTTCCATCTGCGTTATCACCTTTTGACATTCTGCCTCCATTTTTTCTTCGGAAGAAGCAATTTTCACCTCGATCACAACAGCCCTTCGGTTTCGACGATCTTTAATCACAATGTCTGACCTGCCAAGCCCATTTTCATAATTGGGCACCCAGCACTGGCAACCAATCCTGTTACAAAAGCATGATAGAAGCTTTCTGCATAATCATGGAAGCTAATGGTATCAAACAGCAAATCCGAAAGCAATTCCGTTAGCTTACTGGTATTTCCGTTCCACAAGGCTTCAAAAAGCTCCCGTCTGTCACTGTTAATGGATTTATCATAAAACCATTCCAAAACACTCTTACGAAAAATATCCATGACCTCTGCATTTGGTATCTGAAGAAATATCTTCGGAAGCTCTGGTTTTTCTTCTGACAACAACTTCTCCGTTTCCACCTTTGTAAGGTAGCCTGTCATATAAAGAAGACTCCAGAGGTTTTTCTCTGAGGAATAAATAACGTCATATGTCAGAGTCTCGCTGATTTCTTCTTTTATATAACCACCATCCAAAAGGATTTCAAATTTTTCTGTTATATCATATTCTGTTCTCTCAAGAAATTGTCTGATGATGGCATTTCCACTTGTATTTTCCCAGAAATTCTCCGGCTGCACCGTTCCCTGTATCATTGCCTTATTCACATAATTTAGTACGTCCCATGGGCAATAGATATCCATATCTCCAAAATGATAGCCATCATACCATTGCTGCACCAGTTCAAATTTATCTTCCAGTTCTGCATCCTTTAGAAGTTGTTCTACCTCTTCATGTGTAAAACCAAAATATTCATCATAGCGTCTGTCTGAAATCGTATCTGTTGTAAAATTATTCACACCTGTGAAAATACTTTCTTTCGTAATCCTCAAACAACCTGTCACTACAGCAAATTTAAGAGCTGTATTATCTTTTAATACCGTGCTGAGAATATTCCGGATCACATCCAACATTTCTCTATAATATCCGTTCTCACTTGCTTTTGCCACAGGTACATCGTATTCATCGATCAATAAAATCACGGGCTTTTTATAGTAATCCTGTAACATATGCGTTAAAACAAGAAGGGAACGGCTGATATGACCGGAGCTTGCTTCCTCTGATTTGATCAATCCGGTTTTGTCTATATAGTAATATTCTTCTTTCCTTATCTCTCTAAAATCTCACGTCCCTACAGGTACATAAATCTCTTTCATATGTCGTATGCCATCCCATAAAAACTGTTTCAATTATCGTTTTTGGTTTTTTGACTACATTTTTATTTTTTCAAAATCTTACACCGTTTTTTATAAAACGCAATGCCGTAGCAGATCACCTGCGCATAAGTATCCTGAAATTCCTCCGCATACATTTTTTCATCAATCTGTGCGATTGCTTTTTCACAGTCTGCTTCCAAATCTTCCAACTTTCTTGAATACTTAACCCCAAATACAGCCAGACGATCTCCTGCGTAGTCCTGCACAATAATGTCGCTGCGACCTTCCCCATGCGCTTTATTGGACTGTACCACATATCCTGCCCCAGCGAAAATTCCTGCAAAGAAAGCATGATAAAAGTCTTCTCTGTAATCATAATAGCTAATCGTCCGACGAAGCAGTCTGGAAATTTCTGCTGTTGCCTTCTTATCGTCTCCGTTCCAGATTGATGCAAACAACACTTTCCTGTCCATCTGTTGTGCACTCTCGGTAAACCACTTTTTAATCGTGGTTTCAAATATCTCTTTAATTTCTTTATTCGGAAGCTTCAATGCATAGTAACCCCTAGCCAACTCCTTATCCACTTCTCCATCAGATACTCTTGTCAGGTACCCTGTAAAATAAAGGATACTCCAAAGATTTTCCTCTGAGGAATGCAGATAATTATAGGTAATATCCTCCTGAATATTTTCGATGATATACCCTCCGGACAACAGCGTTTCAAATTTCTGCGTAATCGCCATCCCAGAATAGTCGATAAATGAACGGATAATCGCATTGTCACTAGAATTTTTCCAATAACCAATCGGTTTAATTTCCGGGTTCTGCAGCAGATTATCCACATGATTTACCACATCCCACGGACAATATACTTCCATATCCCCAAAACGATATCCATCATACCACTCTTTTATTTCCTCCGCGTGAAGAATCAGACTGGCATCTTCCAAAAGCTTGTCTACTTCTGCCTGAGTAAAGCCAAAAAATTCATCATATCGACTGTCCTGAATTGTGTCCATCGTAAAGTTATTCAGTCCTGTAAAGATACTTTCCTTCGTAATCCAAAGGCATCCGGTTACAATCGCAAATTTAAGAAATGTATTGTCTTTCAGAGCAGCTCCCAGAATTCCCCTTATCATATCAAGCATCTGCTCATAGTAGCCATTGACATTTGCCTTGGCAGCGGGAACATCGTATTCATCTAAAAGAAGGATTACTGGCTTTCCATAATAAAGATTCAGCATATGGGTAAGTTTAAATAAACTGTTCATCACTTCTTCCGTATCTGCCTTTTTTGCGGCTATTCTGCAAAAAATGTCCTTATCAAATTCATTCAGTTTTTCACTGTCTTTGAGATAATAATGACTTTTATATAATTCCGCTATTACCGATTCCAGTTTTCCATATGCGGTTTCAAACTCCAAGCCGTCCACATTCTTAAAAGACAGCAGCACCACCGGATACTGATTCATCCAAATTTCGCACAGTTCGCGATTTTCACTTATCTTTAATCCCTGAAAGAGTTCCCTGCTATCCTCTCGAATATCAAAGAAATGTGCCAGCATATTCATTCCTAGTGTTTTTCCGAAACGGCGAGGGCGGGTAAATAATGTCACCTCTGCCGGCTTAGGCACTAGAAGTTTCTGGATTAAATTTGTTTTATCAATGTAATAGTATCCATCTTCTCTAATTTTCTTAAAATTAGAAATTCCCACCGGAAGATTCATTTTATTCATACTCCACTCTCTCCTTCCGAAACATTTTATCTTTTTCTATGTTATCATTTTGCATATGTAATGACAAGTTATTCCCTCCTATTTTCAGTAAATTTATTTTCGACAAAAGTTCATAATAAAAAAACAGATTATCTTGCACGAACTTCGGTTATACAGTTATGATACGTAAAAATGGATTGAGATTTTGTCCCAATCCATTTTTTATTGCACTATTCGTCTACTGTCTTTACCAGACATTTCTGGCTTTACTAAGCATCTTCTATTTACACCGTTCTTCTTCAAAAAAGGAGAAGACATTCCTGCCTTCTCCCTGTAAAAATATTTTTTTGATACGTGCATCATTGCTCAAAAAGATAATTTCCTTTAAACCCAAAGACTTTCATTAATAAAAATGTGATTGGGGGTAAAATCCATGTGTAAGAGATGATACAAATCTGTCTTCCTCTCTCCACCCAAGCAATTTATCCTCACACGCTGTTGTTTCTGTCACTTTAATTCCATTTCCAGAAATCCAGAATTTCAACTTATGTTTTTCTCCATTCTCGCAAGTATATTGTGCAGTTGCTTTCTTGCCTGTAGAATCAATGGTTGCTGAAATGCCGCTCTTGTCATTCTCTGGCATATGAATGGAAACCTTCATCTTTCTTCCACTGACACTGGTAATTTTCAGATAGAAACCACCATTAGAGAAAGCCCACAAATTGGTCTTTTTGAATTTCACAGGGGATACCGCTGGTTTCTTTCCCCTCAGCTTTGTATCACGATTCGATGATGTATTATCATACAAAACAGGTGGCTTTTTGGAAGATACTCCACTGATATATTTCCTGGAAATCTTATCGTATGCAGATTTGCTGATTGTCTGTCCCTTTGCATTGTAATATGTAGACTGTCCTGTAAGCCCTGATTTCAGGAAACTTCCACGCTCATACACTCTGCCATTTCTAAATTCGAGAATCATGCGAAAAGAACTTCCGTACTTTAACGCATCTCCTCCGACATAAAATGTTTTTTTAGCCGGAAAAACTTTCATCATCTTATAATCTCTGTGATTAACTGAATAAATACATTTTACCTTTCCGCCTATATAACTGTATAATTTATAAGGGCATCCATAACTCCATTTCTTTGTATACAAATACAATTCTGGAACTTTGTTATTGTCAATATCAATCAAGCCAAACTTCAACTCTGATGGATTACGATACTCCGATCCATCCCATTTAATTTTTTTTGATAAAAACGTTGCATATGCATTTTTTGCCTTTGTTTCTGCTGATGCAGCCTGCACATTTTCCACATTATACTGTAAAGTTCCACTCAATGTAAGAGTTAGTGCCAGCATCAGTACCATAATTTTTTTGACTGCTTTTGTGAAAAATCCAGTTTTTTCATTTCTCATATCTGTTTCCTCCCTTTTTTATTTTTTATTGCACTATTCATCCACTGACTTTACCAGACATTCTTTTTTATAAAATGCGATTCCATACCGGACTACCTTTCGGAATCCACTCCGCTCAATCTTCCTTGCATACTGATTTTCTTCGATCTGATTTATCGCATTTTGACATTCTGTCTCCAGCTTGTCTTCTGAAGAAGCAATTTTCGCCTCGATCACAACAGCCCTGCGGTTTCGACGATCTTTAATCACAATGTCAGATCTTCCAAGTCCATTTTCATAGTTAGACTCCACAATATATCCAGCACTGGACACAAGCCCTGTGATAAACGCATGATAGAAGCTCTCTGCATAGTCGTGATAGCTGATCGTGTCAAACAGTAAATCTGATAACAACTCTGTCAGCTTTGTTGCATCCCCATTCCATAAAATTTCAAAAAGCTCCCGTCTGTCGCTGTTAATGGATTTGTCATAAAACCATTCCACAACACTCTTACGAAAAATATCCATGACCTCTGCATTTGGTATCTGAAGAAACATCTTCGGAAGCTCTGGTTTTTCTTCTGACAACAACTTCTCCGGTTCCGCCTTTGTAAGATAGCCTGTCATATAAAGAAGGCTCCAAAGGTTTTTCTCTGAGGAATAAATAACGTCATATGTCAGAGTCTCGCTGATTTCTTCTTTTATATAACCACCATCCAAAAGAATTTCAAATTTCTCTGTTACATCATATTCTGTTCTTTCAAGAAACTGTCTGATGATCGTATTTCCACTTGTGTTTTCCCAAAAGTTCTCCGGTTTCATCGTTCCTTGTATCATTGCCTTATTCACATAATTTAGCACATCCCATGGGCAATAGATATCCATATCTCCAAAATGATAGCCATCATACCATTGCTGCACCAGTTCAAATTTATCTTCCAGTTCTGCATCCTTTAGAAGTTGTTCTACCTCTTCATGTGTAAAACCAAAATATTCATCATAGCGTCTGTCTGAAATCGTATCTGTTGTAAAATTATTCACACCTGTGAAAATACTTTCTTTCGTAATCCTCAAACAACCTGTCACTACAGCAAATTTAAGAGCTGTATTATCTTTTAATACCGTGCTGAGAATATTCCGGATCACATCCAACATTTCTCTATAATATCCGTTCTCACTTGCTTTTGCCACAGGTACATCGTATTCATCGATCAATAAAATCACGGGCTTTTTATAGTAATCCTGTAACATATGCGTTAAAACAAGAAGGGAACGGCTGATATGACCAAAGCTTGCTTCCTCTGATTTGATCAATCTAAATATTCTTTTGTCATCGTCATATATCTCATCGCTTTTTAAGAGATATTCGTATTTTTTGAATAATTCAACCAACATTCCCTGCAAACGCTCATATGCAACTGAAAATTCCAGTCCGTTAATGTCCTTAAATGAAACAAATATGGTAGGATACTGATTCATCCAATTCCCGCACAGTTCTTTATCATCCGCTATTTTTAAGCCGTCAAACAGCCTGCTGCTATCCTCTCTAATATCAAAAAAGTGTGCAAGCATACTCATTCCCAATGTTTTCCCAAAACGCCGCGGACGGGTAAACAGTGTCACTTTTGTCCCCTTTGTATTTAAAAGTTCTTTGATCAATCCAGTTTTGTCTATATAGTAATATTCTTCTTCCCTTATCTCTCTAAAATCTGACGTCCCTACAGGTACATAAATCTCTTTCATACGTTTCACACCCCCATTACAAGCTCATTGCCATGATTCTCTCTCTTCATGGTAACATTTTGCCCCGGTAATAGCAAGCCGTTCCAATTCTCATGACTGCATTTTTCTTATCATGGAATCCCACGATTCAGCAGAAGCTCATAAAAATCCAGTTCTCCTTTCCTGGCTTTACTAAGCATCTTCAATTTATACCGTTCTTCCTCTGGAATTTCTTCTTCTTTTGCAAACGTAAGGGTAAGAATCTCCTCATCATCTACAAAATCATACGTTTCTCTTTTATCGTCATAAACATCCAGCCACATATTCATCGTACAAAATTCCGGCTTTTCCGGTTTCTCCCATTCATAATAAATAACGCCCCATAAAGGTGGTCTCTGAAAGGATTCTGCTTTCACAATATCGCCTACATGAAACGGCAGTTCCAGATGAAACGCATAAGAAAATATGGGCTGTACCGTTTTGTTTTTACAGATTTGATAGCGTTCATTTCTCCCCAAAAGTTCTATCAGGTTCATGTCACTGTCAAACCAATACTCATCATGATCCCATTGATTCTCTGTGTCCAGTTTTATTCCCAAAATAAGCCCTACCGTTGGTATATCCTTCAGATATTCACTCATAAGATAACTGTTTTTTTCCTTCATCAGATATTCATACGCTTTTTCATAACTGGAAAAATACCGATATGGCTCCCGTTCCGGAAAAATATCTCGCTCCATCAAATTTGCCGCATATAGATATCCCTTATCCTCAAACCTGTCACAAAGTAAATCCTTCCATATCTGCACAGTATCTTTCATATTTTCATAAAAAGAAATGTCGGTATCGCATACATAGTTACACACCACACTTCCATCGTTAAATTCTTCCTCCCCATATGTATTCATCAGATATTCCAGTATCTCTATTTTTTCATCTACTGTCTTTTTCCCTGACCGCATAACCAGAATCGCCTCTTGTGCCGGGGTGAACACCGTCTTTCTGTGAAATGCCCGAATATCCGGGGAATCGATAAATTCTAAAACATCCTTATGCATCTCCTACCCTCTCCAATTCTGATACTGGGGCGTTGATTTTCCAGCATATTCCACGATCGCATACTTCCAATAGATCTCCCGGTCAAAAAATTCCAGGACAAGCCGCCCCTGATTTGTATTCTGCAACGGAATGGAACAGCAGTTACTATCTGAAATATATCCATACTCAAATGTGCCCTTCATACTCGCCTCCAGATCTTCGTCCCAATATTCTTTTAGAATCATAAACCACTCCCAGAACTTTGCTTTCGACCATATGAAAAAAGCTTCCGTATTCATTGTCCGTCTTTCAGAATACTGCTTATAAAATGCGGACGTCTTTTCCCATCTTAATCGTTTCCGTTCAAAATCCTGAAACACTTTGTCCAGGTTACATTTGCACGTTATTATTTCCGGTTTCTGCTTCACAATCTGCCGCTGTGCATCTTTCCAACATCCAATCGGAAACTGCAGATCATGATTTCCAAATATCAGATTTCTTTGTTCCGTCCATTTTTTTGCCTGCAAAACAGCCCTCAAAGCTTCACTCTGTGAATACGTATCGTAAAGATATATAGGAATGTCCTCATTCTTTCGATTGGGTATATAAACCAAAACTCGCTTTCCTTCCCCCAAAAGATAAGCAGCTGCCAGAAGAGCTTCCACGCCTTTTCGATCCACTTGCATATATCCACCATATTCATTTGAAAAGCCATCGGTTTTCAAACTTTCTATCCCTTCCGGCACGAGAATGCTATAATATTTACGTTTCACGGTAGCTGTATATTTCTTAAATCTTACCTTCAAATTTGTCTCCATTTCCATGTTTCTTCTGATTATGTATCACAGACTCATCCAACCTGATAATAAGCATTGTTTATGAATATTTCATTTGCCGTATACTCATCAATATCCTCATATCCGGTAGAACCGGTTCTGACAACCGTAACCATTCCTCCCTCTGTCCATGTCAGAAGAAAATCTGCTGTTTCACTGCCAAATTCCATCTCTGCTTCCACAGTATTCTTTCCAGTCAATACGCCATTTACAGAAACAGTCCCGTTATGGGTAAACGATTGAAACGTCAAATCTACACTCCCATCTCCTGTCTCAGATATTTCCAGACCTATCGCTTTTTCTGAACCTCCACTGGTACTGATATAACTGCCTGTGATACTGGAAACATCTGTAATGGTGTAACTCTCTCCTGATTCTTCTTGTACAGAATCTGCCTGATCCGAATAATCCGACTGAAAATCCATATCGTTTCTATTTTCTTCCTCAAAATTTGCCTCCACCCCATCTGTTTCCGTATCGTATAAAGAAAAAATTCCTTCCCTTATACCGCCATCGTCTAAGCGATCCCCCAAATCCACATCCGGCAAGACAAGAATAATCACAAATATGCCAAATGCAACGCCCACAGGAGCAAACATCTCCCGTAAAGACAGTTTCTGCATCTGAGGCTTTTCTGTGTCAAACATCTCCCTCTGCCCTATATCCTCAGCCTTTTTAAGATTCAGTACCAGAAAGATTAGATTGATATAATATTCCTTTCCCCTTGATTCAGATAGATTTACTTTTTCTTCATATTTAGATGAATACAACTCCAAACCAATGACCAAAACAAATATCAGGATAGTTTGATAAAAAAAGCTGATAAATGTATCCCAGGACATATATCCCACCATTGCCAGCCAAACTGGACTTTCCATTGCATCACTTCCAAGGTGCATACAGATCACCAATTCAAGAATCGTTTTAGAAAACATCACCAGCAAATACTTAATCGCATATCTTTTATCATGCCCTCCTGTTTTCTGCTGAATTGCGATGCTTAAAAAGTCCAAAATGATCACGAATGGAAGTATTTCAAGCCTTGCTACAGCGACCAAAACAAGAACAATCATTCCCGGAATTTCCAATTCGCTATATTCCGAATACACATTAGAGAAAAATGTAAGTCCCTGTGCAATTACAAACAATGCACACGCTAATCCAATCGTCATAACAGCCAACTCCAACAATGCTCTAAGCCGTTTTTGCATTTTTGCCAAAATAAGATAATCGTTTTTCATACCAAATACCATTTATCCTTTCCTTTTTGTTGCCATAATTATACTTAGTGGCAATGACGGTATTTGTCACTTTTTTCAAAAAACACCTCCTGTTTTTTGATTTCAACCACGAAAAAAAGAAGACATTTCTGCCTTCTTTTTTCATGGTTATGGTGTGTGATGTTTCACCTTCCACATCTTTCCTTAACTTCATAAAACTTTTCCTCTACCGTACACTAGCTGTCTCTAAGCCCGCATATTGAAAAAACTCTGGTAAATCTTCCTGTGGTGATTTAAATAAATCTACCCAGAAATATGGAATGAGGACGTATGTTTTTTTCTAAATTTTGATAGTTTTACACGAAAATCCATTATTTGTAAAATTATTAGTACAGTTTTATCCAATTTTAATTTTACTAAAATAAATCCTCTGCTTTGATTGTGGACAACTCATCTTTTTTGGGATTCGTAATATTTATCACTCGCCTTGCATGATTCATAACCAAGTCATCATACAGATTTCTTACCAACCTACCATTTGCGAAGTTCTCATCCTTCACTGCAATCTGTTGCTCGAAATATAAGTGAATTTTTTCCATTGCTTTTTTATCCAAAGTATAATCATTATTCCTACACATGGAGATCAATATTTTATCTAACTCATTCGAATTATAATCATCAAATTCTATAAATGTATTAAATCTAGATTTCAAGCCCGGATTTGATTCAAAAAACTTATTCATAGGCTCCGTATATCCTGCAACAATCACAACCAGATCTTCTCTATAGTCCTCCAATGCCTTAGTCAACTCTGTTAAACATTCTCTGCCATAAGAATCAGAATGATCATTTTCCGTAATGCTATAAGCTTCATCTATAAACAGAACTCCACCTTTGGCTTGCTCAATAACCTTTTTCACTTTAAGTGCTGTCTGTCCTTGATATCCCGCAATCAAGTCAGTTCTCGAAACCTCAACAAAATGTCCTTTTGAAAGCAGTCCAATGCGTTTATAAATCCTACCCACAATACGAGCCACCGTTGTTTTGCCTGTTCCCGGATTTCCGGTAAATGCAAGATGTAATGTATTTTTTGCTGAATAAAGATTTTTTTCCCGACGCATTTTTTGAACCTTCTGATACACAATTAAGTCTTGAACTTTATTCTTTACTTTTTCTAAACCTACAAGCGAATTTAACTCATCTATAGCACTCAAAAAAAATACTGCACACTCTTGACAACAGGACTATGATAGA
>CALCDJ010000058.1 GCA_937900135.1 uncultured Blautia sp. | reverse complement strand
AAGTACACATTTCGGCAGTTGCCAATCATAATCACTCAAGATTCCGAGAGATTATCAATATTTAGATTGTATCTGGACTCCATTTACTACCCGATCAGCCCCATTTTTTGCATTATCATCTCCTATTATTGAGGCTTTTTTCCCTGTGTATTTATCATACAAGGTATTTGCTCTTTCTGCAGCAAATCCATGTCCTCTCGATGCATGAAATTTTTCTTCCCCATAGGCAGTTGATGCATTACTAACATTTCCAAATATTGTTCCTGGTGTCCTTGCGTCCTTTTCCTTGTTGCTTTGCATATTCCTTCTTTTGAATATCTCCTCTAACGTATCTTTCATACAACATCCCTCCCTATTTCGTGGGTAGTGTCAACTTTATATGTCCAAAAACGGCTCAATCCCAGTAAAATCAAGGCTTTCAGGGTCTATGAGCCTTTACCTCCCCTTTCTTTGGCTTGGGCGACCAAAATTTTATGTCGGAAAGCCAGTCAAGACCGGGCTGAAAGCCCGTTAAATTCAGCCTTGACGGGATTTCCGTAAGTAAAATAGAATCGGTCAGTACCAAGGAAAGGGGTTCGATTTTTTCATAATCCGCTTTACACTACCATTTCGTGTACCTTTTTAGCTTATGATATCCGAAAAAAGCTGGATTCCTTATTTCCCAAAGAACCCAACTTTTCATTCAGCCTGAAAAAAACTCTAATTCAAATATTTGTGTAATTGTCGTCTTACTCCGTTCCGATAATGTATCTGCAAAAAGCATCGTATTACAAGAGATGCTTTCTGTTACAGAAACTCCATTACTTACTACCTTTAATTATAATATCTATAGATATTTTTTTCAATCTCTATAGCTGTAATTATTCAAAATATTTTTTGGTATGATAACAACAAACCACATCCGAAAGGGGAATATATATGCACGTTGGATCTCTGATTAAACAATTCCGTACTAATCAGAATTATTCCGTTAATAAATTAGCAAATATGGCAGGTATCTCCCAAAGTTATCTCCGTGAGATTGAACTTGAGCACAAAAATCCCACAGTGGAAACCTTATCTTATATCTGTGAGGCACTGAATATTTCTTTAGCAGACTTTTTCACTGCTTATTGTAACCAGGAATCTTCTGTCAGCTCCCTTATGAAAGAAATTTACCGTCTTACGCCTCAGCAGCGTAAATTATTAGAATCCTTTTTACATTCCATCATTTCAAATGAAAAGAAAAATCCAGGGATTTAGTTGATTTATCCACTTAAACCTCTGGATTTTAACTTTTCTTCCACAATTTTCTCTTATTATCGACATAATTATATCTCCATGTAATCTATATTTCATTCACTGCCAGTGTATTTTTTTCTGTTATCTCATATTTACTTTGCGCTCTCACAAACTTGGTACTATACTGGATTTACACTATGAATCCGAGGTAAAAATCATTATGAATGAAAAATCAGAAACAGAAAAATTAAGTACGGATATCCTTTTTCAGGAAATAGAAAAAAATGGGACTGCAAACAGAGAAAATATCCATTTTATAGAGCAGGAAGAAATTCTACTGGAACTTTATAACCGTATTTCAGAAATTTCCAGTATCAATAAATTTGCAAATATGTGTGACATCTATCCCTCTCACCTTCACGACTTTTTGAAAGGAACCAAAAAACTAAGCCGAGATAAACTGATCATTGTCTGCATTGTGCTGAAACTGAGCCTTCACGAATCTCGAAATACTCTAAAGCGCTTAATTCAGGCGGATTTCTATCCTAAGAACGAACGGGATTTTGAAATTATGTGCGGAATCCGTCAGGGAAAGAGTGTCGATGATATTAATGAAATCCTGCTTGTAAAGGGCTTAACTCCTCTTAACTAATGTTTTACTTTGCAAAATTACAGGATGTGCAATATACTATACTTAACATTTGCGCACTACAATTTGGAGGATCATTATTCTTACCATGGCACTCTCACAGAATATGTATAAAGCATTGCAACAATATATTGATTTTGATTTTCTGGATGAGCTATCTCCCCCCAGACAGAAAAAAGACGGGAATTTTTACAGCATTTATACTGCTGAACTTCAACCGGAATATACTACACTGGTACCAGACAAAGGCTCTGTAATTCTGAAAGAAATCTCACCAGAACAGGCCGCCATATATGAAAAGCTAAGTACTGTATGGAATCCTTATACAGAAACAATCTTCGGGGTAGTCTCTGCGGATTATCAGTTCCTCTCTATAAATGAATTTATCCGCAAGCCCACATCACTAAGCTATCCTTCCCAAATCCTTGCAGAAAAACGAAGCCTGTCCCTGGAAGATTACATAAACAATTATGGTTGTCTATCCGAAACAGAAGCCATGATCTTTCTTATTCAGCTTTGTAGTGGTTTGGAAAGCATTGCTTCTCTTTCTTTGGTACACGGTGATGTAGCTCCTCAGAATATCCTCCTTACAGACCGCTTGTCTGCACTCACTGATCCATACAAACATATCAAAGGACTCCACCAACAGGTCGCCTGTAAGTTGATTGATTTTGATATAACAAACCAATTTAAAGCTGAAAATCATATGGTCACTGTAATTGCCGGAACAAATCCTTATACAGCTCCGGAAATCCTGGATTTTAAGAACCCAACTGACAGAGTAGATATTTATTCTCTTGGATGTGTCCTTTCCTTTATGATTACAGGAAAATCTCCGAAACAGATTTCCGCAGAGGAATTTCGCAATAAATGCAGTAAAAGAATCCGAAATATTATTTTCAAATGTACTGCTGATTACCCGAAGAGATACAAGACTCTCTCTTCTTTAAAACATGATCTTGAAAAACTGTTGACGGCTACAGCGCCTCCACCCTATTTTCCACTCAGTCATATACCGGGACTTAGGTCATCAGAGCCATTAAAAGTAGCTGCTGTTTCCATATTCTACGGACTGCTTCTCTTGATTTTGGCATTTATATTATGTCCGAAACCTAAACCAATTTTAATTGTACCTGGAATATCATTGGGCATTATTTTAGGAACAGACATGCTTCACATAGGAAAACACATACCTTTGTATCAGAACTTATGCAAAAAGCATTCCTGGTTCCGTTATACAGTCAAGTTTTTTGCCGGTATTGTCCTGCCACTACTGCTTTTGAATTTTTTATCATAATAACGGGGAACTCGTATGAATGAGAAACTACTGAATATCCTGTATAAGCAACAAACTTTTGAATATCTAAAAAAACAAAATATTACCTCAAAACATCAGTTTCAGGAACTGTACGGTAAGACTTCCAATACCTATAGCTCACAGATTCTGAAACAATGCATCCGTATGAACCGCCATACCGGTATGTATAGACTCTCTTTTATATTTTCTAATATACTGGCCGCAGCAATTCTTTCTGTTGCTGTAATTCTTCTGATTAATGCGTGGACACCATCCCCTGCTCCTGAAGCGCCAAAAGAATCTCCCTACTCTTTGGCACAGGATGCTATTAATGATGGTAATTCAGAAAGCGCACGTACTATATTAGAAAGTAATCACATACCATCCAATACATTTGCAGGTGCCATGGCTTATTCCAAATTATATGAATTAGAGAAAAAATATGATCAGGCCGCAGATGTGATTATCACATTTATTACAGATATCATGGGAACTCAAAACATTCTGGAGGCTTCACCACTTTATACCCGAATGACTGAACTCCAAGATATGAATCTTTCTTCAGAAGAAAGAGAAAAATTTGATGCCTGTATGAATGCTTGTAAACAATCCGCAGCAAACCTTGCTTCTATCTCTGCTTTAATAGAAAATAAGAACTATGAAGTTGCCTTGACGCTATGTGATGCTCTAAAAGCAAACGGAAGCTCCGAATATATCCTATTCGACTTCTATCATACCTGCTATATGAATTTAAAAGAATACGAAACCTATGCCCTTAAACTCATACATCTTGCAAAGGAAGGAATAAAGGAAAAAGAATTTTCCTATCAATTACCTGAATTAACTCATGTTAAATATTATCTGAAAGATGTATATCCATATGTTTCATTGGAAACGCAAAAAAAGATAGATGCTCTTAATATCGATTAAAATACTTTTTTGCCTTATGCATCTGGTCGTATCCTCGCGGAGCGTTTTTTGTTTATTAGGAAATTAGTACAAAATATACTAATTTCCTGATAAATAAAAAAAACCACTTCCTCAGAAGTGGTTCATTGAGCAGGGCTACAAGGATTCGAACCTTGAAATGACGGAGTCAGAGTCCGTTGCCTTACCATTTGGCGATAGCCCTTCATCTTCATCAGCGATTTGTTTTCTCGCTTGCGACAGGTTGTATTATATAACAGCTTAAAAAAAAATGCAACCCCTTTTTTGAAATTTTTTTAATTTTTTTTTCATTTTTTTATTTTCCAGAATTTTCCCACCATAGGAAGCACTTTCCAACAGCCCAAAAACTCCTTTTTTTCAGGTTTCTCCCTCTCTCTTTTTCAAAAGTCTTATTGAAACCTGAAACCATCTATATTATAATCTGAGATAACTATAATGGTTTTTATCTTTTAACCAATCATAAGGAGAAAAAATTATGAGAGCAAACAATCTTACTCTGCTCACTGATCTCTATGAACTGACCATGATGCAGGGTTATTTCAAAAACCCAACTAACCAGACTGTAATTTTTGATATGTTTTACCGCACCAATCCATGCGGCGGAAGCTTTGCTATTGCAGCCGGACTGGAGCAAATGATTGAATATATTGAGAATCTTCATTTTGAAGAAGATGATATCTCTTATCTTCGCAGCCTGAAGATTTTTGAAGAAGATTTTCTGGATTACCTGAGTAACTTCCGTTTTTCCGGCGATATCTATGCCATTCCGGAAGGAACCGTTGTTTTCCCCAGAGAGCCCCTGGTAAAAGTAGTGGCTCCTATTATGGAAGCCCAGTTGGTGGAAACGGCAATCCTGAACATCATTAATCATCAAAGTTTGATTGCAACCAAGGCAGCTCGTGTCTGCTATGCAGCCAAGGGCGATGGCGTAATGGAATTCGGTCTTCGCCGCGCTCAGGGACCTGATGCGGGTATCTTCGGCGCCCGTGCCGCTGTCATTGGCGGCTGTGCCGGTACTTCCAACGTACTCACCGGTCAGATGTTTGATGTTCCCGTTCTTGGAACCCATGCTCATAGCTGGATTATGAGCTTTCCTGACGAATATACCGCCTTTAAAACTTACGCACAGATGTATCCCGATGCCTGTACCCTTTTGGTTGACACCTACGATGTGCTGAAATCCGGTGTGCCCAATGCAATCCGTGTTTTTGAAGAAATGCGGGAGCAGGGAATTCCTCTTACCAAATATGGAATTCGCATTGACAGCGGCGATCTGGCCTATTTATCCAAAGAAGCCTACAAGATGCTGGCTGCTGCCGGTTTCGATGACGCCACCATCTGCGCCTCCAGCGACCTGGATGAATACCTCATTGACAGCCTGAAAACACAGGATGCTAAGATTAATTCCTGGGGTGTGGGAACCAACCTGATTACTTCCCAGGACAACCCGGCCTTTGGCGGTGTTTACAAGCTGGCTGCTGTAAAGGATGCTGGAAGCAATTCCTTTACACCTAAGATCAAACTTTCCGAAAACACCGAAAAAGTAACCAATCCGGGAAATAAAACCATTTACCGTATTTACAGTAAATCCACTGGTAAAATCAAGGCAGACCTTATCTGTCTGGCAGATGAGACTTTTGATCCGGAAGAAACCATGATCATCTTCGACCCCATTGACACTTGGAAAAAAACAAAGGTGCTCGGCGGTACTTATGAGATGAGAGAACTTCTGATTCCCGCCATCAAAGATGGCAAGAGAGTTTATACCTCCCCATCTGTTATGGAACTTCGAGAATACTGTAAGCAGGAACAGAACACACTGTGGGATGAATCCAGACGTCTGGTCAATCCGCAAAAAGTCTATGTGGATCTTTCCCAGCGTCTCTATGACCTGAAGAAAAATCTGCTGGAAGAAATGAGTGAAAAATCTCTGGATCAGTAAGACATGCATAACCCCCTCCATTCCTTCATACACATAGAAGGGAAGGAGGGGTTCTTTTTATGAAAACAAATTATACACAACTGATCAACCGGGCACACCCGCTTTCGGAATCTTTTATTCCAGAAACACTGGTGGATATCGGCCTTCCTTTTGATGCCCTGCCCAACGATCCCAAGCGTCTCCTGGAAGAAAAAACAGCCCATGCAGCTATGGAACTATTGCTTAGAAGCCGCCAGGATGGCTTGAATCTCTGTGGTGTTTCCGGCTACCGTTCCTACCAACGCCAAAAAGAATTATATACCGGAAGCCCTTATGTGGCAGCTCCCGGTACCAGCGAACATCAGAGCGGCCTGGCTCTCGATCTGTCCTGTCCGGCAGTTCACATGGAACTCACAGAAGCATTTGCCTCTGCCAAAGAAGGAATCTGGCTTGCGCGACACGCGCCTCTTTATGGCTTTGTTCTGCGCTATCCACAACACAAAGAAGCCATTACCGGTGTGCCCTATGAACCATGGCATATCCGCTTTGTAACAAAACCGCTGGCCTCTTATCTGTCGCTTACCGGCATGACTCTGGAAGAATACCATGAGCTTCAGCAAAGCCTGAACAAAGCCCAGTGAAGGTTCTGACGATACCTGAACTCACTGCTCCATCTGACGCCCCAGAAATCCGGCTGCCGTCTGCACCAGCATCTGTTCTGCCTGCCCCATGACATCTTTTTCTGTTTTTCCCATAAGAATCACAGAACCAATAGCATCTCCGGCACAGATAATGGGCTGGATGGCCTGGGCAAAGGGATGCTCTCTCTGCCCTTCTGTCACAGGAATTTTTCCTTTTTCCCCGGCATTCAGACATATACCCTGTCGCTGGGAAATGATTTCCTCCAGTTCCCTGCTGATCTCCTTTCCCAGAAACTCCTTACTCCCGGTTCCTGCAGATGCTACCACCTGATCATGGTCTGTAATACAGGAAACCAGCCCCGTTGTCTGAGACAAAGCTTCTGCATATTCTTTTGCAAAAATACTCAACTCTCCGATGGGTGAATATTTCTTTAAAATAATTTCTCCCTCCCGGTCCGTAAAAATTTCCAGAGGGGTTCCTTCTTTTATCCGTAATGTTCTGCGGATTTCCTTGGGAATTACAACTCTTCCCAGGTCATCGATTCTGCGCACAATTCCTGTAGCTTTCATATACTCTTCTCCTTATACTGGTATTGATCCATAATTGTCTGATGTTAGTATCGCTCGTTTTTCAGAATTTATGAGCAGAATTTCCATTTTTTATTGGATTTATTTAGCCTCAGGATACAAAAAGTCTTTTCTTTTTTAAAAAACCCTTGCAATTCTGTTTTTTTGTGATATAGTAATCATATGCTTTTCATGTAGTTTTTAAAACTACATGTTGTATCTCAAACATCATTTTTCAGGAGGCGATTCATTATGAAACTGAAATTAAAAGACCCGGGAAGCGCCATCACACATGGAATTGCCATGCTGCTGGCTATCGCAGGAGCCACCCCTTTGCTGATCAGAGCTGCGCGGAATCCAGATCATCTGCACTTTGTATCCCTCAGTGTTTTTATTTTAACCATGATTCTTTTATACGCTGCCAGTACCATTTACCACTCTGTAGATTCTTCCGAAAAAGTAAACCGGCGGCTTCGTAAAATAGACCACATGATGATTTTTGTCATGATTGCAGGCAGTTACACCCCCGTATGCCTCATTGCGCTGCATAACACCACCGGATATGCCCTTTGTGCCCTGGTATGGGGCATTGCCATTTTGGGCATCGTCTTAAAGAGCTTCTGGATCACCTGTCCCAAATGGGTATCCTCTGTCCTCTATATCGGCATGGGATGGCTGTGTGTACTTGCCTTTGTCCCAATCTTCCATTCACTCCCAAAAGCTGGATTCGGATGGCTTTTAGCCGGCGGCATCATCTATACCATTGGCGGAGTCATCTATGGATTAAAACTGCCGATTTTTAACTCCAGACATAAGAACTTCGGTTCCCATGAAATTTTTCATGTATTTATTATGCTAGGAAGCGCCTGTCATTTTGTATTGATGTATTTCTTTGTGGCAAACCTTCCCCTTTGAGTGAACCACGCTCACAAAAACCCTTATAATTCCATCAGTAGCAGCTTGTCCTTTCGTTTCAACTGCTTAATCTGATACTCCCGCCTCATGGCCTCTTCTCTGGTGGAAAAGCCTTCATAATATACCAGCTCTACCGGTCTTTTCATTCTGGTATACTTTGCACCGTTTTTTCCGCTGTTATGTGCCTTCAGGCGTTTTTCCAGACAGTTTGTCCATCCGGTATAAAACGTACCGTCTGCACACTGTACCATATATGTGTAATTCATATTTCTGCTGCCTCTGTTTCTGTTTATGTAAAGGACTGCTGCCATTTTTCCTTCACAGCGGTCCTTATCTCTATAAAAAGCAATCGGCGGTCAGGTACTTTATCTATTTTCCGAATTTTTCATCGGATATCAAAAAAAGCAGGTAGGGGAAATGCCGACTGCGAATCTTTACTTTCCCACCTGCTTTTATTATACGTTCTTATTCTCTTTTTGTGAATAGTTCCCTTACAGCTTCCATAAAGCCCCAGCAAATGTATCCGCCTGGATTTTCAGCGTACGATCCCCGGTCTTTCCGTAATATCTGGAAGAAAAAACCACTTCTCCATGATTTAAATAAATTTCCACAGCAGAAGTATCCACCAGCATCCGAATCTGTTCTGTCTCTGCCAAAAGTGCTTTTCTTTTCCCACGGCCAGCTCCGGCCTTTTCTTCCATGGTAAGGATTACTTCTCCCTCTCGGCATTCCAGGGTAAAAGCATCACACAACATCACCGTTACCGGATTTCCCCAGGTATCTATTTCCAGATCAAACGAACCCTGTACAATGGCCTCACACCTGTTCTCAGACAGCTGTAACCGGTCTCCTCTTAAGTTTTTCAACTCTTCCACCGGGTACTGATACAGTCTTTCTCCCTGACAGGTCAGTTCCCGTGGAACGGTAAGACAATGCTGCCATCCTTCCTCTAAGGTCTCATTTCTGTATTCTTCCTCTGCATCTGGCATTCCCATCCATCCGATCAGGATACGTCTTCCTTTTCCATCTACAAAAGTCTGAGGTGCATAGAAGTCAAATCCCATATCCCACTCCCGGAATTCTTTCTCCGATACCTTTCCTTCCTTTACAGGAAAATATCCGGACAAATATATATTCTGATAACGATATTCCTCACGTTCTACGCCCTGAGGAGAAACTGACAGAAATTCCTGTTCTCCCATGACAAAAAAATCCGGACATTCCCACATATAGCCAAAGGGCTTTTCTGTGGTCATTTCTTTTTCCATGTCCCATTTCTTCAGGTCTTCTGACTGATAAAACAGTACGGCTCCGCTGTCGTTCTTCTTTCTTCCTCCAAGAACCATTCGATAATGATTCCCCTGTTTCCAGACCTTGGGATCTCTTATATGGCAGGTATAATCCTCAGGATATTGTTCTGGAGAAATTACCTCTTCCTTCCTGCTGAAATGAATGCCATCCTCACTTGCCACATGCATGGTGCTGCTTCTGCGTCCATGATTGATATAGTCATATGTTCCATCCAGCTTAATATTTCCAGTATAAAAGAGATGCATCGTCTCTCCCTCTGTCAGTGCTGAGCCGGAATACACCCCATGGCAGTCCCAGGGACTGTCCGGACAGAGGGAAACTCCCTCGTATGTCCAGTCAATAAGATTTTCGCTGGAATAATGTCCCCAGAACTTCAGACCGCCTTCCACTTCAAACGGCGCATACTGAAAGAACACATGATATTTTCCTTTAAAATAACACAGACCGTTGGGATCATTCAGCCAGCCTACCGGCGGCATCAAATGATGCGTCAGCCGATAGGGCTGCATGGTTTTTTCTGCAAAATAAACCTCTTCCACTTGTCTGATCTGCTCTGCGAGAACCTTTGTTAATGTACTCATCCCTTTATCATCTCCAATACGCAATCCTGGTTGTTGACCTTTCCTGTTTTCAGAAGCTTCACTTCCTGATAATCATCCGTATTTGTCACGATCATCGGTGTGGTAACATCATATCCTGCCTCTTTAATTTTATCCATATCAAAGGAAATCAACAGCTGTCCTGCTTTTACCTTATCTCCATCTTTCACGTGAGCTGTATAAAATTTACCGCCCAGTTCCACAGTATCCACACCTATATGAATCAGGATTTCCACGCCATTTTCACCAGTCAGACCAATGGCATGCTTTGTTTCAAAAACAGTTTCAACTGTAGCGTCACATGGAGCCCACACTTCCCCTTTTGATGGAATCACAGCCATTCCTTTTCCCAGAGCCTCAGATGCGAAAGTAGCATCCTTCACTTCTGAAAGCGGAATCCCAGTTCCTTCCAGAGGACTCAAAAGTTTGGGAGATTCCATGGATTTCTGTGATTCTAAGGTCTCCTTTGGTTTCTCTTCCTTGTATCCAAACATCCAGGTGAGCGCAAATGCCACACCAACAGAAATCGCCATCATAATCAGATAGGATACCGGCTGATTCAGGCAAAGGAGAATTCCAAAAATACCAGTTACTCCAGTTCCTGTTGCTCCAAGACTTGTTACGGATGCAAACAATGCACCACAGGCGCCACCGATACAAGCCATAACAAACGGCTTTCCGAATCGCAGGTTTACACCGAAAATCGCCGGTTCTGTAATTCCCATACACGCACTTAATGCAGAAGGAACTGCCATGGATTTAATTTTCTTGTCTTTTGTCTTTAATGCAACAGCCAATGCTGCTCCTCCCTGCGCCAGGTTCGCTGCAGATGCCAGCGGCAGCCAGAAGGTCATTCCAAACTTTGCAATCTGTCCCAAATCAATAATGGTATACATATGATGAACACCGGCAACCACTGTCGGCGCATAAAAAGCGCCCATAAGAAAGCTTCCAATTCCAAAGGGAAGAGCAATCAGCCACTGCACACCGTCCAAAAGTCCATTTTCTACCGTTACAAAAACCGGTCCAATAATAGAAAGGGTCAGATATCCCGTTACAAACACACTTACCAACGGTGTTACAAACAGATCCAGCATAGCCGGAACAATCTTATGAAGACGTTTCTCAATCTGCGCCAGTACCCATACGGCAATAACCACTGGAATAACATGTCCCTGATATCCCACCATATCGATGGAATATAAACCGAACCAAACCTTCTGTGTAGCTGCTACTCCTTCTGTAGCAACGGTCCATGCATTCTGCAGGTTTGGATGAATCATAATCATACCAATTACAGCTGCAAGAAAAGGATTGGCGCCAAATACCTTGCCAGCGCTGAAAGCAATGAGGATTGGCAGGAAAGTATACGCGGTATTACTGAAAAGCTGTGCAAACGTATAAATAGAACCACTGGTATTGATATTCAGATATCCGTTATTAACCATGAAATTCAATGCTTCCATGATTCCCATAAGAAATCCGCTGGCTACAATAGCCGGGATAATAGGAACAAAAATATCTCCCAATGTCTTAATCAGACGCTGAAGGGGATTGGCCCTGGAGGCTGCTGCCTGCTTCGCCTCTTCCTTACTGCTCTCAGAAATTCCGGCAATCTTAATAAATTCTGCATAAACCTTGTTTACCACACCAGTTCCCAGAATAATCTGCATCTGTCCCTGTGCAAAGAATACCCCTTTTACTCCGTCAATATTTTCCACTGCATCCTTATCTGCCTTCGCATTATCTGCAATCACAAGACGGAGACGTGTCGCACAATGCGCTGCGGAAATGATGTTCTCTTTTTTTCCGATGTGGTCATAGATTTCCTGTGCTGTTTTTCTGTAGTCCATAACATCCTCCTTTTACGTTATCGTTCTCATATTTTTGTTTTTTATTCCATATTTTTCATTGTTTTTATAATGATTTTTATATGGAATCGTTCTCATATCTTGCTTTTATTATATTCCCATGTTTTTTAATTGTAAAGACGTAAAAATTAATAAATCTACACATACAAAATTGTACAGAGTGCTGAATTCTGTATGTAAAAAAAATCAGGATAACTGTCCTCTTTCGTCGTTATCCTGACCTTATCTTCTTTCTTTGTTAATTTTTCCTTTCTTGTCTGTGGGAATTTCTGAGAACGATTTCGCAACCCATCTTGATTTCCTTCCGGATTCCACCCTCTGTCTCCATGAGATCTGCCAGCATAGCCGCAGCCTCCATTCCACTGGTCTTATAAAAAAAGTGTACCGTCGTCAACTTAGGATCTATAATTTTTCCCAACGAACCGTCTCCAATTCCCACAACCTGCACATCCTCCGGAATCCTAAGTCCAATTTCCTTTATGTAATTCATGGCGCCCACCGCCATGGTATCTGTTACACACATCAGAGAATCGATCTCTTTGTGCGCCGAAAAAAGTTCCCTGGCCATCTCGTAACCAGATTCCATGGTAAAGTTTCCAATCCTCATATATTCTGGAGAAATGGAAAGTTTCTTCTTGTGAAGCGCAGCCTCAAATCCCTTACGGCGCCTTGCCCCCACAGCCTCATCTTTATCTGTGATACCAATATAGGCAATGTTTTTCCCATGCTCCAAAAGTTTCTCTGTCATCATAAAAGCTGCCTGATAATCATCCTGATAAATACAAGGATATCCTTCCAGTCGTTGTCCCAGAATTACCACCGGAACTTTACACTCCTTCAGCATCTGTTTATGCTTTCTGGTAAACATGGTCGCAATCAGAACCACTCCATCCACCTGGTTGTCCCGAAACAGAGAAAGATACTTTAATTCTTCTTCCAGATTGTTATTGGTATTTGCCAGAATCAGCTGATACCCTCTTTCGGAAAGTACATCACTGATTCCGGCCACCTCACGGCTGATGGTATCTGAATTAATCTTTGGGAGGATCACTCCCACCAGCTTTGTCTTTTTTGTGCGGAGCATTTGAGCCTGCGAGGACGGCTGATACCCAGTTTCCTCTATCACCTTGCGTATCCTCTCCTTTTTTTCTTCGCTTACATATCCGTTATTCAAAAACCGGGATACCGTTGCTCTGGAAACACCGGCCAGACTGGCAATTTCATTGATATTCATGCAAAACACTCCCTCGTACTGCAGAAAGCCTTCTTTCCCATCTGTTCCTTCTGTGGCTCTCGCTTATTTTCCTTATTTTAACAAATTGTCCTGCAAATTTCCACCCCTGCTGCCTGTCTGTTTCATCGCTATTGCCCGGTTTCCTCTTTCCCATAACTACTTCTCATCTGCTCCTCTTTGAATTCTCTCAGGGCAAATATAAAATCGGATCAATGGGTTCTCCGTTTTTCTTCATGGCATAATAAAGATTGCTGCCTTCCCGGCTGTAATATTTCGTCGGTGCGCTAATATAACCAATAATAGCGCCTTTTTTCACCGTTTCCCCCTTCTGTACCGCAAGATCTGTCAGTTGTCCATAAACAGACTGGTATCCGTTCCCCAGTTCCATAGTAACCGTGGTTCCTGTTTTTGCATCCTGCTCTATGGAAAATACCTGTCCATCACAGGCAGCCATAACCGGCGCCCCTTCTACTGCCTGTACAGATATACCGGAACTTAATCGATACTGATCCAATGTGGGGAAGTATGTGGTCTGATCCATACTGTAATCCAACAGAATGTTTCCTCTCACTGGCCATTCCATTTGTGTATCCTCTGTAAAATTCAATGTAGGAATATTAGCTGCTGCAGAAGCTGTTGACACATCAGCAGACTCCTCTGTCTTCATTTCCTGGTCTTCTTTTTCCTCTTCTTTGTTTTCTGCTGCAATCTCCTTAAACGAACCAGTTTCCTCCATACTTGCTTCCACCTGATTTGTTCCGGCATCTACCATGGAAGGTGTTTTTTCTTCCCCGGATTTTTCTGTTCCGGTATTCTCACCTTCTATCTTTACTTCTTTTGGTACCAGCTCATCCCTGGAAGGGGTACTCAGCTGATATGCGGTAACTCCAATGACTGCCACTGCAGCCAGAACTGCTCCATTGACAAGGATCTTTGTTGTTCTGTTTTTCATCATATTCCTTTCACCTCTGCTTATGATCTTCTATTGCTGTATCTATAGGGTGTCCAGAATATGGCGCTCTATTCACATTTTTTTCCCATAAAAAAGAAATCACCCCTGAACTTTTTCTAACTCCATGGACGGAAAATACGTCTCCAGAATCTCTTTACAGGAACTTCCCTCTTTTGCCATCTCATTTCCTCCATATTGGGAAATTCCCAATCCATGTCCTTTTCCTTTGCAGAGAAACCGATATTCCCCATGTATTTTCTGAACAGAAAAATCAGCGGAAGCCAACCTAAGTCCACGGCGAAAAGCCTCTCCCTCCAGAAGAGCATCCTCCGTTTTTAATCCCATTACATAACCGGAGCTGTCTCTTTCTATGATTTCCAGTTCTTTCGGCATCTGCTGTGCAGAAAGATAGATGCTGCTCACATAATCCGGGGACTCCCGATCCCCACTGCTGTCCACAGCCTTCAAATATGCATAGCGTTTTTCACGAAGCGCCTCTTCTCCGTCCCTGGTTCTTCCATTGCTAAGTTCATGATAGGGAACCAGACACAGCTTTCCCTCTGCCATCAACACCTCCCCCTCTGTCTCCTCCACAGCTTTTTCATATATGGGGGCAGGGAGTTCCCACATGTCATACACTTCCCGTACCTGCTCTTTGATTTCTCCCAAAAGCTGTTCCAGGGAATTCTCCTCCAGTTTCCGATAAATATTAGACCTTGCCACAATCGCCTGCGCCTTGATCATCTCTTTTTGATATTTGGGAGCAATCTGCAAAGAAACTGCCACCGGAAGCAGGTTTTCCACATTCACTGTGCGCCAGGAGAGGGCTGTATCCACACCATTCACAAAAACAGTCCCCAGATAGGGAATAACAAGAACTGCCAGTAGTCCGGCAAGATAAGTGAGTACCTTTTCCTTCATTGTTCTTATGTCCCTGGATGTTTTTTCTTAATATATGGCGATTTATACGAAATTATGTCTGTCCCAAAAAGTCTTTTGACACACTTCTTCCGTTTCTATATAATAAAATGGTTCCATTATTCACACACATACAGGATCCGGAGGTTTTTATGATCGCTTTATTTTTAGCTCCTATTTATATACTGATTAATTTATATGTGGTACGTTGGATTTTTCGCTGGATGGGTGCCTGCCACCACATTTTTCACTCTCTTTCCTTCCGGGTTGCCTTTACCGGTGTTTATATTTTTCTTGCCACCACTTTGCTTACCGGATTTCTTATCAAAAAACCCTATCTTCTTCATCGCTTTTTAAAAATTACAGGAAATTACTTTCTGGGAACATTTCTTTATATTATCCTGACTATTTTGGTTGTGGACGCAGGAAGGCTTCTTCTGAAATATGTCTTTCACGTATTCTGGATACAATATCGCAGTACCTTTATCCTTACAGGCGCCATTTGTACCCTTTTGATCATCAGCATTAGCCTTTACGGTATCTTTCATGCCTGGGATCTGAAAACCACACCTTATACCATAAAAGTAAACAAATCCACCGAACAGATGGATTCCATGAAAATTATTCTTCTTGCCGATCTTCATCTGGGTTACAGTATTGGATATCTCCATGTAAAACAACTGGTAGACAGAATAAACGAAGAAGAACCGGATCTTGTCTGCATTGCCGGAGATATTTTTGACAATGAGTACGATGCTCTCCGTTATCCGGAAAAAACAGAAAAACTTTTACGTTCCATTAAATCCAGATACGGTGTATATGCCTGCTGGGGAAATCATGATCTGAATGAACCCATACTTGCCGGATTTACCTTTGGAAAATCCTCTCAGGAACAAAAAGACCCACGAATGGAAACCTTTCTGAAAAATGCCAATATTCATCTTTTAAATGACGAAGCAATTCTCATTGAAGATCAGTTCTATCTGATTGGGAGAAAAGATGCCGATCTGGCAGAAAAACTGGAGAATGGACGGAAAACTCCTGCCCAGCTCACAGCAGAGCTGGACAAAAGCAAACCGATTATATTTATGGATCATCAGCCCAAAGAATTGGAGGAAATTTCGGACGCCGGTGGGGATCTGGATCTTTGCGGCCACACCCATGACGGCCAGATGTTCCCCGGAAATCTAACGATCCGATTATTCTGGGAGAATCCATGCGGTTACCTCCAAAAAGGAACCATGCACAACATTGTCACATCCGGAGTGGGCATCTGGGGCCCTAACATGCGTGTGGGTACAGACAGTGAAATCTGTTCCATCACCGTTCAATTCAATAAAGAAAACAAACAATAGGAATCCACCGTTATGTCATAAGGAGAAGTTTCTGCCTTATGGCATAACGCTTTTTTCTGTCACCTGGTCCCAGACAGCGTATATTCGCTTTTTTAACCCCTTCTTCTCTTTTCTGAAGTTTCTGTACCACCCCATGCTTTTCTGCAGAAAACAAGGTATTTTTCCCACGCTCAGAGCAAACCATTCCATTTTCCTTCCCAAGCGCCACAGTCTGCCCGCACGCCTGTGTTTTTTTCACAACTTCCTTTGCTTTTTTCCCTGGAATCAGACACATTGCAAAACAAATCATAGCCGTAAGAAACATCTTAACATATTTTTTCAAAGCACTCATAGTTTGCCTCCTCTTTTTCCATTTGCCTGTCCCTCTCACGGGGTGCGCACTTCCCATGTGAATGACTGGTAATAAAAATATATGCAGCCAGCCTCTCCATATAGAACACCAGAATAAAAAAAAGAAGAACATCTTTCAGATGTTCTTCTTAAAATGAAGCATCGGGGATTCGAACCCCGGACAACTTGATTAAAAGTCAAGTGCTCTACCGACTGAGCTAATGCTCCATATATGATTGTGGTATTTGTATAATTTCTTATACAAATGCCCAGAGCCGGAATCGAACCAGCGACACGAGGATTTTCAGTCCTCTGCTC
>CALCDJ010000057.1 GCA_937900135.1 uncultured Blautia sp. | reverse complement strand
CTATCATAGTCCTGTTGTCAAGAGTGTGCAGTATTTTTTTTGAGTGCTATAGTAACGTGCGAATCGTAGTCGATTTACCTGCTCCATTCGGTCCAATAAAGCCAAAGAATTCACCTTTTTTTACTGTCAGATCAAGATTCTCGATTCCCTTTGCCTTCCCATAATACTTTGTAAGCTTCGCTGTTTTTATTGCATCCATAGCCCCTACTCCTTTCACAGGTAAATACTTTTCCAAAAACGCATCTGCTTCATAAAGTCTTTCTTACTTCTCCATTAATCCCATAAGATAGTTATCATTATACATTCATTGACTGTTTTTCGAAAGACATTTGCGTTTTATTTTCCATTTTCGGAATTTCTTTCAATGAAGAAGATCTGCTTTTCAATTGCATAGAAAAAAGCCCCGAAAACCTTATAATCACTAATAGATACCGTGTTTATAAGACTTTCAGGGCCTTGATAAATTATTCTTCAGCTAAGATTGAAACTTGATTAGTTACCCATCTGCTTTGCAACTTCTTCTGCAAAGTTTTCTTCTTTCTTTTCGATACCTTCGCCAGTCTCGAAACGAACGAAGCCTTTGATCTTAATGTTCGCGCTGTTTGCTTTTGCAACTTCTTCTACGTATTTTGCAACAGACTGTTTTCCGTCTTCTGCTTTTACGTATACCTGATCAAGCAGGCAGATTTCTTTCATTTCTTTGTTGATACGTCCGTTGATCATACCCTCGATAACCTTTTCCGGTTTCTGGGATTCCTTCGGATCGTTTTTGATCTGAGCAAGAAGGATTTCTTTTTCGTGAGCAATGTAGTCTGCGCTTACTTCTGAACGGTCTGTGTATTTCGGGTTCAGAGCTGCACACTGCATAGCTACGTTTTTAGCCATCTCTTCAACTGCTTCATTTACAACATCTGTCTCAACGTCTACAAGAACACCGATTTTTCCACCCATATGAGTGTAGGAAGCAACGAAACCGTTCTCTTCTTTCACCTGAGTGAATCTTCTGATGTTCATGTTTTCACCGATTACGGAAATCTGAGCTGCAAGTTCTTCTTTTACAGTCTTGCTGGTATCAAGAGCCCATGCTTCTGCAAGGAAAGCTTCGATATCAGCTGCAGATGTGGTCAGAGCCTGTTCTGCAACGTCTGCAACATAGTTCTGGAATTTTTCGTTTTTCGCAACGAAGTCTGTCTCTGCATTTACTTCCACAACAACTGCGCTCTTCTTGTCCTCTGTAACCAGAGTCTTGCAAAGACCTTCTGCTGCTACACGGCTTGCTTTTTTCTGAGCGGTAGCAAGTCCTTTTTCACGAAGGAACTCTACTGCTTTATCCATATCGCCTTCGGTAGCTGTAAGAGCTTTCTTACAATCCATCATTCCGGCGCCAGTCATTTCTCTTAATTCTTTTACCTGTGCTGCTGTAATAGCCATTTTATTTTCCTCCCGAACAAATTATCGTAGTCTCTTTTTATGAAACAGATTATTCTGCTTCTACCTCTGCGAATTCTTCAGACTCAGCTTCGATTTCGCCGTCTACTTCTGTTGTTCCCTGATTTGCTTCGATAACAGCGTCTGCCATTTTGGAAACGATCAGTTTTACTGCACGGATAGCGTCGTCGTTACCTGGGATTACATAATCCAGTTCTTCCGGATCACAGTTGGTATCGCAGATTCCGATTAACGGAATACCTAATGTATGAGCTTCCTGTACGCAGATTCTTTCTTTTTTCGGATCAACGATGAAGATTGCGTCCGGGATACGTTTCATTTCTTTGATACCGCCAAGGTTTTTCTGTAACTTAGCAAGTTCTTTTCTTAACTCGATAACTTCTTTCTTAGGCAGAACTTCAAATGTTCCGTCAGCTTCCATAGCTTCGATTTCTTTCAGTCTTGCAATACGGCTCTGGATGGTCTTGAAATTTGTAAGCATACCACCTAACCATCTCTCGTTTACATAGTACATTCCGCAACGCTCAGCTTCTGTTTTGATTGCATCCTGAGCCTGTTTCTTAGTACCAACGAATAAGATGTTTCCGCCATTTGCTACGATATCAGCGATTGCATTGTAAGCATCGTCAACCATGCCTACAGACTGCTGTAAGTCGATGATGTAGATACCGTTTCTCTCTGTGTAGATGTACGGAGCCATTTTAGGGTTCCATCTTCTTGTCTGATGTCCGAAATGAACACCTGCTTCTAAAAGCTGTTTCATTGAAATAACGCTCATGTTTTTTCTCCTTTTTGGTTAAATTCTTCCGTACAGATCATTTCCTGTTGGAACCCTTTTTAGGGCACCATCCTGCAGAATCTCTGTACGTGCTTATTTGTAACTTCTGAATTATAGCATAAGAAAACCCTCCGTGTAAAGAGGGTTTTCTAAAATATTCCTGATTTTCAGGGCTTTTTTGCTGTTTTTTTCAAAAGTTCCACTTCTTCTGCTGTCAGTTCCCTGTATGTTCCAGGAAGAAGTGTTTCCTCCAGGGTCAGACTTCCCATGGAAATTCTTCTAAGGTAAGTCACTTTTTTTCCCACTGCCTCCATCATCCGCTTCACCTGATGAAATTTTCCTTCACAGATGGTCAGATGAATCTCGCTTGTTTTCTCAGCTTCATTTACAGAAAGGATTTCCAGCCTGGCTGGCAGAGTTGGTTTTTCTTCTCCAATATCCACACCTTTTTTCATGGCCTGTATATCTTCCTCTGTCACAATCCCGGATATTCTGGCATAATATGTCTTTTCCACATGCTTCTTTGGAGAAAGCAATTCATGGGCAAGGGCGCCGTCGTCTGTAATAAGAAGCAGCCCTTCTGTATCTTTATCCAGTCTTCCTACCGGAAACAGTCCCTTTCTCCCGGAGGGAACATATTCCATCACGGTGCGATCCCTGTTGTCTGTGGTGGCGCTGACACATCCGGCTGGCTTATGAAGAAGATAATAGACAAATTCCGGAGCCGCACTCACAGGGACTCCTTCCCTTTCCACCAGATCCTTTTCCGGTTCTACCTTAATCTCCGGTCGTTTCACAGGAATTCCATTGACCCGGATCTGACCTTTCTGTATATATTTCTTTACTTCACTTCTGGTTCCTGCGCCTGCATCTGCCAGAAATTTATCCAATCGGACTGTTTTTCCCATGATTTTCTTCCTTTTCTGCTCTTTCTTTTTATGGAAAAGCTATTTTTCCAAATCGTTCTTTACAAATTCCGGAAGCTGGTCCTTTAATGCATAGACATATGTTCCCCCGTTTCCGAAACTCTGCTCATTATAGTTATAGAAGTTGATGCTGATTCCAGACTCCGTGGGAATCCAGAAAGGCAAAAGGCCAGAAGGCAGTACACCCTTTTTTATAGCGTCAATCTGCTCTTTGTCCGTATAAGAAATCCGGTTTCCTTCTTCGCCATTTTCTCCATACCTCATCGCTTCAAACTTCGCAATCTTTACTTCATCCATAGACATAGGATATCCGGTTTCCCTTAAAATTGCAACGGTTCTTTGAAAAGATGGATAGACAAAGAAGTTACAGCTGTAAAATTCTTTTTGTTCTAAGCGATCTGCTTTGCTCTCAACCGGTATATTTTCATATTGAAGCAGCAATGCTGCACATGGAATCTCTAAAAGCTCATCGGAAGAGGCTTCCTCAATATCTGCTTTCAGAGCTTTCAGAAGCTCCTTTTTTTCTCCTGATCATTTTGAAACAGCGTATAATACTCGCCATCCATAAATACACCGCTGCACCACTGCAGATACCTGGAATCCAAAGAAAGGAATGCGTACTTCTGCTCTTTCAAAGAAGCTTCCTCAAAACAGGAGTTCATCAATGTTTCCAGTTCTTTTTCTGTCAGACTATAATCCCGATAAACCTTTCTTCCAGAAGTAAGTGCATATCTGACCTTCACATTGGTTACAGAATCCTCTTTTTCTTTTTCCTGATTTTTCACAAGCTGTCTCAGATTCTCATATAAGCCTCTGGAAACCTGTCCATCTGAAAACAATGCCGCCCCATCCTTATCCCATGCAATATCCAGTTCATAATTTCCATCGGTTTCTTCTTTCAGATAAGGAGTATGTTCAATGCCTGACGTGGATTCATTCAGATCCATATTGATATTTTCCAGTTTTTCATAAGAGGGCAAAAAGCTGTCATAGGAAAACAAATCCTGATTAAAAACAAATGCACAAAACGCAACCAACCCTCCTGCAAGAAGCAATTGGAGCCTGTTGGCAAAAAATCTGCGAAAATCCAGTGCAAAAATCACTTCCAGGATTCCGTGAGATAAAACCGTTCCCAAAACAAGACCAAAGATCCACCACGGTATCTGTACCTCGGGAGAAGGAATCATATAAAAAATGATGCCAAATCCCAGACCGCACAGAAGAACCACCATAAATTTAACTAAGATTTGGCACCATCTGTAGACCATGGATTTCCCCGTACTTTCTGCCGGTCGTTTCACATAGGCAAAGTATGCTCCTACGCCAAAAATCACTGCCACTGCCGCCATGAGCAAAAAGTAACCAAGTCCTCCCTTTTCTGCATATTGGTCCATGAATTGATATCCAATATAAAAGGGGGAAAGATGTCCCACAATATTTTCTATGCCCTGGTCGATTACCGGATAATAGGTATTGAAAAAATAGCTCTTGTAAATCCCCAGAAACAGCCCCAGCATAGGCCCGTACAGAAACAGCCCTATCTCCATCAGGGCGCCCATCAAAAGGTTTCCTGTGATTGAAAGCATCATCACCACACCAAAATAGATCATCAGATAAAAAACCAGATGAATCCCCAGCATCAGAAGCGCCATTCCCATCAGCTTCAGGCTGAAAAAGCCTCTCATAGCACCTATGCACACAGCCAGAAATTCCATGGCCGCATAGGGGATCAGATAATAAAGAAGCCCCACATAAGTCTTATGCCAGAACATCTGAGAACGCTTTATCGGAAGGCTGTGATAAAAATCTACTTTTTTTGAAGAATACAGATACCAAAACCCGTTTACCCCATTGAGAAATGCCGCGCCAGCCGCCACGACCGCACCAGTTATGACAAATCCATCCCTCCACAGATTCTCATACAGATATTCAATCTGAGCAACTTTATAATTCAGGCCAAACCAGTTTCCCAACATCAGAAGCTCTGCCACTGGAAATGCCAGCAAAAACCCAAGAAGAAGAAAGCCTGGAACCCAGATCTGTCCCTTGGAAGTGGTCTTTACATATTTAGAAGAAAAGATTTTTGATTTCATATCCAGCTACCTCCGTTTCACTGATAAATATTTCCTCCAGAGTCAGTGGAAGCACCTCGCAGAACAATGGATTCTTTGCCTGGATCCGTTCCAGGATTTCTTTTCTGGTTCCTCTTGCTGTAATCAAAAGCAAAGAACCCTGCCGCTGAAATTTCAGTACCTCCAGTTCCCGTTCCAGCTCCCGCTCTTTTTCTTTGTCTGTGAGCACACACTGTACCTTATGAATATGGAACTTCATATCTTCTAAGTCCCTGGAAAGGAGAATGCCTCCTTCGTGGAGCAGTCCCACATGATCACAGATATCTTCCAGTTCCCTGAGATTGTGAGAAGCAATCACCGGTGTAAATTCCCGGTTCATGATTTCAGAAGCAAAGAGACTTTTTACTGCCTGGCGCATCACCGGATCCAAACCATCAAAGGTTTCATCACAGAGCAGATATTTCGTCCCTGCACTAACGCCCAGGATCATCATCAACTGCTTTTTCATTCCTTTGGAAAAAGTATTGATTTTTCTCCTGGAATCCAGGTGAAACTGCTTCATCAGTTTGGAAAAACGGTGCATATCTAAAGAGGGATAAAAGTTTCGGTAAAACCGTGCCAGATCTTCAGAGGAAAAATTAGCCGGAATATAGCTGTCATCAGAAATATAAAACAGGCATTCCTTCGCCTTTTCATTTTCGTAAACAGGCATCTGTTCAATCTGTATCTCTCCCTTATCCGGACGGATAATTCCTGCCGTCATCCGAAGCAACGTGCTTTTTCCTGCTCCATTGCTGCCTACCAGACCAAACACTTCATGCTCTCCCACATCCAGCGTTACCTGGTTGACTGCCTGCACCTTGCCAAAGGCTTTGCTGCAATCCCTGATTTCTATCATACCTTTTCCTCCTTGTAACCTTCTCTGATCATATAGATCAGTTCTTCCTCCTCCATTCCCATGGCTTTTCCTTTTTTTACCAGTTCCACAAAACGCTGGCTGTATTCTTCCCGTTCTGTTTCTCTGATTTTTTCGGAGTCTGAGATAAAATTCCCTTTCCCCTTAACCGGGTAAATCAGTCCCTCCTGTTCCAGCTCTGTATAAGCCCGCTGGATGGTATTGGGATTGATGGACAATTCCATCGCCAGCTGCCGGACAGATGGCATTCTTGTTCCTGGTGTGAGGACTCCTCTCAGGATCAGCTCCTGGAGTTTCTCTGCCACCTGCTCATATATGGGCCTTCTATCCTGATAATCCAGTATAATCATCCAAGTCTCCTTTCCTGTATCTCACGTATTACCGTATTAAGTGTATTAATTGTTTTAATACACTTAGTCTAGCAAAAAAATACCGGACGCACAAGGCATCCGGTATAAAAACTTTCTAAATTTTTTCTAAACATTTCTCCCCGGTTCTCAGGGATTTTCTTCTGGTCTTTTATTCTATGCCAGACACCTCATATCCGGCATCTTCCACCGCCTTTTTCAGAGTTTCCCTGTCCACATCTCCTGAGGCGGTAATATATGCGGCTTTATCTTCCAGACTCACCTCTGCTGTTACTCCATCAAATGCTTCCAGGGCTTTTTTTACAGCTGCCTGGCAATGGGGACACATCATTCCCCCGATTTTCATTGTCATCATTTTTGCTTCCTCCTTCTTGTCTTCGATTTGATCTGTTTCCATCTCCATGCTTTGAAGCACTGGTTCCGGTATCCCTTCCTGTTCCTCTATGGCGCCTTTGGAAACCTGGAAGCGTTTCAGGCGAAGGGCATTGGAAACGACGAAAATACTGCTCATGCTCATAGCTGCCGCACCGATCATAGGGTTTAGCTTCAGTCCAAAGGCTGCATAAAACACGCCCGCAGCCACAGGAATTCCCAGAGAATTATAGAAAAATGCCCAGAACAGATTTTCTTTAATATTACGGATTACTGCCTTGCTTAAACGAATAGCTGTCACAGCATCCAGAAGATCATTTTTCATTAATACCACATCGGCGCTTTCAATGGCAACATCCGTTCCTGCTCCAATGGCCATTCCCACATCAGCTCTTGCCAGAGCAGGAGCATCGTTGACGCCGTCTCCGATCATGGCCACTTTTTTGCCCTGTTCCTGAAGACGGGCAATTTCCCGTTCTTTATCCTGAGGCATCACCTCTGCGATCACCTGATCGATGTTTAGTTCTTTCCGAATGGCCTCTGCCGTACGTTTGTTATCTCCGGTCAGCATAACCACCTCAATTCCCTGTTCCTTCAACTGATGAACTGCTTCACGGCTTGTGGGTTTCACCACATCGGCTACAGAGATCACACCAAGAATCTTTTTCTTCTTCGCAAACAGCATTGGAGTTTTTCCCTGATCTGCCAGTTTTTCCATCTTTTCTTTCCAGTTGTCAAGGGAAATCCCCTCATCTTCCATCATCCGACTGTTTCCGGCAAAATACCAGGAACCTTTGATTTTTCCCTTTACTCCTTTTCCCGGCAGGGAAAGGAACTCTTCTACCTCCCAGGGTAATACGTTCCTATGCTGGGTAAATTCCAGGATTGCTTCCGCAAGGGGATGCTCGCTTTTGGCTTCCAGTCCGGCTGCCAGAGCCAGGAAATCTTTGTCCTTCCATATAGTTTCCACATCTGTCACAACAGGATGCCCCTGGGTAATGGTTCCTGTCTTATCCAGAACCACACACTGAATACTGTGGGCTGTTTCCAGCGCTTCTCCTGATTTGATCAAAATTCCATTCTCTGCTCCTTTTCCGGTTCCCACCATGATGGCCACCGGTGTGGCAAGTCCCAGGGCACAGGGACAGGAGATAACCAGTACACTAATGGCACAGGAAAGTGCAAATTCAAAGGATGCACCCACAGCCAGCCACACAATTGCCGTTACCATAGCAATTCCAATTACTGTCGGCACAAAGATTCCGGCAATCTTATCTGCGATCTTGGCAATCGGCGCCTTACTGGAGCTGGCTTCTTCCACAAGACGGATGATCTGAGAAAAGGTTGTATCATTCCCCACCCTGGTAGCTTTAAACCGGATAAATCCAGTTTTATTCATGGTTGCCCCAATCACCGTATCATTAACCTGTTTGTGTACAGGAATACTTTCGCCTGTGATAGCCGCTTCCTCTACACTGGTACTTCCTTCTATAATAAATCCATCCACAGGAATACTGCTTCCCGGGCGAACCACCACAATATCACCAGGCTGTACCTTCTCCACAGGAATTTCTGTTTCTTTCCCGCCCCGTTCTATCACGGCTGTCTTAGGAGCCAGATCCATTAGTTTTTTAATCGCTTCGCTTGTCTTTCCTTTGGAACGGGCTTCCAGATATTTCCCCACTGTGATCAGTGCAAGAATCATGGCTGCTGATTCAAAGTACAAATCATGATAATAACGATGAACCAGTTCCATATCTCCATGGCCCAAACCGTAACTCATGCGATAAATTGCAAAGATTCCATAGATCAGTGATGCGCTGGAACCAATGGCAATCAGGCTGTCCATATTTGGAGAAAGATGAAACAGAGTCTGAAAACCTTTGCTGAAATACTTTCGATTCACATAAAGAACGGGGAGACACAGCAAAAGCTGAGTAAACGCAAAGCTTACACCATTCTCCACACCAGTGAGAAAGGACGGAAGGGGAAGCCCCACCATATGCCCCATACTCACATACATCAAAGGAATCAGGAACAAAAAAGACACCTTCATCCGAAATTTCATCTGTTTCTGTTCTGCTTCTGCAGGATTTTCTCCCTGGGAAGCCTTCACAACACTCCTGGTATCGCCTGGCTGATGTTCTGTTCTTAAACTTGCTCCATATCCGGCTTTTACCACTGCATCTATGATCTGCCGCTCATTCAGGACACTTTCATCATATTCGACCTGCATACTGTTGGTAAGCAGATTCACTGTGACCTGATCCACACCCGGAAGTTTGGAAACGCACTTTTCCACTCTGGAAGAGCAGGCGGAACAGGTCATACCCGTTACATCAAACTTTTCTTTCATTACTTGCCTCCTCTTTATTTCAGGATTTTCCCCAGCATGGAAACCAATTCATCAATTTTCTCTTCCATTTCTTCCTGTGTTTCCGCATGAGAAACACAATTCTTCAAATGGGCGCTTAAAATCTCTTTATTGACTTTATTCAGGATTGCCTCTGTTGCCATAAGCTGATGAGAAATATCAATACAGTATCGATCCTCCTCCACCATGCGGAGAATACCGTCTATCTGTCCCCTTGCTGTCTTTAACAGACGTTCTATTTTTTTTCGATCCGCTTTCATTGGCTTCCTCCTTTTATGGATGTAGTTATGTTCTATACACCCCACCGGGGTATGGTTATATCTTAACAAATCAAATCCAGATTGTCAACTTTTTTCTTTTACTTATTGGAAAATCCATCCCTTCCTCGGAACTCTCTCTGCCCACAGAAAAACAGGAAGCCTTTTTTTCAGCTTCCTGTTCCTTTTTATACCATATATACTTTTAGATTCGCCGGCCTGGATAAGTTTTTTTCTTCTTAGCAAAATAAAGAAGTCCTGCCACAGTTACTCCAAACAAAACGAAGACCCCAAGAATCAAAATACCAGCCACAGGACTGTCTGCCAGAGGCAGGGCGATTTTTGGAAAAACAAGAGACCATACATTCGCCCCTATGTGAAGGAGAACGCTGCTCCAGAGATTTCCTGTGCATTCAAAAATCCATGCAAAACCCATCCCAAGAATAGTAGCATAGATTCCCTGAAACAGATTTCCATGATAAATGCCAAAGAGCAAACCAGAAATTCCTGCAGAAATCCAAAGGCCCAGATGATCCCGAAGTCTCAGGTACAACAGCCACCGGAAAATCAGTTCCTCCGCCAGAGGTCCAATGATTCCCATAACCAGAACCAGGGTAAAAAAGCTCTTCCCTTCTGTAATTCTTCCCATATTTTCCTGATAGGTAGTGTCCTGCAGAAACAGCTGAAGCACCGCCATGACCAGATTCATCATATGGCTCACTCCTGCACCTATGAAAAGCAGCCAGACACCCTCCTGCCATTTCACAGGAATCTTTCCCTGAACCAGACCTCCGGCGGCTCTTCTTATGCTATCCTTTTTGTAGCAAAACAACGCCGCTGCTGTGAGAATCACATTGCAAATCCCGGTGATCACAAGGATATGATCATAATAAACCTGTATTCCCGTACCATATTTCTGTTGGAAAAGGAACAGCAAAGCACTTCCTGCAAGCTGAGTTACAAGAAACCACAAAAGCAGGGGACTAAGAACCCTCCACACCAATAAAAAGTGGGATTGCCTGCGCAGAGGGGTCAGTCGAAAAAATCAAGAAGTTCCTTTGGAGAATTCACGATCTGTAAAGGTCTGGCAGCAGTAAGCTCTTCCATGGTCCCATATCCATAGGAAACTGCCACGCACTCCAGTCCCGCTTCTCTTGCGCCAAGAACATCATGCTCTTTATCTCCCACCATCAATACCTTTTCTCTCTGATCTTCCATCTTCATCCGTTTCAGCGCTTCTTCAATTACCTGAGATTTTCTGGTACGGGTGCCATTCATTTCACTTCCCACAATTTCCTGGAAATATTCGGTCAGCTGGAAATAATCCAGTATTTTTCGTACAAAATGCTCTGGCTTGGAAGATGCCACTGCCAGAAGATATCCCTTTCTGCGAAGCTCTTCCAGCATTTCCCGTACATAAGGATAGGGTTTGTTTTCGTAGATACCAGTTACTGAATATCTTTCCCGGTAATATTCCACAGCCTTTCTTCCTTCTTCCTCTGTCAGGTCTGCATATTTCATAAACTGTTCCAAAAGAGGCGGTCCCACAAAAACCAGCAGACTGGAACGGTCCGGCTGGGGACGTCCCATTTTCTCCAGTGCATACTGTACTGATTTCGTGATTCCCTCCCCGGATTCTGTCAATGTTCCATCCAAATCGAATAAAATCGCACGATACATAAACCTAAACTCCTCCTGGGTATGATTATTTGCTGGAAAGCTTTCCAGCATTTCTCTGTTATTGTACCATTTTTTCTCAAAAGCGTCTATGTGATTCACAAAGAAGTAACATTTCCAGATACGCATCTTCCTTTTCTTCATAAGGAACCAGCAAAGTGTTTCCCTTCCACTGGAAAGGCTTTTCCTGCCCATTGACCCGGCAGGAAAGCACATGGATTGTTCCAGAAGAAGGAAGAGAAAGGGCAACGGCCTGGCCTTTTAAAAAACGATGACTTTTGTACTGTACTTCCAATTCTTCTTTTTTCTCTTCCAGAATGGGAGTGGAGCGGTCAGTTGGCGCTATTGTTGCTGTGGGAACCAGAGAGGGAATCCGTGTTGGGGAAGGTGTTGGCGATACTGTTGGAGATTCTGTAGGGGATTTTGTGGGGGATTCTGTAGGGGATTCTGTGGGAACAGGTGTACTCTTCGGAAGCTTTTCGCTTTGGTTTGGAACACTCATTGGTGGAAATTCCTGAATTACCGGCTCCTCCATCACTTCCGGATAGGGAACATTCTCCGGCACAGGAAGGATTTCCGGATAGGGAACCATTTCCGGAATTTCTCCTGCCCCATCTGAAACAGGAAACTCCCCGGGAAGTTCCACTTCCCCTCTGGTTTCTTCCTGAAAACTCCCCTCCGGCTCTATGGGAACCTGCGGCGCTCCCTCCCATTCTTCCAGTGGAAAAGCTGCTTCTCCTGTTCCCATCTGTACCTCAAATCCCCCCAGATCCATAGCATAGCTGGTTCTTCCCAGCGCCCCACATAACAACACCAGGATTCCCAATTTTATGATTAGTGATCGTTTTTGCTTCATGTATCTCCCTCCTTCTCTTCTTTTCGATTCAGATACCCATGAATTCTTTCTTCCCAGAGCTTCCAGTTGGGACTGTGCCCCTCCCCGATCAGCCCCTGTTTTTTTGCTTTTTCAAATGCCTGGTAACATTTGAGGCTTTCTTCCCATTTCCCGATTCTCCATAAATAACTGCCATATTCCTCATATCCCTCTTCACAATCCGGATGATAAAGCAACAGCTGTTCATAATACTGTCTGGTATGTTTCTCGTTTTCTGCCAGTTCTGCATTTAATGCCAACAGTAAGAGAAGGCGCTTCTGTTCCTCTGATCCAGAATAGCGTTTCAAAGCCTCCTGTAATTTTTTTTCTGTCTTCTTGCAGATATCCTTCCTTTTATCCGGGGAGCCCTTTTGAAAGTCTGACTCGTAATATCTCTGTGTTACTTCTGTCAGCGTCTCCGGAAAGGATTTTTCCTGTGGTTTCCCGGATGTATGACCCAGAAAAAGAATTCCGGCGGCAACCAGTCCTGCGCCCATAAAGAGCAGGATAAAAAAAAGCAGACGAAAAGCTCCCAGTCCTCTTCCCACCCTGGACAATGCAGCGCATTTCTTTTTGATGGTTTCCATATTGGAAATCCTGTTTTTTTCTTTTTTTCGGCAGCACCTTGCCACCAGAAGAAGGATTCCCGGCTGTCTCAGGAGATAGTTCCATTTTTTTCTGCCCATAAGCGCCCACAATGTCTTACCAAAGGCGTACACATCACTGGCCGCATTCATTCGTCCCTGATATTGTTCCGGCGCCGCATACCCCCTGGTTCCCAGGCAAACCTGCTGCAGGTCCCGATATCCCTGTACTGCACTTCCCAAGTCTACCAGATACAGCTTCCCCTCCTGGGTCAGCATCAGATTCTCCGGTTTCAGATCTCCATAATAAACCGGAGGCTTACGCTTATGGAGATAGTCCAAAACCTCTGCCACATCCCCGGCAATCCCCAAAAGTTCCTCTAAAGAAAAACTTCTCCCTTCTTCCATCCATTGAGAGAGGGATTTTCCCCGGATATATTCCATCACCAGGTAACCAAATTCCCCTCGTTCCACATAGTCCACCATATTGGGAAGGGAGGGATGATGCAGAAGGAGCTGGAGCTTGGCTTCTTTTTTTCCTGAAAGGGGAATCTCCTTCACAGCCCAAAGGCTTCCCAGTTCCAGATCTCTGGCCAGATACAGTCTGCCTCCTCCCCCCTGGCTTATCTGTTCCAGAATACAATATCTCTTCTTTAATATAATTCCAGTAAGACTGATCCCATCACCTTCCTTCTGGTCTGGTATCCAATAATCAATATCCGTTGGGAAATTTCACTGGCAGAACACCAGTAAAAGATAGATGTAAAAGAATTTTGTTTCTCTGTTCTCTGATTATAACACAGTTTGATTCTTCTGTTTCTTAACTTTTTATAAAAGATTCCTGCAGAAGAAAAACAGGAACCTCCAGGGAGGTACACTCCCAAAGAGATTCCTGTATGGAAAAGAGGAATCGGTATTACATCCGATCTGGTGCAGAAAATCCGAGAAGATCAATACTGGTTTCCAGTACCTTCTGTGTAAGCTTAAGAAGCTTCAGGAAGGATTCCTTCTGCGCCTGGTCTTCCTCACTCAAAATCTTGGTTTCGTGATAGAAGCTGTTAAATGCGTTGGATACCTCATAAATATATGCACAGATTTTATGAGGCGCTTTTTCTTCAAATGCTGTTTCTACAGTTGCGCCGAACTTTGTCAGTTCCAGCATCAGATTCTTCTGGCTTTCGTTGACTGCCGGAAGAAGTTCTCCCGCCTGAAGATCACCGCCAGCTTCCTCATAGCGATTCAGGATGGATTTGATTCTAACGATGGTATACAGGATATAAGGACCGGTATTTCCCTCAAAAGAAGTGAATCTGTCCACATCAAAGATGTAATCTTTTGTCGCCTGATTGGAAAGATCTCCGTATTTAATCGCAGACATTCCCACAACTTTGGCTGTTTCAGTAGCATCCTTTTCTTTTACGCTGCGGTTTTCCACAATTTTGTGGTACATTTCTTCGTTGATATCTGCGATAAGGTTTTCCAGACGCATCACTCCGCCGTCTCTGGTCTTAAATGGTTTGCCGTCCTTTCCATTCATTGTACCAAAGCCCAGGAAAGAAAGTTTGGTGTCTTCCTTTACCAGACCTGTCTTTCTTGCACAACGGAATACCTGGATAAAATGCAGTTCCTGACGCTTGTCTACCACATAGAGAATTTCATCTGGATCAAAAAGTTTTCTTCTTTCTACAATCGTAGCAAGATCTGTGGTGGTATAAAGAGATGCGCCATCTGATTTTAAGAGCATACATGGAGGAATCTCCTTCGTATCTGTCTCTTCCTTCACATCTACCACAAGAGCGCCCTGATCTTCGTAGGCAAAGCCTTTTTCTTTCATTTCTTCGATCATAGCCGGAATATATGGCTGCGCATCGGATTCTTTTTTCCAGAGGTCAAAGGATACATTCAGATTTTCGTAATTTCGCTTCAAGTCTGAAACGGATACGTTCAGAATGTGGTTCCAGAGAGCTTTATACCCTGGTTTGCCCTGCTGCAGAAGGTGTGTCGCTTCCAGAGCCTCATTGCGGTATGCCTCATCTTCTTTGGATTTTCCACTGGCACAGGGATAAATTTCTTCCAGTTCACTGATGGTAAATGGAGCTTCCTTCGGATATTCTCCCGTATAGCTGTCGTCAAAATACACCAGTTCCGGTTGTCTGTGCTTCAGTTCTGTGATAATCAGTCCCATCTGCAGACCCCAGTCTCCCAGATGCACATCTCCGATCATCTTATGCCCCATATATCTTCCAATCCGTTTGATGCTCTCTCCAATGATTGCAGAACGAAGATGTCCCACATGAAGAGGCTTGGCTACATTCGGTCCGCCGTAGTCGATGATGATGGTCTTAGGCTGTTCTGCTCTGGTAACAGAAAGTGTCTCGTCTGCATCCATCTTTTTCAGATAGTCTGCCAAAAATTCTTCTTTTACCTTCAAGTTGATAAAACCTGGTTTTACCACCTCTGCCATGGAAAATACAGAACTGTCTGCAAGGTTCTCCACAACCTCATCTGCAATCATAAATGGAGCTTTTTTATATGCCTTGGCGCCTGCCATAGCTCCGTTACACTGAAATTCACATAAATCCGGTCTGTTGGAAACAGTCACCTTTCCATAGGCAGGATCATAACCTGCTTTTTCAAATGCGGCAGAAAGCTCTTCTGCCATCTGTTCCATAAGTTTTTTCATATCTCTGTTGGCTCCTCATATTTCATTTTTTCTAATTTGCTTCTGCATGGTGTATTAAACTGTCACTTTTTTGGCACATGCGATTGCCAGCGCTCCGTGGCCGATGTGACAGGCCACACTAAGTGACAGGGGATCCATACACACTTCATAGCCTGGGAACATTTCTTCGATCTCTTTCTTAAATTCTTCGGCTTCTTCACGATTTCCGGTGTAAGCTGCCTGAAGACACATTTCTCCCCGCTTCACATATTCCCCAAAACGTGTTTCCAGATCTTCCTGCATTGCCTTAAGCATGGTACGCTTGGCCTGCTTTTTCCCACGTACCTTGGAATAAGCATCCAGTTTTTCTCCCTGAATCTGCAAAACAGGCTTCAGGTTCAGAACCGTACCAATGGCTGCGGCTGCCGGCGTGATCCTTCCTCCCTTTTTCAGATATTTCAAAGTCTCCAGGGTAATATAAATACTGGATTCCATTTTTTCAGCTTCCAGGATTTCCCGGATTTCTGCTGCACTCTTACCTGCCTTTACCAGGGCAAGGGCATTCAGAACAGATTGCTTCTGAGTAACGGAAATCCGCTGGTTGTCCACAACCTGAATCTTCCCTTCGTATTCTCTGGCAAGTCCCATCGCTGTCTCACAGGATGCGCTCAACCCGCTGGACATGGGGATATGCACGATTTCATCGTATTCCCGAAGAAGATTGTCCCATAATCCGCATACTTCTGCCGGGCTGGGCTGTGAAGTGGAAATCGGCTCGTCCTTTTTCAGACGCTCATAAAACTCGTCCTGACTCAGGGTCACACCTTCCAGGTACATTTTTTCATTAATGTAAAAAGGCATCGGAAGAACAGAAATGCCCAGTTCTCTTCCCTGTTCCTGCGTTATGCCGCTGTTACTGTCTGTCACAATGGCAATTTTACCCATATAATTTCTCCTTTTTCTTTCATAATACATGTTCCCACTGTTTCAGATCTTCCCTATATCCCAAAAGCAGATCTGCAAACAACAGACTTTTCTTTTTTATATAGCCTCGGTGTACAAGACGTTATGTATAGTGTATCATATTTTCCCCGACACCTCAATTGAAAATAAAAATCTCCCATGCTATAATTGTTACGCAATGTTTTTATTCCCATATTCATTGTCTCAATTTATTACAAAGGAGGAATCTTTATGTCTTATCGATCAGAGAGCAATCTCCTCACAGCTCAGACACTGGAAAAGGCTTTTGCCCGCCATAATATGGAAGCCTGCTATTGCAGCACCAAAGAAGAAGCCTGCCAGAAAGTCCTTTCCATGATACCCAAAGGCGCTTCTGTCACCTGGGGAGGTACGGAATCCATGAGGGAAGCAGGGGTTCTGGATGCTGTTTGTCAGGGAGATTATCAGGTCATTGACCGCAAAGACGCAAAAACCCCGGAGGAAGCCCGCGCACTTTATGGAAAAATGGTATGTGCCGATGTTTTTCTTACCAGTACCAACGCCTTCACTAAAGAGGGAGAACTTGTCAACATTGACGGAGCCAGCAACCGGGTTGCCTGCATTGCCCATGGCCCATCCAAAGTTATTGTACTGGCCAGCATGGACAAAATGTGTGCTTCCGTCCAGGATGCCATCCAGCGCATTCGGACATTTGCCTGTCCTCCCAATGCAATTCGAGTAGGTGCGGACACTCCCTGTGCAAAAACAGGAGTATGCTCCAATTGCTTAAGCCCATCCTGTATCTGTGCCCAGATCCTGGTCACCAGATACTCCCGAATTCCAGGAAGAATCCAGATTGTTCTCTGCGGAGAGAAGCTGGGATTTTAATTTTCCAGCAGGCAAAGAGCGCAGCTTATGCTGCGCTCTCCTATTACCCAAAAAGAGGGGACGTGTTGTTCCCTCTTTTTTTGGGAATTTTAACTCAGTCTATTTCACGGATCACTTTACGTACAGGAAGAACGAAGGTTGGAGATACAGATAATTCATCCAGACCCATTTTTACAAAACGCTCTGTCAATGTGGTATCTGCGCCAAGTTCTCCACAGATACCTGCCCAGATTCCTTCTTTGTGAGCATTATCCACAACCCTCTGAATCATACGCAGTACAGCTTCATGATGGGAATCATAGATATGATCCAGTTTGGCATTCTGACGGTCAATGGCAAGGGTATACTGTGTCAGATCATTGGTTCCAATACTGAAGAAATCCACTTCCTTTGCAAGAAGGTCACTGATCATAACTGCTGCAGGTGTCTCAATCATGACACCCTGCTCCACATCTGCCTTAAAGGGAATTCCCTGCTCTGTGAGTTCTGCCTTTACCTCTTCCACAATCGCCTTGATCTGTTTTACTTCTGTTACAGAAATGATCATAGGGTACATAATGGAAATATTACCGAATACACTGGCACGGAACAATGCACGAAGCTGTGTCTTAAACACCTCCGGTCGATCCAGACAAATACGGATGGCGCGATATCCCATAGCCGGGTTCTCTTCATGATCCATCTGGAAGTAATCGATCTGTTTGTCTGCCCCAATATCCAAAGTACGGATAATAACCTTTTTGCCTGCCATGTTCTGCGCTACTGTCTTATAAATCTGGAACTGCTCTTCCTCTGTGGGATAGCTGTCCTTCTCCAGATAAATAAATTCACTTCGGAACAGTCCAATGCCTTCGGCATCATTTGCAAGTACATTCGCAACATCTGAAAGGCTTCCAATGTTTGCATAAAGGTGCAGCTTATGACCGCTCTTAGTCTCTGTGCTCTTGCCCTTTAATTCCTTAAGCATCGCTCTCTGGCGGAGCTCCTCATCCCGCAGATTCTCATATTTTTTCAGAGTCTCTGCATCCGGATCCACCAAAAGGGTTCCTGCCCTGCCATCTACCACAGCCATCTTGCCGTTCATACTGTCATCATATTCGATGTTGATAAGAGCCGGTATGTTCATGGTTCTTGCAAGGATTGCTGTATGGGAATTGGAAGAGCCCTTTCTGGTTACAAAAGCAAGCACCTTGCTTTTATCCATCTGTACTGTCTCACTGGGCGCCAGGTCCTCTGCCACTACGATTACCGGTTCAGAGGCTTCCAGATCTCCGTCTCCACAGCCGGCCAGAACCCGGATCAGACGATCAGAAATATCCTTCACGTCTGCTGCTCTTGCCTTCATATAATCGTCGTCCATCTGTGCAAACATGGCAGAAAAATTGTCTCCTGTGGTGGCTACTGCATACTCTGCATTTACACTCTCTGTACGGATAATATTCCGGATAGAATCCAGGTAATCCTCATCATCCAGCATCATCTGATGAACTTCAAAGATCGCTGCGCCAGATTCTCCGACTTCCAGAACTGCCTTATCATACAGCTTCTGAAGCTGCATCGCCGCCTTACTCTTGGCTTCGTCCACACGAACTACTTCAGCTTCCGGATCGTCCATATGAATACGCTTTACACTTGTATCCACCTTCTGAAGAATAGAAATCTTACCAATGGCAATCCCGGAAAATACAGATTTTCCTTCTAAAACTCTCATAAAATTCGTTCTCCTTTATGCTTACAGGTTTTCTTCAAAGAATTTCTTAACAACTTCTGCATCTGCTGCTTCCTGATCGCCTTCCACATTCACAGTGACCTCATCGCCGCATTTTACAGCAAGTCCCATAACTGCAAAGATTTTTTTTGCGTCGCCCTGTTTTTCTCCCTTCACAAGAGTGATCTTACTGGTAAGTCCCCCTGCTGTTTTCACCAGAAGTCCCGCCGGTCTTGCATGAATTCCAAGCTCGTCCTTAATTACATAATCAAATGATACCATAATTCTTATCCTCCTGTATGCTTAATCTGTTTATTTGATTTATTATACCACAACTCACCAGTATTCTACTATCTTTTTTTATTCTTTCTTCTATTCCACCACAGCCTGGCCAAAACTGGATGGCAGGTGAAAGTTTGGCGTATCACTGTTGATGGGATTCCAGCTTCCATAGTGCTCTATTTCCGGTGTTTCTGATATTTTATAAAAGTTACAGTAAAGCATCATTCCGGATTCACCACTCTTTTTCTTACTGATTTCTTCCAGAAATGTCTCTGGGAACAACACTTCCAGAGACCATGCATCTTTTTCCAATACGGTTTTCACCGCTGCCTTGGCATAAACCTCATCAGAAATGAATTGTCTGTCTTTTCTGCCAAAACCATATGTGGCATACATAACTCCATTGGGATTGATTTCAAAATTTACATACAGAGAATTGTCTGAAATACTTCCATCTTCCTCCGGGAATCCCAGGAAGATTTCCATAGAACTGTCATCACAGACTCTTTTCCCTTTCTCTTTACAGCTCCTTCCCTCTGGTTCCTGTGCTACTCTGCGGGGATCTGCCTCTTCACAAGTCATCTTCACATACAGGCCCTGTCCTTCCAGATATCCGGCATATCCATAAGTTACCGGTGTAGGTCCTTCAACCCACTGATAATGATTTACCAGAAATTTTTCACAGCTGGTAATCTCATCTTTCGTTTTTATTTTTCTTATTGTATATGTCATTTTGACACCTCCATCTGTTTCCATCATATGCCCCGTACTGTCTACTGTCAACACAGGAATAGCAAAAAAGGAAAAAAGAGAGGAGGCTGTACCACATAGATTTTCCCATCCACAGAAGATTTTCTGCCTGTTCCATGGTTTTAGGCATCATAAGAAACAGGCGAAGATTTTCTTTTCCTTCCTTCCATTTATCTGGAAAGAACTGAAAATCCGACCATTTTCCAGGTATCCAGTCTCTGGGAAGTTCCACTTTTTCCCATAGTAAATACAGAAGTGTCCCAGCCAACAGCAGAAGGAGCAGATTCCAGCTCCATCGTTGCTTCCATTCCCGGCTGTTTCTTCGCTCTCTAAGTGCCACCAGAAACAGCTTAAGCAAAATTGCCCCAGGAAAAAGAAGCAGAAACAGGAAAGCTCCCAGATAAAGACTTCCCTCCTCTGCACTTCTTCCCCCTAAGCCATATGCCATCAGGAATGCGGAAATTGCATTGGTTTTGCTTTCTCCCTCCCGAATCTGTAAGAACACCTTCGTATATACCGTTTTTCCCGATGGACCAGGGATGAGAACCAGACGTTCCTTCCACGGAATCACTCTGCGTACCTGATAAGTATTTCCCTGAAGCTCCACCGTTCTTCCAACGGGCTCTGCTCCCCCAAAAAGAGCAGCTGCCGTTTCTTCATCGATCAGACATCCTTTGCTGTCTGCCTCAGAAAATCCGTTGGAGCGCACATCATACCACATGGCATCTCCACAAACACCTCCTAAAAGCGCCTCTGCCTTTCTTCCCTGCAAGGGGTCCAAAAGCTCTGTACTTCCTCCATCCCAGTAGAAACACAGTCCTCTTGGATTTTTTCCTTCCTTCTCTCTTTCCAAAATTTCCCTGACTCTGTTCCCATCTGGGTAAGAAGAAGAAAAATATACCGGAACTGACTCTGAATTTTGAATCCTTCCATAGGACAGCAGTCCCAAAAAATAAAAAATCAATATCAACAGCCACAGAATCCCTTTTTTGGCAAATGCAAAAAACTCCGGACTGCCCTTTCCCTTCATGATTCCTGCAGCCGCACCCGGCTGCCCTCCTCAATGGCCCGGTCACTCTCTACAATGACTTTCTGTGAAGTGGACAAAATTCCCTCCTGCAAAGCTGCGGTTGTTTCATTTCTTTCTTTTATGTTTACGCTGACCTTTCTTGCCACCTGCACCTCTCCCAGTACCGTCTTTTCCGTATCCAGAACGTATACATATTCCTGGCCTTCTGCTCCATATAAGGCAGACACAGGCACACAGCATTTATATGGACCGGCATCTTTTTGGATCTCAAATTCCACGGTTTCTCCAATGGAAAACTTTCCTTCTGGAACCATCACCGTGATCTGCCGTGTTTCTCCCCCTTCTTCTGACTGGGAAACCGATAAAAGACTGGCGTCTGAGACCTTTGCTCCATTGCTTCCCTCCAACTGTACTTTCGCTCCTTTTTCCACATATTTTAAATCCTCTCTGGAAATAGTACCGGTCATTTTCAGTTCTCCTTCTGTCTGATAAAGAATTACTGCCGCCTCCTGCGTAGTCTGAGATCCTGTGGAAACAGAAATACTTTTTACCACTCCGTCTGATGGAGCCTTGAAGATTCCCTTTTTCTTTTTCAGTTTTTTTAAAGAATTCAGCTCTTTTTTCTTCCCTTCCAGCTGCTGCTTCGTGATTTCCAGGGTGCTGTCTGATGCGGTTTCCATCCTGGAATCCTCCAGAGCCCGTTCTGCCTCCTTCACTTCCTGATTTCTTGACATAATAACCTGATTCTGAGCCTCTTCCCTTGCCCGCGCATCATCCCTGAGCGCCTGTTCCTGAGATGGATCTGCTTTTTGTGGATATCTGCTTATCTTGTTCAGATAGTTCTGAAGCTTTTGTCTGGCCACATCCACTTCCATCTGGGCATTGGCCATATTGATTTCTCCATTTTTTACTGCTGTTTCATAGTTTTCCTCTGCCCGAAGCTGTTCCTGTGCCTTTTTTTCTTCTGCAAGTTCCTTCTCACTGGAAAGATCTTTTATTTTTCCTTTCAGCTCCAGGATTTCGCCCTTTTTCTCTTCGATGCTTTCTTCTAATGTCTCTATGGATAATTGAAATAAAACATCTCCCTTTTTTACATTTTGCCCCTCCTGTATATGGATTTCACTGATTCTCTGTCCTTCCTTTGCAAAAATTGCCAGTTCTTTGGTTCCTTCTATCTTTCCTGTTCCAGACACCCCATGTGTAATCATCTGATTCTGGATACTATTTACTTTTACTTTTGCCACACTCACAGAATCTACTGTCCTTGACAGAAAAGTAAGTAAAAACATGGCTGCAAAAAACAGGACAAACCATTGAAGCAGTTTTTTACGATTCATAAGCGTTCTCCTTTATTCTTTTATTGCTGTGGAAACAATTCCCTGTTCCAGATAATCCTGCCCGGCCAGAAATGCCAGAAGCGCAGGAATGAGAACCATCACTGAGGCTGCGAAGGCAATGCCTGCATCCTCCATAGTAATGTCCGGCAAAAACAGAGATAATGGCCACAACTCTTTTGTTTTCAAAAATGCCATGGGCTGTTCAATAAGATTCCAGTACTCCAGAAATCCAAGAACTATCGCTGATATCATTCCCGGTGATCCAAGGGGAATTCCAAGCCTGAAAAAGATTGCCCCCTCTCCTGCACCGTCCAGTCTTGCTGACTCCAGAAGGGCTTCTGGAAGCCCCTGAAAAAACCGGTACATAATAAAAACGGGAAAGGTGGAAAATACAGCCGGAAGGACAATCCCCAAAAGAGAGTCCAACAGGTGAAGGCGGTCAAGAACCAGATAATTGCTCAGCATCATCACCTGAAAAGGCATCATCATCAATCCAATGTATAAGGTAAACAACAGTTTCTTACCGGGAAAGGTATAACGGGCAAAACCCCAGGCAGCAGGAACCCCCACCAGAAGATGGCCTGCCAGAACCCCCACTGTGATTTTTACAGAATTCCAGAACATCACAAAAAATCCCGGTGTATCCAAGAGAAGTTCCACATAGGAGCGTATGGTGGGATATCTGGGCATCAGCTTCCAGGAAGCAAATCCTTCTGCCTCTCCAAGGATGGGAAACAACAACTCTCTGATTTCCATATTTCCCATAAAAGAGCCAATGAGCAGAAACAAAACCGGAAGCACAGAAATACATGCAAAAATACTCAGAAATACAGTTACTGTTCTTTTCATTTTCTATGCCTCCTTTTCCCATGCTCTTCGCAGCAGCAGAATCAACACCAGAATCACGCCTCCGGTTACCACCGCTGCCGCTGCCATTTTATCCAGGGATAAATCCCGATACCAGTTGTTAAACAAATGTTGAAGAAGATACATCTGATCCTGGGGATAATCCCCAGCCACCAGGTATGCCTCACGGAACACTTTAAATCCATTGAGCAGCGACAATACCACAATGGTAAACAGTGAAGGCAGCAGATTTGGCATGGTAATCTTAATAAAACATTTCCATTCTCCGGCACCATCTACTCTGGCTGCTTCATACAGAGCCGTTGGAATGGCCGAAAGCCCTGCTACCCAAAGCACAATGTCGTATCCCAGATTTCTCCACAAATAACTGATTACCAGTACAAAAAAGGAAGCGCCCGTATGCATCCAGTCGATGCTTTCTATGGAAAACAAAGAAAGCAGATGATTCAGAAGACCCTGGCTATCAAACAAAAGTTTCCATAATAGCACCACCGATGCCACCGGAATGGCCATAGGCAGTAAAAACATACTTTTTAAGAGCTGCATTTTTTTCTGCCTGGTCAGACAAACTGCAATCAGCAAAGACAACGCTACCAGAAGTGGAATGCAGATTGCAAAAAAACGCAGGGTATTTCCTGCGGCCAGCAAAAAAGCCTGATTGTGAAAAATTGTCCGGTAATTTTCCCATCCGGTAAACTGATTGCTCACAGCGCTGAAGAAAGAACGCCGGATCACATCCAGATAAGGGATCAGCCAGAAAATACAAACCCCAAAAAAACTGGGGAAAATAAATAAAAAGCCATAGAAGGCTCCTTTTCTTTTTTTCATCTCTTTTTTGTCCTTCCCTATGTTTTTTTCAGAATACCATGAAAATCTCTAATTATTCTCTAAAGAAAAAATTTCTTCTTTCCGCTTATTTAGCGGCTTTCCGGGCTTTGCTTGTGACTAGTATGTGACCATTAAAAAACAAAACTATTAAAAAAGATGATACAATAACGCAAAAAGAAAGCCAGGGGGATTAACCCTCTGGCTGTTTTTATTAAAATTACGCTTCTTTGATGATCGCATCAAATCCTTTTGCTTTGAGTTTCTTGACCAGAGTATCAGCGTTCTTTCTGTCAGAAAAAGCCCCAGCCTGCACAATATATTTAGCCTTAACGGCTGGTTTTGCTGGAGTTGTAGGTTTACTGGAAGGCTTGCTGATGCTTCCGGAAATGCTCTTGCCTACAATTCCCTCCGCAATCAGTTTGGCATGAGTGTCCATACCGAGCTTCTGAGCCTTCTGGCAATCTGTTTTGCTGTCACAGAAAAAGGACTCGATCAGCACGGCCTTTGCTTTTGTCTTACGGGTCCAGTACAGGCCGGTCTTGATCTGGGCACCACGGTCTGTCCAAACGGTAGCCAGTTTTTTACAGATCCGGTCAGCAACCTTTAATCCCTCGGCATTATACGCATATACCTCGGTACCGTGCGCGCTGCCATTAAAGGCGTTAAGGTGTAGCTGCACAGACAGGTCGTAATCATCTTTATGCTCCTCGCCGATAAAGTAGTTAATCTCCTCATTTAAGGAGTGCAGCTTGCCTTCCGGCGCAATGCACAGCACCGCCTTATGTCCTGCCTTTTCCAGCCATTTTACGACATGTGGCGCAAGCTCCTTGTTATACTTGTACTCATTTACTCCGCCGTATTTCGTTCCGTCTGCGGAGCTGATTACTCCTCCGCCATAGTTTGCATGTCCAACACAAATAAAATACTTCATTCCTTTTTCTCCTTTCTGCGGCTTCTCTGCTTTTCCGCTCTCCTTTAAAATGTCGTTCAAAATCTGAATGATTTTCTTCCCGTAATTTTTCCCAGCAGCCCAGCCACAGTGCTGCGGATTCTCCTGGATACCGAGATGTTCCACATATTCTGCGCAATTCCGACGGACATACTTAAAACGTGGGTCTACACAGGCACCAGTCAACGGATCGTCACTGGCATAGGCTTTCAGATGCTGGATCTGCGCCCGAATGCCAAGCTGTGGTGTCTTCCAGCTGTTGCCCTTCATACCGTTGCTGGTAACGCCTATTCCGGCGAAATTGTTCTGATCCAGTGTGACAGCGCTGCCTTTAAAGGTAAAGTTTCCTGTCTCCAGACAACTCTGCGCAAAAGTAATGTCTCCACGGACACCCTCTACTTTACCTTCTGTAAGATAAAATGGAATCATATCCAATACGGATTGTGGTACCGCTGGATTTACTCTTTTAATGTAGCTTCGCATCTGATCTGCGGTTGCTACGGATTTTCCCATGATTCTAAACATATTAATCCCTCCAATCAAAAAGAGGACGGTTTCCCGCCCTCTGAAATCATTAAGCAAATACCCAGTCATCAGCAAGCATATCTGCCTGTGATGCAAGCCATCCCATCTGCACGCCAGATGTTCCAACAAAGGCTATTGCCATGTTACCGATTGCATCGTGTTCACAGTTCACGATCTCACCGTCAGCATCTTTGTAAGAGATGCCTGTTGCAAGCTGGATGTACTGGTTTTTCCCGTTCCAGCCTTTTCTTGCAACTTTCAAGCCGCGCTTCAGGTATTTGATGGCATCACCAAACGCAAATGTTGCTACCCCTCCCAGTTCAGGGCAATTTGCTTCATCAGCATACTGCCATTCTTCGGAACAAATATTTCCAAAAGTATAATCCGGAATTTCTGTTTCCCGAATATCAAGTTCATCTCCGTCTTTTGTGTGCATAATGATAGTCTGTTTCTCTTTTGACCAGAACCAATATCCTCCCCATGATGGAAGTTTTACTTTATATCCAGCTTTCATCGCTGAGAATGCTTCGCTAAATTTCATTTCGTTCCCTCCTGTGCTTTGCTTACCTTAATCTGTGTAATCGCCTGCATAACCTTATCATAGCCAACCATCGCACACAGCCAGCTTAACAGTACCAATGCAATCAAAATCACCGCCATCTTAGCATTAATCTGTGCCTCTGCCATAACCATGTATCCAGCTCCGGCGGCAATAGACAATGCAACGGATACCACGCCCGCAAGGATATTGGACTTGTAGACCTTCCCAGCCTCGTCCATAATCTTTTTAACCGCTTCAGTCACCAGTGCTGTAAATACAGACACGCCAATAAGTAACATCAAAAATACTTCCATACTCATAATTCTTCATCCTCCTGATCTTCTTCCATTTCAAAATCATCTGTTTCTTCCTTTTTTCTACGGTTCCGCTCCTTGCTGGTCTTGATCCAGCCACAGATTCCACATTCACCGATCAGTGCTGCAATCAGTGCGCACCACGCCGTTTCCGGTGCAGAACCAAATTCTTTAAACACTTCCAGCGTCTGCCAGTTCAGATAGATCATATACCCGAATACACAAAGCAGTACGATGTCCAGTGTTTTTATCTTTTTCTTTCTTTTCTTCACTTTCGTCACCTCCTGCTCTGCATCAGGGCGCTTACCCTCTCCTGTTCGTGCATCGGCACCAC
>CALCDJ010000056.1 GCA_937900135.1 uncultured Blautia sp. | reverse complement strand
ACGGTATGCTAGGTGGTGTGAGAGGACGGCGGTTAGTCACCGCCTCCTACTCGATCGATGAAATAGAAAGAAAACTAACGATTGACTTTTACTGAGGTTTTTTTTATATTAATACGTATGAAGAATCTACAGGGATACTTATGGATGTGATATCTATATGTAGGAATATCAAGGAAGAATCGAGGAATTGTTTTGAAAAAAAGATTGTTGTTTATATTTAACCCCAAGGCAGGAAAGGGAAAAATCAAAACGCACCTGCTGGATGTTGTGGATATCTTTAACAAAGGCGGCTATGAGGTTGTGATTCATGCCACCCAGTGCGCAAAAGATGCTTATGAGCAGGCAAAGGAGTATTCCAATCAGGTGGATCTGATTGTTTGCAGCGGTGGAGATGGTACGCTGGATGAAGTAGTTATGGGAATTATGGAATCCAAGAGTTCAGTTCCCCTTGGATATATTCCTGCGGGAAGTACCAATGATTTCGCAAACAGTCTGTTTATGCCCAAGAATATGGTGGATGCAGCTTCCATGATTATGGAAGAAACGCTGTACCAGTGCGACATTGGCCGGTTTAACCAGCAGACCTTTGCTTATATTGCAGCCTTTGGATTGTTTACAGATGTGGCGTATATGACCGATCAGGATCTGAAAAATATTCTGGGGCATGTGGCCTATGTGCTGGAAGGAGTGAAGCGGCTTTTTGATATCAAATCCTACCATATGAAAGTGGAAACGGAAGAGATGAGCTTTGAGGATGATTTTATCTTTGGAATGGTGACAAATTCACGGTCTGTGGGAGGATTCAAGAATCTAACCGGAAAAAACGTGGATATGAATGATGGGCTTTTCGAGGTGACCATGATCACCAGACCGAAGAATCCGTTGGAACTGCAGGAAATTCTGGCTTCGATTCTCATCGCAGAGGATAATACAGACCTGATCTATTCCTTTAAGAGCAAAAAACTGTTCATTGAATCAGAAGAAGAAGTTCCATGGACCCTGGATGGAGAATATGGAGGAGATACAAAAGAAGTAGAGATTGAAAATCACCACGGTGCGCTGAATTTATATTTGACGAGCAGTAAACCCACGAAAAAATAAAATACCAACAATAAAGGAGAACGACAATGGGAGAATATATTGATGTGGTAGAAACCTTTGGCTGCGATGTGTTCAATGACTCTGTCATGCAGGCACGTCTTCCGAAAAAAATCTATAAGGATTTGAAGAAAACCATTCAGGAAGGCAAGGAACTTTCACTGGAAATTGCAGATGTGGTTGCCCATGAAATGAAGGAATGGGCCATCGAAAAAGGAGCCACCCATTACAGCCACTGGTTTCAGCCTCTCACCGGCGTGACTGCAGAAAAACACGATGCATTTATTACAGCTCCAATGGAAAATGGTAAGGTGTTGATGAGCTTTTCCGGAAAAGAACTGATCAAGGGAGAACCGGATGCTTCCTCTTTTCCCTCCGGAGGACTGAGAGCTACTTTTGAAGCCAGAGGATACACCACATGGGATTGTACCTCGCCGGCTTTTGTGCGTCATGATGCGGCAGGAGGAACCCTTTGTATCCCAACCGCTTTCTGTTCCTACACAGGAGAGGCGCTGGATCAGAAAACACCGCTTCTCCGTTCCATGCAGGCGATCAATAAAGAAGCCCTTCGTCTGATCCGCCTCTTTGGAAACACCACCTCCAAGAAGGTGACCCCTTCTGTGGGAGCGGAGCAGGAGTATTTCCTTATTGACAAAGAAAAATGGCTGCAGCGTAAAGACCTGACCTATACGGGGAGAACTCTTTTTGGAGCAATGCCTCCCAAAGGACAGGAGATGGATGACCACTATCTGGGAACCATTCGTCAGAGAATTTCCGCTTATATGAAGGAAGTAAATGAAGAATGCTGGAAGCTGGGGATTTCTGCAAAAACACAGCACAATGAGGCAGCGCCTGCGCAGCATGAGCTTGCGCCGATTTATGCGCCGGCGAATATTGCAGCAGACCATAACCAGATGATGATGCGGATTCTCAAAAAAGTGGCCAGCCGACATAATATGCGTTGTCTTCTCCACGAAAAACCCTTTGTGGGAGTCAATGGTTCCGGAAAGCATAACAACTGGTCTCTGACCACAGACGATGGCATTAATCTTTTGGAGCCGGGAAAGACCCCCCATGAAAATATTCAGTTTCTTTTGATTCTCACCTGTATCTTAAAGGCAGTGGATACCCATGCAGATCTTCTGCGGGAATCTGCAGCAGATGTGGGAAACGATCATCGTCTTGGTGGAAATGAAGCCCCGCCGGCTGTAATTTCAGTGTTCCTGGGGGAACAGCTGGAAGATGTACTGAATCAGTTAATTAGTACCGGTATGGCAACTCACAGTATCAAAGGGAAAAAGCTGGAGACAGGAGTACGCACTCTTCCTGATTTCCTTAAGGATGCCACAGACCGGAACCGTACTTCTCCTTTTGCGTTCACCGGAAACAAATTTGAATTCCGTATGGTTGGTTCCAGAGATTCTATTTCAGAATGTAATGTGGTGCTTAATACCATTGCGGCAGAAGCTTTCCGTGAGGCATCAGATCGTTTGGAAGCAGCTCCGGACTTTGAACTTGCCGTTCATGATCTGATTAAGGAATATGCCATTGAACATCAGCGGATTGTATTCAGCGGAAACGGATACGCACCGGAGTGGGCAGAAGAGGCAGAAAAAAGAGGCCTTCCCAATCTTCCCTCCATGGTGGATGCAATTCCTGCTCTTACCACAGAAAAGGCGGTACATTTGTTTGAATCCTTTGGGGTATTTACCAGAACAGAGCTGGAATCCCGCGCAGAGATTCAGTATGAGATTTATTCCAAAGCAATCAACATTGAAGCAAAAACCATGATTGATATCGCCACCAAACAGATCATTCCAGCTGTAATTAAATATACCACTGTTCTGGCAGATTCCATCAATTCCATCCGGGCCGTGGGGGCGCTTGACGTCAGTGTACAGATGGAACTTCTGGAAAAGACCACAGAGCTTCTGAAAGAAACCAATGTGGCTATGACTACCTTAAAGAAACTGGTTCAGGAAGTAAATTCTGTTCCAGAGGGTCATGATCGTGCCCGTTTCTTCCGTGACCGTGTGGTTCAGGCTATGGAAGACCTTCGTCGTCCGGTGGATGAACTGGAAATGATTGTGGACAAGGAAATGTGGCCGATGCCATCCTATGGTGATCTGATTTTTGAAGTATAAAATTTCTTTTAGAAATAAAAATATAATATGGAAATGAGAAAAGAGGCTGTGAACTGCAGCCTCTTTTACAAAAAAAGGAGAATTATGAGTGAATTACAGTTTTTAGAAGAACAGGGGGTTTCTCCTGTTCTAATCAAACAGGTGGAAGAATTTCGTAAGACCTACCCTGTGGCGGAAGAGGCTGCCTCCCGCCTGGTGAAACCATCCATTCCTTTTTATGGAAAGGAAATTCTGGAAATGGCCATAGCAGGAATTCTTCAGGGAGAAAATCTCCTTCTTACCGGACCAAAGGCCACGGGAAAAAATATTCTGGCAGAGAATCTGGCCTATCTGTTCCATCGGCCGGCATACAATGTTTCCTTCCATGTAAATACCAACAGCGCTGATCTGATTGGAACAGATACTTTTGTGGATAATCAGGTTCAGCTTCGGAAAGGAAGTATTTACCAGTGTGCAGAACATGGAGGATTTGGGATTCTGGACGAGATCAATATGGCAAAAAACGATGCGGTTTCTGTGCTTCATGCCACATTAGATTATCGCCGGTCTATTGATGTGCCAGGGTATGATAAAATTGACCTCCATCCGGCAGCCCGCTTTATTGGGACAATGAATTACGGATATGCAGGGACAAGAGAACTCAATGAAGCACTTGTGTCCAGATTTCTGGTGATTGAAATGCCGCCCCAGACCGAGGAAAGTCTTGCCTTTATTTTTGGCAAGTGGGTTCCAAATGCCAGAAAAGAAGCTGTGAAACAGTTTTCCGGAGTGTTTCTGGATCTTCAGAAAAAAGCTATGAATGGAGAAATTTCCACAAAATCTCTGGATCTTCGTGGGCTTTTGGCAGCTATGAAAATTGTGGATACCGGATTGGCTCCTTCTCTGGCCGTGCGTATGGGTGTAATCAATAAAACCTTTGATATATTTGAAAAAGAGATTGTGGAGGACGTGGTAGCTACCAGGATTCCGGAAAGCTGGACAAGGACGGATGTTTATGAATAGAGCAGATCCTGTGGAATTGGATGAATTTCAGATGGAACTGGAAAACCGGATCCGAAATCTTCTGTGGACAGTCAGTGGAGATTATTCTCTGGAATGTAAGCCAGATGCCTCGCTGTTTTTAAGGTCTAAGGCAATTGCCCTTTATGATGGAATCAAACAGGGCGCCTTTGCCCGCTTTTTTGATAAAGAAGCGATGAGTCTTTATCTGATCAAGAAAATATTTCTTCAGGCAGAGGAACAGGAGCTGATGATTCTCACCCAGCTCTGTATCGAGGAAGCAATTGGAAAAAGGCTGATAAAAGAACGGCCTGGTGTGGAAGAAATGCAGCGGCAGGCGTTTGAAGATATTCTGGAGCAGGAATTTGAAGAATTGCCTTCCTTAGAGGATCTGACCGGAAGGCTGAAGGTGGCCATACTCAGGGACCGGCTGCAGGGAGAAACGCATGTGACAGAGAAGAGGATCGGGGAATACCGGGAAATGGTTTATGCTGCCAGGGAGGCAAAGGATACCATGGAACTCATCTGTATCATAGACCAGCTTTATAATACCATGATAGATCCTCTGTTTGAAAAACAACATGGAGATCTGAACCAGGTACTTTCCGTTACCATGGAAGAATTAACATCTTACGGGTGGGAGGATTTTCTTTCCGAGGAAATGTATGAGGAAGCCATGGAAAATTATGTGAATCAGCTGGGAAACCGCATGACAGACCTGGAAAATACAGCGGTGACAGAGGAGATGGAGCAGAAACGCATGGTGCGCCATAATAAGATTACGGTGCTGCCTCCGGAAGTATTGGAAAAGGCACATACGTATGTGGAACTGAATTATGGAAAGACTTATTTAAGTCCCATGGAAGAAAAACGCATCAATGACCTGATGTGTAAGGGAATCCACAGTGACTGCAGTCTTTATTTTACAGAGGGGATTTTAAAGAATCCGGTCAAGAGAAACTATCAGTATGAATATGCCAAGCGTCTGAAAAATAAAAATCTCTGGCTTTATCATGATAAGCATAGAATTGTGAAGCAAAATATTGCTTCTCTTACCCAGGTATTAAAAAAATCGCTGGTACTTCGAAGCGAGGCGCAGGAAGTGCTTTCAGATCGGGGCAGGATTGTGCCCTCCCGTATCTGGAGAGTTGGCAGAAGTCAGGAAGCCAATATTTTTAAGCGGGAGCTTCGTGGAAATTCCTGGGATTTTGTAGTGGATGTCCTCATTGATGCCAGCGGTTCGCAGATGAGCCGCCAGGGCGAGGTAGCCCTTCAGGCATACATTATCAGCGAGGCGTTGTCCAATGTGGGGATTCCCCATAGAGTTCTCAGCTTTTGTACTTTCTGGGATTACACCATTCTTCATCGGTTCCGGGAATATGAAGACAAAAAAGAGGCAAATGAAAACATATTTAACTATGTAACATCCTCCAATAATCGGGACGGACTGGCCATCAAAACGGCAGGATACGGACTCCTTCAGAGAGAAGAAGAGAAAAAAATCCTGATTGTATTAAGTGATGGCAGGCCCTATGACGTGATCGTGAATCGTCCCAATACCCGTAATCCCAAGCCGTATCATGGGGCTTATGCAATTTCTGACACAGCGACAGAGGTACGTCGTCTTCGGAATCTGGGCGTCAGCGTGTTGGGTGTTTTTGCAGGGGAAGAAAAGGATCTGGCCACAGAGAAAAAGATTTTTGGAAAAGATTTTGCCTATATTCGGAATATTTCTAATTTTTCCAAAATCGTTGGCCGATATCTGGAAAAACAGTTGGAATTTGGGGAAGGATAAGGAAACTTTTTGGTAAAAAATAAAAAAAGTGTAAAAAAAACATAAAATAGAAGGGAAGAATCCCTTGAAAAAAAACTTGAATTTGGTATAATATTTGGTGGTTTACAAATTTAATCAGATAAAGCTGCAATGAATTTACGGTTTATCTGGCTAAGAAAAAAGAAGCAACCAGCTTCAGAATCATTAAAGGGAGAGGTAAAAATGGACAACAAAGAGTTCAAACCGTATATTCCGGCAGAAAAGATCACACCGGAATTTACTGTGACATCCATCATTATGGGTATCATTCTTGCGGTTGTATTCGGCGCAGCCAATGCATATCTTGGTCTTCGCGTAGGTATGACTGTATCTGCTTCCATTCCGGCAGCAGTAATTTCCATGGGCGTAATTCGCGTCATCATGAAGAAAAACTCCATTCTGGAGAGTAACATTGTACAGACGATCGGTTCTGCCGGTGAGTCTCTGGCAGCAGGTGCCATCTTCACCATGCCTGCATTATTCCTGTGGGCGAAAGAGGGCGTTTGTGATAAGCCAAGCCTTGTTGAGATCACTTTGATCGCACTTTGTGGCGGTGTTCTTGGTGTACTGTTTATGGTACCCCTTCGTAATGCCCTCATTGTAAAAGAACATGCAACACTTCTTTATCCGGAAGGAACTGCCTGTGCAGATGTACTTCTTGCTGGTGAAGAAGGCGGCGCCAATGCTTCTGTGGTATTTTCCGGTATGGGACTTGCAGCAGCATTTAAATTCATCGTGGATGGATTGAAGGTGATTCCAGCAGACGTTGCAGCAGCATTTAAATCCTTTAAGGGTGAGATTGGTATGGAAGTATACCCGGCACTTCTTGGTGTGGGCTATATCGTAGGACCAAGAATCGCATCCTTTATGTTCGTAGGTGCGCTGGTTGGATGGATGGTAATCATTCCTCTGATCTGTCTGTTTGGACCAGATACAGTGATGTATCCTGGAACAGTTGCAATTTCTGAACTTTATGCAGAGGGCGGAGCAGCTGCCATCTGGAGTACTTATGTAAAATACATTGGAGCAGGTGCCATCGCAACAGGCGGTATCATTTCTCTGATCAAATCCCTGCCTCTGATCGTTACAACCTTCCGTGACTCTATGAAGAGCATGAAGGGCAGCAAGAATACCAGCACAGAAAGAACCGCACAGGATCTTCCAATGAATATGATTCTCCTTGGTATTGTGGCAATGGTATTTATTATCTGGTTTGTTCCGGCAATCCCGGTAAACTTCCTTGGCGCACTGATCATCGTTATCTTTGGATTCTTCTTTGCAACGGTATCTTCCCGTATGGTAGGTCTGGTTGGAAGTTCCAACAACCCGGTTTCCGGTATGGCAATTGCCACTCTTCTGATTGCAACGATGGCAATCAAAGCAACTGGTGATACCGGGGCAACCGGTATGACAGCAGCCATTGCAATCGGTTCTGTAATCTGTATCGTAGCAGCTATTGCCGGCGATACTTCTCAGGACTTAAAGACTGGTTACCTGTTAGGCGCAACTCCTAAGAAACAGCAGATTGGTGAGTTGATCGGTGTTGTGGCATCTGGTCTTGCAATCGGTGGTGTTCTGTATCTTCTGGACGCAGCATGGGGATATGGTACAGCAGAAGTACCGGCACCTCAGGCAGGTCTGATGAAGATGATCGTGGAAGGTATCATGGGCGGGAATCTTCCATGGGGTCTTGTATTTATCGGTGTGTTCCTTGCAATTGCACTGGAGATCCTTCGTATTCCGGTTATGCCTTTTGCCATTGGTCTTTACCTTCCGATCTACTTAAATGCAACCATCATGATCGGTGGTGTGGTTCGTGGTTTAATGGATCGCAGAAAGAACGTTGATGAAAAAACAAAAGAAGAACAGGTTACCAACGGTACTCTGTACTGTGCAGGTATGATCGCCGGAGAAGGTCTTGTTGGTATCCTTCTTGCAATCCTCACCGTATTTGGTGTGAATAATGTATTTAACCTTGGTGCTAAGGGAATCGGCTTCGGCAACATTGGCGGTGTGATCTTCATGGCTGTGATGATCCTTTGCCTGCTGAAATTCTCTTTATGGAAAAAGAAGAAAAACTAATGAGAAGAAAAAAGAAAAAAAATGAACTGCAGATCAATTATCTGGATCTGATCCCGGAGCGTTCCAATGCATTGCGCTGGCATGACGACCTCAAGGGACGTACCATCCTTGAAGTGGAAAATACTGGCCTATTTAACACCATTGCACAGAAGCTGTTCAATAAGCCTAAGTATACGAAAGTACATCTGGACGATAACGGAACATTCATCTGGCCTTTGATCGATGGAGAAAAGACCGTTGAACAGATTGCAGCTCTGGTGAAGGAACATTTTGGTGAAAAGGCAGAGCCTTTGTATCCAAGGATCATCAAATATTTCCAGATAATGGAAAGCTATCATTTTATTCATTTCAAAAATATGCCCGAAAAATAAGGGAAAGATAAAAACGGGAGCAGCCTTTTGGCTGCCACCCGTTTTTCCATTTTTCGCAGAAAGGAGAGGTAGAAGCAAATGAAATGGAGTGGAAAAAAAGCCTGGTATATAGAATATCTTCTGATTATTGTAGGAACTGGTCTGATGGCGCTGTCTATCAATTCCGTATTTGATCCTTCCGGACTGGTTACAGGAGGTTTTTCCGGCGTGGCGATTCTGGTAAAGGCCTGGACGGAAGGTCTGATAGAAGGCGGGATTCCTCTTTGGTTTACCAACTTCGCCCTGAATATTCCTCTGTTTTTTATCGGCGCTAAGATTCGGGGATTTTCTTTTGTGAAAAAAGCGATTGTGGGGGAAATCTCTCTCTCTGCGTGGCTGGCGATACAGCCTGTCTGGAATCTGGCAGGGGAGGATCTTTTGCTGGCTGCGGTCTTCGGCGGTGTGATCCAGGGTGTAGGAATCGGTATGGTTTTTCTGGGGCAGGGAACCACTGGCGGTACGGATATGACGGCAGCCTTGATCCAGAAATACCTGAAGCATTATTCCATCTCTCAGATTCTCCAGTTTGTAGATGGAATTGTGGTTTTAGTTGGTATGTATGTGTTTGGGGTGCACAGAGCTCTCTATGCCATTATTGCTGTATACCTGGTGACAAAGGTTTCAGATGGAATGATTGAAGGTATGAAATTCTCCAAAGCTGCTTATATTATTACGGATAAGCCCCAGGAAATTTCAGAAATGATCATGGAGGAACTGGGAAGAGGTGCTACCGGGATTTCTGCGAAGGGGATGTATTCCCGCCAGGACAAGCTGATGATCTTCTGTGTGGTAAGCAAAAAAGAAATCGTTCTGTTAAAGGAACGGGTAGATGAAATTGACCCCAATGCCTTTGTGATTGTTACCGACGCCAGAGAGGTACATGGAGAGGGATTCATTGAAAAAAAATAAAAATCAGTTGCCTACGGGAACAGAAAAGAAAAAAATGACTAAAAAACGACGAGAAAATTGTAAATTTTTTCGCCTTTCCTCTTTCATTTTTGGTGATTATGTATTAAAATAACTCTAGGTATATAAACTTTTATGGGAAAAGCATAAAATACACTTACACTAAACACATGAGAAGGGATTGAATCAGATGATATCAAATCAGGTACTTCAGAATACGCTGGAAGGTCTTAAAGAAATATCCCGAACAGAATTTTGTATCATTGATACAGAGGGAAAGGTGCTTGCATCTACCTTTTCAGATTATTCTATTTCGCAGAGCGATATACAGGCATTTGTTGAATCACAGGCAGATAGTCAGCTTGTGAAGGGATGTCAGTATTTCAAGGTATGCGACGATTATCAGCTCGAGTATGTTCTGGTGGCTCACGGAGACGATGAAGACACATATATGGTGGGCAAACTTGCAGCATTTCAGATCCAGAATCTGATTATTGCGTACAAGGAGCGTTTTGATAAGGACAGCTTTATTAAAAACCTTCTTTTGGACAATCTGCTCCTGGTGGACATTTACAATCGTGCCAAGAAACTTCACATTGATGCGGATGTGCGTCGTGTGGTTATGATCCTGGAAATGCAGCAGGAGAAGGATCACAGTTCCATGGAGAGTGTGAAGGCGCTGTTTGGAGGCAAGACTAAGGATTTCATCACAGCGGTGGATGAGCGAAGCATTATCATTGTCAAGGAACTGGAAGATGGAGAAGGGTATGAGGAAATGAGTGTTCTGGCCAAGAGCATTCTGGATACCCTTGGAATGAGCGGCGACGGAGAGACACACATCGCATATGGTACCATTGTCAATGAACTGAAAGAAGTTTCCCGTTCCTATAAAGAAGCGCGTATGGCGTTGGATGTAGGCAAGATCTTCTTCGGAGACAGAGAGGTCATTGCGTACAGCTCTTTGGGAATCGGTCGTCTGATTTATCAGCTTCCCATTCCTCTGTGCAAGATGTTTATCAAGGAAATCTTTGACAATAAATCTCCAGATGATTTTGATGAAGAGACATTGGTGACCATTGACAAGTTCTTTGAGAACAGCCTGAATGTTTCTGAAACTTCCAGACAGCTGTATATCCACAGAAATACACTGGTATATCGTCTGGATAAGCTCCAGAAGAGCACAGGACTGGATCTGAGAGTGTTTGAGGATGCCATTACTTTCAAGATTGCACTGATGGTTGTGCGGTACATGAAGTATATGGAGACATTGGAATATTAATTTCAGAAAAAGCGATTTCTGCCTTGGCAGAGATCGTTTTTTTTCGGGAAGATACTCCGTTATCGGGAAAGAAAAGGTTTGGGAAGTCTGGATTCAATGGGAAAAGGAGGCTTTAAAGGGGGGGAGAATCCTGATTGGAAGGGGGTTCAGTATTTACAAGCGCTTCTGGTTGTGATATGTTATGTAAGGATTGAGAAAAATGTGTGAAATTCCCAAAAACAGTTGCATTTTCCAATGACGTACATTACAATAATGTTACAAAAATGTTAAAGATACTTCTGGCGCAGAGAACAGAGGGAATGTGAATCCTGAGAAACCCCATTCCTGTATGCGTCAGAAGTTTTACTGTTGTGAAACATATGAGATATGAGGAGGAAATTATGATCGATCTGGTTGATGTGACCAAGTCTTATGGACCGGGACTTCCGGCGGTAAGTCATGCAAATCTGCATGTGGATAAGGGAGAGTTTGTATTCGTTGTGGGAAGCAGCGGTTCTGGAAAGTCTACCCTGATAAAACTTTTGATGAAAGAACTGGATTCCACCTCCGGTAAGATTACCGTGAGTGGAGAGCGTCTGGAGGGAATGAAACACAGACGAGTGGCAAAATACCGCAGAAAGCTTGGCGTAGTATTTCAGGATTTCCGCCTTTTAAAAGACAGAAACGTATATGAAAATGTTGCGTTTGCCCAGCGGGTGATCGGGCGTCCCACCCGAGTGATCCGGAAACGTGTACCGGAAATTCTTCAGGAGGTGGGACTGGCAGATAAATACAGATCTTTCCCCGATGAGCTTTCCGGTGGAGAGCAGCAGCGGGTTGCACTGGCGAGAGCCCTGGTAAACCGGCCGGATATTCTTCTGGCGGATGAGCCTACAGGAAACCTGGACCCCAAGACCTCCGAGGAAATTATGGCGCTTCTGGAGCAGATCAACCAGAGAGGAACCACAGTTCTTGTGGTAACACATAACCGGGAGATTGTAAATGCCATGAAAAAACGAGTGGTGACCATGCATGACGGTGTGATCGTCAGCGATGAGAAAGAGGGAGGATATCATGAGGCCTAGTACCATATGGTATACCCTGAAACAGGGTATCAAAAATATAAAGAGAAACTGGATGTTTTCCATTGCTTCCATTCTGACAATGGCAGCCTGCATTTTTCTGTTTGGAATTTTTTATTCCATCGTAAATAATGTGAATGCTATTACGAAGAAATTGGAACAGGAAGTTCCGGTAACGGTATTTTTTGAAAAAGGAACGTCTCAGGAGCAGATTGATGTGATCGGAGATCTTATTCGTCAGCGTCCGGAAGTGGCTAAGGTTGTATTTGAATCTGCAGATGAAGCCTGGGAAAAGTACAGAGAAGAGTATTTTGGCAGTTCTGAGGCAGCAGAAGGATTTCGGGATGACAATCCTCTGGTAAATTCCGCAAACTATCAGGTATATATGAAAGATATTGAGAAACAGAGCGAACTGGTGGCTTATATCGAAGGATTGGATTCTGTGAGAGAGGTAAATCAGTCAGAACAGGCAGCAAAGATGCTGGGTTCTGTAAACCGCCTTGTTTCCTATACCTCCATTGCCATTATCATTGTACTTTTGGTGATCTCCATATTCCTGATCAGCAATACCATTTCTGTGGGTATTTCTGTACGAAAAGAAGAAATCGGAATCATGAAATACATTGGAGCTACCGATCATTTTGTTCGGACACCCTTTGTTCTGGAGGGAATGGTTCTTGGTGTGATCGGAGCAGCGATTCCTCTGACTGGTCTGTATTTCGGATACAGCAGTACCATTCGTTATGTGATGGAGAAGTTTAATGTATTAAATGGAGCTGTGGATTTTATCCCTGTGGGTCAGATTTATCAGACTCTTCTTCCCATCAGTGTGGCATTGGGAATGGGAATTGGTTTTCTTGGAAGCATTTTAACCACAAGGAAACATTTGAAAGTATGATCTGTGGGCTGCCTTTGGCAGGAGACGCAACGACAAAAGAGAAGGCTGCCGGAAAGTTCGGCGGCCTTTTCCATATTTTTTACCGGAAAGGACAGCAGAATGAAAAACAGAGAATTTATAAAAGGGGTATGTACCGGAATTGCAGCGGTTCTGGTGTTTACAGCAGGAGCCAGACTGATACACCAGGACTCTGTTCTGTCAGACAGAAGCCATGTAAAGAAGCTGGAATACCTGGAGGGTATGATTGATCGATATTATCTGGAAGAAAAGGATGAGGAAAAACTGGCGGAAGGCTTGTATACCGGCTTACTGTATGGATTGGGTGACCCTTATTCCCGATATTATACCCCGGAGGAATATGAGGAGGAGAATACGGCAACCCAGGGGTCTTATGTGGGAATTGGAATTGTAATGCAGAAAAACGCAGAAGGCGGTGTCCTGGTTGTAGAATGCTATGAAGGCGGGCCTGGAGATAAAGCCGGATTAAAGGCAGGAGATATTATCAGCGAAGTGGATGGAACCGATGTGACAGAAATGGAAACCGCAGAGGTGGCGTCTATGATTAAGGAGAGCAAGAAAGAACAAGTAGCTCTTTCTATACACCGGGAGGGAGTCAAGGATACCATAAAGCTCACTGTTCCCATTGAGGATGTGGAACTTCCCAGTGTATTTCATGAAATGATGGAGGACAAAAAAACAGGTTATATCCGTATTACAGAATTTAAGGGCGTAACCTATGAGCAGTATAAGAGAGCGTTTTTAGAACTGGAGGAAAAAGGGATGGAGCAGCTGGTCATTGATCTCCGGGGAAATCCAGGGGGACTGCTCACATCCGCATGTGACATTCTCAATGAAATCCTTCCAGAGGGGCTGATTGTGTATACGGAGGATAAATATGGAAATCGTCAGGAAGAAAAAGCAGATGGGAAACATACCCTGGAGATTCCGCTGGCGGTTCTGGTGAATGAAAGCAGCGCCAGCGCTTCTGAAATTTTTGCAGGAGCCGTACAGGATCATGAAGTGGGTGTGATCGTGGGAACCACCACTTATGGAAAAGGTGTGGTTCAATCCATTCAGCCTTTGTCTGATGGAAGCGCAGTAAAGCTGACCATATCCAGATATTACACGCCCAAGGGACATACCATTCACGAAAAAGGAATCACACCAGATGTGGAGGTAAAATTGGATCATAGTTTGTTAAATCAGAGCGAGATCAGTCATGAGGAAGACAACCAGTTGCAGGCGGCGCTTCAGGCGCTTTCATGAGATTTTTCTTGCGAAAAAACACAAGACGTGGTATGATGAACTAGGTTTGATAGTATGAATGAACTTCACATAGAACAGCAAGGACTGCCAAAAGAAGGATGGAGGAAACAGACATGAGTGAGTATGTGATTACAACAGATAACAATTCAGATCTTCCAGAAGAGTATATGAAGGAACACGGGGTAGGCTGCACATATTTAAGCTATGAGATGGATGGAACGAACTATACCTATGAGAATTTTCTTCCGGTGGGCGAATTTTATGATCGTATGCGGAAGGGAGCTATGCCGACTACTGCGCAGGTGAATCCGGAGAGCGTCCGCAGGTTGATGGAGCCTTATCTGAAAGAGGGGAAGGATGTGCTGCACATTGCTTTTTCTTCTGGCTTAAGTGGAACATATAACAGCAGTCGGATTGCAGCAGAGGAATTGATGGAAGAATATCCGGAGCGGAAGATCCAGGTGATTGATTCCCTTGGTGCATCCCTGGGGCAGGGCCTTCTTGTTTACCTGGCACAGCAGAAGAAGGAAGCAGGAGAAGATTTTGATACCGTTGGGGCATGGGCAGAAGAGAATAAGAAGCATATGGTGCATCTCTTTACCGTAGACGATCTGAATCATCTGTATCGGGGCGGCCGTATTTCCAGGACGACTGCAGTCGTAGGCGGAATGTTGAATATCAAGCCGGTTCTTCATGTGGATGAGGAAGGGAAATTAGTCCCCATTGGCAAGGTGCGTGGACGTAAGAAGGCCCTTCTGGAACTGGTCCGTCTTATGGATGAGAAAATCGGAAGCTTTCGGGATTCCTGCGATACCGTTTTTGTCAGCCACGGAGATTGTCTGGAGGATGCGGAATATGTGATCCAGAAAGTAAAAGAAAAATATCCGGTCAAGAATGTAATCATCAATCCGGTCTGTGCCACCATTGGCGCTCATTCCGGTCCGGGAACCATTGCATTGTTTTTTGCAGGAGACCAGAAATAAAAAGAGAATCTGGGAGAGCTTAGGAAAGCTCTTCCAGATTCTTTTTTAATTCTATCATTTTATCTCGAAGCAGGGCAGCTTGTTCAAAGTTCAGTTCAGCGGCAGCTGTACGCATCTGTTTTTCCACCTGGGCAATAAGTTTCGTCAGTTCCTTACGGCTCATGGATTCTGGATCTTTTTCCAGTTTCTGTTCCGTTTCTGCTACCGCCTTGGAGACAGCAATGAGATCCCGGACTGCTTTCTTGATGGTGGTAGGTGTGATGCCATGCTCTTTATTGTAGGCTTTCTGAATGGAACGGCGCCGTTCCGTTTCACTGATGGCTTTTTTCATGGAATCCGTCATATGCTCTGCGTACATGATCACATGGCCTTCGCTGTTTCGCGCAGCGCGGCCGATGGTCTGAATGAGCGAGGTTTCGGAACGGAGGAATCCTTCCTTGTCTGCATCCAGAATAGCCACCAGGGTGATTTCCGGAATGTCTAAGCCCTCTCGAAGAAGGTTGATACCCACCAGTACATCAAAGACGTCCAGACGCATATCTCGGATGATCTGGGCGCGCTCCAGGGTATCAATATCTGAGTGGAGATAACGAACCCGGATTCCCACATCACGCATATAATCGGTAAGGTCCTCTGCCATACGTTTGGTGAGGGTGGTGATGAGGATTTTGTGATGCTGTTCCACTTCTTTGTTGACTTCTTTGATCAGATCATCAATCTGTCCCTCTACAGGGCGCACTTCCACCTTGGGATCTAAAAGACCGGTGGGACGGATAATCTGTTCAGCACGAAGAAGCTCATGGTTCTTTTCGTATTCCCCTGGGGTAGCAGAGACAAAAAGTACCTGGTCGATTTTATTTTCAAACTCCTCAAAATTTAAAGGACGGTTGTCTTTGGCAGAGGGAAGCCGGAACCCATAATCCACCAAGGTCTGTTTCCGGCTCTGATCTCCTGCATACATACCGGCCACCTGAGTGACTGTCTTATGAGATTCGTCGATGATCAGAAGAAAATCGTTTCCAAAATAGTCCATTAAAGTGTAGGGCGGTTCTCCTGGTTTGAGACCGGAAAGATGCCGGGAGTAGTTTTCGATGCCGGAACAGAAGCCGGTTTCCTTCATCATTTCTATATCAAAGTTGGTACGTTCTGAGATTCGCTGAGCTTCCAGGAGCTTGTCTTCGCTTTTGAAGTAAGCCACCTGCTCCTGCATCTCTGCTTCAATAGCAGTGGAAGCCCGAAGGATCTGTTCCATGGGTACAACGTAATGGGAGGCAGGGAAAATGCCCACATGGGTATCTTGACACTTGATTTCGCCGGTGAGCACATCAATATCGGTGATCCGGTCAATCTCATCTCCGAAAAATTCCACTCTTACGGCGCGGTCTGTATAGTTGGCGGGATAGATTTCCAGCACGTCTCCCCGTACCCGGAAGGTTCCCCGGTGAAAGTCCATATCATTTCTGGTGTACTGAATGTCGATCAGCTGCCGGATTACCTCATCCCGATCTTTGGTCATGCCTGGACGCAGAGAGATCATCATATCCTGGAAATCCTTGGGGGAGCCCAGACCATAAATGCAGGAAACGGAAGCTACAATAATGACATCCCGCCGTTCCGAAAGGGCAGCAGTGGCAGAAAGCCGCAGTTTATCAATCTCGTCATTGGTGGAGGCATCTTTGGCGATATAGGTGTCCGTAGAAGGAACGTATGCCTCCGGCTGATAATAATCATAATAGGAAACAAAATACTCAACCGCATTCTCAGGGAAGAATTCTTTGAATTCTCCATAGAGCTGGGCTGCCAGCGTTTTGTTGTGGGCAAGGATTAAAGTGGGTTTGTTTAATGCCTGGATGACGTTTGCCATTGTAAAGGTTTTACCGGAACCGGTAACCCCAAGAAGGGTCTGGCACTGGTTTCCTTCCTGAAACCCTTTTACCAGCTTTTCTATGGCCTGAGGCTGGTCGCCGGTGGGTTGAAATTCGCTGTGTAATTGAAAATGATCCATGAGAATCCTCCTTATAAGTCGCTTAATTTTATCTGGTCTACCTGGATCGAGAGGAACTCTTCTTTTTCCAGATAGGAAATGATCGCATCACGCTTACCAAAGATACAGTAGTTTTTGATGGAAAGCTCATCCGTGGTTTCCAGATTGTCGCGGCACTCCTGAAGAAGTTCCGGTCCATATCCCGGCGAAAAAACTTTGGAAGTGCTTTTAAGCTCCATGGAGCGCCATACTTCGGTGTGTTCCAGAAGCGTGTTCAGATTGGAAAGGTAGGCATTTTTTAACTCTTCTTCACCAAATTCCTCCCTGGAGGGGTCTTCCATGGTGGAAAAAACCTTGGTAATGGTAATGCCTCCCTGGAAACTGCAGTCTGGCTGGTAAATTTCCACCCAGGAAAGAGAAATGTCTTCTTCCTTTAACTGCTCATAAGACTTTGGGGTGTCTGCTCCAAGAGACAGATAAAGGATAGAAGAAGAGGGGAGTTCTTTGATTTTGGCAAGGATTTCCTCCTGCTTTTGGTAGGTCTGGTCGAACCGGTTTACGGTAAAGGTGGTAAGAAATTGGGGATCCTGCCAGTTTTTATAATGGCCCCAGTTTAAATCGGCCTGTACATTGGAGATTCCATAACGTACCTCGTTTCGGTTGTCAATAAACTGGAAATTCAGATCATAGCAGCCGAAGCCTTTTTTCTTTACATCTACGTAAATAGGATGGGCATAAGGCTGTGTGGTTTCCCAGTAACACTGCAGGGTTTTGAGAAATAGATCCGAGTCACCCTGACGAAGCTTGAGTGGATTGAGAAAACAGGCGTTCATCACCGGATGGATGACCAGAAGAAGCACAAGGAGGAGAAGGAACATTCCTCCAAGTGTCCGGTACACGATCCGCCGGACTTTTCGGGTAATGGCTTTTTGGATTTTTTCCTCCAGACCCCCAGATGCCGGGAGTTCTTCTTCCAAAAGCAGAAGTTCCTGTTCCAGTGTCTTCAGTTTTTCCTGTTCGCTCTGGCTGTATAGTTCTTTTTTTTCGTTCATAGTGTTCCCTCCAATCGTTTTAATATTTTTTTCTTTGCGCGAGAACGGATTTGCCGTACATTTTCCTGGGTCAGATGGTGCATAGCAGCGATCTCCGAGTCCGCTATGTGAAAATAAATGCTTTCCATAAGGATTTCTTTGGAAAGAAGGGGAAGTTCCATGATGGCATAAAGAAGAGTCCGTCGTTCTTCCTGGTGGATGATCTTCTGGAGCAGTTCCTCAGAGGCTGCCTGTTGTTGAGAGAAGCATTCTTTGTTATCCAGAATTTCTTTTTGACGTTTTCTGCATAAATTTAAAAATTCATTTTTTAAGACGGTGATCAGCCATGCTTTCAGACTTCCCGTTTCTTTATAAGAAAGAAATGCTTTCAAAAAGGTTTCCTGAATCAGATCTTCCGCATCGGGAACATTTTTGGTAAGAGAGAGGGCATACAGAAACAGAGAACGCTGGTAGGTCTCATAAATAAGCTTCCATTGAGTCTGATCCAAATGTTCTCCCTCCTTCCCATGTGATTTCTAACCGTTTGACTTTGGCATCTAGCTATAAATATAACACGGGAATGGGCGGATTGTGACAAACTTTGGAAAAATAATTAGAAAAAGAAATTTTGCATTTTTTAAAAGAACATATTGACAAATGAAAACAACAGTGCTATCTTAAATCATAGATGTTAGCACTCCACATAGCTGAGTGCTAACAACAAAAAGAAAAGACAGGAAAGGAAAGGAGCGGAAGTCCATGGAAGAAGTGTTAAATGACCGTAAGAAAAGGATTCTCAAGGCCATTATCAAAACATACATGGAGACAGGAGAGCCGGTTGGTTCAAGGACCATTTCCAAATATACGGATCTGAATGTCAGTTCTGCTACCATCCGTAATGAAATGTCCGATCTGACAGATCTTGGTTATATCATTCAGCCGCACACCTCTGCCGGACGAATTCCATCGGATAAAGGCTACCGCCTCTATGTTGATGAATTAATGAAGGAAAAAGAGGATGAAATTGCAGAAATCCGGAATCTTATGATAGAGAAGACGGATAAGATGGAGAAGGTACTTAAGCAGGTGGCGAAGGTACTTGCGTCCAATACCAATTACGCGGCAATGATCTCCGTTCCCCAGTACAGCGGAAGCCGTTTGAAATTTATTCAGCTTTCCAGAGTCAATGACCATCAGCTGGTGGCCGTTGTGGTCTGTGAGGGAAATGTGATCCGAAACCAGATCATCAATCTGGATGAAGAAATGGATGATGAAACCATCCTGAAATTAAATCTTCTGTTAAACACCAACTTAAACGGCCTGCCCATTCAGGATATTAACTTGGGAATGATCGCAAGATTGAAGGAACAGGCCGGAATCCACAGCGGTCTGGTGGCCACAGTGCTGGATGCAGTTGCAGCTACCATTCATGTGGATGAGGAGGATCTGGAAATATATACATCAGGTGCCACGAACATTTTTAAATATCCGGAGCTTTCCGATAAAAGTAAGGCCAGCGAACTGATTTCCACCTTTGAGGAGAAGAATCAACTGATCGATCTGGTAAAGGATCGGATGTCCGATACGGAGAATACCGGAATCCAGGTATACATCGGAGACGAAATGCCCATTCAGACCATGAAGGACTGTAGTGTGGTAACGGCTACCTATGAACTGGGTGAGGGGATGCATGGAACCATCGGAATCATCGGCCCGAAGCGAATGGATTACGAAAATGTAGTAGATAATTTAAAGACCCTGAAGGTGGAACTTGATCAGGTATTTAAAAAGAAAACGTAGAAAGGCGGTAGAGACAGAGTGTCAGAAGAAAATAAAACCACATCTGAAGTACAGGCGGAGGAAACACAGGAAACTGTGGAACAGCCGGTAACAGAAGCTGAGGAAGCAGAGGCAGTACAGGAAGAAACAGCCGAGGACGCTTCTGCAGAAGAAGAAGAAAAGGAAGAGGAAAAACCGGAAGGTAAGACCAAAACCTCCTTCTTTAAAAAGAAAAAAGACAAGAAAGATCAGCAGATCGAAGAGCTGACCGATCGCCTGAAACGCAGCATGGCAGAGTTTGACAACTTCCGTAAGCGTACAGAAAAAGAAAAAGCAAGTATGTACGTAATCGGAGCAAGAGAAATTGTAGAAAAAATGCTTCCGGTGGTAGACAACTTTGAAAGAGGTCTTGCCCAGGCAGTAGAAGGGGATGCATTTGCAGAAGGGATGAAAATGATCTACAAGCAGATGATGACCACCTTCGATGAGCTGGGAGTAAAACCCATTGAAGCTGTAGGTAAGGAATTTGATCCCAATTTCCACAACGCAGTGATGCATGTGGAAGACGAAAATGCAGGCGAGAACATTATTGTAGAGGAATTCCAGAAGGGATACACCTACAAAGATTTCGTTGTTCGTCACAGCATGGTAAAAGTAGCCAACTGACCTAGAGCACTTAATGAAAGCAAGCCGAAGGCGCAGCTTGAATTTCGTGCGAAGGTCGTTCGAAGGAACTTTTTGGATCAAACTTTTTCACATAAAGTTTACAAGCAGATTGATATATAGGAGGAAAAAATCATGGGAAAAATCATTGGTATTGACTTAGGTACAACAAATAGCTGTGTAGCCGTTATGGAAGGTGGACAGCCAACCGTTATCGCAAATACAGAAGGAGCAAGAACTACACCATCTGTGGTTGCTTTTACAAAAACAGGAGAACGTCTGGTAGGTGAGCCTGCAAAACGTCAGGCAGTTACAAATGCAGAAAAAACCATTTCTTCCATTAAAAGAGAGATGGGCAGCGACTACCGTGTAACCATCGACGATAAGAAATATTCTCCACAGGAAATTTCTGCAATGATTCTTCAGAAACTGAAAAAAGATGCAGAAGGCTATCTGGGAGAAAAAGTAACAGAGGCAGTAATCACAGTTCCTGCTTACTTCAATGATGCACAGCGTCAGGCAACCAAGGATGCAGGTAAGATTGCTGGACTTGATGTAAAACGTATCATCAACGAGCCTACTGCAGCAGCTCTGGCATATGGTCTTGACAACGAAAAAGAACAGAAGATCATGGTATACGACCTTGGCGGCGGTACTTTCGACGTTTCCATTATTGAAATCGGTGATGGTGTAATTGAGGTTCTTTCCACAGCAGGTAACAACCGTCTTGGTGGAGATGATTTCGACCAGAAGATTACAGATTACATGCTTTCTGAATTCAAAAAAGCAGAAGGTGTAGATTTAAGCACAGATAAAATGGCTCTTCAGAGATTGAAAGAAGCAGCAGAAAAAGCGAAAAAAGAACTTTCTTCTGCCACAACAACAAACATCAACCTGCCATTTATCACTGCAACAGCAGAAGGTCCGAAACATTTTGATATGAATCTTACCAGAGCAAAATTTGATGAGCTGACTCATGATCTGGTAGAAAAGACTGCAGAACCAGTTCGTCGTGCTCTTTCTGACGCAGGTATCAACGCTTCCGAACTTGGCCAGGTACTCCTGGTTGGTGGTTCCACACGTATTCCTGCTGTACAGGATAAAGTAAAACAGATTACCGGCAAGGAGCCAAGCAAATCTCTGAACCCAGATGAATGTGTTGCACTTGGTGCTTCCGTACAGGGTGGTAAATTAGCCGGAGATGCAGGCGCAGGGGATATCCTTCTTCTGGACGTTACCCCGCTGTCTCTGTCCATCGAGACTATGGGCGGTATTGCAACTCGTCTGATCGAGAGAAATACAACCATCCCTACCAAGAAGAGCCAGATCTTCTCCACAGCAGCTGATAACCAGACAGCAGTAGACATCAACGTAGTTCAGGGTGAGCGTCAGTTCGCAAGAGATAACAAATCCTTAGGCCAGTTCCGTCTGGATGGAATCCCGCCAGCACGTCGTGGTGTTCCGCAGATCGAGGTTACCTTCGATATTGATGCCAACGGTATCGTAAACGTATCTGCAAAAGACCTTGGAACAGGAAAAGAACAGCACATCACCATTACTGCAGGTTCCAACATGTCTGATTCTGAAATCGACAAGGCAGTAAAAGAAGCCGCTGAATTTGAGGCACAGGATAAGAAACGTAAAGATGCTATTGATACAAGAAACAATGCAGATTCCATGGTATTCCAGGTTGAGAATGCGCTGAAGGAAGCAGGAGACAAACTGGATGCAAACGATAAAGCAGCAGTAGAAGCTGATTTAAATGCACTGAAGGATTTACTGTCCCAGACTGCTAATGTAGAAGAAATGACAGATGCTCAGGTAGCAGATATCAAAGCAGCTCAGGAAAAAATGATGGAAAGTGCGCAGAAGCTCTTCTCCAAAATGTATGAGCAGGCACAGCAGCAGAACGGAGCTGGTCCGGACATGGGCAACATGGGCGGAAACGCTTCCCAGGGCGGCAATGAAGCTGGCTATGGCGATGATGTCGTAGATGCAGATTACAAAGAAGTCTAAAACCGACTACGGAAGGTTAGGAAAGAAAGATCATGGCTGATAAAAGAGATTACTACGAGGTCTTAGGCGTCAGTAAAAGCGCCGATGACGCAGAGTTAAAAAAAGCATACCGTAAATTAGCCAAAAAATATCACCCGGATGTAAATCCGGGTGATAAAGACGCAGAAGCAAAGTTCAAAGAGGCGACAGAGGCATATACCATCTTAAGCGACCCGGATAAGAGAAGACAGTACGACCAGTTTGGTCACGCTGCTTTTGAGAATGGCGGCGGTGGCGCCGGCGGCTTCGGCGGCTTTGACTTTGGCGGCGCTGATATGGGAGATATTTTCGGCGATATTTTTGGTGATTTATTTGGCGGCAGCAGAGGCGGCAGACGCACCAATAACGGTCCGATGAAAGGGGCCAACTTACGTGCACGGGTGAACATTACCTTTGAAGAGGCTGTTTTTGGCTGTGAAAAGGAACTGGAAATCGTGCTGAAGGATGAGTGCGCCTCCTGTCATGGAACCGGCGCTAAGCCGGGAACTCAGCCGGTGACCTGTCCGAAATGTAATGGAGAGGGACAGATCGTCTATACCCAGCAGTCTATGTTCGGTATGGTACGGAATGTCCAGACTTGTCCGGAATGTCACGGAAGCGGTAAGGTGATCAAGGAGAAATGTACCACCTGTCGTGGAACCGGGTATACTTCTTCCAGAAAGAAGATTCAGGTATCTGTTCCGGCGGGTATTGACAATGGACAGAGTATCCGTATCCGGGAAAAGGGAGAACCGGGAACCAATGGAGGTCCAAGAGGAGATCTGCTGGTTGAGGTGAATGTAGCCCGTCATCCAATCTTCCAGAGACAGGATATGAATATTTTCTCCACTGCGCCAATTACTTATGCGCAGGCAGCCCTTGGGGGCGAGGTGCGTATCAATACCGTGGATGGAGAAGTTTCCTACGAGGTGAAGCCAGGAACTCAGACAGATACCAGAATTCGCTTAAAGGGCAAAGGTGTGCCATCTCTTCGCAATAAGAACATTCGGGGAGATCATTATGTGACTCTGGTGATACAGGTTCCTACCAACTTAAACGAAGAAGCTAAGAAAGCTCTTCGCAAATTTGATGAAGCATGTGGAAACCGTCCTTCCGGAGCCAGAACAGAATCTCAGGAAAAACCGGAAAAGAAGAAAAAAAGTTTTATGGATAAACTGAAGGAAACATTTGAAGAGTAATTTTTTGAAAAGAGGATTTGTTCCTCTTTTCTTTTTTTGGATAAAATTTCCCTTTTCTTTTTGGAAGGGTTCGTGTATTATAAAGGGTAATGGTTTTCCGGTAAAAAACGGAATAACAGAGCGTACCAGGCTCAGACAGAAAAGAAAGGATGCAGAAAAGATTGAAAAAATGGAACAGAAAAAAGCAGCAGGAAGTGATTCCGGTATGGGCGATATTGCCGCTGCTTTCTATTTTGTTGTTAAACTGTTTGGTTTATTGGGGCAGCGCTTTTTTGACAGAGAGCCGTTTCCACTTTGACTTTACCACGGCTCTGGATCGGGTGGTACCCTTATGGCCCTCCTTTGTGTGGATCTATATTCTGGCATTTCCTTTCTGGGCAGCCAATTATCTTCTGGCTGCAAGAAGAGGAAAAGAAACTTTTTATCGATTTGTGGCCACAGACCTTCTTGTACACATTTCCTGCTTTGTGATTTTTCTTGCAGTTCCAACCACCAATCTCCGGCCGGAAATTGCGGGAAATACACTTTCGGAGAAGGTATTGCTTCTGTTGTATGCCATGGACGGAGGTTCGGCGCCATCCAATCTCCTGCCCTCCATCCACTGTTATGTAAGCTGGCTTTGTTACCGAGGATTAAAAGGCGCCAGGGAGATACCGGTGTGGTATCAGCGTTTTTCCCTTGTATTTGCCTCTCTGATCGTGGTATCTACCCAGGTGCTGAAACAGCATTACCTGGTAGATGCGGTGGCAGGAATCCTTCTGGTGGAACTGGCCTGGCATTTCTTTCAAAAAAGAAGCAGATACAGAAAGATCATGGAAATTTATGAAACAATCAATCAGAAACTCTGGAATCAGAAACAGATGGGAGAAGAATTATGAGATGGAATCGTTTTACCATTAAAACAAAAACAGAAGCAGAAGATATAGTAATCTGCACATTGGCAGAGGTGGGTGTGGAAGGAGTGGAAATCCTGGACAAACAGCCCCTCACCGAAGAGGATAAGGCACAGATGTTTGTGGACATCATGCCGGAAGGACCAAAAGACGATGGAATCGCTTACCTGAATTTTTATCTGGAAGAAGACGCAGACAAGGAAGAAATTCTGAAAAATGTCCGGGAAGCTCTGGATGAACTGAAAGGCTTTATGGACATTGGAGAAGCTACCATTGAAGAGTCCCAAACAGAGGATAAGGACTGGATCAACAACTGGAAGGAATATTTCCATCAGTTTTATGTGGATGATATTCTGATTGTACCATCCTGGGAAGAGGTAAAGGCAGAGGATCAGGATAAGATGATCCTTCATATTGACCCAGGTACTGCATTTGGTACAGGAATGCACGAGACAACCCAGCTGGTGATCCGTCAGCTGAAAAAATATGTAACAAAGGATACAGAGCTTCTTGACGTGGGAACCGGAAGCGGAATCCTTGGCATTGTTGCCTTAAAACTTGGTGCAAGGCATGTGGTGGGAACCGATCTGGATCCCTGTGCAATTCCGGCAGTGGCAGAAAATAAAGAAGCAAATGAAATTCCAGATGAGAAGTTTGAAATGATGATTGGAAACCTCATTGATGACAAAGAGATACAGGACCAGGTGGGCTACGAAAAATATGATATCGTGGCAGCTAATATTCTGGCAGACGTACTGCTTCCTCTGACCCCGGTGATTGTTCATCAGATGAAAAAAGGCGCATATTACATCACCTCCGGCATTCTGGATGTCAAGGAAGAGGTAGTTGTGGATGCAGTAAAAAAAGCAGGACTGACTCTGGTGGAAGTAACCAGACAGGGCGAATGGGTATCGGTAACCGCAAGAAAGGACTGAGAGCATGCAGCGTTTTTTTGTAGAGCCTTATCAGGTGGATGAAGAGAACCATCAGATCCATATTCAGGGCGGGGACGTAAAGCATATCCGAAACGTCCTGCGTATGAAGGTGGGAGAAGAACTTTGGATCAGCGACAAAGGGGCAAAGGAATACCACTGTTCCATTGAAGCCTTGGAGACAGAAGAGGTGCTGTTGCATATTCTCTATGCCCAGGAGCCGGAATACGAATTAAAAAGCCGGATCTGCCTGTTTCAGGGACTTCCCAAAGGCGATAAGATGGAACTGATCATTCAGAAGGCGGTAGAGCTGGGAGTGTCAGAAATCATTCCTGTGGAAACACGGCGCTGCGTAGTGAAGCTGGATGGAAAAAAAGCAGAGAAAAAGGTGACCCGGTGGCAGCAGATCGCAGAGAGCGCGGCGAAACAGTCCAAACGAATGAGGATTCCCAAGGTACACCAGGTTATGACCTATCAGGAGGCTCTTGCTTATGGAAGAGAGCTGGATCTCTGTCTCCTTCCCTATGAACTTGCAAAGGGGATGAAGGAAACAGCAGAACTGATTCGTGCCATTGTTCCAGGTGAATCCATTGGGATTTTTATCGGCCCGGAGGGTGGATTTGAAGAAAAAGAGGTGGCTGATGCCATGGAACTGGGAGTGAAACCCATTACCCTGGGGCATCGAATCCTGCGAACAGAGACAGCGGGAATGACCATCTTATCCGTTTTGATGTTTCAACTGGAAGAAAATACGGCACAGGAGGAGTCCTCTGTGAGATAAGCGGCTGCAAAAAACAGAGCGGCTGTGAGAAATGGAGTAAAAATAAAATGGAAGCATATTTTGACAATTCTGCGACCACCAGATGTTACGATTCGGTCAGGGACATTGTGGTTAAAACCATGACAGAAGATTATGGAAATCCCTCTGCCATGCATCTGAAGGGGGTAGAGGCAGAACGGTATATCAGGGAAGCGGCGCAGACCATTGCCCGTATTCTGAAAGTAAACGAAAAAGAAATCCTTTTTACCAGCGGCGGAACAGAATCCAACAATCTTGCCCTGGTGGGAACTGCCCTGGCAAATAAGAGAAGTGGAATGCACATCATCACCAGCGCTGTGGAACATGCGGCTGTGGCGCAGCCATGCGCCCGCCTGGAAGAACTGGGATTTGAGGTGACTGTGCTTCCGGTAGATGAGCAGGGAGTGGTAAAGCTGTCTGCGCTTGAAGACGCCCTTCGTCCGGATACGATCCTGGTATCGGTGATGTATGTCAACAACGAAGTAGGCGCGGTAATGCCGGTGGAAGAAATGGGAAGAATGATTCATGAGAAAAGCCCCAGAGCTTTGTTCCATGTGGATGCCATTCAGGCATTTGGAAAATTCCGGATTTTCCCCAAAAAAATGGGAATTGATCTTATGTCCGTAAGCGCTCATAAAATTCATGGGCCCAAGGGCGTGGGATTTTTATATATCAATGAAAAAGCCAAGGTACAGCCTCAGATCCTGGGCGGCGGTCAGCAGAACGGTATGCGTTCCGGTACAGATAATGTTCCGGGAATTGCAGGACTTGGCATGGCAGCGAAAGAAATCTATACAGAGTTTGATAAAAAAGTGGAACACCTCTACCGGCTTAAAGAACGGATGGCAGCCGGTCTTTCTCAGATAGAGGATGTAATTATAAATGGAATGCCTTTAAGAGAAGGGGCTCCCCAGATTTTAAGCGTCAGCGTGATGGGAGTCCGCAGTGAGGTGCTCCTTCATACATTGGAAGAGCGAAACATCTATGTTTCAGCAGGAAGCGCCTGTTCCAGCCATAAGCGAAAGGCCAGCAGTACCCTGACTGCTATGGGAATGAAGGCTTTGCAGATGGAAAGTACCATCCGCATCAGTTTTTCAGAAGAGAATACAGAGGAAGAGGTGGATTACTGCCTGGAAGTGCTAAGGGAAGTGCTGCCCATGCTCCGTCGGTATTCCAGACATTAATCAACCACAGATTGAGAACAAAAGGAGAATTTCATGTTATATCATGCATTTTTGATCAAATACGCAGAAATTGCGATCAAAGGAAAAAACAGATATTTATTTGAAGATGCCCTGGTAAAACAGATGAAAATTGCCCTTTCCAGAGTAGAAGGTGATTTTCAGGTAACAAAAGAACAGGGAAGAGTTTATGTGTTCTGTCCGGAGGAATACGACTATGACGAGGCCATTGAAGCGCTGAAAAAGGTATTTGGAATCGTGGGAATCTGCCCGGTTGTTATTTATGAGAATCAGGGCTTTGAGAAAATGGCAGAAGATGTGGTCGGGTATATGAAGACCTGTTATCCGGAGTTTCAGGACAGCTTCAAGGTATACACAAGAAGAGCTAAGAAATCTTACCCCATGACCTCTATGGAGGTCAGTGCGGAGCTTGGCGGAAGAATTCTGGAAGCATTCCCTAAGGCCAGCGTGGATGTGCATACACCGAAGCTGACTCTGTCTGTGGAAATTCGGGAAAAAATTTATGTTTATTCTGAAACAATCAAAGGACCGGGAGGAATGCCCATTGGAACTAATGGAAAAGCCATGCTTCTTCTTTCCGGAGGGATTGACAGTCCAGTTGCCGGTTATATGATTGCCAAACGTGGCGTAAAGATTGACGCCGTTTATTTCCATGCGCCGCCATATACCAGTGAGAGAGCCAAACAAAAAGTAGTGGAACTGGCAGAACTGGTTGCCAGATACAGCGGCCCCATTCGTCTTCATGTAGTAAACTTTACAGATATTCAGCTTTATATTTACGATCAGTGTCCTCATGAGGAACTGACCATTATCATGCGCCGCTACATGATGCGGATTGCAGAGCATTTTGCAAAGAAGAGCAACTGTCTTGGTTTGATTACAGGAGAAAGCATCGGACAGGTGGCCAGTCAGACACTTCAGAGTCTGGCAGCAACCAACGAAGTCTGCACTCTTCCGGTGTACCGGCCGGTGATTGGCTTTGACAAGCAGGAAATTGTGGAGATTTCCAAGGAGATCAACACCTTTGAAACTTCCATTCAGCCTTTCGAGGACTGCTGTACCATTTTTGTGGCCAAGCATCCGGTTACCAAGCCAAATCTGAATGTAATCCATCGTTCCGAAGGAAAACTGGAGGAAAAAATTGACCAGTTGATGGAAGAGGCATTAAGAACAACAGAAGTGATTGAAATCGGATAATTACGAAAAAAACAGGGAAAGCAGTCCTGCTTTCCCTGAAAAAAGGGAACCGGAACGGTTCCCTCTGTTGTATCACTTAGTTGCTTAGTCGATGACATATTTGCTGATGACAGCCATTACTTCATCCAGTGCGGTTCCGTCTGCATGAATGTTCAGATCGATCGGTTTGGAAAGGTCAAGGCTGAAAATGCCCATAATGGACTTAGCGTCAATGACATATCTTCCGGATACAAGATCGAAATCACAGTCAAATTTGCTGATTTCATTGACGAATGCTTTTACTTTATCGATTGAGTTAAGTGAGATTTTTGCTGTTTTCATGATGAAAGCCTCCCTTATTTTAATAGAATCTTTAATAGAATCTCCTATTGACATCTTAACGGTAGGTGCGAAAAAAGTCAAGGAAAACGAAGGAAAATTCAGGTAAATTTTTTATAAAATAAGGATTGTTTACAAAATGCTTAATAATTACAAATATACAGAATGAAATACAAGAAAGAGGTAAAGAATGAGAAAAAAAGTTGCATTACACAACCTGGGCTGTAAGGTAAATGCCTATGAGGTGGAGGCGATGCAGCAGCTTCTTTCCGAGGCTGGCTATGAAATCGTGCCTTTTGCTCCAGGTGCAGATGTATATCTGATCAATACCTGTACCGTGACAAACATTGCAGACCGGAAGTCACGTCAGATGCTTCATAAAGCAAAAAAAATGAATCCCAATGCCATTGTGGTGGCAACTGGCTGCTATGCCCAGACAGATACCGGAAAACTGAACCAGGATGAGGCAGTGGATCTGATTCTTGGAAACAATCAGAAAAAAAATATTGTACAGGCGCTGGAAGAATTTGAAATCCAGCATCAGAAAAAAGCCCATGTGATTAAGATCAACCAGACAAAGGAATATGAGGAACTGGAAATTAAAAGTACAGCGGAACATGTGCGGGCTTATATTAAGGTACAGGACGGATGTAATCAGTTCTGTACGTACTGTATCATTCCCTATGCCAGAGGCCGTGTGAGAAGCCGCCAAAAAGAACAGGTACTGGAAGAGGTACAGTCCCTGGCGGAAAAGGGTTATAAAGAAGTGGTTCTTACCGGAATTCATTTAAGTTCTTATGGAACCGATTTTCCGGAAGAGAGAAAGGAAACTCTTCTGTCTCTGATCCGTGGAGTTCATGAGATCGAAGGCGTTGAGAGAATTCGTCTGGGTTCTCTGGAGCCGGGGATCATCACCGAAGACTTTGTCCGGGAGCTTGCCGGTCTGCCAAAGGTATGCCCCCATTTCCATTTATCTCTGCAGAGCGGATGCGATGTGACACTGGAGCGGATGAACCGGAGATATCGCTGCGGAGAATACAGGGAGCGTTGTGAGCTTCTCAGAAAATACTATGAAAATCCAGCGTTGACCACAGATGTGATCGTGGGATTTCCTATGGAAACTCAGGAAGATTTTCAGGCATCCAGAAACTTTGTGGATGAGATTCATTTTTATGAGACCCATATTTTCAAATACTCCAGAAGACAGGGGACAAAGGCAGCAGCCTTTTCCGGACAGATTCAGGAAACAGAAAAAGGGGTACGCAGCGATATCATGCTTGCCCTCAATGAAAAACACCAGAGAGAATATGAAGAATCCATGTTTGGGAAGAAACTGGAGCTTCTTCTGGAAGAGGAAGTACTCATAGAAGGAAAGCCTTACCTGGTGGGACACAGCCGGGAGTATGTAAAAGCTGCTGTTTTAAGCGATGGAAACCTTAGGGTAAACGATCTGGTAACCATCTGTCCGGACCGTTTTCTGGAAGCCCATATCCTTACAGGAGAAGTGAAGAAATAAAGGAAAGAATCCCTTCCGCGAGGGGGAACTGAGAGGACTTCTTCTCTTTGGCTTGTATTTTGGCAGAAATTATATTAAAATAGAAATGGATTTGCAGTTCCCTCTCAGAGAATTGCAGGAAATAAAAATAAGGACGTGAGAGAAAATGACAGAGAATAATCTGGGGAATACACAATATTTCAGAACGAAACCAGAGCAGGAGCTGGAGGTAAAAGAGGTTCTTGACCTGGTGTACAATGCAATGGATGAGAAGGGATACAATCCCGTAAATCAGATTGTAGGATACATTATGTCCGGAGATCCTACCTATATTACCAGCCATAAGGGCGCCAGAAGCATGATCATGAAGGTAGAACGTGATGAACTGGTAGAAGAGCTTCTGACAGAATATATTAAGAATAAAGCCTGGGAACGTTGATATGCGGATTCTGGGACTGGATTACGGATCAAAAACTGTGGGGGTGGCAGTGAGCGACCCCCTGGGAATTACTGCTCAGGGTGTGGAAACCATCTGGCGGAAGCAGGAGAATAAGCTGCGTCAGACCCTAGCACGGATCGAGGCTCTGATCGAAGAGTATCAGGTGGAAAAAATCGTATTAGGTTATCCGAAGAATATGAACAATACCATTGGAGAACGGGCGGAGAAATCTCTGGAATTTAAGGAAATGCTGGAGAGACGGACGAATCTGCCTGTTGTAATGTGGGATGAACGGCTGACGACCATGGCAGCGGAACGCACGCTGATTGAAGCCAATGTGCGCCGGGAGAATCGGAAGCAATATCTGGACGAGCTGGCTGCTGTATTTATCTTGCAGGGATATCTGGATTCCCTGACAAATGCATAAGGAAGAACGACATGGAAAAAATCAGATTTCAGTTGGAAGACGGAACATTTACCGAATTTTATGTAGAAGAACAGACAAGGATCGGAGGCATTTCTTACCTGTTGGTGTCCGATTCTATGGAGGACGAGGCGTCCGCATATATTTTAAAGGATGTGTCCAAGGATACAAGTCTGGAGGCTTTATATGAGATTGTAGAAGACGAAGAAGAGCTCCAGGCAGTTTTTAAAGTTTTTGAACAGATGTTAGAAGACGTGGATCTTGAAATGTAAATAAGAAAACAACGCAATTTATTCTTGTTATCTGAGAAAACTTATTTAAGAAGGTGATTTGAAGAAATTCTGCCCAAAATCATAGAGCGGTTGGAAGGGAGAACAGTCCTGTTCTGGGAACGTGAAAGCATCAGAACAGGACGTGCACTTGAAGTGTTCTTTTTTAGATCAGGAAGGTCGGATATGAGCGTACAAAAGACAGGTGGTCTTCCATAAGATTCCAACGCCGGATAATGGAATAAATTGCACTAAGAGCATGGAGGTGCAATTCATTGAAAAACGAAGATAACGGAAATAATAAAAAAGAAGGCAGTCAAAATCCTGCCGGAAACGTAAGAAAACAGGTAAATAAGCAGAGAAATTATAAATATAACAAGCAGCAGAGAAATAACAATTGGAGAAATGATAAAAACAGCGGCAGACCTGCATTTAAGAATCCGATGAAGAATACAGGAAAGCCCCCTGTAAAAACTATGGGACGCCGGGGAAGAAAAGCGGCCTCCCGTCTGAAAATCATTCCGCTGGGCGGTCTGGAACAGATTGGAATGAACATTACCGCTTTTGAATACGAAGACAGTATTGTGGTAGTAGACTGTGGTCTTTCTTTCCCAGAGGACGATATGCTGGGAATTGATCTGGTTATCCCGGATGTAACTTACCTTAAAGACAATATTTCCAAGGTGAAGGGCTTTGTGATTACTCACGGACATGAAGATCATATTGGTGCTCTTCCCTATGTACTGAAAGAAGTGAATGTCCCAATCTATTCCACGAAGCTGACCCTGGGACTGATTACCAATAAACTGAAGGAGCACAATCTGGTGCGCTCCACCAAACTGAAGGAAGTACGTCACGGACAGGTGATCAACCTGGGTGATTTTTCCATCGAATTTATTAAAACCAATCACAGTATTCAGGATGCTTCTGCCCTTGCCATCTATTCACCGGCAGGAATCGTGGTGCATACGGGAGACTTTAAGGTGGATTACACACCGGTATTTGGAGATGCCATTGATTTGCAGCGCCTTGCAGAAATCGGCAAAAAAGGTGTTCTGGCGCTGATGTGCGACAGTACCAATGCCGAGCGTCCAGGCTTTACCATGTCAGAACGGACCGTGGGAAGGGTCTTTGATAACCTGTTCAACGAGCATAAGAATGCCCGCATTATCATTGCTACCTTTGCATCCAATGTGGATCGTGTACAGCAGATCATTAACACAGCGTATCGTTTTGGCAGAAAAGTGGCTGTGGAAGGCAGGAGTATGGTCAATGTAATTTCCACTGCAGCAGAGCTTGGCTATCTGCAGATTCCGGAGCAGACACTGATTGAAATTGATCAGGTGAAGAATTATCCGGATGAAAAGGTGGTTCTGATCACAACAGGAAGCCAGGGAGAATCCATGGCAGCGCTGTCCCGTATGGCAGCCAATATCCACAAAAAGATCACAATCAAGCCCAACGATACCATTATTTTCAGTTCCAATCCTATTCCGGGAAATGAAAAGGCAGTATCCAAGGTGATCAATGAACTTTCCATGAAAGGGGCAAAGGTAATTTTCCAGGATGCTCATGTATCCGGACATGCCTGCCAGGAGGAAATCAAGCTGATTTATTCCCTGGTCCGTCCCAAATATGCCATTCCGGTACATGGAGAATACCGTCATCTGACGGCGCAGAAGCAGGTGGTAGAAGACCTGGGCATTCCAAAAGAAAATATTTTTATCCTGTCCTCCGGAAATGTGCTGGAACTGGATGAGCACAGTGCGGAAGTAACGGGAACTGTACACACAGGAGCCATTCTTGTAGATGGACTTGGTGTGGGCGATGTGGGAAATATTGTATTAAGAGACCGTCAGCATCTGGCGGAGGATGGAATTATGATCGTGGTGATGACTCTGGAACGACACAGCAATGTGGTGCTTGCCGGACCGGATATCGTCTCCAGAGGATTCGTATATGTGAGAGAATCAGAGGATCTGATGGATCATGCCCGGGAAGTGGTGGATCAGGCGCTGGATTCCTGCCTGGATCGGGGAATCACAGACTGGGGAAGAATCAAAACCGTTGTAAAAGATGCCCTCAGTGATTATCTGTGGAAACGGACCAAGAGAAGTCCTATGATCCTTCCGATCATTATGGAGGCATAAACGTGGACGCAATCAATCGAAACATTCATATCCTTCTTTCTGTAATTAAGAGAAGTGATATTTACAAGGAATACCGGAAGCAGGAAAAGATTCTGGAAAAAAATCCAGAGCTTTACGCGCGGGTGGATCAGTTCCGCGCCAATAATTTCCGGCTTCAGAATAAATTGGACAGAGAAAATCTTTTTCAGGTGGCAGATCTGCTTACCCGGGAATCTGCAGAACTGAGGCAGATTCCTGAGGTGAATGCCTATCTGGATGCAGAGCAGGCTCTGTGCAAGATGATGCAGAAAATCTGCAAGATCCTTACGGATGGTATAGAGATGCATGTTCCAAGGCTTTAGAAGAAATGGAGGAAGTTATGGGAAACACAAGAGAACGGGTAGGCGCAGCCGGAGTGGCTGTGGCAGGGGGATTTTTTAGGATTGCCCTGTATGTCTGTGTGGTAGTTCTGATCATCTGGATCGGAAAAAGTACATACCAGTTTGGCTACGACGTTTTTAACCAGCAGGCCATGAGCCCGGGGGAGGGACAGGAGGTTACTGTGGTGATTAAGCAGGATGCTTCTGTTTACAAGATTGCCAAAACCCTGGAGAGCAAGGGTCTTGTGGAAAATGCCTTTGTGTTCTATGTGCAGGAGAAGCTGTCCAATTATAATGGCAAGCTGAGACCAGGCACCTATCTTTTAAGTACCGCTTATACCCCCAACCGGATCATGGGAATCCTGGCAGGGGATACGGAGCAGGAGGGAACAGACTCGTGATCGTAGAAGAGAGAATGAGAACCTATATCAACTCTCTGGACATGGGAAATACCCCTTTTCTGGAGCAGTTGGAAAAAGAAGCTCTGGATAACGGTGTTCCCATTATCCGAAAAGAAATGCAAAGCTTTATCAAGGTGCTTCTGGCCATACATCGGCCGAAGCGGATTCTGGAGGTGGGGACAGCCGTTGGCTTCTCCACACTTCTTATGTGTGAGTACGGTTTGCCAGAGCTTGAACTGGTAACCATCGAAAATTATGAAAAACGGATTCCCATAGCCAGAGAGAATTTCAAAAAAGCAGGACGGGAGGCGCAGATCACCCTTCTGGAAGGGGATGCAGGATTGATCCTGAAAGAGCTTACCGGTACCTTTGACCTGATTTTTATGGATGCTGCCAAGGGGCAGTACATTCACTGGCTGCCAGATGTGCTCCGGCTGATGCATCCGGGAAGCGTTCTTGTTTCGGACAACGTACTTCAGGAGGGAGATCTGATTGAATCCCATTATCTGGTGGAACGGCGGAACCGTACCATTTATAAGAGAATGCGGGAATATCTGTATGAACTGAAACATCACCCCTGTCTGGAAACATCCATTATCCCCCTGGGCGATGGAGTGACAGTCAGTGTGAAACGGGAGGTATTATGAGAAAACCAGAATTATTAGTACCAGCCAGCAGTCTGGAGGTTTTGAAAATTGCCGTGATCTTTGGCGCAGATGCGGTGTATATTGGCGGAGAAGCTTTTGGACTTCGGGCAAAGGCAAAGAATTTTTCTCCGGAAGAGATGAAGGAAGGAATCGCCTTTGCTCATGAACACGGCGTGAAGGTTTATGTGACCGTAAATATTCTTGCTCATAACCAGGATCTGGAAGGAGTAAGAGCGTATCTGGAGGAATTAAAGGAAATCAAACCAGATGCATTGATCATTGCAGATCCGGGAATTTTTACTTATGCCAGAGAAATCTGTCCGGAAATTGAATGCCACATCAGTACCCAGGCGAATAATACCAATTATGAAACCTATCGCTTCTGGTATCGTCTGGGAGCCAAACGTGTGGTGACAGCAAGAGAACTGTCTCTTCAGGAAATTCAGGAAATCCGGGCGCATATTCCGGAAGATATGGAAATTGAAACCTTTATCCATGGCGCTATGTGTATTTCCTATTCCGGTAGATGTCTGCTCAGCAATTATCTGGTGGGAAGAGATGCCAACCAGGGGGCCTGTACCCATCCCTGTCGCTGGAAATATTCCATTGTGGAAGAGAAGCGTCCGGGAGAATATATGCCGGTTTACGAAAACGAGAGAGGCACTTATATTTTTAACTCCAAGGATCTTTGCATGATCGAGCATATGGATGATATTTTAAACAGTGGAATTGACAGCCTGAAAATTGAGGGACGTATGAAGACCGCCCTTTATGTGGCAACAGTAGCCCGTACATATCGGAAGGCCATTGACGATTATCTGGAAGATCCAAAGAAATACCAGGAGAATATGCCCTGGTATCAGGAGCAGATATCCAACTGCACCTATCGCCAGTTTACCACAGGATTTTTCTATGGCAAGCCAGATGAAGAGGCGCAGATTTATGACAACAATACTTATGTGAAGGAATATACATATCTGGGATTTGCTGAGGCTGTTGATGAAAACGGCTGTGCGCAGATTACTCAGAGAAATAAATTTACCGTGGGAGAAACCATTGAGGTGATGAAGCCAGATGGAAGAAACATCCAGGCTGTGGTAAAAGCAATCTACGATGAGGAAGGAAATTCTGTGGAGAGCGCACCTCATCCTCAGCAGAAGCTGTTTGTGGACCTTGGAACAGAATTGGAGATGTACGATCTTTTAAGACGGGCGGAATAAGTTTTCTGTATTTGGAAAAGCACAAAGGGCTTGTCAGAGGCATAGACTAGAAAGAAATCCCCTTTGAGGTGAAGCCTTGAAGACTTTTTTGAAACCTTTGACATCTGCCGAGGAAACCTGCTATCTTCAACGTTACCAGAGGGGCGATCTGGAAGCGAAGAAGATTCTGATCGAAAGAAATCTTCGGCTGGTTGCCCATGTGGTAAAAAAATATCAGGGGATCGATGAGGAAATGGATGATCTGATTTCCATTGGGACCATAGGACTGATTAAGGCCATAGCGACCTTTGACCAGAAGAAGGCGACCCGTCTTTCTACCTATGCAGCCCGGTGTATTGATAATGAGCTTCTTATGATGCTCCGTTCCAGAAAAAAATACTCCAGAGAAGTTTCTTTGTATGAACCCATAGGTACCGATAAGGAAGGGAATGAGATCAGTCTCTTAGATGTGGTGGAAAGTCCTCCGGTAGATGTGGTGGAGGAATATTCTGTCAGAGAGGATATCAGGCTTTTGCTGGATTCTCTGGGGAGAGTTCTTTCGGATAAGGAATACCAGGTCATTTGTTTCCGATACGGTCTGTTTGGCAAAAGAGAAGAGACACAGAGAGAAATTGCGGGGCGGTTGAACATCAGCCGCTCCTATGTGTCCCGTATCGAAAAAAACGCATTGAAAAAGCTGAGAACCGTTTTTGAGGAAGCCAACAACTGAGTACAAAAGTTTCTATAATACAGGATGCTGTATATGGAAAAATACCTGGGAGGAAGAGTAATGGGAATAATCGTAGAATTGATCCTGATCGGGGCAGGACTTGCCATGGACGCTTTTGCAGTATCGGTTTGTAAAGGATTGGGTATGAGAAAAGTAAAAAAAGATCAGGCGTTGCTTATTGGACTTTTCTTTGGAGGCTTTCAGGCGCTGATGCCATTTGTGGGATGGGCGCTGGGAAGCCAGTTTGAACAGTATATCGTTCACATTGATCACTGGATCGCCTTTGTGCTCCTTGGGATGATTGGCGGAAATATGATCCGGGAAGCCATCCGGGAAGGGGAGGTCTGTCCCGCAGTGAAGGAGGACAAAAAGCTGGATCTGAAGGAATTGTTCCTTCTGGCAGTAGCCACCAGCATTGATGCCCTTGCTGTGGGGATTACCTTTGCATTTCTGAATTATCCCATTTTGGAAGCAGTGGCGATCATTGGAGTGATCACTTTTGCCATCTCTGTGTCCGGGGTTTATATTGGAAACTTTTTTGGCTGCAGATATAAAAAGAGGGCAGAGCTTTTGGGAGGCTGTATTTTAATATTCATTGGTCTTAAGATTCTGCTGGAGCACCTGGGCATTCTTGTATAAGGGAAGAAGCCGGGTGCTTCTTTTTTTCATAGTAAAGATAAAAACACAGAGACAAAGAGAGAAACTCTGTTACCGGAAAGGTGAGCCATACGGCGCGCAGACCAAAGAAATGGAACAGCCAGGCCAGGGGAACCAGAAGGAATACCTGACGGAATACGGTGACTGCGATACCGGCCGAGCCCCGTCCCACACCCTGGAAATAAACGGTGAACATGATCAGAAAAGCTGCAGGAATAAAGCTTACAGAGATAATGCGCAGCGCAGTTGTTCCAATGGAGAGAATGTCGGGAGCAGAGGAAAAAATACCCAGCAAGGCTTTCGGGAAAAAGAGGAAAACAGCGAATCCAACAGCCATGACGGAAGAGCCCATGAGAATGGAACTTCTAAGGGCCTGCTGGATTTTTTTATTGTTTCCGGCGCCATAAAAATAGCTGATCACAGGAAGGACTACCTGCTGAAGACCAAACAGGGGGATGAAGAAGAAGGTCTGCAGCTTATAATAAATGCCAAGTACGGTGACGGCATCTTCCGTGAACTGTTTCAGGATCAGATTCAGTCCAATGACATAGACAGTGTTCAGAGCCTGAGTCAGGATTGCAGCCAGACCGCTCTGGTAGATGCGGAGACAGTCATGAATGGTAAATTTACCGGAAAAAGGGTGTTCCTTTAATACAGGGATCAGCACAAGGAACATGGCGATCCACTGACCGATTACAGTGGCAATGGCCGCGCCCCGGATTCCAAGCTCCGGGAAATGGGCGCTTCCAAAGATCAGAAGAGGGTCCAGGATCACGTTGACAATGGCTCCTGTAACCTGAGCACACATAGGCAGAACCATATTTCGTTTTGCCTGGAGAATTTTGGTACAGTGGGCTTCCACAAACATCCCGAAGGAAAGAAGGAGGATGATCTGCGCGTATTCAAAGGCATACTGGCGTACCAGCTCCATGGATGAGGAAATATGGCAATATGGTTTTAAAAATAAAAGTCCCAAAAAGGTAAAAACAGAGAAATTAAAAACTCCAAGGAACAAACCGCTTTTTTCCACGTTTTTTTCTCCGCGGATGTCGCCGGTTCCCTCCATACGGGAAATGAGAATATTGATTCCAGTGCCGGTGCCTACGGCAATGGCAGTCATCAGAAGCTGGATGGGGAAAATAAGAGATAAAGCGGTCAGTCCTTCCGGGGCATAGCGGGCAACAAAGTAACTGTCCACGATATTGTAAACAGATTGAATCAAAAGTGCCAGCATAACCGGAGGGCTTAATTTTAAAAGTGTTTTCCAGACAGGTGTTTCGTTCATTGTTTTGTACCATCCTTTCGTTCGTAACAAGGATCATAAAGGATGGAGTAACTACACGGTCAAGCACTTTTTTCGCTTTTTTATTCAGGAAGGAGGTGAGCCCGAACTTCACAGTAATAATCATCAATATAATCAAAGAGCTGAAGTCCCAGTTCTTCGGCAAAAACAGCGTCAGTCCGGTAATGGTGTTCCTTCATCCAGTCAAGGAGGGGGTTAAAATCTGCCCGGTCTTTGACGATCCGAAGGACGCAGACCGCATATTCTCCCTCTGGAAGGGTATAGAGATGTTCCGGCGCCACATGCTGATAGTTCTCTCCAGGAAGCTTCAGGTATTCGGCTGTTTTGTAGATTTCTCCCTGGAAAATCTGAGGAAGTCCCAGAATATAGCCGTATTTTCTCTGAATGGTTTGGGATTCCCGGAGCGCTTCTTTGGCAGCGGACTGAAGACGGGCATGGTAGGAGATGCCGTCTTTTTTTACGTCTCCCGTAATGACCTGTTCTGCTTTTCTGTATTTTTGCTGGATTTCCTGGTGATCCTTCTGGCTGGCGATGCGCATATGCTCCTGCTGATACCAGGAAATATCCGAAGCTACCTGCCGGTAATATTCGCTGAGACGCAGCGCTTCGCTTTGATAATCCAGAAGAAGATCTGTGATTTTTCCATTGTCATGAAGACTTAAAAGCTGTTTGACCTTTTCCAGGGGAATACTCAGCTTCCGGCACATACTGATGATATCCAGCTGCCAGAGATTCCAACGGGAATAATAGCGGTACTGGTTTTCTTCGTCGATATAATCAGGAACAAGAAGTCCGATCTTGTTATAAAAATGCAGGGTATCTTTGGAAATTCCGGTGATCCGGCTGACTTCTCCAATGCGGTAATAACCTTCTTTTTTCATAAGGGCCTCCGTATAAAAATGATAAAGTAAAGAAATCATACTCCCGGCGTAGGAAAAATACAAGAAAAAAAGAAAAGAATAAGAAATTATGGAAAAAATCTTGTGGTTTTTTATCATTTGTGCTATTCTAAATACGAACTGAATAAGGAAATAACAGGTGCCAAAGGCAGCTTGCTGCCAATGGGTAAAAGGGAAACAGGTGCAAGTCCTGTACGATCTCGTCACTGTAAGCAGGGAGTATGACGTTGCGGCGTGAGCCATCCACTGGGAAACCGGGAAGGAAATTTCATATTTAGATCTGTAAGCCAGGAAACCTGCCTGTTGTTGGTACAGGGACTTTTGTCCCAGATCACGAGTAATTGGTTGTACCGCTTGAGAGAAACAAGAACTGTAATTTCTGAGAAGCCTGGATGAGCCTTTTACCTACTGGTAAGAGGTTTTTTTATTTATTCAGGAGAGAATTTTCCGAAGGGTCTTTGGCTATAACAGGAAAGACGGCTTTGTATCTCATGAAGGAACCATACTCATATAATAAGGAGGAAAAAAACATGAAAAACAAAGTCGTAAAAGCACTGGCAATGGGTCTTACCGTAAGTACCATGGTAATGATGGGAACGGTGACCCCTTATGCAGCAGAGGAAGAGACAGCCCTGGAAGAAGCAGCAGAGGAGACAGATGAAAAAACAGAAGAAGCCGATGCAAGCGAAGATGAGGCAGCCGCACAGAAGGCAGCAGAGCTGATTGACAAGATCTATGTACAGGAACGCACGGAGACCACAGATGCAGACTGTGCCGCAGCAAAAGAAGCCTGGGATGCTCTTACTGATGCCCAGAAGGAACTGGTAGAAGGAGAAGAGGCTAGTCCGGATTATTTTGGACTGGATACCGGGGATGCTTCCAAAGACGATGCTTTGAATCAGGATGAAATCGGGGAGAATGAACTTCTGGTAGTCAGCTTCGGCACTTCCTATAACGACAGCCGCGTAGAGGACATTAAGGGAATTGAGGATGCTTTAAAGGAAGCCTATCCGGACTGGTCTGTACGGAGAGCCTTTACCGCGCAGATTATCATCAACCATGTACAGGCAAGAGACGGGGAAGTCATCGACAACATGGAACAGGCGCTGGACCGCGCAGTGGAAAACGGTGTGAAGAATCTGGTGGTACAGCCTACACATCTGATGCATGGGGCAGAGTATGATGAAATGGCAGAAATGCTGGAAGCTTACCAGGACAAGTTTGAATCTGTAGCCATTGCAGAACCTATGTTAGGAGAAGTGGGTGAGGATGCCACAGTGATCAACGAAGACAAAGAGGCCGTTGCAAAGGCAGTTGCAGATGCAGCGATTGCAGATGCAGGATATGAATCCATGGATGCTGCCGCGCAGGAAGGAGCTGCTTTCGTTTTCCTGGGACATGGAACCAGCCATACTGCAAAAGTAAGCTACAGTCAGATGCAGACACAGATGGAAGAGCTTGGTTATAAAAACGCTTTTATCGGAACTGTTGAAGGAGAACCGGAGGATACGGCATGCGAGGCTGTCATCGAAAAGGTGAAGGAAGCCGGATACAAAAAAGTCATTCTTCGTCCTTTGATGGTAGTTGCAGGGGATCATGCAAACAACGATATGGCAGGCGCAGAAGAAGATTCCTGGAAGAGCATGTTGGAAGCTTCTGGAAACTTTGACAGCGTAGAGGCGCAGATTGCAGGTCTTGGAAGAATTGATGCTGTGAAACAGCTTTATGTGGAACACACAAAAGCAGCCATGGATTCTCTGGCAAAATAAAAATAAAAAAGTCTGCCCGGAGTCTGTAGCTCCGGGCAGTTTTTATGAAAGGAGATAAATGAAATGAAAATGAAACGTTCTTTGGTTCTGGCGCTGTCCATCCTTACGATTCCGGCTTTTGCAGCAGGAGCCTGTCCGGTTTTCGGGGCAGAAGGGGCAGAGGAGGCGGAAAACGCCAGTGTTTTAAAGGATGGCATTTACAGTGCGGAATTTGACACGGACAGCAGTATGTTTCATGTCAATGAAGCGAAGGAAGGCAGAGGCGTTCTCACGGTAAAGGATGGAGAAATGACCATTCACGTAAGTCTTGCCTCCAAGGGCATTCTGAACTTATTTGCCGGAAAAGCAGAAGATGCAAAGAAAGAAGGCGCAGAGCTTTTAGAACCCACAGAAGACGAGGTGACTTACAGCGACGGATATCAGGAAACGGTGTATGGCTTTGATATTCCCGTTCCGGCGCTGGATGAGGAATTTGATGTGGCGCTTATTGGAAAAAAAGGAAAATGGTACGATCATAAGGTAAGTGTTACAGATCCCAAGCCAATGGAAGAAGGGGAGGAAGCTTCCCAGGGAAAAACGGTAAAAGAGTTAAAGGCGAAGGATGGAAGTTATACCGTAGAGGTGGAATTAAAAGGCGGTTCCGGAAAGGCAACTGTGGAGTCCCCGGCCAGACTGGTGATTGAGGATGGAAAGGCAACGGCTACGATTATCTGGAGCAGTCCTTATTACGATTATATGAAACTTGGCGAAGAGAAATATGAACCGGTAAACAAAGAGGGAAATTCCACTTTTGAACTTCCGGTGGAACAATTTGACTGTCCAATGGAGGTTGTGGGAGATACGGTTGCCATGAGTACCCCTCATGAGATTGAGTATACCTTACAGTTTGACAGTGAATCTCTCAAGGAAGCAGAGTAAGAGAAGCATATGAAAAAATACAGAAAAATTGCGGCAGGAATACTGATGGGAGCTTTGGTGCTTCTGGGGAGCTGCCTGGTACAGGCAGACAAGAAGGAGTCTCTGGTTCTGGATCACAGTTTGGAGCTTGCTTATGCCGATCAGTTTTCCGTGGACTATTATAAAGACGGCTACAAAAAAATCACCATCAAGGATACCGGAGAATTTCTTCTGGTTCCAGAGGGAAAAGAAGCGCCAAAAGGCCTTGGGAAAGAGGTGAAGGTGCTTCCGGAAAAGGTAGACCGACTGTATCTGGTGGCAACCTCTGCCATGGATTTTTTTCGGGCGCTGGATGAAATGGACCGAATCCGTCTTTCTGGAACCGATGCGGACGGCTGGTATATTGAAGAGGCCCGGGAAGCCATAAAAAGTGGAAAGATGCTTTATGCAGGCAAGTACAGTGCGCCGGATTATGAACGAATCGTATCGGAAGGCTGCGGACTTGCCATAGAATCCACTATGATTTATCATACTCCAGAGGTGAAGGAAAAGCTGGAACAGTTTGGGATTCCTGTTATGGTGGAACGTTCCAGTTACGAAAGCCATCCTCTGGGAAGACTGGAATGGATTAAGCTGTATGGGGCGCTTCTTGGAAAAGAAGAAAAGGCAGAAGAGATCTTCCAGGAGGAAATGAAACGTCTGGAAGGCGTTCTGGCAGAAAACAATACCGGGAAAACGGTTGCTTTCTTCTATGTCTCTTCCAATGGTTACGTCAATGTGAGAAAATCCGGGGATTATGTGTCAAAAATGATCCAGCTGGCAGGAGGAAATTACATTTTTCCGGATCTGGGAGGGGAGGACAATGCCCTTTCCACCATGAATATGCAGATGGAAGAATTCTATGCCAAGGCAAAGGATGCGGATTATCTTATTTACAACAGCACCATAGACAGTGAATTGACTTCTTTGGAAGAACTGTTTGACAAAAGTACGCTGCTGAAAGATTTTAAGGCAGTAAAAGAGGGGAACGTATGGTGTACAGAAAAGAATCTGTTTCAGGAGACCACAGGTCTTGGAAAAATGATTGAGGACATTCATACCATTCTCACCCAGGAGTCATCTTCCCTGGATCAGTTAAATTATATGCACAAACTTCAATAAAGCAAAGTGAGGCAGAAAAATGGAACGAAAAAAGAACGGAAGATACTGGGCCGCCTTTCTGATACTGGGGGCTCTTCTGGCCGGGCTTGCGATCTGGAATATCAATTCAGGGAGCATCCGGTTATCAGTGAAAGAAATTTTTGCCATTCTTCTATCCGGGACAGGAGAAGAAACGGCTTATAATATTGTGTGGGAGATTCGCCTTCCCAGAATTCTTTCCGTGATTATTCTGGGCGGCGCATTGTCGGTTTCCGGCTTTCTGCTTCAGACCTTTTTTGGAAATCCTATTGCAGGTCCTTTTGTCCTGGGAATATCCTCTGGAGCAAAGCTGGTGGTCTCTCTTGTAATGATCTATCTGCTGGAAAAATCCATGACAGCAGGTTCGGCGGTACTGATTTTGGCTGCCTTTGTGGGGGCCATGATCTCCATGGGCTTTGTGCTCCTGGTATCCAGAAAGGTACAGAAAATGTCCATGCTGGTAATCAGCGGTATTATGATTGGTTATATCTGTTCCGCCATTACGGACTTTGTGATTACCTTTGCAGACGATTCCAATATTGTAAATCTCCATAACTGGTCGCTGGGAAGCTTTTCGGGAATGAACTGGGAAAATGTATCTGTAATGACAGGCGTGGTTCTGATTACCCTGCTCTTAACCTTTCTTATGTCAAAGCCCATTGGGGCGTATCAGCTGGGAGAAGCGTACGCCCAGAACATGGGCGTGAATATCAAATGGTTTCGGGTGGCGCTGATTTTGTTATCCAGTGTGCTGTCTGCCTGTGTAACTGCTTTTGCAGGTCCCATTTCCTTTGTGGGGATTGCAGTTCCCCACCTGGTAAAGAGTCTCCTGAAAACCTCCAGACCTTTGCTGGTGATTCCTGGCTGTTTTCTGGGAGGGGCTGTATTTTGCCTGTTCTGCGATCTTCTGGCCAGAACCATGTTTGCGCCTACGGAGCTGAGCATCAGTTCTGTAACCGCAGTATTTGGCGCGCCGGTGGTTATTTATATCATGATACGAAAACAGAGGACTGTGTAAATGGAAAATTATTATGTTTATACCACAGATCTGGATGTGGGATATGATGGGAAGGCGCTGATCCGCAATATTTCTATCCGGTTAAAAAAAGGAGAGATCCTTACCCTGATCGGCCCCAACGGGGCGGGAAAATCTACGATATTAAAAAGTATTACACGGCAGTTAAAGCTGGTTGGGGGGACTGTGTATCTGGACCAGGAAATGATGCACAAAATGTCATCCAAAGAAGTGGCAAAGAAACTGGCTCTTGTGATGACAGAACGGATGCGGACAGAACTGATGACCTGCGAGGACATTGTGGCAACCGGGCGATACCCCTATACAGGAACCCTTGGAATTCTTTCTCAAAAGGACAAAGAAAAAGTAAGGGAAGCCCTTGAAACAGTTCATGCCATGGAGTTTAAAGACCGGGACTTTACCGCCATCAGCGATGGGCAGCGGCAGAGAATCCTGCTTGCCAGAGCCATTTGTCAGGAGCCGGAGATCATTGTACTGGATGAACCCACCTCTTTTTTGGATATCCGTCATAAGCTGGAGCTTCTGACCATCTTAAAACAAATGGTGACAGAGCGGGGAACCGCGGTGCTCATGTCGCTCCATGAACTGGATCTGGCCCAGAAGATTTCCGATTATGTAATCTGCGTTCATGGAGACCATATTGATCGTTATGGAACTCCGGAGGAGATTTTTACCTCTTCTTATATCCGCCAGCTGTATGGAATTACCAGCGGGAGCTACAATGCAGCCTTTGGCTGCATGGAGATGGAACCGCCGGCCGGGGAGCCAAAGGTTTTTGTAATTGGAGGAAACGGAAAGGGGATTCCTGTATACCGCTCTCTTCAACGCCGGGGAATTCCCTTTGCAGCAGGTGTGATTCATGAAAATGATGTGGACTACCAGGTGGCCAAAGCCCTTGGGGCAAAAGTGATTTCAGAGGCTCCCTTTGAACCGGTGGGAGAACAGGCGCTGGAGGAAGGGCTATCGGTGTTAAAGGACTGTGAGAAGCTGATCTGCGCGGTGGACTCTTTTGGAATGATGAATGAGAAAAACAGGGAACTGATAAAAGAAGCAGAACGTCTTGGCATTCCTGTGGAAAAGAAATAGAGACAGAATCCGTTTTTTTCTGAAAAACCAGATACAAGGAGAGGGAATTGTGATATACTGGAAAAAATCAGGGAAATACATGGGGAGGATGTCATGAAAAACACAGTGACCATATGTTTTACAAACAATAAGGGAGGAAGCGGAAAATCCACCACCTGCTCCAACGTAGGCGCAGCCATGGCGAAGGAAGGCAAAAAGGTGCTCCTGGTGGATGGGGATATGCAGCTGAATCTGTCTCTGGCCTTCTTTTCTGAGGAAGAGGTTCTTGCCATGGCAGCAGGGGAGAAAAATCTATACTATGCCATTGGAAAACAGCAGGATCTGACAGAGTTTATCGTACATACTCCATATGAGAATCTGGATCTGATTCCCTCCTCCACATTGATGAGTTCCATTGAATACGAACTCTTTACAAAATGGCAGAGAGAATTTATCCTTCGGAAGTGCCTGCAGAAGATTAAGGCTTCCGGGGTGTACGATTATATTCTCATTGATGCGCCTCCTACGCTTGGGGGATGGGTGATGAATATTCTCTGCGCCTCTGATCAGGTGCTTGTTCCAGTGGAAGCCAGCCCATGGGGCATGTTCGGTCTTGCCAATATGTTTGAGTTTCTCAATGAGGTGAAGGAGATTTCCCCGGCTCTTCAGGTGCTTGGCGTAGTGATCACCAAGGCGGATACCAGGAAGAATTATTTTAAACAGACCATGGAAACCCTGCAGGCGATGGAGGGCATCACTCTGTTTGAATCTTTTATCCGTGTGGACAGTTCCATTGAATGGGCGCAGGACAACAGCGTTCCGGTGGTGGAATATAAGAAAAGCAGCAGAAGTGCAAAAGAATATATGGCATTGGCCAGGGAGGTAATGGATCATGTCCTTAGGGAAAGCTAGTATTGCGCGGGCGGCAGGCGCAAAATCCAGACAGGGGGCAGCGGGACAGCCGGTGAAGGATTCTGTGCTGACTCCCATGAACGCAGAGGAGATACAGATGAAGTTCTTATCGGATGCATCGAAGGAGGCGCCGGAAAACAAACCGGTTCAGCTTACACAGAAAATGCCGGACTACCTGTTATAAAAACAGAACAGAAATCAGAAAAAGCCACAGAGAGTTTCTCTGTGGCTTTTTCTGATTTCTGTGAAAGGATGTGTTCACATAAATGTTTATATAAATGTTTAGATAAAAAACATGTAAGTGCACAACAAAAATGTGAAAATACAGGAAAAACATTGTTAAATATGTATAAAAACACAACAAAAAAATTAATGAAATTGACGAAAAAATGAATTATCAAAACAAAAAGTAAAAAAACTATTGAAAATTTTATATAATAGTTTAAAATACAGATTATCAAAAGGGATGAGGAAGTCCCAAAAAGAAACTGAAAAAGGTTTCTTCCCAAAAATAACGATCAGGAGGGTAAAAAAATGAAAAGAAGATTACTGAGTGTATTGTTAGGAGCAGCGTTGGTGGTATCTGCAATGGGAACAGGCGTTTCCGTTATGGCAGCAGAGAGCGAAGAGCCATTAAAGGGCGGCGGCTCCAATATCATTTATGTAATTACTCCATCTGTTTCCAACCCGGCTTTTAAAACCGAGGCAGACATTGCAACAAAGACAGCTGAGGATCTTGGTTATGAAGTAAAGGCAGCATCCCACGATGATGACCCTACCAAACAGACAGAACTGTTTGACAGCGCTATTGCAGATAAGGCAGCAGCGATCATCTGTGACAATGCAGGTGCAGATGCAACTATCGAAGCCGTTAAAAAGGCAAAAGAAGCAGGTATCCCAACCTTCCTTATTGACCGTGAGATCAATGAAGACGGTGTGGCAATTTCTCAGATCGTAGCAAACAACTACCAGGGTGCAAAAGCAATCGCAGAAGTCTGGGTAGAAGCAATGGGCGAAGAAGGAAAATATGCAGAACTTCTTGGTAAAGAATCTGATACAAACGCAGGCGTTCGTTCTTCTGCATTCCATGAAGTAATCGACCAGTACCCGGATCTGGAAATGGTAGCTCAGCAGACAGCAAACTGGGAAAAGACAGAAGCATTTGATAAGACAGAGGCAATTCTTCAGGCAAACCCGGATCTGGATGGTATCATTTGTGGTAATGATACCATGTTAGAGGGCGCTGTAGCAGCTTGTGAAGCAGCAGGAAAGAACATTCCGATCATTGGTGTAGACGGTTCTGATGAAGCAGCAGCTCTGATCAAAGACGGAAAAGCAACAGGTACTGCACTTCAGCAGTTCGCGCTGATCGCACAGATGGCAGTAGAACAGGCAGACAAATACCTCAAAGAAGGTTCCACCGGACTGGAGGAAAAACAGCTGGTAGACTGTGTATCCATTACAGCAGACAATGTAGACAATCTGAAAACCTTCGTTTACACAGAGGGCGGCGCAGCAGAAGAGACAGAAGCAACCGAAGAAACTGCAGAAGAGACCACAGAAGAAGCAGCGGAATAAGGAAACCGTCAGGAGGGAAAGCTCCATAAGCGGTTTAAGAAATCAAACAAACAGGAAGGCTGTGAAAAGCCTTCCTGTCTTTGGTAAAAGACAAAAATCAGACAGCAAAGAGAAAAAAGGAGAGTGGCTATGAAAAAACGGATGTTGGCGTTAGGACTCGTCCTTGCCATGACAGCATCTACTTTGACAGGATGCGTAAAGGTAGTAAAGATTGGTGAAGAAGGAAAATATACAGGAGAAGAAGAATTCAGCGCAACAGATAATGTGGCGGGAATCTGGGAATCCCAGGCGCTTCCGGATCTGGAAGGCAAGGCTGTGGAGCTTGCAGATTTTCTCACAGAAGCCAATGGAGATCTGAAATCTCTGGTAGATAAATATGGAAAATATTCCATGGGAACCAGCGGAGAGATCAATTATGTGGTAAAGGGAACTGGAACCGTAACCGAAGTAAACCAGGAAAAGAAAGCAGGATATATGACCATTGCCCTGGATGGTTATGAAGGAACGGAAGAAATTTCCATTCAGATTGGTTCCGTATACAAAGGCTCCTCCATCCGTGACTCTCTGGATGTAATTAAATTCGGAGATTACACCAACCAGCAGGATTGGGCGGCAGTTTCTCAGAGTATTAACAAATTAATTGACGAGCAGGTGGTACAGACAGCAGATCCGGCTTCCCTGAAGGACAAAAAGATTGCCTTTATGGGCGCGTTTACAGCCAATGACAATACAAAGGTGCTGATTACCCCTGTGAAGATTGAAGTACAGTAGGAGGTGCAGATATGGCTTATCAATGTCCGGAACATGTATTCCTGCATGCAGACCATATCAGCAAGATTTATCCTGGTACCAAGGCTCTGGATGATGTATCATTTGACCTCTTAAAAGGAAAGGTCAATGTACTCATTGGAGAAAATGGCGCAGGAAAATCCACTCTGATGAAAATGATTGCAGGAATTGAACATCCTTCAGAAGGAAAACTTTACATAGGAGATAAAGAGGTTTCCTTCCGAAATACCACAGATGCCAGAAAGAATGGAATTGGAATTATTCATCAGGAACTAAGTCTGTTCCCCAATCTGAATGTTTACCAGAACATTTTTATGGCGAGAGAAAAAACAAAAGGAAAAATTAAGCTTGACAACAAATCCCATATTGAAGCAACCGAAAAAATCTTAAAAAGACTGGAGCACGAAATCGATCCCAACACACTGGTGGGAGAACTGAGAGTGGGCCAGCAGCAGATGATTGAAATTGCCAGAAATCTGGTGGCAGATGATTTAAAAGTGCTGATCATGGATGAACCCACATCTTCCCTTTCTCAGCAGGAAGTACAGGTATTGTTTAAGATCATGCGGGAGCTGACTGCACAGGGGATTTCCATTGTATATATTTCCCATCGTCTGGAAGAAATTATGCAGATCGGGGATCATGTGACCATTCTCCGTGACGGTAAATATGTTTCCGATGCAGACGTAAAGGATATTGATGTTCCATGGATTGTCCATGAGATGACCGGTGGGGAGAAGAATTACCCCAAGAGAGAGACAAACGTGGACTGGTCGAAGGTGGAGAACGTTCTTGAGGTGAAAAACCTCTGTCTTCCAAAGTCCGGCGGCGGTTATCTGGTGGATCATGTGAGCTTTGAACTGAAAAAAGGAGAAATCCTTGGAATTTACGGCCTGATGGGAGCTGGAAGAAGTGAAGTCTTTGAGTGCCTGATGGGAATGCATCCGGAACACACCGGAGAAGTATATCTGGAAGGAAAGAAACTTCATATTAAATCGATTGCCGATCAGATTGACAAAGGTTTTGCACTGATTCCGGAAGACCGTCAGTCTCAGGGTCTGGTTCAGACCATGGATATTGAGAAAAACTGTTCTCTGTCCGCCATGAAGAATTACAAAAAAGCGGGCATTTTGCTGGATAAACAAAAAGAAGCGCAGAAGGTGGAGGAACAGATCAAGGATATCCATATTAAAGTTGCAGATAAAAAACTGCCAATTTTATCCTTATCCGGAGGAAATCAGCAGAAGGTGGTCATTGGCAAGGGTATTTTGACAGAGCCGAAGATCATGCTGATGGATGAACCCAGTCGTGGAATTGATATCGGCGCCAAAACAGAAGTGTTTGATATCATTAACCAGTATGCAGAAAGAGGTTTGTCTATTATTGTGATCTCTTCAGAACTTCAGGAGATCGTTTCTATTGCAGACCGGGTGATCGTGTTGTCCAATGGACGTAAGACCGGAGAATTCCGGGGCGATGAGATCCAGGAAGATACTCTGGTGCTGTCTTCCTATAAAGGACACCACACTACAGCAACAACAGAAAAGGAGAATTAGATATGGCAGCGAAAAAGAACAACAGCAATTCTTTGACCATGACCCTGTTAAAGGGAAGAACTTTCATTGTATTAATTATTTTACTTATATTTTTCAGTATTACCGCAAATAACTTCCTTACCGTAGGATCCCTTCTGACGGTTGCCAAGCATGTGGCATTGTATGGAATTCTTGCAATCGGCATGACCTATGTCATTATTACCGGAGGAATTGACCTTTCTGTAGGTTCTGTAGCCGGACTTGCAGGTATGATTGCAGGCGGTTTGATTCAGGAAGGCTTTACAATTAAGTTTGCAGGTGTTACACTTTATTTCAGTATTCCTCTTGTGGTATTGATCACAGTTCTTCTTGGCGCACTGGTGGGTGCGCTCAATGGTGTGATCATCACAAAGTTTAAAGTAGCGCCTTTTATCGCAACTCTTGGTACCATGTATATCTGCCGTGGTCTTGCCAATATCCGTTCCAACGGAGCAACCTTCTCCGAACTGTCCGGACATGAAGGACTGGGCAATACGGGATTTGAATTTTTTGGAAGAAACCTGGCAGGAACCATGATTCCGGTAGGCGTTGTGATCCTGATTCTGGTTGCTGTAATTGCAGGTCTGATTTTAAAGAAAACTCCCTTTGGCTGGCATGTACAGGCCATTGGTGGAAATGAAAAGGCTTCCAAGCTTTCCGGCATTAAGGTAGACCGGGTGAAAATCTGGGTGTATGCATTTTCCGGTCTCTGCTCTGCCATTGTAGGTATTATTGCCACTTCCCAGCTGGTTTCTGCAACTCCAAAAACCGGTGAATCCTGGGAAATGAATGCCATCGCAGCTTCTGTTCTTGGTGGAACCTCCATGGCTGGCGGTGTGGGAAGCATTGGCGGAACCATTGTAGGTGCTTTTGTAATTGGTGTGATCAATGATGGTATGACTATGTGCGGTGTTACAGAATTCTGGCAGAAGATCATCCGTGGTCTGGTTATTATTGTAGCTGTAATCATTGACCAGTTCCAGAGAAATCTTCAGGCAAAGATGGCGCTTCAGGCACGTAACGAAAATAAATAATCCGTCAGAAGAATGGATGCCTCAGCAGATGCGCCAGGAGGGATACGCTCTGTACATAAAAATAAGGAGGTATTGGGAACAATATGAAGGTATTGAATTTTGGGTCGATGAATCTGGATTATGTGTATCAGGTGGATCATATTCTGGTTCCAGGGGAAACAGAAAGCGCGGCAGGAAGAAATATTTTCTGCGGCGGTAAGGGACTGAATCAGTCCATTGCACTGGCAAAGGCGGGAATCCCTGTCTACCATGCAGTGATGCTGGGGGAAGGCGGAGATATGCTTTTGAAGGCCTGTGAAGAAAATGGAGTGAATGCAGAACTGATCCGGAGAATTCCAGGTCCCTGTGGACATACGGTGATCCAGGTGGATAAGGACGGACAGAACAGCATTCTGCTTTTTGGCGGCTCCAATCGCAGCCTGACAAAGGAATACATTGATTCTGTGTTTACCCATTTTGAAAAAGGAGACATTCTTCTTCTTCAGAATGAAGTGAATCTTCTGGACTATATCATTGATGTGGCATACGAAAAAGGAATGATGATCATTCTGAATCCATCCCCTTATGATGACGCGCTGAAGGCTTGTGATCTTGGCAAAGTCAGCCTGTTTCTGGTGAATGAGATCGAAGGATATCAGATTACCGGAGAGAAGGAACCAGAACAGATTTTAAGTAAGATCAAAGAACTGTATCCCCATGCAAAAATTGTGCTGACCTTAGGAGGAGATGGTTCCGTATACCAGGATGAAACCGGTGTTTATCATCAGGGAATTTTTAAGGTGAAGGCAGTGGATACCACAGCAGCAGGAGATACCTTTACCGGATACTTTATTTCTTCGATTATTGACGGACTTCCAGTACAGGAGGGACTGACTCTGGCGGCAAAGGCTTCTGCAATTGCAGTTTCCAGGCCAGGGGCAACTGCGTCCATTCCAAGAAGGGAAGAAGTTCTGTCCTGGAACGGAGAAGCATAATTTTGCAGAAATAAAACAGAAAGAAAGCAGACAGGGGCGGTAGATAGAGAATTTTACAGCTTCTGTCTGCTTTTTTATTGGTGGATTTGTATAGAAATGCCAAAAGAACCAAAAATTTTATGAAGAAATTATTTAGAAAGTGAAAAAACCTGTTGAATATTTTGGGAAAATCATTTATAATGGGTGAATGCAATAAAGGGATAAAGTGAAACAGTACGGAGAATCCTTTTTTTTTATCAGACGTGTCCGCGGATAGGGGACAGTTGTTTGTTGTAAAGTGTTAAAAGAAAGAAAAAGAGCGATATAAACGCAAATTTTCCGTGAGTTTTTTACAAAATAGAAGTCCCCCTGATATTGTCAGAAAAAAATAAAAAGGAGTGTATTTACTTGGCAAAATATGTAACAAAGCGAGTTCTTCTCGCCATTGTCACCGTTTTCATTGTCTGTGGAATTACCTTTTTTTCAATGAATGCCATCCCAGGCGGTCCATTTGACGGTGAAAAAGCGCTTTCTCCGGAAGTTAAAGAAGCATTGGAGAAGCGTTTTAATCTGGATAAACCGGTTCCGGAGCAGTTTGTACTTTATATGAAGAACCTGGCTCACGGAGATTTTGGTGTTTCTGCAAAAACAGGTCGTGATATTAAGACCACTATTTTTACCGCTTTTCAGGTTTCTGCAAAACTTGGAGGAATGGCAATTATTACAGCAGTGATCTTCGGACTGATCTTCGGAAGTCTGGCAGCTCTGACACGTAATCATTTGCCTGACCGATTGATTATATTCTTTTCCACGTTGTTTACGTCGTTGCCCAGCTTCGTATTTGCATCGCTTTTGCTTTTGGTGTTCTGCGTGAAGCTGCAGTGGGTTCCGGTATGGAATCCTCAGAGCCCCAATTACGTGCTTCCTGTGATCGCGCTGGCAGCCTATCCTATGGCATACATTACTCGTCTGACTAAGACCAGTATGCTGGATGTTTTGGGACAGGATTATGTACGTACTGCAAGAGCAAAAGGCGTATCTCAGATTAAGGTGATCTTTAAGCATACTCTTCGGAATGCTCTGATTCCGGTTGTTACATATGTAGGTCCGATGACTGCGTTTATCCTTACCGGAAGCCTTGTGGTAGAGAGAATCTTCACGATCGGCGGTTTGGGTGCGAAATTCGTAGAAGCCATCACCAACAGAGATTATCCTCTGATCATGGGAACAACGATTTTCCTGTCCGTTCTGATGGTAACTATGAACCTGATCACCGATATCGTTTATAAGGCGATCGACCCGAGAATTAAACTGGATTAAGGAGGAAACTAAGTGGATAACACGAAGAAAAATCTGGATGAAATGCCAAAGAAGTCCGCATTCAGCTTCCAGATTGATTTGAAAAAATTTGAAAAAGCAACGGATGAAGAGAAGAAGCAGCAGGACGTTATGAGCGAGTCCTCATCCTTCTTTAAGGATGGTATGCGTAAGCTCAGAAAGAATCCTCTTGCAATGGGAAGTATCGTGGTGTTGGTTCTGATTATCGGTATGATTTTTATCGTACCTCATGTGGTACCTTATTCTTATTCCCAGATTATTACTGTAAACGGAAGAAGAGATAAGACCGCTTCCAATATGGCACCTTTTGAATATTCCCAGCTGGAACAGCAATACATAGCAGAGGGGGGGAAGGTATTCCCTCATATCATGGGAACAGACGAGATGGGACGTGACTATTTCGTCCGTGTAGTATACGGTACCAGAGTATCTCTGGCAGTTGGTCTTTTTGCCAGCATCATCGTCTTGATCATTGGTGTTCTTTACGGAAGTATCTCGGGATACTTCGGCGGAAAAGTGGACTTGATCATGATGCGTATTGTAGATATCATATATTCCCTTCCGGATATGCTTATGGTAATCCTGCTTTCCGTAGTGCTCAAGGAAACGCTGAGCGTGGATCGTATTCCGCTTCTGCAGAAGTTAGGTTCCAACATGATTTCCATGTTTACAGTATTTGGTCTTCTGTACTGGACCGGTATGTCACGTATGGTACGTGGACAGATCCTGACCATCAAACAGAACGAATATATTCTGGCTGCGAAGGTCAGCGGTGCAAAAGCGGGACGTATCATCCGCAAACATATCCTTCCCAACTGTATCAGTGTCATCATCATCGCCGGAGCTCTTCAGATCCCATCTGCGATCTTTACAGAGAGTTTTTTAAGTTTCATCGGTCTTGGTGTACAGGCGCCCATGCCATCTCTTGGATCTCTGGCAAATGCGGGCCGTGCAGGCCTCACTGCCTATCCATATAAGCTGGTATTTCCGGCAATTATGATCTGCCTGATCACACTTGCATTTAACTTACTGGGCGACGGCCTCCGTGATGCCTTTGACCCGAAACTGAGGAGGGATTAAGATGAGCGAGAATATACTTTCTGTCGTAGACTTAAATACCTCTTTTACCACAGACAGGGGAGAGGTCATGGCGGTAAACGGTGTCTCCTTCAACTTAGACAGGGGAAAGATCCTGGGTATCGTAGGAGAATCCGGTTCCGGTAAAAGTGTTACGGCATATTCCATTATGCAGATCCTGGAAAAAAATGGTTCCATCAAGAAGGGACAGGTTCTGTATAAGGGAGAGGACATTACAAAATTTACAGAAAAACAGATGCGGGAATTCCGTGGAAAATGCTGTTCTATTATTTTCCAGGATCCCATGACCAGTTTGAATCCTGTATTTACCATAGGAAATCAGTTAAAAGAAGCCATTGAGCTTCATACAGAACGTAAAGGCAAGGAAGCTATGGATCGTGCTGTGGAAATGCTGACACTGGTTGGTGTGAACGAACCGGAGAAACGTGTGAAACAGTATCCTTACGAATTATCCGGCGGTATGCGTCAGCGTGTAATGATCGCAATGGCACTGGCATGCGAACCGGATATTCTCATTGCCGATGAGCCTACCACTGCTCTGGACGTAACCATTCAGGCACAGATTCTGGAACTGATGCAGAGCCTCCAGAAAAAACTGGGTATGGCGATCATCATGGTTACCCATGACCTTGGCGTCATTGCAGATATGTGTGACGAGATCATCGTAATGTATGGCGGTCGTGTCTGTGAAAGAGGAACTGCAGAGGATATCTTCTATCGTCCCGGTCATGAGTACACCAAGGGCTTATTAAAATCCATTCCAAGTGTGGATCGAATGGGCGAGAAGCTGGTTCCAATCCCAGGTACTCCTATCAACCTTCTGAATATGCCAAAGGGATGTGCGTTCTGTCCTCGCTGCGAAAATGCGATGAAGATCTGTATCGAAGAGATTCCACCGGAAATGCAGATGCCGGACGGACATTTTGCTTCCTGCTGGATCAACGTAAAGAATCAGATGGAGGCACAGCAAGAGGGAGGAAACCATGAGTGATATGACAAAAAAAAATGAATATCTGGTTGAGGTCAATAACCTGAAACAGTATTTTCCAATAAAAACCGGTTTTATGAAAACCACACCGTTAAAGGCCGTAGATGGCGTATCTTTTAGCATTAAGCCAGGAGAAACCTTAGGTCTGGTAGGAGAGTCCGGCTGTGGAAAAACAACGGTTGGACGTTCTCTGTTACGTTTGTATACGCCGACCTCCGGAGACGTATTCTTTGACGGACAGCGTGTTGACAAAAACAGCATCGGCCATATCCGAAAAGAGATGCAGATGGTATTTCAGGACCCATACTCTTCTCTGAACCCCCGTATGACTGTAGAGGATATCATCGGAGAGCCTCTGGACGTACATAAACTGTATTCCGGAAAAGGGGAACGCCGTGACCGTATTCTGGAACTGATGGAACTGGTTGGACTGAATGCAGAACATGCCACCCGCTATGCTCATGAATTCAGCGGCGGACAGCGTCAGCGTATCGGTATTGCAAGAGCGTTGGCAACCAATCCAAGATTCATTGTCTGTGACGAGGCAGTCAGCGCCCTGGACGTTTCCATCCAGGCGCAGGTAATCAATATGTTCGAGGAGCTTCAGGAGAAGCTGGGAGTGGCATATCTGTTTATCGCTCACGACCTTCTGGTAGTACATCATATTTCTGACCGTATTGCCGTTATGTACCTGGGCCGGATCGTGGAGATTGCAGATGCAGATGATCTCAACAATTCTCCGATCCATCCGTATACCCAGTCTCTGTTGAGCGCGGTTCCTTATCCGGATCCTAAGATGGCCAAGGAACGCCAGAGGATTATTCTGGAAGGCGACGTTCCCAGTCCTCTGCATATGCCGACCGGATGTGCGTTCCGTACCCGTTGTAAATATGCAACAGAGCGTTGCGCGAAGGAATGTCCGACACTGACAGACAGAGGAAACGGACATATGGTAGCCTGCTTCAACAAATAAGCAGAAAAAAGAATACAATTGCCGTGCAAGTTTTTGTGGGGTGTTTGTAGATAAAAAACAGCAAAGCTGTAAAAAAATCATTTAAAGGAGGAACCTTTTATGAGAAAGAAACACGTAGCACTGGCTATGGCAGCAGCCATGGCAGTCACAAGCCTGGGAGGCGTATCCGTATTTGCATCTGAAGAACACGGACCATCCAGCGAAGCAGCTCCAGCATGGGAAGCTTACACAGAAAGAATCAATGAGATCTATAAAGAAACAGATCTTGTGAAACGTGAAGCTCTGATGCATGAAGCCGAGGACGAGCTGATGAACACATGGGCAATCGTACCGCTTTACTACTACAATGATGTGTACATGCAGAAAACAGATGTAGAAAACATCTACTCTAACCTCTTTGGCTTCAAATACTTCGGATTTGCAAAGACTCCAGATAACACATTAAGCCTGCAGATCGCTTCTGAGCCAAACAAACTGGACCCGGCTCTGAACTCTACTGTAGACGGCGCTTGCCTGGCAATCCTTTCTTTCGCTGGTTTATACACCTATGATTCCGAAGGAAAACTTGTTCCGGATCTTGCAGAAAGCTATGAAATGAGCGAAGACGGTATGACCTACACCTTCACTATGAAGGATGGCCTGAAATGGTCTGACGGCGAAGTTCTGGACGCAGAAGACGTGGCATACAGCTGGAACCGTCTGGTAACTCCGGAAACAGGTGCTGACTATGCATACCTGGCAAGCGGAATTGCAACAAAAGAAGACGGAACACTGGATATCGCAGCTTCCGAAGATGGAAAGACCTTTACTGTAAACCTGAGCGCTCCTTGCGCATACTTCCTTGACCTGTGTGCATTCCCGGCATTCTATCCGGTACCGCAGCAGAGTGTGGAATCTGCAGAAGGTGCAGACTCCAACCCAGGCGCATGGTGTGTAGAATCCGGTTTCGTTACTTCTGGTCCTATGACCTGTACCGAATGGAAACACAACGAATCCATGACTTACGAAAAGAACCCGAACTACTACAGAGCAGACGATGTATCTCTGGAAAAAGTTCAGTTCATGTTAAGCTCTGATGATACTGCAATCTGGAATGCATTCCAGGATGGTTCCTTACAGTTTACAGATACCATTGCAACGGATATGATGGAAACTGCAAAAGCTTCCGAAGAATTCCACAAGATCCCGACACTGGGAACCTACTATGCAGGATTTAACGTAAACAGCGAACTGTTTGCAGGAAAAACTGTACAGCAGGCTGCTGACATGAGAAAAGCAATGAACCTTCTCATTGACCGTCAGTACATCGTAGACACCATCGGTCAGGCTGATCAGGAAGTAGCGAACACCTTCATTCCTACCGGTATGTTAGATGGTAACGGCGGAGAATTCCGTGTGAACGATGATGCTTACACTTACCCGAACGAAGAAAAAGTGGGATACTTTGACCCATCTGCAGATGCATACGAAGCAAACCTGGAAGAAGCAAGAAAACTTCTGGAAGGTGCTGGATACCAGTTTGACGAGAGCGGTATGCTTTCCGCTGATACTCCAATCTCTATGACTTACCTGACCAACGATTCCGAAGGTAACGTTAAGATTGGTGAATCCATTCAGCAGGACTTCGCAGCAATCGGTATCAACGTAACTGTTGAAACACGTGAATGGTCTGTATTCCTTGACGAAAGAAAACAGGGTAAATTTGACTTCTGTCGTGAAGGTTGGTTAGCTGACTACAACGATCCGATCAACATGCTGGAAATGTGGCTGCCAGAATCCGGTAACAACGATATGCAGTTCGGTAGATAAATAATCTCCTGAAAATGATTTACAGAAAGAGGCATTGCTTTTTTCCGGGAAAACCCGGAGAGAGGCGATGCCTCTTCTTGCGTCACCGGTCGTTGTGGTGTATAATAAAACAATATGAGCAAAAGAAGAACGAGCAAGGACGATAAGGTGAAGGACATTGAAGAAAAAAATCGAACAATTGTTAAACGGTAAATTTGAATATGAACAGCCGCCTCTTCTCTTTTCCCAGGAGCAGATCACAGTCACCTTGAAGGCAGGAGAGACTGCCAGAGGCGAGGTATATGTGGGAACAGAGGAGAATCTTCGCATTCGTGGGTATATCACTTCCTCCAGCCGCCGTCTGGTTCCGGAACTGGAGAAGTTTTCCGGCACTACCATCTGTCTTCATTATGGAGCAGACGGAAACGGAATGGAGCCGGGAGAAACCTGCAGAGGCTGGCTTTGTTTCACCACCAATGTGGGGGAATATAAGCTGCCATTTGTAATTCAGGCAGAGAAGGAGCAGGTTTTAAGCGCGGGAGAAGAAGTAAAGGATCTGGATGCATTTGGCAGGATCGCAAGGGATGATTTCCGGGAAGCCTTCCGTCTGTTTACAGATAAAGGGTTCAAAGGTGTGCTGGGAGATGTGGACGAGAAGAAGAAAGCCCTTTATGCCGGTTTGTCCCAGCAGCCGGTAACTTATCAGCATCTGGAAGAATTTTTTGTGGGAGCTGGGGAGAAGAAACCGGTTTCTATTTCTCTGAAACAGTCTGGAGCGCAGTTTTATGAGGTTCGGGAATCCATCCAGGAATCCTTTGTGATTCACAGAAGCGGATGGGGCCATCTCCGTCTGGATATCGAAACAAGAGGCGCATTTCTGGAAACTTCCAGACGTGTGGTTACAGAGGAGGATTTCATTGGAAGCATCTATGAAGCCGACTATGTCATCCACAAAGAAAAGCTGGGGAAAGGAAATCAGTACGGAGAAATTATTGTCCGGAGTCCTTATCAGGAACTGGTTTACACCATTCTGGCTTCCAAAGGTCCCAAGGTGCAGGTAAATATCCGAATCCAGGAAAAACGCCACAAGCTTTCTCTGCTTCGGGATTATCTGGAATATTCCATGGGTAAGCTGAACTTTAAGACCTGGGCAGGAAGCAGTCATTTTATCCTGAACCAGCTTCGGGAGTCAGGCTGTGATTATCCGGAATACCAGATGCTGGAAGCGCATCTTCTGCTTCTGGAGGGAAATCAGGAGGCAGCCTGTGAAATTTTAAGAAAATACCAGGATAAATCGTTCTCCAGAGAAGATCTGGAATTTGCCGGTGTATATCTCTGCCTGTGCAGCCGGGCAGGCTTGTACCATGACAAATATCAGGCGGTGCGCCGGCTGAATAATTTCTATATGCAGAGGGCAGACAGCTTCCCGCTGTTCTGGGCATTGCTTCATATGGATGATTCTCTGTCCCAGACACCTTCTAAGGCCGTGTTTATGATGGAAGAATTATTTGAGCGGGGTTGCCGCAACCCCTTCTTATATCTGGAAGCCTGGGAGTATGTACAGAAGGATCTGTCATTGCTGCACCGGCTGAGCCGTTTCTGGATTCAGGTCTTTCTGTTTGCAGGGAAGGAAGGGCTTCTCACAGAAGAACTGACCATGCGCCTTGCTTATCTGTCCGGTTATGAGAAGAATTTCAGTTCAAGTCTGTACCGGGCATTGGGATACGGCTATGAGGCGTTTCCATCAGACGATACCCTGGAAGCCATCTGCAAGTATGTGATGAAGGGAAATCCAAGGAAAAGCGAATATTTTCGCTGGTTCTCTCTGGCGGTGGAGCACGGCCTTCGTCTGACTCGTTTATATGAATATTACATAGAAACAATGGATACTTCCTATCAGAGAGAGCTGCCAAAGCCTCTTTTGATGTACTTTAATTACAACAGTACCACATTGGGAGATGCAAAAAAGGCTTTTGTCTATGCCAGTGTGATCAGTCATAAGGAACAGGAGCCTTCTACCTTTTCTGATTATCAGGAGAGTATGAAGCACTTTGCCATCCAGAGCCTTTCCCAGGGACGGATGAACGAAAATTATGCGGCTCTCTACCAGGAATTTATGAAAAAACCAAAAGACCGGGGAGAAGCAGAGGCGCTTGCCCATAAGCTCTTTACCTGCCGTCTGTATTGCGATGACAAAAAGATCCGTCAGGTGATTGTGCGCCACAGTCAGCTTTTAAGAGAGGAGATTTATCCCTGTGTACAGGGGGTAGCGTACCCGAGAATCTATACGGAGGATGCTGTGATTCTCTTCCAGGATGAGAAGCAGAGACGCTATGTATCCACTGTGGATTACAATGTCACCAAACTGATGGATGAAAGGGAAGTGCTTCCGGCGCTTCTGGATTATATTGAGACAGATCCTGGGGTCCTCCTTCATTATTGTGAAAATACAGAACTGAAGCGGGAAAATCTGGAGATTTTCCAGAAGCTGGTTCATTCAGATGCCTTTACTGAGGAGTATGAAGGAAAAATCCGAAGGAAACTTCTGGAATATTATGCAGGACATGTACATGGAGAGGATCTGGACCATTATCTTAAAAAAATGGATTACAAAAAATACGTGTCTGTGGACCGTAAAATGCTTCTGGAGACACTGGTATCCCGAAGAATGTTTTCTCAGGCCATGGGAATTGTGGAAGAATTCGGCTATGAAGGTATGGAGACAGGAAGCCTTTTGAAGCTGACCAGCCGAATGATTACCCGCTGCGACCTTGCGGAGGATGAAGAACTTCTGGCTCTTGCCTCAGAAGTATACCGACAGGGAAAATATGATGAAGTAATTCTGGAATATCTGATGCGCTATCGCTTTGGACCGGTGGACGAACTGTTTTCCATCTGGAAGAGCGCCCAGGGATTTGAGATGGACACGTATGGTCTGGAAGAACGTCTCCTTGGCCTCCTGATGTTTACTTCTGATTATCGGAAGGAAGGAGAGCAGGTGCTTCTGGAATATAAGAAGCAGTCCGGTAAGGAAAATATCATTGGCGCATATCTGACACAGATTGCTTATGGAGTGTTTGTGAAGGAATATCCTATGAGCAAGTGTGTGCGGGAATGTCTGGAAGAATCTTATATCAGAGGACTCCCCATGGCCCAGGTGACGCGTCTGGCATTGCTTCTGGCTCTCTCCAAAGAAAAAGAGACCGATGAACGCAGACTCTGGATGGAAGCTTCGATTCTGGAAGAATGCGTGAAGAACCATATGGCATTTGCCTTTTTCCGGAGACTGCCGGGAGCGCTTTTAAGTCCATATCAGCTGGACGATAAGACTTTTGTGGAATGTCATGCCCATCCAGAGGCAAAGGTAACGCTGTTCTATGCCATGGATACCGGCCTTGGCCAGGAAATCGAGTACAAAAGTGAGCCTCTCCGCAATATGTATGAGGGAATTTTTACAAAAACCTTTACACTGTTCTATGGAGAAGCCCTTCATTATTATTTCCGCATCGAAGAAAACGACCAGGTGAAGGATACGCCGGAGCGTGTGATTACCATGAACCGTGTGGATGGAATGCCGGGAAGCAAATATCAGATGCTGAACCAGATTCTTTCTGCGAGACGGCTGGAGAAAGAGCAGGAAGTGCAGCTTACCATGCGTCAGTATCTCCGTCAGGAGCAGTTTGTAAATAAAATGTTCACCATTGAACAGGAATCGTAACGTGAAGAAACAGTAGACGAGAAGGAAACGGAAGATGAATGAAATTCGTGACTTAATGATAGGAATTGACTTTGGCAGAGAAAAAACACAGATCTGTTATTACGACCGTAAGGCAGAGGAACCTCGTTCTCTTTCCATGAAGGTGGGAAGCAGTCAGTATGAGGCGCCCACCTGTATCTGTAAACGTGTGGAGCAGGGAGATTACTGCGTTGGTCTGGAAGCAGAATATTTTGCCAGAGAAAAGAACGGAATCCTTTTGGACAACCTGTATGAAATCTGTGAACAGGAAGAAAAGGTACCGCTGGGCGGAGAGGAGAAAGAACCCTATGAACTTCTGGCTGCGTTTCTTGGGGGAATTCTGAAGTTTCTGGGAGTTGCGGAAATTGTAAAAAATACCAAATGTCTGGTGACTGCGGTTTCCTCCCTGAGCCAGATCCAGGTGCAGAATTTTCAGAAGGCCTATGCCCTTCTGGGCTTCCCGGAAGAGAAATGTATGCTTTTGGATTACGGAGAAAGTTTTTATTACTATGCGTTGACTCAAAAGCGGGAAACCTGGAACCGCAGCATTGCATGGTACGCCTTCACAAAGGGGGGCGTGTCTTTTCGGAAACTTACCATGAATGGAGGAACCAGACCGATTCTTGTGAAACTGGAGCCTAAGGAGGAAACCACACTCAGCGAAGAGGGAGAACTTCGGGATCTGGAATTCTGCAAATTTATTCAGGAAACCCTGGGTACTGAGCTGTTTTCCAGTATTCAGATCACCGGACATGGATTTTCCCAGGACTGGGCGCAGCAATCGGTAAAGATGCTCTGTCATCAGAAGCGCCGTGTATTTTTTGGAAACAATCTTTTTGCAAGAGGCGCCTGCGCGGCTGCCGTGGAGCGGTTGGAAAACAAGAATCTGAAGAATTACCGTTATCTCAGTGATTCTCTGGTGCTCAACGACGTGGGCATGGAAATGCGTGTTATGGGTTCTCCTACCTACCATCCGCTTATTGAAGCAGGAAACAACTGGTATGAATGCAAAGCACAGTGTGAACTGATTCTGGATGATGTGAAGGAACTGGTCTTTGTGGTGAGCACCATGGGAGAAACAGAGAAAAAACGTGTGGCCATGGCATTGCCTGGTCTTCCGGAGCGTCCCAACAAAACCACCAGATTGTCCCTTTCTCTCAGGTATTTTTCCCCGTCCCAGTGTAAAGTAACGGTAACAGACTTAGGTTTCGGGGATATGTTCCCTGCAAGCGGCAAGGTCTGGGAAGAAACTGTGAAGTGGTAAGGGGGAAGGAAATGAGCGGATATATATTATGTCAGACCAAAAAGGCAGAGGTTCCCTATTTTGTGGAGAATATCAGCACCAACATCTATTCTCTGGAAGAACTTTGCTATTACTTATATCACAACCTGTATCTGATTGACCAGACGATTATGAACGAAGGACTCTGTAACTGGATTCGAGACGAGCTGAACCTTCCCAGACTGGCAGAAAAGCTGCGTCCGGTTATAGGAAAATTCGCCAGTGCGGAGGATCTTTTGTATCCCATCTTTAAGGAAATCAATTATCTTTCCTATGAAGAACTGAAAGCGCTCAATGTGCAGCTGACAGAACTGGATCAGATGCCGCTAGCTCTCCGGGAAAAACGAAAGGGCGATTCCATGATGGAGAATGCCATGTACGTCAATGCCATTCGGGTGTATCAGAGCCTTTTGGAACGGAAGGATCTGGAAATGGCCCGTGAAGGGCTCACAGCAAGGGTATACCATAATCTGGGTTGTGCCTATAGTTATCTTTTTCAGATGGAAAAGGCAGTAGAATGTTTCTGGAAGGCTTATATCAGCGCAAAAAGAGAAGAGGATCTTCTCTGTTATCTCATTGCTTTTCGCAGTGTGTACAGCTTTGCAGAGTATGAGAAGCGTTTCGGAGAACTGTCTGTCAGTCAAAGCGCCAGAGACGCCCTTCAGCAGAAATGGGTAGAGTTTGGAAAAATTCCGGAAAAACAGCTGGAGCCGGAAAAAATCGATGCCATGCTGGAAGAATTTACAAGAGATTATCACAGGAGCACCGGTTCCTGACAGAAGGAATGCAGTATCCTCAAAAAAGGATGCTGCATTCTTTTTTTCTCTTGACAGATAGGATGGAGTATGGTAGTATAAGCATACGCTTTCATAAAGTAGAGTGGCTAAGTGATAAAACACAAAAATGTCGAAAAGGAGAATGGAAAGATGAAGAAGAGATGGATCGCAGCAATGATGACAGTGATGACCACAAGCCTGCTGGTTTGCAGTCCTGTGTGGGCAGAGGATGCTTCTGACATAGATTATGTGAAAGAGAATGGTAAACTGGTAGTCGGAATCACAGATTTCGAACCCATGGATTATAAGGATGAAAATGGCGACTGGGTTGGATTTGATGCAGACCTTGCGAAGGCTTTTGCCGAGAAACTTGGTGTGGATGTGGAATTTGTAGAAATTGACTGGGATAATAAGGTCCTGGAACTGGATGCCAAGTCCATTGACTGTGTGTGGAACGGTATGACGCTCACCGATGAAGTAACCAGCGCCATGGAATGTTCCAATGCCTACTGCAACAATGCCCAGGTGGTTATTGTGAAGGCCGATCAGGCGGATAAATACCAGGATGTGGAAAGTCTGAAGGATTTAAGCTTTGCGGTAGAGGCAGGATCTGCAGGAGAAGCAGAGATCAACAAGCTGGAATATTCCTGTACTCCGGTGAAGGCACAGTCCGACGCACTGATGGAAGTTGCCGCTGGTACATCCGATGCAGCTGTAATCGATTCCCTTATGGCAGCCGCTATGGTAGGCGAGGGAACAGGATATGAAGATCTTACCTACACCGTAAGCCTCAACAGTGAAGAATATGGAGTTGGTTTCCGTAAAGGTTCCGATCTTGCAGAAGAGCTGAACACCTTCTTCAAAGAATGCTACGAAGATGGCACCATGAAAGAGATTGCAGAGACCTATGGGGTATCCGCAGCTCTCATCGAACAGAAATAAAGAAAAAGTCACAGCCCCGCCTGAGTTCGGGGCTGTGACTGAGAAAGGATAAAGGCGGAAGAAAAGCTATGTCATTGATTATGGAACAGATGCCAATTGTAATTGAGGCACTGAATGCGGGATTTTTGCAGACGCTGAAGTTGTTTTTTGTGACGCTCATCGGCGCACTGCCCCTGGGGCTTGTGATTGCATTTGGCTCCATGACCCGTTTCTTGCCGGTACGCTGGCTAAGCAGAATACTTGTCTGGATCATTCGTGGAACCCCTTTGATGATCCAGCTTTTGATCATTTATTATTTTCCTGGTCTGGTTCTTGGAAAGACCGTATGGGGAGGTGGAGAAAGCGGACGGTTTATGGCTGCGGCTTTTTCTTTTATTTTGAATTATGCCTGCTATTTTTCAGAGATATACCGGGGCGGCATTCAGAGTGTTCCCAAAGGACAACAGGAGGCAGGACTGGTTCTTGGTATGACGAAAAAGCAGATCTTTTTCAAGGTAACGCTTCTGCAGATGATCAAGCGTATTGTACCGCCGGTATCCAATGAGATCATTACTCTGGTAAAGGACACATCTCTGGCGCGAATCATTGCTCTTCAGGAGATTATCTGGGCTGGACAGGCATTTTTGAAAGGCTCACAGGGAATTTCCGGAGCAATCTGGCCGCTGTTTTTTACTGCATTTTATTATCTGGTGTTCAGCGGAGTCCTGACAATTCTGTTTGGATGGCTGGAACGGAAACTTGATTACTTTAAATAAGGAGGAGCCGGAAATGGCAATTTTGGAGGTAGAGCACATAGAGAAGCACTTCGGAGATACCAAGGTGTTGAAGGATATCAGCTTTTCTCTGGAACAGGGACAGGCACTGGCAATTATCGGATCCTCCGGTTCCGGTAAGACAACGTTGCTTCGGTGCCTGAATTTTCTGGAGACGCCAGATCAGGGAAAAATTCTGGTACAGGGGAAAACATTGTTTGATGCGGCTGCGCCGGAATCAGAAAACGAAAAAGATATTCGCAAAAAACGACTGCATTTTGGAATGGTGTTTCAGTCTTTTAATCTGTTCCCGCAGTATACGGCATTGCAGAATGTAATGCTTGCAGATCAGCTTCTGGCGAAAGAACGACCGGATTTTAAACAAAATAAGCGAAAGATTTATCAGGAGATTGAAGAACGGGGACGCAGCCTTCTGGATGAAATGGGATTGCTTGGCCGGGCAGATCATTATCCCCATCAGTTGTCCGGAGGACAGCAGCAGCGTGTGGCAATTGCCAGAGCTCTGGCGCTTAAGCCGGATATTCTCTGCTTTGATGAACCCACTTCGGCGCTGGATCCGGAGCTCACCGGAGAGGTGTTAAAGGTAATTAAGAGGCTGGCAGATCAGAAGATTACCATGGTGATCGTTACCCATGAAATGGCGTTTGCCAGAGATGTGGCTGATCAGGTAATCTTTATGGATGGAGGTCTGATCCTGGAACAGGGAGATGCAAGACAGGTGATCGAATATCCCCGTCATGAGCGGACCAGACAGTTCTTATCCCGCTATTCTGAGAAGTGAGCACAGAAAACATTATAATAAGAAGAAAAAAGCAAGAGGAAGATTCATTCTTAACTCTTGCTTTTCTAATTCCCTTGTTATATACTTCAAATGAAATCCGCACCGGGGTGAAAAGAGAAAACTTCGGTGCAGTCAACAAGTAATCCACCATGATGGGTAGAACGATAGGAGAGAAGATATGAGTACAGACAGATATGTAAGTCCATTATCCGAACGCTATGCAAGTAAAGAAATGCAGTATATTTTTTCCCCGGATATGAAATTCCGTACCTGGAGAAAGCTCTGGATCGCTTTGGCTGAGACAGAGAAGGAACTGGGGCTTAACATTACCCAGGAACAGATTGATGAACTGAAGGCACATGCCGATGACATCAATTATGAGGTAGCCAGAGAAAGAGAGCGTCAGGTACGCCATGATGTAATGTCCCATGTATATGCCTATGGTGTACAGTGTCCCAAGGCAAAGGGAATCATCCATTTAGGCGCAACCTCCTGTTATGTGGGAGACAATACCGATGTGATTGTTATGACAGAAGCCCTGAAGCTGGTACGTAAAAAACTGGTGAATGTGATTGCAGAGCTTTCCAGATTTGCAGACAAATATAAAGCTCAGCCAACGCTGGCCTTCACCCACTTCCAGCCGGCCCAGCCCACAACGGTAGGCAAACGTGCCACACTCTGGACACAGGAATTTCTCCTGGATCTGGAAGATCTGGAATATGTACTTGGAACCATGAAACTTTTGGGCTCCAAGGGAACCACAGGAACCCAGGCAAGTTTTCTGGAATTGTTTGATGGAGATCAGGAGACAATTGATAAGATTGATCCTATGATTGCAGAAAAAATGGGCTTTCAGGAGTGCTATCCTGTATCCGGACAGACATATTCCCGTAAGGTGGATACCCGTGTGCTGAATGTACTTGCCGGAATTGCAGCAAGCGCCCATAAGATGTCCAATGATATTCGTCTTCTTCAGCATCTCAAGGAAGTGGAAGAACCCTTTGAGAAATCCCAGATTGGTTCCTCTGCTATGGCGTATAAGAGAAACCCCATGAGAAGTGAGCGAATTGCTTCTCTGTCCAGATTTGTGATGGTGGATGCCCTGAATCCGGCGATTACCTCTGCGACCCAGTGGTTTGAGAGAACCCTGGATGATTCTGCCAACAAACGTCTCAGCATTCCGGAAGGCTTCCTTGCCATTGACGGAATTCTGGATCTTTGTCTGAATGTAGTGGATGGTCTTGTGGTTTATCCAAAGGTAATCGAAAAGCGTCTGAGATCTGAACTTCCATTTATGGCAACAGAAAATATTATGATGGATGCAGTAAAGGCCGGAGGTGACCGTCAGGAACTTCATGAACGTATCCGTGAGCTTTCCATGGAAGCTGGACGGAACGTTAAGGTAGAAGGGAAAGAGAATAACCTGCTGGAACTGATCGCAGCAGATCCTGCCTTTAATCTTTCTCTGGAAGAACTTCAGAAAGCCATGGAGCCGTCCAGATATGTGGGAAGAGCAAAGGAGCAGACAGAAGCATTCCTTACAAAAGTGGTAACTCCTCTTCTTAAGGAGCGTAAGGAACTTCTGGGAATGAAATCAGAAATCAACGTTTAAAAAAGACCCGGCATAAGAAGCAAGGCATGAGGAGGAAAAAATTTATGATCAAAGCAGTAGTTGGAGCAAACTGGGGAGACGAAGGAAAAGGCAAGATCACAGATATGTTGGCAGAGGAAGCGGACATTATCGTAAGATTTCAGGGAGGAGCCAATGCAGGCCATACCATCATAAACGATTATGGCAAGTTTGCCCTTCATACCCTTCCCTCTGGTGTGTTTTATAATCATACCACCAGTGTGATCGGAAACGGTGTGGCCTTGAACATTCCTGTGTTTTTCAAGGAATATCAGGAGATAATCGCCCGGGGAGTTCCGGCCCCCAGGATTCTGATTTCTGACAGAGCACAGATGGTAATGCCCTATCATATTCTTTTTGACCAGTATGAAGAAGAGCGTCTGGGAGGAAAATCCTTTGGCTCCACCAAATCCGGAATTGCACCTTTTTATTCGGATAAATATGCAAAAATCGGTTTCCAGGTAAGTGAACTCTTTGACGAGGACACCTTAAGAGAGAAAGTGATTCGTGTATGTGAGACGAAGAACGTGCTTCTGAAACATCTGTACCAGAAACCGCTTCTGGATCCTGAGGAGATCATGGCAGAACTGAAGGAATACAGAAAAATGGTAGAACCTTATGTTGGGGATGTTTCCCTGTACCTCTGGAATGCCTTGAAGGAAGGAAAAGAGATCCTTCTGGAGGGACAGCTGGGCTCTCTGAAAGATCCGGATCATGGAATTTATCCTATGGTTACTTCTTCTTCCACACTGGCTGCTTATGGTGCCATTGGAGCCGGACTTCCTCCTTATGAGATCAAAAAGATCATTACCGTATGTAAGGCATATTCCAGCGCAGTAGGCGCAGGCGCTTTTGTTTCTGAGATTTTCGGAGAAGAAGCAGACGAACTGAGAAGACGCGGCGGTGATGGCGGAGAATACGGCGCAACCACAGGACGTCCAAGAAGAATGGGATGGTTCGACTGTGTAGCATCTAAGTACGGCTGCCGTATTCAGGGAACCACGGATGTGGCCTTTACTGTTCTGGATGTGCTGGGATATCTGGATGAGATTCCCGTTTGTGTAGGATATGAAATTGACGGAGAAGTGACAACAGATTTCCCCACTACCGGAAATCTGGAAAAGGCAAAACCAGTTCTTCAGGTACTTCCTGGATGGAAGCAGGATATCCGCGGAATCAAAAAGTACGAAGAACTTCCGGAAAACTGCCGTAACTACATTGAATTTGTGGAAGAACAGCTGGGATTCCCCATTACCATGATTTCTAATGGACCGGGAAGAAATGACATCATTTATAGAAATAAATAAGACTGGCGCCGGGGAAAACTTCTCCGGCGCAGCTTTTAACGTAGCTTCTGTATAAAAAAACAGGATAGTTGGAGTAACTTATGAAAAATGGAAAACGAATATTAGCCATACTGGGGATTGTGATCCTTTTGGCAGCAGCCTGCCTTCCCATGGTGTTTGCCTTTGGAAGCGGAAAGGATGGAGGAGCCTGGTTTAAGGCATCTCTGGCAGTTGCTGTCTTTGTTCCCATTCTGGCTTATGCAATGACACTGATGTATCGGTTTTTAAGAAAAAAGAATAAGGAGAAAACAGGAATGATCCAAAATGTAATATTTGATGTTGGGAATGTACTGGTGGATTTTCAGTGGGAGAAATACCTGGATGGTTTTGGATTCCCCAAGGAAAAAAGAGAGCGCATTGCCGATGCTACTTTCCGGAGTACCACGTGGAATGAGCGTGACCGGGGAACTTTAAAGGAAGAAGAGTATGTCAGACAGTTTGTGGACGGCGCGCCAGAGTATGAACAGGAAATCCGGGAAGTGATCAGAAGAAGCGGTGAGACAATCTCCCGGTTTGATTATGCAGTGACCTGGGTAAAATATTTAAAAGAACAGGGATATCATCTCTACATACTGTCTAATTACAGCGAATATATGCTGGAGCAGACAAGAAAGAATATGGACTTTTTGAAATACATGGATGGTATTATCTTCTCCTGCGAGGTGAAGGAATTAAAACCAGAGGCGGGTATTTATCAGAAACTTCTGGATACATACGGACTGAACCCGGAATGTTCTGTATTTCTGGATGATCGGAAGGAAAACTGTGAAGGCGCAGAAAAATTCGGAATTCATACCATTCAGTTCCAGAACTTTAAGCAGGCGGCTTCGGATCTGAAAAAAATGGGCGTGGAGTAAAGGGTGGAAAATACAAAGAATAAGGTTTGTGTTTTTCAATAAAAGATGATATAATATCCATGAATTTTGCACAGGAGGGATGGACTCCCTCCAGAATGAATTATTTGGAAAAGAGGATGAAACAAATGAGTGATAAAACAATTTTAGAGCAGTGGCGTTCCATTGCTTATGATCAGCAGGCAGATCGCAACAGACTTCAGAATTTCTGGGCAAATTATTTTAATATTGAAAAAGGTATTTACGAACAGCTTCTGGAAAATCCAGATGAAGTAGTAACAGGAACAGTAAAGGAACTGGCTGAGAAATATGGACAGGAAGTTCTTACCATGGTTGGTTTCCTGGATGGAATCAACGACAGTCTGAAGAATCCAAACCCAATTGAAACCATGGATGAGAATACCGTGGTAAACCTTGGATTTGACAAAGAGCTTCTGTACAAAAACATGGTAGATGCAAGAGCAGACTGGCTGTATGAGCTGCCACAGTGGAATGCAATCTTCTCTGAAGAAAAACAGAAAGAACTGTACAAGGAGCAGAAAAAATCCGGTACTGTAGTAAAAGGACATAAAGTTGGACGTAACGATCCATGTCCATGTGGAAGCGGCAAGAAATACAAATACTGCTGCGGAAGATAATGAAAGTAAGAGAAAATCTGGATTATCTGATCGTGTTAGGCGCCCATGTGGACGGAACACGGTTGACCTTAGCCCTTCTGGAACGAACCAGAAGGGCATTCAAATATCTGGAAGAGAATCCAGGTACCAGGGCGGTACTTTCCGGAGGAAAGGGAGAGGGAGAACAGATTTCCGAGGCAGAGGCCATGTACCGATATCTGACGGAGCATGGAATTTCCAGGGATCGTCTCATAAGGGAGACGCACTCCACCAATACAAAAGAAAATCTGGATTTCAGCCTGAAGCTCATAGGCGATCTCTCTGCTTCCATAGGAGTGGTGACCAATCACTTTCATGTATTCCGTGGTGTTGCCATTGGCAAAAAATGTGGCTGTAGTTCCATCTATCCTGTCCCGGCGCCCTATCGTTCCTGGAGACTTATTCTTTATATTCCAAGAGAAGCGCTTGCAATTCTCAAAGACAAATTCATGGGAAATCTGTAAGCAGGTTCTCTCTTGACAAAGTTCCTGATCCTGACTATAATGAGGAACATAAGAAAACACGTAGAAGAGACGAGTAAACTGCGGAACGTTCCAGAGAGAGGTGCATATGCTGGAAGCATCTTATCGGGAAACAGTTGAAAACTACCTCTGAGTGGCCCTAATCCGGTCCGGTGATTCCGTTATCATCAAACAAGTGGCGAAAGATGCCTGAGCAGGCGTTTTTTGCAAGCAGGGTGGAACCGCGAGAAGACTCGTCCCTTACAGTGCAGATGCATTGTAGGGGATTTTTTTATTGCCCAACGGACAGGCGGAACAGGAGTGTCTCGTCCCTGCATAGATCAAAAAAGAAAGGAAGAAAAAACATGATCATCACATTAAAAGACGGTTCAAAAAAAGAATATGCAGAAGCAAAATCTGTAATTGACATTGCTTATGACATCAGCGAAGGTCTTGCCAGAGCAGCCTGCGCAGGTGAAGTAAATGGAGAAGTGGTAGATCTTCGTACCGTTGTGGACAGGGACAGCGAAGTGAATATTTTAACATCCAGAGATGAAAAAGGTCTTGCAGCATTACGTCACACAGCCTCCCATGTACTGGCACAGGCAGTTCAGAATTTATACCCAGGCACCAAGGTTGCAATTGGACCTTCTATTGAGACTGGTTTTTACTATGATTTTGAATGTCCTCCATTTTCTCAGGAGGATTTAACAGCCATTGAAAAAGAGATGAAGAAAATCATCAAAAAAGGCGCAAAGATCGAGCGCTTCACAAAATCCAGAGAGGAAGCCATTGCATTTTTCAAAGAAAAAGAGGAGCCTTATAAAGTAGAGCTTATTGAAGACCTTCCAGAGGACTCTGAAATCTCCTTCTATTCTCAGGGAGACTGGGTAGATCTCTGCGCAGGACCTCACCTGATGAGCACAAAAGGAGTCAAAGCATTTAAACTTCTTTCTTCCTCCGGTGCATACTGGAGAGGAAGCGAAAAGAATCAGATGCTTACTCGTGTATATGGAACCGCATATGGCTCCAAGGAAGAGCTGAACACCCATCTGGAACAGATGGAAGAGGCAAAAAAACGAGATCACAATAAACTTGGCCGTGAAATGAAGATTTTTACAACTGTAGACGTAATCGGACAGGGCCTGCCCCTTCTTATGCCAAACGGTGTGATCATGCTTCAGGAACTTCAGCGCTGGATTGAAGATGAGGAAACAAAACGGGGCTATGTAAGAACCAAAACTCCGTTAATGGCAAAGAGCGACTTGTATAAGATTTCCGGTCACTGGGATCATTATAAGGACGGTATGTTTGTTCTTGGAGACGAAGAAAAAGATAAGGAAGTGTTTGCCCTCCGTCCAATGACCTGTCCATTCCAGTATTATGTATATAAATCCGAGCAGCACAGCTACCGTGATCTTCCTATCCGTTACGGAGAAACTTCCACCTTGTTCCGTAATGAGGATTCCGGAGAAATGCACGGCCTTACCCGTGTCCGTCAGTTTACCATTTCCGAGGGACACTTGATTGTAAGACCGGATCAGATGGTAAAAGAGTTCAAGGATTGTATTGCCCTGGCACAGTATTGTCTGCAGGTTCTTGGAGTAGAAGAGGATGTGACATACCATCTTTCCAAATGGGATCCGGAAAACAAAGAGAAATATATTGGTGAGCCGGAAGTATGGGAAGAGACAGAACAGCATATCCGCAACATCCTTCAGGAACTGAATATTCCTTTTGTAGAGGATATTGGAGAGGCTGCATTCTACGGACCTAAGGTAGATATCAATGCCAAGAATGTATATGGAAAAGAAGACACCATGATCACCATTCAGTGGGATGCTCTTCTGGCAGAGCAGTTTGATATGTATTTCATTGACGAAGATGGAAGCAAGACAAGACCATATATCATTCATCGTACTTCTATGGGATGCTACGAAAGAACACTGGCATGGCTTATTGAGAAATATGCAGGTATGTTCCCCACATGGTTATGTCCGGAACAGGTTAGGATCATTCCGATTTCCGAAAAATTCCATGACTATGCAGCGAAGGTAGAGGCAGAACTGAAGGAAGCAAATATCCGCTGCTCCGTAGATCAGCGTTCTGAAAAGATGGGATATAAGATCCGTGAAGCCCGCCTTGCAAGAGTGCCATATATGCTTGTAGTGGGAGCCAAAGAGGAAGAAGAAGGAAAGGTTTCTGTAAGAAGCCGCTACCTTGGAGATGAAGGCATGAAGGATCTCAAGGAGTTCCTTGGCGCGATCAAAGAAGAAATCAAAAACAAGACCATTCGTAAGATCGAAGTAGAGGAAAATGCGCAGAAATAAAAATAAGAGGGACCGAGAAATCGGTCCCTTTTCAGATTGCAGGAAGAAGGATTACTTTTGGGTAAAGAAAAGTTTTTTGATCACATCCACAGGCATTTCCTTTCCGGTCCAGAGACGGAAGGCTTCTGCGCCCTGATAGAGAAGCATATACATCCCGTTAAAGGTTTCACATCCTGCCTCTCGGGCCATTTTCAGAAAAAGGGTTTCTCTGGGGTTATAGATAACATCAGAGACGATCAGTTCCGGGAAGAATAGAGAAGGATCGGTAAGGATGGAAGTATCTGTGCGAGGCGCCATGCCCACAGAAGTGGCATTCAGCAAAAGCTTGCTTTCCTGGATGGCATCCTTTAAAGCGGCAGAATTCCCATGTTCGTGAAGAAAAGCGCAGCAGGAGGTGGTGCGGTTAATGGTCTGGACAAGGGCCTCTGTGCGGGCAAAAAAGCGGCTGGAGGATCGGGCAAAAATATGTAGTTTTTTCGCTCCATTCAAAGCAGCCTGGGCACAGATCGCTGTGGCAGCGCCTCCGGCTCCCATGATTGTCATGGTCTCTCCCGTAAGGTCGTGTCCTGCATCCAGAGCTGCCTTCCAATAGCCGATGCCATCGGTATTGTAGCCGATCAGTCTGCCGTTTTCATTGACAACGGTGTTGACGGCGCCAATTAATCTGGCAGCAGGAGAAAGGTCGTCTAAAAGCTCAATGACCTTGTTTTTGTTGGGCATGGTCAGATTAAAGCCCCGTACATTCAGCGCTTGAAGTCCTTCTACTGCCTGGGGCAGAGTGTCTTCCCCCACATCAAAGCAGAGATAAGCATAGTCCAGTCCAAGACGTTGAAAGGCTTCGTTGTGCATCAATGGAGAAATGCTGTGGGCAACCGGGCTTCCCAAAAGTCCGGTTAGTTGTGTGTGTCCGGTAATTTTCATAGGATACCTCCCCAAAAGATATTTTTTAAGAATTACATCATATTTTATTCCACAAAAAAGGAGAAGTCAAGAAATGACAAAACCAGTTCTCATCAAACATATAAAAATCGGAGAAGGAATGCCGAAAATCTGCGTTCCTCTTACAGGAACCGCCAAAACTCAGGTGTGCCGGGAGGCAGAGGCTGCAAAAGAAGCAGGCGCAGACCTGGTGGAATGGAGAGCCGATTTTTATGAGGGGCTCAAAGATCAGGATCAGGTAATTGCAGCTGCAAAAGAGCTGTCCCGGGTCTTAGGAGAGGTTCCCCTTCTGTTTACCGTACGTACAGAGAAAGAAGGGGGAAACAGCTCCATGGAAACAGAAGAATATCAGGAGCTTCTAAAGGCTGTGGCAGCTTCCGGGGCAGTCGATTTATTTGACGTGGAAGCGTTAGAAGAGGAAGAAGAAAAGAAAGCACTGATCAGAGAAATCCAGGAAAGGGGAGGGAAGGTGATTGCCTCTTCCCATGATTTTGAAAAAACAGACGATTGGGAAAGCCTGCTGGAACGGTTTTCCCGGCTAGACAAAAGCGGCGCAGATATTTTGAAAATGGCTGTGATGCCCAGATCTTTTGAAGACGTAACCCGCCTTATGCAGGTCACCAATGAGGAAACACAAAGGACAGAAAAGCCACTGGTCGCCATGTCCATGGGGAATACAGGTTCCATCAGCCGGATTGCGGGCGAGAACTTCGGTTCTGCCCTGACTTTTGCTACCGTGGGCAAAGCCTCTGCTCCTGGACAGTTTCCCATAAAGGAGCTTCGTATGATGATGGATGCTCTTCATGAAAAAAACAAAGAATAAAAAAGAAAAAAGACCTGTCGAAACATAACGAGAAGTTCTTTCAATCTGCTCCCCTGTTTTGACAAAATGCGCACCCCCTGTGGCCTATAATGAATGCACTTACCAAAGTGAAGGATTGAGAGGTCATAGGGGGTTTTTATGGATTACGAGATATACATAGATGTAGTCTTCGGGGCAAATCTCCTCATGGATTATCTGCTTCTGAGCCTGATGGGCAGAATTTTCTGCCTGGAAAGAAACAGGTGGCGGTGTATGCTTGCTGCAGCCCTGGGAGCCCTTTATTCATGTCTGGTCCTGTGGATTCCTGGAAACGGTTATCTTCCGGTACAGATTCTTCTTCAGGGGGCCTGCGCCATGGGTATGGTTCGGATCGGTTATGGAATAAAAAAGGGAGGATTGCTGACAAAGGCCATGGTGGCGTTGTATCTGTCCGCCTTTCTGTGCGGCGGTTTATTTGAAGTTCTGCATGGAGGCAGAGCCATGACCGTTCCTCTGTTTTTGATGCTCACAGCCGGAACGTATGCAGGATGCAGCGCATTTATATCTGCATCCGAGGCATTTCGGACAAGGAGAAGAAATCTTTATCCCATCACCCTGTCCTATCAGGGAAAAACACAGACTTCCTGTGGATTTTATGACAGCGGAAACCTTTTGACAGATCCGGTGGAAAAGAAGCCGGTGTCCATTATGGACGGAAACCTGCTGGAACTTCTTATTTCCCGGGAACTTGTGGAACAACTGAAGCACCTGAAGGAAGAACCAGGGGAAGCTCCAACGGCGGAGCTTGCCAGCTTAAAGCCCCGCTTTCTGCCCTATCAGACCATAGGAAAGGAAGAGGGGATACTTTTGGCCATTACCCTGGAAACGCTCTGTATTCACACTCCGGGAGAAGTGGTTCTCATCGACCGGCCTGTGCTGGCGCTGTCCTTTGCACCTTCTGCTTTGGGAAAGGAATACAGAGTACTGTTAAATTCCAGACTATTGCACTAGGAGGGGCACATCTATGAGTAGGAAAGCAGCAGGATGCATCAACGATCCCGTTGGTATGTTTCAGCGTCTGATCCTGACAAGGCCAAGGGAGATTTATTATATCGGAGGAAGCGATGTGCTTCCGGCGCCCCTGGAACCATCCAGGGAAGCCTTTGTTATCAGCCGGCTTCAGACAGAACAGGGAGAAGAAGCCAGATCCATACTGATTGAGCATAATCTCAGGCTGGTGGTTTATATTGCCAAGAAATTTGATAACACAGGAGTAGGTGTAGAAGATCTGATTTCCATTGGAACCATTGGATTAATTAAGGCAATCAATACCTTTGACCCGGTGAAGCAGATTAAGCTGGCAACCTATGCTTCCCGTTGTATTGAGAATGAGATTCTTATGTATCTTCGCAGGAACAGCAAGACCAGAATGGAAGTATCCATTGACGAACCGTTGAATGTGGACTGGGATGGCAATGAACTCCTTTTGTCAGATGTTCTGGGAACAGATGAGGATGTGATTTCCAGACATCTGGAGGATGAGGTGGAGATTTCTCTTCTGGGAAAAGCCATCAGTAAGCTTTCGGAACGGGAACAGACTATCATCAAGCTGAGATTTGGACTGAATCATAGGGAAGGGCAGGAAAAAACACAGAAAGAAGTGGCAGATCTTCTGGGAATTTCACAATCCTATATTTCCCGTCTGGAAAAGCGTATTATGAAACGCTTAAAGAAGGAAATTGTAAAATACGAATAAAAAAAGAAGGAATCTATTAGAATACAGCCTTCGGAAAAGATCTCTCCGAAGACTGTATTTTTTATATAAAAAAATATGTACATTTAATTATAAATCATGTTATAGTTAAATAAAAAAATCGCATAGGAGAATTATATGCCAAAGAACAGCATAAAGAAAACATTGCCGCGAATGGCAATTCTGATGATCATACTTCTGATCTTCCTGATTCTTCCTGCGAATGTCATTTTCCAGATTTATATACGTCATGAGAGTCAGAAAGAAAATTCTGCTGAGGTTCTTTCCCAGTTTGAACAGCTGATTGCAGGGAACGAAGGGAATATTGAACAGGAGAAGGAGGATTTTTCTCAAAAATGTATCCAGGCGGCAGAGATGGCGGCATATTTTGTTCAGTATCATCCCACAGTGGTATTTAACCTGGAAAGTATGAGAGAACTTGCAGAAAAACTGGAAGTGGATGAACTCCATTTTTTCACAAAGGAAGGGGAATTATATACAGGAACCCATCCCCAGTATTATGGACTTACCTTTCATTCCGGTTCTCAGATGGAGTATTTCCTTCCGATTCTGGAAGACCGTTCTCTGAAACTTTGTCAGGAGATCACACCGAACACAGCAGAAGGTAAGGAAATGCAGTATGCAGCTGTGTGGATAGCAGACGGCAGCGATATTATTCAGATTGGCATGGAGCCGGAGCGGGTACTTCAGGAAATCAACGACAATAGTCTGGACAAAATTCTGTCCGCGATTCCCATGGATATGGAAGGATATTTTCATGTTGTAGATGCAAATACCGGTGAGGTGGTGGCTTCCACCAGTGAAAATGTGATGGGACTGGATCTGAGCGGGGAAATGGATCACTTTCCTTCCGGCAATGAAATGGTGTGGTTTCACTCCAGATTTAATGGAGACAGATTCTGCGTTTATCTGAAACCTTTTGAGAATTATCTTCTGGTACGTTGTTACCGTTCCTCCAGACTCATTGTGGATTCCATAAAATCCACAGCCATGGTATTCCTGTATATTGCGGTGGTAGCCATTGTGGTAATCAGCATGATCGTCTGGTATGTCAATAAGAAACTTTCCAGAAATGTTACTTCTATTGTGAACAACCTGAAGAAGATAAAACAGGGAAATATGGAAAACCTGGAGCTGGATACGGGAATCTATGAATTTGATGAGCTGATCTTTTATGTGAATCAGCTGCTCAAAAGCATACGTCTCAACTGGGAGAAGCTGTCCGGTGTCATTGAAAAAGGACGGATTCCCATTGGAATTTATGAGAACAACGCTTTCTATAAGAAACAGTTTGTCAATGCACGGATGCTGGAGCTTCTGGGGATTTCTCAGGATAGGGGAGCCACAGAGTATCAGCTTGCCTGTATGGTAAAGGAACGTCTGATTCAGGCGCAGAGAAACTGTGTCAACGAAAAAGAACAGATCTATGCCTACGACAAAAATGGAGAACTGATCTACCTGCGCATTGAGAAGGATGTGGATGAACAGAGTGAAACCTGTTATGTGACAGATGTTTCTCTTTGGTGGAAGGAAATCAATGAACTGCGGGAACAGAGCTCCAGGGATAGTCTTACAGGACTTCTGAACCGCAGAGGGTTAAGTGACCGTCTCAATGATCTGTTCCGTAATCCCCGGCAGATAGGCTACGGGGCCATGGTGATGGTAGATGCAGATGGACTGAAGCGGATCAATGATATTTACGGACATCATATGGGAGATGAGTACCTGAACAAAATCGGAAGCCTTCTGAAAGAAATTTCTGACAGACGGGGTGTCTGCGCCCGGCTGGGAGGAGATGAGTTTGTGATCTTTTTATATGGACTTTCCGGTACGCTAGAGGTGGAAGAGATCATTGACAGACTGAGCCTGCATCGGGGGGAAACCTTCCTGACAGAGAAGGAGGAAGTCAGAGTGACGCTGGAGTTTTCCATGGGGTATGCCTTCTATCCAATGGACGGACAGGATTACCATACACTGATGCACATTGCAGATGAAAATATGTATCAGGAAAAGAAACGCAGAAAGAATTCAGAATCTTATTTACGTTGAAGCGATAAAGTAGTATAGTATATCCATAAATGATTCAAAGAAAGGAAAGAGAATTACATGGAAAGATACTATCAGCCAGAGATTGAATGTGCATCCAGAGAACAGATCCGCCAGTGGCAGAGCGAACGACTGGTTTCTCAGGTGCAGAATGTATGGGAAAATGTCCCTTATTACAGAAAAAGAATGGAGGAAGCCAACCTTACGCCAGCGGATATTCAGTCCGTGGACGATTTACATAAACTTCCGTTTATCACCAAGGATGATCTGAGAGAGGCTTATCCATATGGTCTTTTGGCAAGACCTTTGAGTGAATGTGTCAGAATTCAGTCTACCAGTGGAACCACAGGCAGAAGAGTGGTAGCTTTTTATACGCAGCATGACCTGGACCTCTGGGAGGATTGCTGCGCCAGAGCAATTACAGCAGCAGGCGGAACCAACGAGGATGTCTGCCAGGTGAGCTATGGTTATGGATTGTTTACAGGAGGTCCGGGATTAAACGGCGGTTCCCATAAGGTGGGCTGCTTGACCCTGCCTATGTCTTCTGGAAATACAGACCGTCAGATTCAGTTTATGACAGACCTGGGTGCCACCATTCTCTGTTGTACTCCTTCTTATGCCGCTTATCTGGCAGAGAGTATCCACGAGAGAGGACTTCAGGAGCAGTTAAAATTAAAAGCCGGAATCTTTGGCGCAGAGGCATGGACAGAAGAGATGCGTCATGATGTGGAGGAGAAGCTGGGAATCAAGGCCTTTGATATTTACGGGCTGACAGAAATCTCCGGCCCTGGTGTGGCTTTTGGGTGTTCCGCTCAGAATGGTATGCACATCAATGAGGACCACTTTATTGCCGAGGTAATCAATCCCAAGACAGGAGAAGTGCTTCCAGATGGAGAAAAGGGAGAACTGGTATTTACCAGTATCACCAAAGAGGCTTTTCCTCTTCTTCGGTACCGTACCAGAGATATCTGTATCTTAAGCAGAGAGAAATGTTCCTGTGGAAGAACTCATGTGAAGATGACCAAGCCTCTTGGCAGAAGCGACGATATGCTCATTGTCAAAGGCGTCAATGTATTCCCGTCTCAGATTGAGACCGTTCTTATGAACAAGGGATATCCGGCAAACTATCAGATTATTGTAGACCGTGTAAATAACAGCGATACCATTGAGGTACAGGTAGAGATGACACCGGAAATGTTCTCCGACAGCCTGAGCGCAGTTTCCGCAAGGGAAAAAGAACTGATCGATGCTCTGAAGGCAATGCTGGGCATTTACGCAAAGGTCAAACTGGTGAATCCAAAAACCATTACCAGAAGCGAAGGTAAGGCAGTGCGCGTGATTGACAAGCGAAACCTGTATCAGCAGAAATAAAAAAGAAAAGTCATAAAAAGGAGGGTTTTTCATGACCGTAAAACAGATTTCGGTATTTCTGGAAAACAAGCCTGGAAGGCTTGGAGATTTTACAGACATTCTTTCCAGAAACCACATTGATATGAGAGCGTTGTCTCTTGCAGAAGCAGAGGATTTCGGAATTGTCCGTATCATTGTAGATGATGTATACAATGCGTCCACCGTATTAAAGGACGAGGGCTATGTGTTCTCCATTACCAAGGTGCTGGCAGTGGCAATTCCTGACGAACCAGGGGGACTGGCAAAGGTAATCCGTACCCTTGGGGATAACGGGGTTAATGTGGAATATATGTATGCGTTCACCACACGCAAGAAGGGACTGGCATATATGATCTTCCGCGTAGAAGACAATCAGAAAGCCATTGAAGTCCTTCAGAAAAATAATTTCCGTCCCATCTGCCAGGACGAATTGGCAGATTTGTAATGACAAAAGAAGAGCTGCATGCATTTCTCCGCCGGTATACGCCGGCGGAGACTGCATATATAAGAGGAGATTTTTCCGAAGCATCCAACGAGGAAGAGTTTCGGAAGTACCGGCTTCTGGATGGAAACACCTATCTTTTTGAGGGAAGGCTCTTTATGAATTCCGGAGAAAAGATTGGAGTCGCCCGTCAGGACCGGTTTAATAAAGTATATGCCCATAAGCATGATTATATTGAATTGTGCTATGTATGGTCGGGCAGTTGCCGGCAGACCATTGAGGGCAAAGAGGTACTTACCCGCCAGGGGGATGTGTGTATTTTTGATACCCAGGCAGTGCATTCCATTGAGGCGGCAGGGGAGGAAGACCTCATTGTAAACATCCTGATGCGTCAGGATTTTTTTGATACTGCTTTTTTGAGCCGCATGACCCGCCAGGGGATTGTGTCGGAATTTCTCATGGAAGCGGTGTCAAAAAACAGAAAAAATAAGCATTATCTCTATTTTCCTTCTGGAAAAAGCCAGCGGGTACGAGACCTGATCGAAGAGATTATGCTGGAATATTATAACCGGGATCTGGGGATGGAAGAAGTGCTGGAAAGTTATGTGATTATTCTGTTTACAGAATTGCTCCGGTGCTTTCGGGATCATTCAGCCAGTGAGGAAGAGGCGTCTGTACGGGTGCAGGTGGTGGAACTTCTGTCTTACATTGAGGAGCATTTTCTGGATGGAAGTCTGCCGGAAATGGCCCGTCATTTTGGATTTCATGAAAATTATCTCACTACCCTTCTCAGGGAAAAAACCGGAAAAAGTTATGTGGAGCATATTCAGGAGCTTCGCCTGAAAAAGGCAGAGAGCCTGTTGGAAAATACAGACCTTCCCATGACAGAACTGATTCCTTTGTGTGGATATAACAATCTGAATTTCTTCTATAAGAAGTTCAAGGAGGCCAAGGGATGTACTCCGGCAGAATATCGGAAACGAAGACAAGGGTAACCTGAGAAATGGTTAATGAAAAATGAGAATACGTTATTGATTTCTTTTACCTTCTTTTGTATCTTAGAGTTATCAGAAAAAAATCAAAGAACAGAATATGATTTTAATGGAAAGACTATGGAAAAACTCATAAAAAAGAGAAATCGGAGGTAGAAAAAATGCTGAAAATCACAAAGATCCATATGGATTATGAAACAGCACAGGTGGGAATCGGACATGTTCCCCAGTTTGGATGGGCATTAGAAAGCGACAAGAGAAATGTAGTGCAGACTGCTTATGAACTGGAAATTGCCAGAGATCCGGAGTTTACGGATAAGGTGTATGCAAGTGGTGTGGTAAAAAGCGATGCATCTGCGCAGGTGGAGGCAGAAGAAGTGGCCCTTGTATCCATGAGCCGTTATCATGTGAGAGTACGGGCGACTGCGGGAGAAGAAGTGACAGACTGGGCTAAGACCAGCTTTGTGACAGCGCTTCTTGACAACCAGGAATGGAAAGGGGCGTTTGTGACTGCTGAGAGTGAGGCTGATGCAGACAATTCCAAGGGCACTTATGTGCGGAAGGCATTTCAGGTCAAAGGAAAGATAAAAGAAGCCTTTGTATGTACCACTGCTCTTGGCCTTTACAATTTCTACTTAAACGGCAAAAAAGTAGGACAGGATGAACTGACTCCAGGCTGGACCTCTTATCAGAAACATCTCTGCTATCAGACCTATGAGGTCACCGATTACTTAAAAGAAGGGGAAAATGCAGCAGCGGCAGTTTTGGGCGCTGGATGGTATAAAGGAAAAATGGGCTTTTTGGGCCTTCGTAACAATTATGGAAAGAATTCTGCATTCCTGGCTCAGATGGTTATTCGTTATGAAGACGGAAGGGAAGAACTCCTTGTAACCGATACAACCTGGACCGGATGTGACGCCCCTGTTGTGTTTGCAGAAATCTATGACGGAGAAATCTATGATGCCAACCGGGAAGTAAAAGGATGGGCAGAACCAGGGACTCCGGAAGGTACCTGGCATCCGGTAACAGAAGTTTCCTATGACAAAGAGGTACTTTCCCCACAGGGAAGCGGAAAAGTGGCTGAGATGGATGAAGTTCCTGCAAAACGGATTTTCACCACACCAGAAGGAGACACGGTCATTGATTTTGGTCAGAATATGACAGGACATATTCATGTAAAAGCAGCAGGAAAACCAGGGGATGTCATTGAGCTTCACTGTTTTGAGGTGCTGGATGCCAAGGGAAATGTGTATCTGGACAACCTGCGAGGCGCAAAAGAAGCTATGAAATACACCTTTGCCAGAGAAGAAGAGGTGGAATATACCACAACCTTTACCTTCATGGGCTTCCAGTATGCAAAAATCGTTTCCTATCCGGGAACACCCAAGCTGTCTGACTTTACCGCATATACGTTACACAGCAATATGGAACGCACCGGTTATCTGAAATGTTCCAACCCGGATCTGAATCAGCTGGCACACAACATTCTCTGGGGCTTAAAGGGGAACTTTGTGGATGTTCCCACAGACTGTCCTCAGAGAAACGAACGTCTTGGCTGGACCGGCGATGCTCAGATTTTCTGCCGGACTGCATGTTTCCTGGAAAATACCTATTCCTTCTACCGGAAATGGCTGAAGGATGTGGAGGCTGATCAGACAGAAGAGGGCGGTGTGGCCCATGTGGTTCCGGATATTCTTTCCGGAAAAGAAGAGGTGGTAAATGACTGGCTTCTGGGACAGGGAACTCATTCTGCAGCAGCCTGGGCAGATGTGGCTGTAATCAATCCCTGGACCATGTATCTTACCTTTGGTGATAAGGAAATCCTGAAACAGCAGTATCACAGCATGAAAGCATGGATCAACTTCATGAAGGAACATGCCAATGATTATATTTGGAACTATAAGCTGCAGTTTGGAGACTGGGTAGCTCTGGATGCCGAAGAAGGAAGCTATTTTGGCGCAACTCCCAATGATCTTACCTGTACTGCTTATTTTGCATATTCCACAGGGCTGTTTGTAAAGATTGCAGAGGTTCTTGGAAAAGAAGAGGATGTAAAAGAATATCAGGCCCTCTATGAAAAAATCGTGGATAAATTCCAGAAAACCTTCTTCGATGAGCATGGAGTGATGACTGCGCAGACCCAGACGGCACATATTGTGGCGCTTTACTTTGGCCTGACTCCAGATGCTTATAAAGAAACCACCATTCAGGGGCTGCTCCGCCTTCTGGAAAAAGAAAATGGACACCTGGTTACCGGATTTGTGGGAACACCATACTTCTGTCATGCATTAAGTCAGAACGGACATGTGAAGGAAGCCTATGACCTGCTCTTAAAGGATGATTTCCCCTCCTGGCTGTATCAGGTTAAAATGGGAGCGACCACTGTCTGGGAACACTGGGATGGTATGAAACCAGATGGAACCATGTGGAGCGCCGATATGAACTCCTTTAACCATTATGCATATGGCGCCATCGGCGAGTGGATGGTTCGCGTGGCAGCTGGTCTTGAAATTGATGAGAAGAATCCTGGATACAAGCATTCCGTAATCTATCCAAGATTTGGGGGAAACCTTACCTATCTGGAGGCAGAGTATGATTCCATTTATGGTCCGGTGAAGAGTTTCTGGGAAGATCAGGGAGAAACCGGAGTTCTTCATGTGACTGTTCCAGTCAATACCACAGCCACCATTTGTCTGGATGGAGCCAAAGAGGTGACAGACGCAGACGGACTGAACTTCCAGGCAGGAGAAGGCTGTATGTGTGCAGAAGCAGGTTCCGGTACCTATAAGGTTACATTCAAAAAATAAAAAAATGCCTCCGGAAGAAAAGGGTTTCTTTCGGGGGCTGATACAGAAAGAGATGAGGAATCCCATATGACGCAGGATATGACCACAGGAAATCCCCTTTCTCTTCTTGTAAGGTTTAGTATTCCTCTATTATTGGGGACTCTTTTCCAGCAATTGTATAATCTGGTGGATACTGTGATTGTGGGCAGGTATCTTGGGATTACTGCATTGACAGCAGTAGGCGCAACGTCCTCCATCAATTACATGGTTATGGGATTTGTGACAGGAATCTGTTCCGGGTTTGCGATTCCTGTTGCACAGGAGTTTGGGGCAAAGGAATATGAAAATATGCGGAGATTTGTAGCAAATGCTTCGTATCTGGCAGCAATGTTTGCTGCATTGATGACCTTGTTTACAGTGGTTTTTTGCAAAAGGATGTTTCTTCTTGTAAAGACGCCAATGGATATTCTGGGAGACAGCTGTGGATATATGGTCATCGTTTTTGCCGGACTCCCCTTTACGTTCCTGTACAATATCACTGCCGGGATTATACGAGCATTGGGGGATTCCAAAACACCCTTTTATTTTCTGGCTGTAGCTACAATGTTGAATATTGCTCTGGATTTTCTTTTTATATTGAAGTTTCATATGGGGGTAGAGGGAGCTGCATATGCAACAGTTCTGGCGCAGAGTGTTGCAGGTCTTGCCTGTTATTTTTATATGAAGAAGAAATATGAAATCCTTCGCCTGAAGACTGGAGAACGTAAAGTTTCCAGAGCTTATCTGTGGAAACTCACCATGCTTGGGGTTCCGTTGGGACTTCAGAGTTCCATCACAGCCATTGGTTCCGTTCTCCTTCAGGGGGCGGTAAATACTCTGGAGATGACTTGTGTATCTGCATATACCGTATTGACAAAGATCAAACAGTTTACGATTTGTCCCTATGGGGCATTGGATATTGCCATGGCAACTTACACCGGTCAGAATTATGGGGCGCGGTGCTATGATCGTATAAAACAAGGAATAAAAGCAGGAACCCTTATTTATGGGATTTATTCTGTTGTCATGGCAGTGCTCCTTACCTTTTGGGGAGATAACATCGCATTGATCTTTGTAGACGCTTCAGAGACAGAGGTGTTAAATCATGTAAAACTGTTTTTCCAGTGTTGTGGTGTGTTTTATCTGGTAATTATTGTACTAAACAGTCTTCGCTCAGTGATCCAGGGACTGGGGTATGGGGTGGCTTCTATGCTGGCCGGCGTGTGTGAACTGGCAGCCAGATCCTTGATCGCCCTGTTTTTGGTCCCGATTTTCGGTTATCTTGCCGTTTGTTTTACAGACGCAGCAGCCTGGATACTGGCTGGGGGTTGTGTATTGGTAATGTATCTCCATATATGGAAAAAAATCACAAAAGAATGGGAAGAGCAAGAAAAAACAGCCAAATAATCAACAAAGTTACATAAAAAAGAATAAAGAGAAGTGTTTGATTCTAATAAAAAAGTGTTTAAAAGTACATGGAGAATGCTTAGATTTTCCATGTACTTTTTTTGCGGGAGAAGATAGAATAAACACATCAAATGGAACGAACCAAATAAAAAGGAGGCAACAAAACATGAAAAGAAAGTTAGTGAGCGTTTTACTGTGTGCAGCTATGGCAGCTACCACAATGGCAGGTGCGGTTACCGTATTTGCTGGAGAAGAAGGCGGAGAAAAGGAATGGGAATATAAGGAAGCAGAGCTTACCTTCCTTATTGATGCAGATACTCCATCAGCAGGTTATCAGGCTGTATTTGATCTCTGTGAAGAAAAAACAGGTATTCACATTGAAACAGAGCTTCGTGTATCTGGCGGCGATGGTGACAACCAGGTAAAAACAAGACTGGCATCCGGTGATATGACAGACCTTTGCGGATACAACTCCGGCGCTAAGCTGGGAGAACTGAACCCGGAAGAAAACTTCATTGATATTTCCGGCGAAGCCTTTGCAGAACGTCTGGATGATACCTACAAGAGTGCAGTAAGCGCTGGTTCAGATACGGCATTTTATGGAATTCCAATTAGTGCTACCATGTCCGGCGCAATCCTTTACAACAAGGATTTATATGAAGAACATAACCTGGAAGTGCCACACACCTGGGCAGATTTCCTGAAAAACTGTGACGTATTAAAAGAGGCTGGTGTGGATGCAGTTGTTGGTTCCCTTGGAGATTCCTGGACCATCCAGGTACCATACCTTGGCGACCACTACAACGTACTTGCAGCACAGCCGGATTTCGCGGAGAAATTTGAAGCTGGCGAGGCAAAATATGCTACCACAGAAGCAGGACTTGCAAGCTTCCAGAAACTGGCAGACCTGCAGCCATACTTTAACGCAGACTATACTGCAACCACTTATGCAGATGCATGTGACAAACTGGTAAATGGAGAAGCTGGTCACTACTTTATTCTGACTCAGGCCCTTTCCAGTATTTATGAACTCTACGGAGATGAAGTAAACAAGATTGGTCTCATGGGTGTTCCTGGGGACAATGCAGATGACCATGGTCTGACTGTTTGGGAACCAACTTCTATTTATGGTAATGCCAACAGCGACAAAAAAGAAGACATTTTAAGATTTATGGAATTCTATACCTCTGACGAAGCTCTGGATGCTTTCACAGCAGCACAGAAACCAGACGGCCCATATGCAATCAAAGGTTACGAACTTCCAGAAGACGCTTACGATGCTGTAAAACAGGCGCAGGAATACTTCGATGCTGGTAAGATCAATGTAGCATTAGAGTTCCAGACTGGCGTAAAGGGTACCAACTGTGAATATATCTGTTCTGAAGTAGCAACTGGTCAGTCAACTGCGGAAGAAGCTGCAGCAGCTTATGACGACGACTGTAAAAAACAGGCTACACAGCTTGGATTTGACTGGAAATAAGTTTAAGTTGTCGGCCGCTTGACAAAAAGAGCGGCCGATCTTTTTGGGGAGAGGAACGTGTACGATGAATAAAAAGAAAATATATTCCACATGGTTCCTGGTTCCGGCAGTTGTAATTTTTATGGTGTTTTTCATTATTCCAATGGTTACTTCACTGTTTTTTAGTTTGACTGTCTGGGACTTAAAGGATTTTACCTTCTGTGGACTTGACAACTTCAAAACCTTTTTCGGAGAGAAATCTCTTAGTATTTCCGTAAAAAACACTTTGATTTATGCCTTTTTGACCAGCGGTCTGAAAGTAGTCATTGCATTTTTTATTGCTTTGTTCTTAACAAGCAAGATCAAATCCAAAACCTTTATCCGTTCCCTGGTGTTTTTCCCGAACCTGGTCAGCGCCGTTGCCATTGGTATTATCTGGAAAGCGCTGATGCATCCCAGCAAAGGTTTGATCAATACACTTCTGGGCACCATTGGAATCACAGGTCCTAACTGGCTGGGGGATGTAAACCTGGCTCTGTTCTCCGTCATTGCAGTAGATGTATGGAAGGGCGTCAGCATTTCTACAGTAATCTTTATTGCAGGTATCTCTTCCATTGATACCAGCTTTTATGAGGCAGCATCCATTGACGGCGCCACCAGATGGCAGACCATCCGTCACATTGTCATGCCTCTGGTACGTACTTCTACCAATACCATCATTACCCTGTCTCTCATCGGCGGTCTGCGCTGCTTCGATTTGATCTGGGCAATGACAAAGGGTGGTCCTGGATTTGCTACCGACGTACTGGCATCTGTTGTTTACAAGCAGTATGCAGCAGGCTTCTATGGTTTGTCTACTGCAGGAAACGTAATTATGTTTGCGGTGATCGCTGTTATTGCATTCCCGCTTACCAAGTTCTTAAACAGCAGGGAGGTGTACAACTAGGATGAAAAAACAGAAAAGAATTACCTTATTGGGAGATATTTTAGGCTGTATCTTTGCAATCCTGATTTTTGCAACTCCATTTCTGTTCATGCTGGTGAATGCACTGAAGGACAGACGAGGGGCGAACCTGTTACAGATTTCCCTTCCGACCGAATGGATGTGGGAAAACTTCAAGCAGGTATTTGAGGCCAATAACTATCAGATCTTAACGGCATTTAAAAACAGCTTTATCCTTACCGTTGGTTCCCTGATTCTTCTGATTGTTGTGGGTTCCATGGCCGGATATGTTTTGCAGAGAAGAAATGATAAGACCACAAAAACCGTAAGTACACTGGTGATGACTGGATTGATGATTCCTCCGGCAATCCTTCCTACGATTTGGATTATGCAGGGACTTCATATCTACAAAACCATGACAGGTATGATCCTGGTGGAAACAGCGCTGCAGATTCCATTTACCATTATGTTGTATCGTGGATTTATGAATACCATTCCAGTGGAACTGGAAGAAGCTGGTTATATTGACGGATGTACCAGAGGCAAACTGTTTGCCCAGATTGTTTTTCCTTTGTTAAAACCAGTGACCTCCACCATTATTATCCTGAACGCAGTGACCATTTTCAATGATTTTACCAATCCACTGTATTTCCTTCCGGGAAATGAAAATGTAACGGTTCAGCTGACCTTGTACAACTTCATGGGACGATACTCCAGTTCCTACAACCTTCTGTTTGCAGACGTACTGATTATCACCATCCCAATGCTGATTTTGTTCCTGATCTTTAACCAGAAAATTGTAGATGGTATGGTTGCAGGAGCAGTCAAAGGCTGATATAATGTAAAAATAACAAAAATAAACAGAAAATAAGAAACCGGCGCCACTGTTGTGCCGGTTTTTGGGGTATCGTATATGAAGTTTCGTACAAAACTAATTGCTGGCTTTTCCTGCGTGGTGTTTGTGATGTCTGTGGTTCTGGGAATGGTGTATTACCAGTATGATTCCAAACGCCTGATGGAAATTCGTCAGCAGAATCTTTCCTTCTATGCCCAGCGAATGGCGGCAAGTATTGATGAGACCGTGGATGCAATGAAGGGGATTTCAGATTTTATCCTGTCAGATCAGGATATGCTGTCTGCCATACAGTCTTTTCCGGCGCATCACAAAAGCGGAAATGTACTGGAACAGAAAAATCAGCTGGAGATTCTGACTTCAGGAATTTCCCTCTATTATATTGCGCGCAATTTTTACCGGGTGATCATCTTTAATGAGTATGGAGATGTGGCCACCAGTACCAATGCAGGCGCTTTGATTATCACTAAAGAGCGGGAGATATCAGAAATTCCCTGGCTGGAGGATGCGAAGGAACGAAAGGGAAAGATTCTTCTGGTTCCCCCTCACAAGGATGGCTGGGGCGCGCGTAAAAACCCTCAGGTTTTTTCTGTGGTACGAAAGGTACAGGGAGGAGATTTCGGATATATTGAGATCCAGAATCATGTGGATAAACTGAAAACAATTTTTCAGCCCCCGGACCCAGAGGTGCTGGTAGCCGCCTGGCTTCCAGATGGAGAACTATTGTACCAGTCAGAGGGATTAAGCCATGCCATGCTTACAGAAGGACTGAAACAGAAAAAAGAGGGAGAAAGCTTCTTCATTGAACCAAAAGAGAAATGGGTGCGAACCGCTGTTTCAGACCAGAATGGAATTTCAGTAGCTGTATTTCAGACCGCCAGGGGATTTGCAGGAAATATGACGGAAGCCCTTCTGATGGCAGGGGGACTGGCTCTTGCCTGCTTTGGCATTTCCATGATGGTGGTAATTATGATTGCCAACCGTCTTTCCAGGCCCATTGTCAGTCTTCGGGAACAGATGGAAAATACAGGGATTGAAAACCTGGATACCAAGCCCATTATTTCTGATTCCGGAGATGAAGTGGAAGCCCTGGGAATTGCTTATCAGAATCTGATTCAGCGTCTCAATGAGGCTATGGTAAAGGAGCAGAAGCTGTCTCTTTTGCAGCTGCAGACCCAATTTGATGCATTACAGGCCCAGGTGAATCCTCATTTTCTCTACAATGTGCTCAATGTGATCTCCAACAGAGGAGTTATGAACGGAGTTGAGGAAATCTGTGAGATCTGCGGCAATCTGGCAGGGATGCTCCGTTATGCCACCAACAATGTGGAGCGGTATGCAACGGTGGAGCAGGAGATTGAGTATCTGAAAAAATACATTTATCTTTTGAAATCCAGGTACGAGCATCGGCTGGAGGTGGAGATTTTCTGTGAAGAATCCATTCAGAAAGAAATCCTTCCCAAGATTGTGCTGCAGCAGCTGGTGGAGAACAGTGTGATCCACGGATTTGTTAATAGTGCTTCTGTTATGAAGATTCAGGTACGGGGCTGGAGAGATGCTTACGGATGGTATTTGAAGGTGTATGACAATGGACAGGGAATTACAGAAGAGGTTTTGAACAATCTCAATATAAAAATAGAAAAAATCAAGAAAAAGATTCTAACAAGAAAAAGCAGCATTGAAATGGAAATTGGAGGCATGGGGCTTGCCAATACCTATGCCCGTATGTTTTTGCTGTATGCGCATAATACGATCTTTCAGATCGAAAATCTGGAGGAAGGCGTGTGTATCACCATTGGCGTCGCAGAAGAGGAGGACAAACATGTATCAGGTGATGTTAGCAGATGATGAGCCAACGGCCTTGAATCTGCTGCAGACGATTATAGAAAAAAAGTGTGACGGTTTTCAGGTGGCGGGGATTGCTTACAATGGACAGGAGGCTTTGGAAAAAATGAAAAGCCTTCATCCAGATGTGCTGATCACGGATATCCAGATGCCGGTGATGAATGGGCTGGATCTCATTGGAAAGGCAAAAGAAGAGGATTCAGATCTGGTAAGTATTGTGATCAGCGGATACCAGGAGTTTGAATATGCAAAAACAGCTATGCGCTATGGGGTAACCGATTATATCTTAAAACCCATTGTTCCTTCGGAACTGTGCGCGCTTCTGGAGAAGGTAAAAAACAGATTGGATATCCGCTATTACCGGAATCGGAATGCTCTGATGCATCGTTTGGTAAATGAGATTCCCATTAGCGAGGAAGAACTGAAGCGTTATTTTCAGTCACCCCGCTATTATGGCGCTATTACAAGAAGAAATGGACTGCCCACCAGGTTTTCCGAGCGGGGACAAAAGGAAATCTTTTCAGATATTCATGAATGGATGCTGACTTACGGAAGAGATGACCAGGAGACCTTATATCTTTGTCCCGAGGAACTGGTGGAAGAAGGCCAGTATGTGGAAATGATCAAGCGTCAGATTGGCAAAGAACAGCCAGACGCCTCTTATCTTACCACTGTAATCTGCAAAAAAGCAGCTTCTGTGGATCAGATTGGAGAGATGGTCAAGGGGTTGTACCGGATGCTGGATACCCGTATTGTTCTTGGAAAAAGTCAGACTCTGTTTCTGGATGGAGAGAAAAGCGAAGTGTCAGTGGAAGATGCGGGAAATTTTGATTACCTCCAGGATCTGGAATATCTGGCGAAAAATCAGAAATATGAGCGGCTGCAGAAGGAGACGGCCATCCTGATTCAGAAGTGGGGACAGGAGGAGCGGCCTATGATCTGGATGGAAGGACGTCTTCGTCAGATCTGCTATCTTCTGCAGCGGTATGACAGCTGCAACATGGATTACCGGGAATGTGAATTTCTCCTGGATGAGACGTTTGCCAATGCGGAAAATGTACAGCAGCTGATCACAGGGATGGATGATATTTTCTTTAAGGATAAAAAAGAAGACTCCATGACCATGCAGAAGCTGAATACCGAAGAATATTTCCAGAAAATCAAGGAGTATATTCAGGAACATATGGCTGAGGCGCTGTCCTTACAGAAGGTGAGCAGAGAAATGGGGGTTTCTCAGACTTACCTGAGCCGTTTGTTCCGAAAATATGAAAATTCTACATTTAATAACTATCTTACGGCGCTTCGGATGGAAAAGGCCAAGGTTCTCCTGAAAAGCGGGGACCGGATTTATGTGAAGGATGTGGCAGAACAGGTGGGATATAAGGATCAGTTTTACTTCAGCCGGATCTTTCATTCTTACACCGGAGTACGGCCTTCTGAATATTTGGAGTGAAAACAAAAACAATGAGAAAAATGGGGGATAACAATATGCTATATCACAATGAGAAAGAACTGACAAAAGAAACCTTTCAGAATCCGGGGAGCGAATACCGGGCGACTCCTTTCTGGGCATGGAACTGTAAAATGACAAAAGATGAGGTGGACAATACCCTGGATTCCTTAAAGGCCATGGGAATGGGCGGCGGTCATATCCATTGCCGTACAGGAATGGACAATCCTTATCTGGGAGAAGAATTTCTTGAACTGGTGAAATACAGCAATGAGCAGATGAAAGAAAAGAAGATGCTTACCTGGCTGTACGACGAAGACCGCTGGCCTTCCGGCGCAGGAGGGGGATTTGTCACAAAAGATCATCAGTATCGGGTGCGGTTTTTATTGTTTACACCGGAACGTCAGGAAGGAAAGGATATCAGTGGAAGTCCCCTTCGTTCCTCCGGACAGGCTGTGCGCAGTGAGGAACGAACCTATCTGGGCTGTTATCAGGTGAAGCTGGAAAACGGTTTTCTGGAAGACTATCAGAAAACAGAGGACAATGAACCTTTGAAGGAAGGGTATGAGGAATGGTTTGCTTATCTGGAGGTTTCCGGAGACAATCCCTGGTTTAATAACCAGGCATATTTAAATACGCTGGACAAAAAGGCTGTGGAACGCTTTATTGAAGTGACCCACGAAACGTATGCCAGACTTCTGGGAGACGAATTTGGTTCCTCTGTTCCTGCAATCTTTACCGATGAACCGCAGTTTTCCCACAAAACCTGCTTAGGTTTTGCTGATGAGCGCACAGATGTGACCATTCCTTTTACAGACGATCTGGAGGAAACCTTCCAGCAGACTTATGGACAGAGTCTTCTGGCTCATTTGCCGGAATTGTTCTGGGAACTGGGCGAGAACCAGGTTTCTCAGATCCGGTATCAGTACCATGACCATATTGCAGAACGGTTTGCTTCTGCCTTTGCAGATACCATCGGTACCTGGTGTGAGGCCCACGGCATTGCTCTTACAGGACATATGATGGAGGAGCCCACATTGGAAACCCAGACAGCAGCTTTGGGAGAGGCCATGCGCTCCTATCGTTCCTTTACCATTCCGGGGATTGATATGCTTTGCGACAGGCGAGAGCTTTCCACCGCGAAACAGGCTCAGAGCGCAGTTCATCAATATGGAAGAGAAGGGATGTTAAGTGAATTGTATGGCGTGACCAACTGGGATTTTGATTTCCGTGGTCATAAGCTTCAGGGAGACTGGCAGGCGGCTCTTGGAGTGACGGTGCGTGTTCCCCATCTTACCTGGACCTCCATGGCAGGAGAAGCCAAGAGAGATTATCCTGCAGCCATCGGCTATCAGTCCCCCTGGTATCAGGAATATCCTCTGGTAGAAAACTATTTTGCCAGATTAAATACAGCACTGACACGGGGAGTACCCCATGTACGGATTGGGGTGATTCATCCGGTGGAATCCTACTGGCTGTTCTGGGGACCCAAGGAGCAAACCGCAGGAATCCGGGAAGAAATGGACGAAAACTTCCAGAAACTGATTCAGTGGATGCTGTACGGAACGCTGGACTTTGATTTTATCGCAGAATCTCTTCTGCCGGAATTGAATCAGGGACAGCAGGAGGAAGCAAGACTGAAGGTGGGAAGCATGAATTATGATGTGGTTCTGGTTCCCAACTGTATGACCCTTAGAAGCACCACTCTGGAAGTTCTGGAGGCCTTCCGGAAACGAGGGGGCCGTGTGATTTTTGCAGGAAGTCTTCCCACTTTGGAAGATGCTCTTCCCTCAAAGAGAGGCGCTGATCTTGCAAAGAACTGTGAAGTGATTCCTTTTGGAAAATACAGCCTCCTGAAAGCCTTTGCCAGGGAACGAGATGTGGAGATTAAGGAAAAGGACGGATGTGCCAGCACAAACCTTATCTATCAGATGAGAGAAGAAGGAGAAAACCGCTGGCTGTTCCTGGCTCATGTAAATCGTGTGGCAAATGGTTCTGAGAATGCGATTGTAATCAGCGAAGAAGAGAACAAAAAGAAAAACCAGGATCTTCCCTGGAAGGAAGAACTGAAGATTACCATAAAAGGACAGTGGAAAGCCACCTGGTATGACGCTGTCACCGGAGAAATTCAGGAACTGAAGGTTTCTCATAAGGATGGAACTACCATTCTTCATCGGGTGATGTACGATCAGGACAGTCTCCTTCTTTATCTGGAACCGGCAAAGGAAGTTCAGGGTTCCTCTGTGGAAGAGAAGAATTCCCATAGAAAACAAAGGGCGCTTTCCCTTCCGTCAGAGACAGAGATCCAGTTAAGCGAACCCAATGTAAGCGTGTTGGATCTGGCAGAATACCGGTTTGATGAAGGGGAGTGGCAGCCTCAGGAAGAACTTCTTAGAATCGACAATCTGTTCCGGGAGACCCTTGGCTATCCTCTCCGTATGGAAGCCTTTGCCCAGCCATGGACCAATGCTCAGGAAGAACAAACAAGCCATGTATTGTCTCTGCGTTTTGCCGTTGAGACCAGGATTTCCCTTTCCCATGTGATGCTGGCCATGGAAAATGAGGAAACCACAGAAATCTATCTGGATGGAATGCCGGTGGAAAATCATCAGACAGGCTGGTATACAGATCATTGTATTCATACCACAGAACTTCCTCTTCTTACGAAGGGAACCCATTGTCTGGAAGTGCGGATTCCTTATCATTCCAAAGTGAATGTGGAAAATCTGTTCCTTCTGGGAGAATTTGGAGTAGAGGTTTCAGGAAGAAGACAGGTACTCACAGAAGCAAAGAAAACTGCTTCCTACACAGATCTTACCTGTCAGGGCTTCCCCTTCTATGGAGGAAATGTGACGTATAAGATCCCCTTTGTCAGTGACGGCGGGGAAGTGAAGGTTTCGGCTACCATGTTCCGGGCTCCTGTCTTAAAGGTTGCGGTAGATGGAAAAGAAATGGGACACATTGCCTATGCGCCTTATGAGCGAAGCCTTGGGGAACTTCCAGCCGGGGAACATATGCTGGAACTCACTGTGTTTGGAAATCGGGTAAATACCTTTGGTACCTTGCATAACTGTAATCAGAAGGAAGAGTGGTTCGGCCCCAATTCCTGGAGAACAGAAGGCGATGAGTGGGCGTACGAATACCAGTTACGTGCCACCGGACTTTTGAAGGCGCCTGTGCTCACAGAAGAAAAATAAAAAATAAGAGTCAGAAGAGGCAGTCCACGAAATGTTTTCGCAGGACTGCCTCTTTTCCTGTTAGGATTGTTCTTGAGAAGGGGAAGATTGGGAACGTGTTTGGAAGCTTCGCAGCAGAAGAAAAAAGGAAATGCCGGTACCAATGAAAGCCAGGATACCGAAGATTCTCCAGATCACAGCCAGATCAGCCTTTGCAAGCAAGGTGCTGGTAATACCGGAAGCAGCCAGAGCGCCCATCTGGAAGATCAGGGAAAACAAAGACATAACGCTGGCAAGCATTTCTCCAGGGGTGGTTTTGGATAAAAGGGTATTTTCCATAATGCTTCCGCCTCCATGGACAAAGTAGATGAAAAAATATCCACAGATAAAAAAGACAGGATGAATCAGACTTCCCAGAAGAATGGTACCCGTATAAAAAAGCATTTTGGTTCCCAAAAGGCAGTACCACCAGGAATGTTTGCCTTTACTATTTAGTCTTTCCATCAGTTTGGGAGCGAGATGGCTGGAAAGAGCAGTAAACCCAAAACCAAGGAAGGAAACAAATCCAAAGAGCCAGATGACCTTATGATCAAGGAGACGCAGAAGTCCAGGCTGCCAGTAGGTTTCTACGGCCAGGAGAGCGATCCCTGTAAAAAATCCAAGGCTCATCAAAAACCGTACTTCCGGGCAGCTTCGGGCAAAGGAAAGACTTTCTGTCATCTGTTTCCCAAATTCCCGGAATCCTGGTCTTTTTTCCTGGGATTTCCGGTTTCGCTCTTCCGATACCCCAAAAACAGTCAGAAGGAGGATCAGAAAATAACAGAGGGCAATGGCTGCAATGTTTGCAGAATACGTATCTCCGATTTCTCCAAGAAAACCAGCGGCAATGCTTCCCAGAGCAATGCCCACGCTTTCCAGAAGTCCCAGTTCTCCGCTTGTTTTGGCTGCGGCAACGTCTCCTCCCTCTTTCAGACTTCGTTCCATCACAAGGGCATCCAGGCTTCCGGAGGAGAAGGCCCGTCCTGCTCCCTGAATGGCAAAGGCGAGAAACAATACGTTCACATGGGAATCTCCTGCCAGAAGCACACAGAATGCCAGGAGCATCAGACTGACAGAAAGGAGGAAGGTCTTTTTTCTTCCAAAGAGATCACAGAACACACCGCTTGGAAATTCCAGAAGGATCACCATGACTGAATACGTGCCCACCACAAGGGGAAGCAGGCTTAAACTGGCGCCTCTGGCAACAATCATTAAACTCATAACGGGAAGAAGAAGTCCGTTGGAAATGCTTTTTAGCAGAAAAATACTTCGAAACGTTCCATTCATTCTTTTGCCTCCTCTTTTTTTAGTATAATGAAAGTTTTCATAGATACCTCCTTGATTTTTGAAATATTTATATACTTAAACAAAAGTATATTCTTGCGTGATAGTAATGTCAAGAAAAAACAGGACTTAACAAACTGCATAAAAAATTCACAAATTTGTTTGTATTTTTGTGGAAATGATGATATAGTAGCCGTAGGAGAATTGTTCTGACTATGACAGATCGGTAAGAACAAGATCAGGAGAGATGAAACATGAAAGTGAGTATTCGTGATTTGAGTAAAATCACAGGTTTTTCTCCGGCTACCATTTCCAATGCTCTGAATCACAAAAAGGGCGTGAACAGGGAAACGGCAGAAGAAATTTTCCGGGTGGCCAGAGAAACCGGATATCTAAGCGCTAATGCGGTGACGAAAATCCGGCTTTTGATTTTTAAGAAGAATGGAAAAATTATTGAGGATACCCCTTTTTTCCAGAGTCTGATCGAGGGCTTCGAGGAAGAATGCCATCGCCTTGGATATGAGATGGTAGTTTCCAGAGCAGATCAGAGGGAAACGGATTATGAGAAACAGGTGCGGGACCTGCTTCATGAACAGGGAGCTGCCCTGGTGGTGTTGGGAACAGAAATGATGGACGGAGACTTAAAGCCGTTCTGCAATGCGCCCTGTCCCCTGGTGATTCTGGACCACTGGTCAGAGTCCATGCAGCTGAATGCGGTTCTGATCAACAATGCAGACGCGGCCAGAATGATAACAGAGCATTTGCTGGAGAATGGTCACAAAGAGGTGGGATATTTGCGGGGAGCCTTTCGGATTAAGGGCTTCCGTTCCAGATTTGTGGGCTTCCAGACTGCTCTTCGTAAGAATAAGATTCCTTATAAAGAAGAGTATACCGTTACCCTTGGAACCTCTTTAAATGAGGCCTACCAGGATATGCTGCAGTATCTGGAGAAGAAACCTAAGCTGCCCACTGCTTTTTTTGCAGACAATGACATGATCGCCTTAGGAGCAATGAAGGCTTTGCAGGAAAAAGGCTACGGGATTCCAGAGGATGTGTCAGTGGCAGGCTTTGACGACCTTCCCTTCAGTGAGATTTCGTCTCCGGCGCTGACAACCCTTCAGGTTCCCAATCGGGAAATGGGAAAGATTGCAGTACGTCGTCTGGCGGAACTGATCGAAGGGATTGCAGCAGATGCAGTAACCAAGACACAGGTGTGCCCCAAGATTGTATATCGGGACACGGTAAAAAAGATTCAATAATAGTTTACAGAAGAAAGAAAAGAAATTCCTTTTTGGGATACTTTTCTTTCTTTTTTTTTGTTTGTTCACTTATGTTTATATAAACGTTTATATAAATGAGCTGTGGAATGAGGGAAAAGCCGGAAAGAATTAGGGAAGATATACAAAAAAAGCGGAAAAAAATTGTGAAAAATCATGTTTTACGAAAAAATACATAAAAGTATATTGAAAAAATATGTAAACAGTTTATAATAGTGTTTAGAAACAAAGAGAAAGAAACCAGAAATATCGATCTGTCATAAAAACAAAAATAAAACGTATAAACAGGGAGGAAAAACAAATGGACCACATTAAATTAGGGTATGCACCAACAAGAAGAAGTATTTTCAGCGCGCCGGATGCCATTAAATACAGAGGGCTGACTGCAGACAGACTGAAAGAACTGGGCGTGGATTTTGTAGATATTACTGATATTAATGAAGAAGGACTTCTTTATAACGATGAAGATATGAAGAAAATCGCAGAGAAGTTTAAAGCGGAAAAGATTGACGGTCTGTTCCTGCCTCACTGCAATTTCGGAACAGAATATGAATGTGCCCGTCTTGCAAAGGAACTGAACGTACCGGTTCTTTTATGGGGACCATTAGATGAACGTCCGGAGCCAGATGGAGTTCGTCTTCGTGATACCCAGTGCGGATTGTTTGCCACAGGTAAGGTATTAAGAAGATTCCGTATTCCATTTACATACATGACCAACTGCCGTCTTAATGATCCGGTATTTGAACGTGGCATTCGTGATTTCCTGGCTGTATGTAATGTGGTAAAGAAATTCCGCAACATGAGAATCCTTCAGATTTCCACAAGACCATTTGATTTCTGGACTACCATGTGCAACGAAGGAGAACTGCTGGAAAAATTCAACATTCAGCTTTCTCCGATTCCAATGCCGGAGCTTACCGATGAAGTGAAAAAAGTAAAAGAAGAAGGCACAGAAGTTGCCAAGGTGATCGCATACTGCAAAGAGAAGATGATCATCGAAGTGAAGGAAGAGGAACTGGAAAATGTAGCGGCATTGAAGGTTGCCATGAAGAACCTGATCACCAAATATGGCTGTCAGGCAGCTGCCATCCAGTGCTGGAATCAGCTGCAGTGTGAACTGGGTATTATGCCATGTGCAGCCAATTCTCTTCTCAATGAGGAAGGCATCCCGGTTGTCTGTGAGACCGATATTCATGGCGCAATTACAGCTTTAATGGTAGAAGCTGCCGGCATGGGAGAGACAAGAAGCTTCTTTGCAGACTGGACCATTCGTCATCCGGATATCGAAAACGGAGAACTTCTCCAGCACTGTGGACCATGGCCGATTTCTGTGGCAAGAGAAACACCGAAGATTACCTATCCGCTGGCATTTGACCATCCGGGAGCAATCACCGCAGAAGCAAAACACGGTGAGATCACTCTGGCAAGATTTGACGGCGACAATGGAGAATATTCTCTGCTTCTTGGAAATGCCAAAGGCGTGGATGGACCAAAAGGCATGGGTACCTATCTCTGGGTTGAGGTAGACAACATCAAACGTCTGGAAGCGAAGATCGTAGAAGGACCATACATCCATCACTGTGTTGGTATTCATAAAGATGTAGTGCCGGTACTGTACGAGGCATGTAAATACATTGGCGTGGCTCCGGATTTATACGATCCCATTGAAGAAGATGTAAAAGCATATTTAAGAGGAGAATGAGAGGAGAGAAGGAAATGGAAAATCTGACCGCTTTATCTTATGAGTTAAGAAAAGATGTCATTGAAATCATTTGTGCCGGAAAAGCCGGACACATCGGCGGCGACATGAGTGTGATCGATACATTGATCGCGTTATATTTTAAAGAAATGAACATCAGCCCGGAAAATATGGAAGACGATGACCGGGACAGATTTGTTATGAGTAAAGGGCATTCTGTGGAAGCGCTGTATGCCGTACTTGCGAAGAAAGGCTTTTTCCCTCTGGAAGAGGTACTGGAAAAATTCAGTAAATTTGGTTCCAAATTCATTGGACATCCAAACAACAAACTTCCGGGCATTGAAATGAACTCCGGTTCCCTGGGACATGGACTTCCGGTATGCGTCGGCATGGCTCTGGCAGGAAAGATGAACAAAAAAGACTACCGTGTATATACAGTAATGGGCGATGGCGAACTGGCAGAAGGATCTGTGTGGGAAGGCGCTATGGCAGCTTCTCACTACAAGCTGGATAACCTTTGTGCGGTGGTTGACAGAAACCGTCTGCAGATTTCCGGAAACACCGAAGATGTGATGCATCACGATGATCTTCATGAAAGATTCAGAAGCTTTGGCTGGAATGTGATCGATGTGAAGGACGGAAACAGCATTGACCAGCTGATCGCAGCATTTGAAGAAGCAAAAACTGTAAAAGGAAAACCAACGGTACTGATCGCCAATACCATTAAGGGCTGTGGTTCTCCGGTTATGGAAAACAAGGCAGGATGGCATCATCATGTACCAAATGAGGAAGAGTATAACGAAATCATGAAAGATTTAGAAGCGAGAAAGGAGGCTGCCCTTCATGAGTAAAATTGCCAATAAACAGATGATTTGTGAGATTTTGATGGAAGCAGCAAAAACAGATAAGGACATTGTGGCATTGTGCAGCGATTCCAGAGGCAGCGGTTCCTTTACTCCTTTTGCAGATACCTATCCGGAACAGTTTGTGGAAACCGGTATTGCAGAGCAGAATCTGGTAAGTATTTCAGCAGGACTTGCCAAATGCGGAAAAAAAGCATATGCGGTTTCTCCCGCCTGCTTCCTTTCCACAAGAAGTTATGAGCAGGCAAAGGTGGATGTGGCTTACTCCAATACCAATGTAAAACTGATCGGAATCAGCGGCGGCGTCAGCTACGGCGCTCTGGGAATGAGCCACCATTCTGCACAGGATATCGCAGCTATGGCAGCCATCCCCAATATGCGTGTGTATATTCCCAGCGATCACTTACAGACAAGAGAACTGGTAAAAGCGCTTCTGAAGGATGAAAAACCAGCTTATATCCGTGTGGGACGTAATGCGGTAGATCCGGTTTATGAAGAAGATCATGTGCCATTTGAGATGGACAAAGCAACGGTTGTCTGTGAAGGTACCGATGTGGCTATCATCGCCTGCGGCGAAATGGTAAAACCGGCAGTAGACGCAGCAGCATTGTTAAAAGAACAGGGCATCAGCGCAACGGTTGTAGATATGTACTGTATAAAGCCTCTTGACAAAGCAGCGGTGGTAAAGGCAGCAGAAAATGCCAAAGCAGTTCTGACTGTAGAAGAACATGCGCCTTTCGGCGGACTGGGTTCCATGGTAAGCCAGGTGGTAGGCAGTGAATGCCCGAGAAAAGTAGTGAATTTAAGCCTTCCGGATGCGCCGGTAATCACCGGAACTTCCAAAGAAGTATTTGATTACTACGGATTAAATGCAGAAGGAATTGCAAAAAAAGCAGCAGAATTGGTGAAATAATATGAGCAGATATGTATTGGGAATCGACCAGAGTACACAGGGAACCAAGGCCCTCCTCTTTGATGAGGAGGGAAGCCTTCTCTGCCGGACAGACCTGCCCCATAAACAGTATATTGATGAGCGGGGTTGGGTGGAGCATGATCCGGAGGAGATTTATACCAATACCGTTCAGGCGGTAAAAAATCTTGTGGAAAAGGCCGGAATCGATAAAAAGGAGATTGCAGTTCTTGGAATCAGCAATCAGAGAGAAACCGCCATGGTCTGGGAGCGGACCAGCGGCAAACCGGTTTATAATGCCGTGGTATGGCAGTGTGCAAGAGGCGCGGCCATCTGCGAGAAACTGGAGGCAGAGGGGCACGGAGAAATGATCCGTTCCCATACGGGGCTGCAGCTTTCCCCTTATTTTTCTGCAGCCAAAATTGCCTGGGTTCTTCAAAATGTGGAAGGCGCAAAGGAAAAAGCGGACAAAGGAGAGCTTTGCTGTGGAACCATTGACAGCTGGCTGGTATATAAATTGACTAAGGGTAAAGAATTCCGTACGGATTATTCCAATGCGTCCCGTACCCAGATGTTTGATATTTCCAGACTCTGTTGGGATGAAGAGGTGTGTGAACTCTTCCAGATTCCCACCTGCGCTCTGGCAGAACTGACAGATTCTGACGGGGAATATGGAAGGACAGATTTTGACGGCTATCTGGAAAAGCCCATTCCCATCCGTGGGGTTCTTGGGGATTCCCATGGAGCGCTGTTCGGACAGGGATGCATTGACCGGGGAATGATTAAAACCACTTATGGAACCGGATCTTCCATTATGATGAACATTGGAAAAGAACCGGTATTCAGCAGACGGGTGGTAACCTCCCTTGCCTGGAAATTAAACGGGGAAGTGAATTATGTACTGGAAGGAAATATCAATTATACCGGTGCAGTCATTACCTGGTTAAAGGACGACCTGGAGCTGATTTCTTCTCCGGGAGAAACAGAAGCGCTGGCTCTTGCAGCCAATCCCAACGACAAAACATATCTGGTTCCAGCCTTTACCGGACTGGGAGCGCCATACTGGGACAGTGATGCCGCCGGAATTTTAAGTGGTGTCACAAGAACCACCAAACGGGCAGAGGTAGTACGGGCAGGACTGGATTGTATCGCTTACCAGATTACGGATGTAATCGAAGCCATGAGTGAGGAATCCGGCATTGAAATCGGGGAACTTCGAGTAGATGGAGGACCCACAAGGAATCAGTATCTGATGCAGTTCCAGAGCGATATGGCCCACGTGGCTGTGCAGGTACCTTCCGCAGAAGAATTATCCGGAATCGGAGCTGCATATGCGGCAGGAATTGCAGCAGGCATCTATGAACGAGAAGAACTGTTTGCAAAAATGAGCCGTACCCGTTTTGAACCTAAGATGGACAAAGAAGTACGGGAAGAGAAATATGCAGGATGGAAACATGCCGTATCTCAGGTACTGACACATTAATAGAATGAGATTTCATAAAAATAAAAGTTTTACAGCCGGACAATCTGTCCGGCTGTTGGTGGTTAAAATGCAGTTGAAAAATAGAAAAGGCCAGATTTTGTTGAATTTTGAAAGAGGATATCGTAGACTTTTATGTAAAAAAAGAGCAGAAGAGGGTTTTGTGATGGAGTACATGAAAAAACTGGAATTTCTATGGGGAATGCCGGTGTTCTGGAAGGAAAAAGGGAAAGAAGAACTGAAAAGTTTTGGAAATTATATGGAAGAAGAAAGTCCTTTTCTTCACTCCAGGACCCTGGTAGAGCTGCTGATCCAAAAGACCGATGCTCAGAAGCTTCCGGTTTTGTATCAGGATGCACATGCCTTGTACTTTGTATGTGTCAGGACAAAAAAAGGCTATTTTTTTACCGGCCCTGTATGCATGGAGGAACTGAATTTTATCCAGTTGAATCAGTATATCCGGGCTTATCAGATCCCGGATACTCTGAAAAAAAAGCCGAAAAAAAGTACCGTCATGCGGTTGTTGAATTTCGCTGGCTTGCTTTATGAACTTGGGGAAAACAAGACTGTTACCGTGGAAGAAATCTGGGATGCCAATGGTCTTGCCCTTTCTACAGATAGACTTATGGTAGACCGGGAGAATACCAAAATCGATATGAGACGGATTGACGAAGACATTTCCCATCATACTTATCAGGAGGAACGATATGTGATGGACTGTATCCGGGAGGGAAACACCGGGGAGATTCTGGAACGCATGGATGCCCTGATGGAGCACTCCGGGATTTTGTCCGGCAAGCAGGTGAATCACCAGAAGAATCTGGCGATCGTTTCTATTGCCATGGCAACCAGGGAAGCGATTTCCGGGGGTGTTTCTCCCACGGAGGCTTATCGTCTCAGCGATATCTTTATCAATCACATTGATAAATCCACCAGCCGGGAGGAACTTTTGGAGTATAATCGAAAATCAGTCTATGAATTTACCAGTCTGGTGGCAGAGACAAAGAGAAAAAAATGTAATTCCAGTTATACAGAGCAATGCAAGGACTTTATCCAAAAAAATTACAACAAAAAAATCAGTCTGGAGCAGGTGGCGAAACAGCTGGGCATCAGTCAGAGCCATCTTTCCCGATGCTTTAAGGAAGATATGGGGATGAGTATTCAGGATTATCTTCTGCATTTTCGGGTAGAGCGGGCAGCCAATCTTCTCCGGTATTCAGAAGCTTCACTGTCGGAAATCAGTGATTATGTATGTTTTTATTCTCAGAGTCATTTTGGAAGTGTGTTCAAAAAATATATGCATATGACACCAAAGCAGTATCGCAATCGATATAAAGAAAAAGAATTCCGCTCCTGAAAAAGAGAGCGGATTTTTGATATAAATATCAAAAAAATGATATTTTGGTTTTGCTTTTTTCTCTATAATGAACCTATCAAAACAAAGGAAAACCGGCGCAGACAGCCGGATACAAGGGAGGAAAGTAAGATGCAGATCTTAAAACATGAAGCAGCTTATTATGAGACAAAAAGCTTCAAATGGAGACAGCGTATCGGCTTCGGCATCAGTGATTATGCCTGTAACCTGGCATATCTTCTGGCCAATACCTATCTTCTGTTCTATTACACAAACTGTGCAGGAATCTCTGCTGGTGCAGTAGGATTTATGTTTGTAGTAACCAAATTTATTGATGCATTAACAGACTACATGGTAGGAGCTATGTTAGACCGTACCGATACAAAAATGGGCCGTTATCGTCCCTGGATGCTGATAGGGGCTCCGGTTCTTGCTGTGGGCATGGTACTGTTATTCTCTGTACCCACCGGCTGGAGTGAGGGCGGCAAACTTGCATGGGCATACATTACCTATATTATCTTCTCATTTGGATATACACTGGTAAATATTCCCATGGCACCTATTGTAACGGCTCTGTCTCCGTCCGCTACCGAGCGTACCAAAATTGCAACGACACGTACTGTGTTCTCCAATCTTGGTTCTTTAACCTCTTCTCTGTTTGTGCTTCCAATGGTATATTACTTTGCTGGCTCTAAAGATGCAACCGGAGCAGCTCTGGCAGCGGGATATCGTAACACAAACATTGTACTTGGTATTATTGTAATTGTGATCATTTCCATCTGTGTGGCAAGTACCGTGGAAATCAATCCTCCTACACAGAGTGCTGAGAAAAGTTCTCTTTTGAAGGACCTGAAAAATGTATTTAAAAACAAATACTATATCATGCTTCTGGGACTGGTATTCTTCCTGTTTCTGGGATACCTGGGTATGTATGGAGCCATGCAGTATTACTACAGCTACATTGTAGGAGATGCTTCTCAGATGCCAACCGCGCTGACACTGTTGACACTCCTTGCCATTCCAACCATGATCCTGGCTGCTTACCTGAACGGAAAAGGAGTAGCAAAGGTAAAATTAATGCAGTTTGGCGCTGTTGTGGACGTGATCGGTTATGCCATTCTGTTCTTTACTTCAAATGGAACCATTGCAACCGTTTCTCTGGGCCTGATCGGTCTTGGCTTTGGCTTCCGTTCCAGTATGTTCTTCTCCATGATGCCGGATATTTTTGATTATACGGAATGGCAGGTGGGAAGAAACCTTGGCGGCACCCAGAATGCACTTTCCGGATTTATGAACAAACTGTCTTCTGCTTCTGCCTCTGCAGTTGTATCTGCACTCCTGGTTTGGGGTAACTACGATGCGGCAAAGATGGATGCAGCGATTGCAGAGGGACTGGATATTGCAGCAAACTTCCCACAGACACATACCGCCATCAACTTTGCCTTCGGTGGTCTGTCTCTGATCTCTACGGTGATTGCAATCCTGATCATGATTCCCTATGACCTGGATAAAAAATATCCTCAGATTCGTGCAGAGCTGAATGACCGTCAGAAAGAAACAAATAAATAACATTTTAAAAACAGGAAAAGGCTCCGACAGAGTTTGACATAGAGTATCTGTCAGAGTCTTTTCGTGATAAAACAGATACAGGAGGAACGTAATTATGTGGAATTATGAATATACAGTGCCGGAAAACAAAAAGGTTCGTGTTATTGTACATACAGACTGTAAAAATGAGGCAGATGATCAGTTTGCCGTTGCCCATCATCTCATGACCCCAAGATTTGATGTAAAAGGCCTGGTGGCAGGTCATTTCTGGAAGAATCCTCAGAACTATGGCACAGAAGGAACGGCAAAGGCGAGCTATGATGAAATCATAAAGGTAATGGATCTTATGGGACTTACCGATCAGTACCCGGTTTTGATGGGAGCAGCAACAGGACTTTCTGATGAACATACGCCCATTGATTCCGAGGGCGCCAGATTTATTATCGAGGAAGCCATGAAAGAGGATACACGTCCCCTTTATATCGCCTGCCAGGGTGCGCTGACTGACGTGGCCTGCGCGCTTTTGTTAAAGCCGGAAATTGCAGAGCGCATGACAGTAATCTGGATCGGCGGCGGGGATTATCCCAAGGGAGGGTTTGAATTTAATCTGATGATGGATATTCATGCCGCCAATGTGGTATTTTCTTCCAAGGTACCTCTGTGGCAGGTGCCAATGAGCCTTTATAAGGTGATGGCAGTATCTCTGGCAGAACTTCAGTTAAAAGTTCGCCCCTGTGGAAAGATTGGAGAATACCTGTTCCGTCAGATGGTGGAATTCAACGAATTTGCAGCCAAATATGAAATGGCATGGCCCCATGGAGAAATCTGGGGTCTGGGAGATCAGGGAACCATTGCCGTTCTTATGGAAGAACTGGAAAAAGTCAGCTATGATCTGGTTCCGGCGCCAAGGATTGCAGAAGATATGACTTATATTCACGGACAGGATAACCGGGAGATCCGGGTCTATAAGTATCTGGATGCCCGACTGACGCTGGAAGACTTTTTTGCGAAGCTGGCTTTGAACTTCAAAGAGAACTGATAAGAAAGGCAGGGGAAGAAAAAAGCCATGAAAAATTATCTGGTACTGGATGTGGGCGGAACTTTTACCAAATATGCATTAATGGATGAAAATGCAGTAATTCTGGAAAAGGATAAAGTAGAAACCCCTTCCTATGAAAAATATGGAAAAGAAGATTTCTATCAGATTTTGGATCAGGTGGTGGAAAAATACCGGAGTCTGATTTCAGGAATTGCCATCAGTATGCCTGGAATGCTGGACAGCAGAAAGGGATACTGCGTAACTGCAGGCTATCTCCCGTATCTTTGCGCCACTCCGGTGGCAGAAGAACTGTCTCAGCGGTTTGCCATTCCGGTGACCATTGAAAATGACGGAAAATGTGCAGCTCTTGCAGAATACTGGAAGGGGAGTCTCTCTGGATGTACCAACGGCGCGGTGGTGGTCATAGGAACAGGAATTGCAGGGGGAATCATTCTGAATGGGCAACTGTATCGTGGAAACCGTTTTACCGCAGGAGAGTACAGTTACGTTTGTGTACAGCAGGATCGGCCCATGGAAATGGAAAGCTACTGGGGACTGAGCAACGGCGCTCTGGGACTTGCCAAGGCAGTTGCAGCGCATACCGGAGAACCGGAAGAAAACTATGATGGAATCCGTATTTTCCGGGAGGCCAATGAGGGAAATCCAGATGTGCAGAAGGGTTTGAAAGAATTTACCGATCATCTTGCTTTGCAGATTTATAATTTGAATATTCTGCTGGATCTTGATATGATTGCAGTAGGTGGTGGAATCAGCCAGCAGCCTTTGCTTTTTGAATATCTGGATGCCAGCCTGGAAGAAATCCTGGAAAACAATCCTCTTCGTACCATCAGCCCCTATGTTCCCAAGCCACGGATTACCAATTGTAAATTTTATAACGACGCCAACCTCATGGGGGCATTGTACCGCTTTATGAATATGGAAGAAAACCGGTAAAAACAGTCGAAAAAAGAAAGGAGAAAGAAGAATATGGCATTTCCAAAAGGATTTTTATGGGGCGGCGCAGTTGCCGCCAATCAGTGCGAGGGCGCATACAACGAGGATGGAAAGGGGTTAAGCACCCAGGATGTGACTCCAAAAGGGATTGTGGGACCAAGAACAGAAGAGCCTACTCCAGACAATATGAAGCTGGTGGGGATTGATTTTTATCACAGATACAAAGAAGACGTAAAACTTTTTGCAGAAATGGGCTTTAAGGTGTTCCGTACTTCCATTGCCTGGAGCCGCATTTTTCCCATGGGAGATGAGGAAACCCCCAATGAAGCAGGACTTCAGTTTTATGATGACCTTTTTGATGAGTGTCTGAAATATGGAATAGAGCCTCTGGTGACCATTTCTCACTACGAAACCCCTCTTCATCTATCAAAAACCTATGACGGATGGGTAAACAGAAAAATGATTGGTTTCTATGAGCGGTTTGTGCGCACCATTTTTGCAAGATACGGAAAAAAGGTGAAATACTGGCTGACCTTTAATGAAATCAATTCTGTGCTTCATGAGCCTTTCTTAAGCGGCGGCATTTACACAGACAAAAGCAAATTGTCTAAGCAGGATTTGTACCAGGCCATCCATCATGAATTTGTGGCCAGTGCGCTTGCCACTAAGATTGCCCATGAAATGATGCCGGGAGTTAAGGTGGGCTGTATGATTTTAAGTATGCCTACTTATCCGCTGACGCCTTGTCCGGACGATGTGATTAAGGTTATGGAGAGCGTGCATAAAAATGACTTCTTCGGGGATGTTCATGTGCGTGGCCGCTATCCAGGATATATGAAACGGTATTTCCGGGAAAATGAAATTGAGATTCATTTTGAGCCGGGCGACGAGGAAATTTTAAAGAATACCGTGGATTTTGTTTCCTTCAGCTATTATATGAGCATCTGTGACACGGCTGATCCGGCGAAACAGGTAAAGGGCAAGGCAAATCTTATGGGGGGTGTGCCAAATCCCTATCTGGAAGCTTCTGAATGGGGCTGGCAGATTGACCCCAAGGGTCTTCGTTATGTGCTGAATTACTACTATGACCGCTATCAGAAGCCCCTCTTTATTGTAGAAAACGGACTTGGCGCAGTAGACAAGCTGGTACAGACAGAAAATGGGGAATGGACGGTAGAAGATGATTACCGAATCTCTTATCTTCAGAAACATCTGCTCCAGGTGGAAGAGGCTATTGAAGATGGTGTGGAAGTAATGGGATATACTTCCTGGGGCTGTATCGATGTGGTAAGCGCATCCACCGCAGAATTGAAAAAACGCTATGGTTATATTTATGTGGACCGCAACGATGACGGAACCGGTACACTGAACCGCTACAAAAAGAAATCCTTCTATTGGTATAAAGATGTGATCGAGACCAATGGAGAGGCATTGCATAAGGAGGTATAATATGGGAGACGCATTGATTAGTATCATTCCGGATATGAAACGAAAAACAATTGATGCTTTTGTAAAAAAGGCAGGGGAACTGGATCATCCCCTTCTGGAGCAGGAAGTAAAACCGGTTTCTCTTGTACACATTGGAAAGGATGCTTCTGGAAACGCAGTGGTGGAAACAAGAGAAGAACTGGAACAGATGAAGGAAAAACATCTGAGAAAAGGCGACAGTATCTGTCTTGACTTTGGGGATCACCATGTGGGCTATGTGACCCTGAAACTGAATTCAGCAGGAAGCCCTCAGGATGCACCGGCTTTTCTTCGCCTGAAATTTGCAGAGATCCCACAGGAAATTCTGGATGATTCCTCTACCTATGAAGGCTGGATCAGTAAGGGTTGGATTCAGGAGGAATTTATTCACATAGATGTTTTGCCTTTTGAACTGAAACTTCCAAGAAGATATGCGTTTCGCTATCTGGAAATCCTGGCAATTGATACCTCACAGAAATTTCAGGTGGTTGTGGAAGATGCTTCCCTTACTGCAGTTTCAGCAGTTTCCATGGATGAGGTGGCGCCGATAGAAGGTCTGCCGGAAGACCTTGCAAAGATTGACAGGGCAAGTTTAAAAACACTGCAGGATTGTATGCAGCATGTATTTGAAGATGGTCCGAAACGAGACCGGCGCCTCTGGATCGGAGACCTTCGTCTTCAGGCAAAGGCAAACTATGCTACCTTCCACAATCTGGATCTGGTAAAACGTTGTATGTACCTGTTTGCAGGGCTGATCCGGGAGGACGGAAAAATCGGCGCCTGCCTGTTTACTGAGCCGGTAATGCAGGTGGATGATACCTTCCTTTGGGATTACTCCTTGTTTTTTGTATCCATTCTCCATGATTATTATCAGGAAACAAAGGATCTGGAAATTGTAAAGGAATTATGGCCCACGGCATATCGTCAGATTACCCTGGCCCTTCTGGATATGAAGGATGGGGTTTTGAACACAAAGGACAACCCTATGCTTGCCTTTATTGACTGGAAAGACGGGCTGGACCGTCAGGCAGCCGCTCAGGGTGTGTGGATTTACTGCCTCCGTCATGGAAAGATCCTGGCTGAGCTTGCAGAAGATCAGGAAGCCCTGGCTCACATTGAGGGACTGTTAAAGGAAGCTCTGGAAAATGCAGTGAAGCATTTCTGGGATGAAGAACAGGGATTTTTTGTAAGCGGTCCATCCCGACAGGTTTCCTGGTCCAGTCAGGCCTGGATGGTTCTGGCAGATGTGCTGGAGACAAAAAAGAGCCGGGAGCTGATGCTTCATTTACTGGAAGTGAATCCGGAAATGGGCGTGGCTACTCCATATGCATATCATCACGTGATCGAGGCGCTTCTTCATGTGGGTGAGAAGGAGAAAGCCCTGGAACTCATGCGTGTATACTGGGGCGGTATGGTGAACCTGGGGGCAGACACCTTCTGGGAAGCCTTTGATCCAAAAGATCCCAATGCTTCTCCTTACGGAAACCAGCAGGTGAACAGCTTCTGTCATGCATGGAGCTGTACTCCTGCCTGGCTGTTAAGAGAATATTTTTAAGACTATGGATAAAAAATACAGTTAATCTCTTTCATCCAGTTTAAAGGAAGGACTTTAGCCCTCCTTTAAACTGGATTTTTTTCTAATTGTTCTGGAGTTATGGTAGATACAAATACAGATCAGTTCAGTGAAAAAAGAATGGATAAGCTTGTGGGAATATGATATGCTAAAGAAAAGGACACAGATTATGATTTGGCTTTAAGGGAAGGGATTATTTATAATGGTTGATGAAAAAATTAAAAATTCTAAAGAACTTGAATTTGCTGTGTTTTGTATTGAAAATGTCGCTGCAAAACTGGGAGTGAACGCAGAGCTTGTTTTTCAGGCATTTACAGAAAAAAGTGATATTTTATATGGATATATAGTACCAGAATATGAAGTCCTTCATACTCAGGGCCGTGAATATATTGTGGAAGATATCCTTTCTATAATGAAAGAAAGAGGGATTGAAGTATGATCTTATATCATGGTTCCTATCTGGAAATCAGAGAACCAGATTTAATCCATTCCAGATTGAATGTAGATTTTGGCCGAGGCTTTTATGCTACGCCATTGTATGGACAGGCAGTGAAGTGGTGCGGACGATTTAAACGTCTTGGAAAAGAGGGAATCGTGTCAAAATATTTTTTTGATGAAAATAGGAAATCAGAATTGAAAATATTGGAGCTGGATTCCTATTCAGAAGATTGGCTGGATTTCATATTGAACTGTCGGAGGGGACAGGATACATCAGATTATGATCTTGTAGTTGGTGGTGTTGCCAATGATAAAGTGTTTAATACAGTAGAATTGTTTTTTGATGGGCTGATTGATAAAAGAGAAGCGATTAAACGCTTGCGTTATGAGAAACCGAATCTTCAGATCTGTTTTCGCACAGAGAAGGCATTGGAACTTCTTTATTTTGAAGGGAGTGAACTGGTATGAATGCACATCCGATTTTACTTCAAAAGAAATATAGTCGTGTAATAGAGTGTTTTGCAAAGAGAGAGGGGATTTCTTTTGATGAGGCACTCCGCTTTTTCTATCATTCTAAAGTGTATCAGCTTGTTCGGGATGGGGTTTCTGATATGCATTGCATGAGTGATGCATATCTTGCGGAAGAATTAGATTTGGAGTATCAAGAACAGAAATTTTGAAGTAAACAAACAACAAAAACTGCTGTTTCCGTTCAGGAGCAGCAGCTTTTGTCTGTAGGAATGTGTAAAGAAAATATGGTTTTTAACGATTCTATAAGAAAAAAATAGAAAAATTATATTTTTGTCGTAAGGTCTTGATAAGCAAGTGATAACCGTGTACAATGAAAGGAATGATAAAAAATTTATATAGGGAAAGGAAGAGAAAAAATATGTTAAAGAAAGGAATCAGAAAAGGGGCATTGGTATTTCTTGCCACGGTTCTGATTGGCGTTGGCAGCATGAGTGTGTATGCTTCTGACCAGGGAACGCAGACAGAAACGCCGATTCCCACAGAGGCGCCGGTGCCAACAGGCACACCAGAACTACCCCCCCCGAACAGCCACCCGTAAAACCACCGGAAATAAAGAACGGATTAAAGAAAGAGGGCAAATATTACCGGTTTTACGACAAAGGAAAACTGGTGAAAAACAAGTGGAAAATTATTGAGGGAAGAAAATATTTCTTTAAACCGGACGGCAATGCTGCTGTTTACAGCAACAAGATTAAAGGAAAGTACTATGTATTTAATACAAAAGGACAGCTTTTAACTCCGAAGAAAAACTCCGTCATACAGGTGGGAACCAGGAAGTATTATGTGAATAAGAAAGGTAACCCTATTCCCGGTTGGTATGTCATTGGTAAAAAACTGTATTATGCAGACAAATACGGACGATGTGCGGCAAATACCAAAAAGGGGGATATCACGTTTACAAAAGCGGGTTATGCCAAGGCAGATGTACATGCGAAGCTGAAAATGAAGTGCATGGAGGTAGTAAGCAGGATTACGAAACCATCTATGAGCAGAAGTACCAAACTCCGTACTTGCTGGTATTACCTTAACGGAATCAAATTCCATCCATGGGAATTTCCTGATACCACCAAAAAGAACTGGCCTAAGACCTGTGCACTGGAACTACTGAATAGTATGTCCGGTAACTGTTACGGATTTGCCAATGCGTTTGCAGCGCTTGCTAAGGAATTGGGATATGCGCCATATGTGATTGAAATTCCTAAGTGCCATTGTTGGGTAAGAATTGATGGACGATACTGGGACAATATGGGCAACCGAATGGGCACAGTGACTTCCAGGATTCCTTATAAGTCAGATCAAGTCTATAAATTCTAGGATGATCCGCTGCACGAAAAGTGCCAAAGGATAGACGCGGTAAGTATACTGTGGTATAATAAAGTGATAAAAGCATATGAGACTTGCAAACCATTTTCCGGAAATACGGTGCAGGCGTATTCCCGGAAGATACAATAAGGAGGAAAAGACATGAGGAGAAAAGGAATTTTAAGAAAACTGGTTGTTCTTTCAACCGTACTTTGTCTTGGGCTTGGAAGTGTTCCGGCTCAGGCAGCGGCCATTCCAACCGCTGCAGAGACTGCAGAACAGAAGAAAGAAATAAAGACCGGCTGGGTAAAAGAAAAGGTTGGATACTGCTATTACAACAAAGAAGGCAAGATGCTGAAAAAACAATGGCTGACTCTTGGAAGTAAAAAATACTATCTTGGAGCCAATGGCGCTCGTAAGACTGGCTGGTACAGCATTGGAAAGAAATCTTATTACTTTGATTCCAAGGGCGTTTACAAAAAAAGCAAAGCCATAGACGCCAAGCTGTTATCTACCATGGACAAAGTGATCAAGGCACAGAAAATCACAGACAGCACTGCAGATAAGATTGCTTTGAAGAAACTGGCATTATATGCACAGAGGACATATAAATATAAACGTGTCATGGGATTTCATCCGGCTACAGCAAAAAAAGGCTGGGAAAATAAATTTGCCAAAGAAATGATCATTGGCAAAAAAGGAAGCTGTTACCACGATGCGGCTGCGTTTGCGTTTTTAGCGAAACGTGCCACCGGACTTCCTGTGCGTATCTGCCTTGGAACATCGAATGCATTTAATGTAAAAAGATGGCAGGAGCACGGATGGGTAGAAATTAAGCTCGGTAAAAACTGGTATACATATGATACCAATGCAGCCAGAAATTCCAAGCTCCGCAAGGGCAAATGGCTTTGCCAGAATCGTTCTGCAATGGAAGGAAAAATCTACAAAACACAGAAAACGTTTAATGTAGAACTCTAAGTTACATACAGAGGGCTTGAAGTCAAAAGGACAGCAGGCTCTTTTTGGATATGAAAAAATCAGTTGTTCCTGCACAGCAGAAAGGAAAATAATATAACAGGAGAAGAGATTATGAAAAAATGGAAAAAGTTACTGGTGATCGTACTTTGTCTTATGATGGTACAAACACCAGCCGTTTCTTTCACACAGCCCCAGACAGTAGAAGCGGCGGCTGTGAAAAACGGTCTGAAAAAAGAAAAAGGGAAATACTATTTCTATGAAAATGGCAAACGTGTGACAAATACATGGAAAAAGGTCAAACGTGTAAAAAAAGGCAAAACAACAATGGAACGCTACTATTTTGGCGCAAACGGAGCTGCCTATGCAGGGAAGATCGTCTATGGCTGTTATACGCCATCCATCAGAAAAGTAGGCGGTAAGACGTATGCCTTTGGATATTCTGGAAGAATGTTAAAAGGTCCTGTTGTATTAAATGAAAAATTCTATTATATGAACAAGAAAACAGGCGTATATGATGCTGCACAGACGGCGAAACTCCGTAAGGCTTATGGATATGAAAAAAATGCAGCGCCTCTTCGGAATCTCCTTGGAAAACCAAGAAAGATCAAAACCATGGACAGCTGCTATGGAGATGGAAAAGATCTGATGCTGTATTATGAGCACTTTATTTTAAGCGTATACAAAAATAAACAGGGGAAGGAAATTATTCTCGGTGCAATAGGTCTTCTGGCCAAATGAGAATAAGAAGGAAACATCATGGTCTTTAGTTCAATGGTATTCCTGTGCGTATTTCTTCCGGTGGTTTTTGTACTGCACTGCCTGCTTCCAGGCATTCGTGCAAAAAACACCATGTTATTGATTGCCAGCCTGCTTTTTTACGCATATGGAGAACCAGTATATATTTTGATGCTGCTGTTGTCTTCACTGTTGAATTATGTGTGCGCCTATCTGATCGGTTTAAAACCAAATCATAAAAAGGCGGCAGTTGTTGCGGCAGTGATCTGTAATTTGGCAATTTTGATCATTTTTAAATATACAGGATTTCTGGTGGAAAGTTTTAATGGAATCACCGGTATGGCAGTACCGGTACCGCAGATTCGTATGCCCATTGGAATTTCCTTCTTTACATTCCAGGCAATGTCTTATGTGATCGACGTCTATCGTGGAACCACAGAGGTACAGAAAAGCTATCCCAAGGTGCTTTTGTATATTTCTTTCTTCCCTCAGCTGATCGCAGGCCCCATTGTAAAATATCACGACATTGCAAAGGAAATCGATTACCGTACGCAGACAGTGGAGGGTGTGAGTCATGGCATCCGTCGTTTTGTTGCAGGCCTTTGCAAAAAGGTTCTTATTGCCAACACCATGGGACTGGTAGCGGATACGCTGTTTGGCGCAGCTGCCGGACAGATCAGCGCGCCAGGCGCATGGCTGGGAGCGATTTCCTATATGTTCCAGATCTACTTTGATTTCAGTGGTTACAGCGATATGGCCATCGGTCTTGGTTGGATGTTTGGATTTTACTTTAAGGAGAACTTCAATTATCCTTACATCTCTTCCAGTATTCAGGAATTCTGGAGAAGATGGCACATTTCTCTCTCTGGATGGTTCCTGGAATATCTGTATATTCCTCTGGGCGGAAACCGTAAGGGAAAAGTCCGTACGGTGATCAATAAGATGATCGTATTTCTTTGTACGGGAATCTGGCATGGAGCTGCTCTGAATTTTATTTTCTGGGGAATTTACCATGGCTGTTTTCTGATGCTGGAAGAATTTGTTCCGTTTATCAGAGAAAAGGGCGGAAAGCTGAAAAGCGTTTTTCAGCATATTTATGCCTTGCTGGTAGTTTGTATTGGATTTGTATTTTTCCGCGCAGAAACCATGAAGCAGGGAGTATTCTGGATCAAAGAAATGTTCAGTGGATTTGCATGGAATGGGGCGGCAATGAGTCTGACTCTCTCCCAGCTAACGCCGGTATATCTGGTGACCCTTTTGGCGGCTGTAATTGCAGCGCTTCCTGTTAATTCGTATCTTAAGAAAAAACGCGGTTATGAATCGGCTGCATTTGTTTGCAGCATCGCAGGCTTTTTCCTTTGTGTGTTAAGCCTTGCCAGCGGTACCTATAATCCGTTTATCTATTTTCGATTTTAGGGAGGGCTTGCAGGATGAAAAAATGGAATATCTTTTATATCATACTGTTTTTTGCAATTTGTCTGGTTCCCTCTCTTGGAATGCTGGTAACAGATCCGGAGGTTTCCGCAGAGAACCGGGAACTTGCCGCTTTTCCTTCCCTTCGCACAGAGGAGGGCTGGAATTCCCAGTGGCTGCCCCAGGCAGGGGATTATTTTCAGGAACATTTTGCCTTCCGTAATGAACTGGTGACAGCCAATGCTTTGTTAAACGGAAAAATTCTGGGAGTTTCCACCGCAGAAGGAGTGATCCAGGGAACAGACAACTGGCTTTATTATAAGGATTCTCTGGAGGATTATCAGGGAACCAATCTTCTTTCGGACAGAAGTTTGTTTAACATTGCCCATTCTCTTTCCATGATGCAGGAGTATCTGGAAGGAAAGGGGGTAAAATTTCTGTTTACTGTGGCGCCAAATAAGAACTCTCTTTACGGAGAGCATATGCCCTATTATTATCAACAGAAAGTGACAGAGGAAAATAATCTGGCAAGATTAAAGCCTGTACTGGAAGAGGAAGGGGTTGCTTACACCGACCTGTACCGTACCTTAAAAGATCAGAAGGAAATCCTCTATCATGAACGGGATTCTCACTGGAATAACAAGGGCGCTGCTCTGGCAGCCGATACCCTGCTTACAGCTCTTGAAAAAGAGCATATGCCCTATGAGGAAGAACCTTATGAGGAAAAGGTGGATTTTGAAGGGGATCTTGACAAAATGCTGTATCCCCTGGCTATGACACCGGAAACAGAGATTTATTATGACAGGCAGACCACCTATGCTTATGTAGGGGAAGTGGAAAGCAATTTCGATCCCAGGATCACCACGGTGAATCCGGTGAAAACAGGAAGTTTGGTGATGTACAGAGATTCCTTTGGAAATGCCATTCTTCCTTTTATGGCAGATGCATATGCCAATGCTTATTTTTCCAGAGGAGTTCCTTATCAGTTGATGGATGTGGAAGTAAATGCTGCGGATACCGTAGTGGTGGAACGTGCAGAACGTTTCCTTCCGGATATGGCTCAGAATCCTCCGGTTATGGAGGCGCCTCTGGTTACCCTTACCCAGGAAGCTGAGGAGACTGCAATGGATGGAGCGAAAGAGGTGCAGATGAAAACACTGGGACCCAATGTACAGATCAGTGGTTTGGTGAAGGACGAATATCTGGAAAACAGATCCCGGATTTATCTTCGCATCAATGGAAAAGCCATATACGAAGCATTTCCCAAGGACGTGGAAAACGGAGAAGAAATCTGTGATCGAGGATTCTTTCTCCAGCTTCCGGCAGAGAAGCTGATTCCGGGGGCCGAACGGAATACGGTGGAGGTGCTGACAGAAACAGAAGGCATCTGCCACGTGATTTATAAAAATACACTCAAGGAGGAAATGACCCAATGAAGAAGAACGTAGTAAAAACCATGTTAAGCCTGACACTGGCAGCGTCTATGGTGCTGGGAGCGCCTGCTGCTCTTTATGCAGCGGAGGAACCGGCGGCAGCAGAAGCCACAGAGGAAACCGCTGCCGAAGAGACAGGAGAAGATCTGAAAGTGGTCTTGACAGAAGGCGAGCTTGTGATAAAGAATCAGACAACCCGTGTGTTTGAAAAGGCAGAGCTGGTAAAACGTGAAGCAAAAGCAGAAGAAGCCAAAAAAGAAGAAACAAAAGAGGAGCCGGAAGAGGTGACGGATCTTGTGGTGACAGAGGAAAACGGTGACACTCACACATACGAAACCGTTTCTCTGGATAAAGCAACGGATGCTGTGATTTACGATCAGTATGGTTTCTTATATATCAAATATAAAGATGAGAATGGCAAAGAGCAGGAAGCAATAGAAACTGAAGAGGAGAAAAAACTGGATGCGCCGCTTACCATGTATGCATCCTCCAATGTACACATCCGTAAAGAAGCCGATGCAGAAGCTGATTCTGTAAAAGTAATCCAGATGGGAACGGAATGTAAGGTAGTTGCTATGGTTCCAGGATGGATGCAGGTGGAAGCAGGAGAAGACAAGGGATTTGTATTCCACAGCTTTATCACAGAAGATAAGGCAAGTGTCGATGCAGCGCTCAAAGCAAAGGCGGAAGCAGAAGCAGCCGCAGCGGCACAGGCACAGGCAGAAGCAGAGGCAGCCGCAGCAGCACAGGCGCAAGCACAGCAGCAACAGCAGCAGGCTCCGGCAGTCTATGAAGTAAGCCGCGTAGCATACGATGATTGTGACGGAAGTGGACATGGATACTTTGAGATCACTTATTCAGATGGAAGTGTAAAATATGAAGAATATTAAAAAATTTTTTCTTACAGCTGCGATTTGTTTTTTGCTTGCAGCCTCTGTCTGTGTGGTACAGGCAGATGACACAACAGAAGTGACACCGGCGCCGGAGGTTACAGGAACTCCCACTCCGGAACCTTCTGTCATTCCAACGCCTACCCCGGTTCCACTGGTGGAGGGTTGGAACAAGCTCCCCGATGGGAGAAAGATGTATGTGAAGGCTGGAAAACCGGTAAAAGGACTTCAGAGTATTGGGAAAAACACCTATTGCTTTGATGCAGAGGGATATCTGATCGTCAAGGACTGGTTCAAAAAGGGAAGCAAAACCTATCATACAGACAAGAATGGAATCATCATCAAAAATCGTCTGGCAACCATTGACAAGAAGGTTTATTATTTCAATTCCAAGGGTTATCTGCATAAGGGATGGAAAACCTTCAAAAATGGAAAGTCTTACTTTGGAACCAATGGCGCCCGTGTGACTGGTCTGAAGAAAATCGGAAAAAAGTATTACTACTTTAATTCCAAGGGAATCATGAAGACTGGTACTGTGAAGGTAAAAACCACCACCTATTATCTCAATGCCAAAGGAGAACTGGAGGCAAGGCAGAAGGGAAGCAAGTATTATTATCCAGGGGGAAAGCCCATGAGTTCCGTGGACGCCAATGATTTTGCTACTCTTCAGACGGCGAAGGGAATCGTAAATAAAATCACCAGCAAAAATATGAGCAAGGCGCAGAAACTTCAGACCTGTTTTAACTGGGTGATCAAGAAGCCTTATGTGATCCGCAGATCCTTTGTCAATGTCAAAGGATGGCCGGCAGTTTATGCCAATGACCATTTTAAACTGGGAGGGGGAAACTGTTTTGCGGATGGAGCAGCCTTTGCATATCTGGCCAAAGCCCTGGGCTATACCAACGTCTATGTCTGTGTGGATTCCAAAGGACCAGCAAGGGGACACGCCTGGGCAGAGGTCAATGGACTTGTCTATGATCCCTTGTTTGCAGAAGCCAAGAGCTATAGCAGAAACTACGGAGTGAGATATGGCGTATACCCACTGCATCCGATCCTTCATATAAAAGTTTGAAAGATAAGGACTACGTTATAAAAAGAAAAAAGCATTCTCGGAAGAAGTTCTGAGGATGCTTTTTTGAATCTGGTTATTTCAGGAAAAATCGAACAAGGGTTTCGTGGAATTTTGTATAGGGTTGATAACGCATGGGAAGATCCAGCCAGGTCTTTTTGTTTACGATGCTCTTATAATGGGAAAAGGTATCAAAGCCGGCTTTTCCGTGATAAGAACCCATTCCGCTCTCGCCAAAACCGCCAAATCCCATTTCACTGGTGGCCAGATGAATGATGGTGTCATTGATGCAGCCTCCGCCAAAGCCACAGGCTTGGGTGACTTTTTTTGCCAGGGACTTTTTTTTCGTAAAAAGATAAAGAGCCAGAGGATGAGGTCTGGAGTTTACAATGTTTATGGCTTGTTCCAGTGAGGAATACGTAAGGATAGGCAGGATGGGACCGAAGATTTCCTGCTGCATCACTGGATCTTCCAGCGTTATCTCATCCATCAGCGTGGGTTCGATCTGAAGAGTCTTTGGTTCCGTGGCTCCGCCAAAAATGATTTTTTCTGAGTCCAGAAGACTGGTGACCCGGTCAAAATGTTTCTGACTGATCAGTTTTCCATAATCAGAATTTTTCAAAGGATGAGTCCCAAACTGTTTCTGGATTTCTGACTTTAGCGCCTGGATCAGTTCTTCTTTAATCCGGAAGTCACAGAGAAGGTAGTCTGGAGCCACACAGGTCTGGCCGCAGTTTAAAAATTTACCAAATACAATCCGTCTGGCCACCAGTTTGATGTCTGCGCTAGCTTCTACGATACAGGGACTTTTGCCTCCCAGTTCCAGGGTCACAGGTGTGAGATGCTCTGCTGCATGGCGGAGCACTTCTTTTCCCACCTGCTGGCTCCCGGTAAAGAAAATATAGTCAAAGTCTTCCTTAAGCAGACAGGTGTTTTCCTCCCGTCCACCTTCTACCACAGAAACATAGGAAGGGGGAAAACACGCCTGGATTATCTGGACAATGAGCCTGCTGGTGTCAGGGGAGTAGGCGCTTGGCTTTAAGATGGCGGTATTTCCTGCTGCAATGGCATCCACCAGAGGTTCCATGGTCAAAAGGAAAGGATAATTCCAGGGACTCATGATCAGCACAACTCCCCTGGGCGATGGTTTCTGAAAACTTCTGGAAGGGAACTGGGAAAGGGGGGTGTGTACCCGGTGTTCCCTGGAAAAATGGCGCAAATGCTTAAGTATATAGGAAATCTCACTGAGTACAAGACCTGTTTCACACATATAGCTTTCAAAAGCACTTTTTCCCAAATCCCTTTGGATTGCCTGATGGATTTCATTTTCGTGTAAACAAATCTGTTTTTTCAGACGGCGAAGAGCCTCCATGCGTACTTCTGTTTTATAAGTGGCGCCAGATTGGAAAAAAGCTTTTTGTTTCTGAACCATCTGGCGGATTTCCTGTTCCTTCATTGTGATACTCCTTTCTGATGCTTATGATGGATAAGCATTCAAGTCCTGTCTTTTAAACTTATTTTAGCCCATATTTAGAGATTTGTAAGCACTTTTTTACCAAAGTTTGTAACAGAAAGAAAATATGGTATACTGATAGGAAAATAACAGAGGAGATTTCTATAATTATGAAAGATAAAACAGAGTACCAGTCATGCACCCTCTGTCCACGGGAATGTAAGGTAAATCGAAGAGAAGGACAGAAGGGTTATTGTGGCATGGACAGCAGGCTTTTTGCTGCACGTGCCGCTTTGCATATGTGGGAAGAACCCTGCATTTCTGGAGAAAAAGGGTCAGGAGCTGTATTTTTTTCCGGATGTTCTCTTCGATGCTGTTTTTGCCAGAACAGAGAAATTGCATTGGGAACCTGGGGAAAGGAACTTACGGAAGTCCATCTTGCAGAGATTTTCCTGAAATTGGAGGAACAGGGTGCAGCAAACATTAATCTGGTTACAGCTGCCCATTATCTTCCTCATGTAATAGAAAGTCTTAAATTGGCCAAAGGGCAGGGCCTGTCTGTTCCGGTTGTGTACAATACCAGCGGTTACGAAAAGGCAGACATGATTCGCCGTCTGGAAGGGTATGTGGATATCTATCTGCCGGATTTTAAATACATGGAACCGGAACTGGCAAAAGCCTGTTCCAGAGCGCCGGATTATCCGGAATATGCCATGGAAGCTTTGAAAGAGATGGTGAGACAAACAGGAGCCTGTGTGTTTCATGAGAATGGATACCTGAAAAGAGGGACGGTGGTACGTCATCTGATTCTGCCGGGACATACCAGAAATTCCATAAAGGTTCTGGAATATCTTTATAAAACTTACGGAGATGATATTTATATCAGCATTATGAATCAGTTTACTCCAATATACCAGCAGGAGGAGAGGAAGGAACTGAATCGGAAAGTGACCAGACGGGAGTACCAGAAGGTACTGGACAAAGCTCTGGAGATGGGAATTCAAAACGGATTTTTTCAGGAAGGCGAGACCGCCAAGGAAAGTTTTATCCCCTCCTTTGATGGAGAAGGAATCTGAAAAAAGTCCCATAAATGGAAGGAGGCCGGTACTTTTGTACCGGCGCGTATGAAAAAGAAAAATATTAATTTTAGAAAGCTCTGTGCTTTCTACATTGTCTACTATATTAGACGAATGTGAAAACTATGTGATATCCTTTTGAAAAAAGTGTGAAAAAATTAAATTTTTTCTTTTTCAGAACTTCTTCCAGGTATCTTTGACAAACAAAAGCAGAAGTGGGAAGATTTGCAGTCGTCCTGCCAGCATATCAAAAATCAGCACACACTTGGAAAGAGGTGAAAAAAGCCCGAAGTTTCCAGTGGGGCCTACCAGTTCCAGACCTGGACCGATATTGTTCAGGGTTGCGGCCACGGCAGTGAAGTTGGTGGTCAGGTCATAATCATTAAATCCGATGATCAATACGGAAAAAGCAAAAATCAGTACGTAAACACTCATAAAGATATTGGTGGAACGTACCACTTCATGAGGAATGGGTTTTTCATCCATTTTGATCTTTTTTACGGCATTGGGGTGGATGTACAGGTGCAGTTCCTTGGCAATGCTCTTAAAAAGAATGATAAAACGGGAGACCTTAATACCTCCTCCGGTACTTCCGGCGCAGGCGCCTACAAACATCAGAATGATCAGGATAATCCTGGAGACTTCTGGCCAGGCGTTGAAGTCTGTGGTGGCAAAACCGGTTGTGGTGATAATGGAGGCCACCTGGAAAGCTGACTGCTGTAAGGCCTGCCAGATGTTTCCGAACAGATCTTTGATATTAAAGGCAATCACCAGGATGGAAACCAGGATGATTCCAAGGTAGTACCGAAGTTCTTCGATTTTCAGCGCCTGTATGAGTTTTTTGGAAAGAATCAGATAATAAATACTGAAGTTGATTCCAAAAAGAATCATAAAGATGGTGACAACCACCTGAATGTAGGTACTATATCCTCCTATACTGGAATTTTTGATGCCAAAGCCACCGGTACCAGCTGTTCCGAATGCGGTACACAAGGTGTCAAACAGAGGCATATCTCCCAACAGAAGAAAAACAATTTCCAAAAGGGTGAGAGCAAAATAAATTCCATAGAGAATCTTCGCGGTGGAACGTACCTTGGGAACCAGCTTGCTCACAGAAGGTCCCGGGCTTTCTGCCTTCATAAGGGACATATGGTATCCCCCTGTAAGGGGCAGAAGACAGAGCAAAAAGACCAGAACACCCATACCGCCGATCCAGTGAGTGAAGCTTCTCCAGAATAAAATTCCATGGGAGAGTGCTTCTACATCCGAAAGAATGCTGGCTCCGGTGGTGGTAAAACCGGAAACTGTTTCAAAGATGGCATCAATGGGATGGGTAATGGAACCGCTGAATAAAAAGGGAAGAGCCCCTGTAATACTCAAAACAATCCAGCTAAGCGCAACGGTAACAAAGCCTTCCTTGGTATGAAAAACCTGATTTTTGGGACGGCGCAAGGTCATGGGGATTCCAGCAAGAAGACACAGCACAATGGTGATCACAAAGGACACAGCATCTGTTTCCTGGTAAATCAAAGAAGTGATCAGGGGAAGTGCCATGAATACTGCCTGGAATTTTAAAATCCATCCCAGAATATAAATAATGATCGAGTAATTCATTTCCAACGCCTCCTTAATGTTCTATGATGTCACAGATATCATGGAGCCCTTTGTTGGTGGTAACAATGATCACGCGGTCATCTGGCTGAAGCGCATCCTGTCCCCGGGGAATATGAGCCTCCCCATTGCGGAAAATACAGCCAACCAGAAGGTTTTTCTTCAGATTCAGCTCCAGAAGAGTCTTGCCAATGAGAGGGCAGTTTTCCACAACAGAAAATTCGAGAGCCTCTGCCTGATTGTCCAGAATGTGGTACAGGTTTTCTACGTTGCTTCCCATGCTGTTCTGCAGGGAACGGACATACTGAAGGATAAAATCCGCAGTAATATATTTAGGGTAAATGATACTTCCAATATCCAGACTGTCGATAATGTCATTGAAATTCAAGCGGTTGACCTTGGCAACCAGCTTGGCCTGGGAAACCGTTTTGGCAAAAAGAGATAAGAATACGTTCTCTTCATCCAGATTGGTCAAAGTAACAAAGGATTCCACATTGGGAAGGCCTTCCTCCAGGAGAAGGTTGCGGTCAGTGCCATCACCATTGATGATGGTGGCGTCTGGAAGAAGCTCGTTGAGTTCCTCACAGCGGGCTTTGTTATTTTCAATGATCTTTACATCAATCTTCATGGCAAGAAGTGCCTTGGCCAGATAGAAGGAGATGGTTCCTCCACCTACCAGAAGGGCATTTTTTACCTGGTTGGTCTTCAGACTGCAATGTCAGTTAGTTAAAGTCTGATAAAAAGAAAATGGAGTATCTTTAAACGGG
>CALCDJ010000055.1 GCA_937900135.1 uncultured Blautia sp. | reverse complement strand
TTTAGCGGGTTCCAAGGATTTTTTCCGGGGTCTGCAACACCTCTATCACCAGTTCGAATCTGGTTGGCGCCTCTCTAAAGAGTCTGGAATAATCCAGACTCTTTTTCTTTGATGATTTTATACGGTAACAATTGAATGATGTGCAGAAAGAACGAAAAAAATATGAAAAATAAGTATGCATCCAGATCTTCTGCTTCTGGATATTGGATTGGGAGAGGCAGATGGAATCGTACTTTGCAGAAAACTTAGACAAAAAACGGGGATTCCCATTATTTTTGTGACCAGCCAGGAAATGGTACAGAAGGAAATAGAAGGGTTAAAAGCAGGAGGCAACGACTATATCAGAAAACCGTTTCATTTTCCGGTTCTCCTGCTTCGGATTCAGAAACATTTGGAGCGTACCGGAGAGACTTTGACAGTAGAACAGGTAACACTGGATCTGGTTTTTGGACAGCTTTCCTATAAAGGGGAGGTTTATGACCTTTCCAAAAAAGAACAGCAGATTTTGTTTTATTTGTTTAAAAATTATCCCCGATTGATGGAGAGGGAAGAGTTGATTTCCTGCCTGTGGGAGAATAAATTATTTGTGGATGAAAATATACTAAATGTTAATCTTTCCAGGATCAGAAAAAGGCTGGAGGGGACACCCCTGGAAAATTTTATACGTACGATCCCCAAAAAAGGATATGGAGTGGGATGGGATAAAAAATGAATTACAGAGATTATCTGGAACAACACGCAGGACTTCTGCTGCTTCAAATGTTTGGCATGGCTGCGCTGGGCGTATTTCTGGCGGTCACCGGCTCCTCGCTTTCTGCTGTTTTTTTGCTCCTTGTTGTCTGGGGCGCGGTGTTTCTTTCTTATCTTTCCATAGGGTATTATAAAAAAAAGAAACGCTATCAGGAGATTACGCAGACGTTTGAACATTTGGAAGAAAAATATCTGTTTACGGAATTGATGAAAGAACCAAAGGATCCTTTGGAAAAACTTTATTTTCAATGTTGTCAGAGAGCCTGTCATCAGATGATGAACCGTATTGAAGATGCTTTGGGAGAGAGCAGAGAGTATAAAGAATATATGGAAAGCTGGGTTCATGAGATTAAAAATCCTTTGACTGCCATAGAACTTTATGACAGGAATCATCCAATAGAGGAAGGGGGAAAAGTAGGAAAAGAGCTAAAAAGAATGGAAGAACTGGTAAATCAGGTTCTCTATTATGCAAGGAGCAGTTACGTGGAAAAGGATTATTTCATACAGAAAATCAGTCTGGAAGACGTGGTTTCGACGGCGCTGCTGAACCATCAGTTTCTGATTCTGGAACAGGGAATCTCATTGGAAACAGAGGGATTGGAAGAATTTGTATATACCGATGAAAAATGGCTGGTGTATATCCTGGGTCTTCTTCTGTCCAACGTGGTGAAATATGTGGAAAAAGGGAAGGGGATACTTTCCATCTATGTGGAAAAAGAAGATGCAGATTGTATCTTATGTGTCAAAGATAATGGCTGTGGAATCGCTGCGGCAGATTTGCCCAGGGTGTTTGAAAAAGGCTTTACAGGAACAGACAGAGGAAAAAAAGGAGCCACAGGAATGGGGCTTTATCTGACCAAACGTCTCTGCCGCAAATTGGGACTGTCTGTTGGTATTCAATCCGAAGAAGGAAAAGGAACCATCGTAAAAATCCGATTTCCCAGAGGCAGGTTTCAGTCAGAAGTTTACGAAAATGAGTAGAGGTTTATGAGTAACTGTTCACTACGTTCATAGTAACGTTTATGCGCCACTTACAATTCTGTAAGTGGCATTTTTGTTCTTGTCCTCTTATAATCAGATTAGAACGTGTTTGGAAAATCTTCCCCAAATTATGATTCGCATCTTGCAGAAAGTTTTTTTCAAACACACTTCAGAAAACAGGAAAGCGAGGAATCGAGATCATGGAAAGTCTGTTGCAGATCAGAAAAGTAGATAAATATTATGGCTCCAGAGAAAATATAACAAAGGCTCTTTCTCATATATCTTTTGATGTGGAGGAGGGAGAATTTCTGGGAATTATGGGCGCCAGCGGAAGTGGGAAAACCACGCTGCTGAATGCCATTGCCACCATTCATCATGTTACTGCAGGCCATATTTATCTTGACGGGACGGATATTACGGAATTGAATCCGGACAATCTTGCGGAATTTCGCAAAAAAAACCTGGGCTTTGTGTTTCAGGATTTTAATCTTCTGGATAACTTTACCCTTGAAGAAAATATCGGGCTTGCCTTGGTTCTTGCAGGAGAAAAAAAGGAAAAGATTGCAGAAAAGGTCAAAAAAATGGCGAGTGATCTTGGAATTGAAGGGGTACTGAAGAAATTTCCTTCTGAGGTTTCCGGCGGGGAAAGGCAGCGGTGCGCCTGTGCCAGAGCCATGATGAATCAACCCAGACTTCTCCTGGCAGATGAGCCCACAGGAGCGCTGGATTCCCATTCTGCTCAGACACTTCTGGAGGCATTTACCAAATTAAATACAGAAAAAAAGGCAACGATTTTGATGGTGACCCATGATGTTTTTTCTGCCAGTTATTGTTCCAGAGTGCTCTTTCTGCGAGATGGGCAGATTTTCACAGAAATTCGAAAAGCTGATAAAAAGCGTAGAGATTTTTTTCAGGAGATTTTGGATGTGGTTACTTTGATGGGAGGAGAGATGTAAGATGGAAAACAATCTTGTATGGAAAAATGCCAGACATTCTGCGAAGGACTATCTGATTTATTTTCTTACGGTTTCCATTGCGTTTTCTCTTGTATACGCCTTTCAGCTTCTGATCTTTTCCAGAGAGATCATGAGCCTGAGCAGTACCATGCATGTTATGAGCTGGATCGTACTGGGAACCTCCCTTGTGGTGGTGGTGCTGGTGATCGGCTGGCTGATCCATTATATGTGTCATTTTATGTTAGAACAGAGAGGCAGAGAATTTGGGATATACATGCTTCTTGGGATTCCAAATCGAAAAATCATTTCTTTGTTTGTAAAGGAAAATCTGTTGATGGGGCTGGGCGCTCTGGTGGCAGGCGTTGGAATGGGAACACTTTTGTACCAGGTTCTTGCATTGATCGTTATGGAAGTCTTTCAGGCGACCTATGAGATCACGATGATCTTTTCCATAAAAGCTTTGGGAGTGACGGCAATCTATGGGATATTGATGTATGGAAACGCCATGTATCAGATACGAAGAGAGTTGAAAAAACTGGAAATTGCAGACCTGTTACAGCAGATGGAAAGGGAGAAAAAGAAAACAAAAAGTAAAAAAGCAGGAGTTTATCAATGTGTTCTGTCCCTGATCCTGGGAGGGGTGGGGTGTGCGGGAGTATTTAAGGCCACCCATGCAGGAATGAATGTTTCCTATTCTGGCTGGATGTTTATGCTGTCACTAGTCTTGGTTTTTGTGGGCATTTATGGGATATACAAAACAGCGACCCATGTACTCACAGAACTCTTTTTGCGCGATCATGCCTGGAAGTATGGGAAAGACCGCCTGTTTTTGCTCAGAGGTCTTACCGCAAAATTAAATTCCATCGGAAAGACCATGGGGATTCTGGCGCTTCTGCTGACTCTGACTTTGACGGCGACACAGCTTGGCGTATTGTTTGAGCAATTCTTTTCTTCACAGCTTCAATCCGTTTCCGGGTTTGAAGTGGGGATCTCCAGTACAGAGGAACATTATGATTTTTCTCCCTGGAAAAAACAGATCGAAGATACCTATGGAATCACCTATGAAAAAGAATATCCCCTTTATCTTATGGAACAGGAACGTTCTTTAAACGAATTTCTTCAAATAGAGGGATATATCAAGGGGACACCGGTGCTTGCCTATGAGGATTTCAAAGAATTGTGGAAAACCCTGGGATATGAAGAGATTTCTTTACAGAAAGAACATTATCTTCTGATCGGCCCGGAGCGGATACAGGAAACGGTAAAAGGAGAGGAAATTCCCAGGCTGAACATACAAGGGCAGAACCTGGACATTCAGGAGGTTCGTACGGAGCCCTTTGATATAGGGAATGGATTAAATGGAACAGGATTTTTGGCAGTGGTGGATACAGAACTGGCCAGAACCCTTCCTGTGTACCATTACTGTCTGGTCATGGAGACAGAAAAAAAGGTTTCTTTATCAGATGGGGAAAAGCTGGATGCAATGATGTGGGAAGAAGGAAACGAATCCATCGACTGTGTGATTACCAATTCTTTGGTGGAGGCAGCCAAATCCTCCAATGTGGTGATTTTTTCCTTTGCGCTGTTTTATCTTGGCCTGATCTTTGTCTGCACAGCCTCTGCCATTCTTGGTGTGCGTCAGTTAAGCGAAACCTCCCGTGATCGTTATCGCTATCAGGTGATAGCAAAACTGGGAATGAAACAGGAACACTTGAAAAAACTGATCCGAAAACAGGTGGGAATTTATTTTCTGTTTCCGGCAATTCTTCCGGTGGTGTTGAGTATTTTTCTGTCTTCACAGGTTTATGTACTTTTACTGAATACATTGATCAGCTGGAAACGGTTTGTCTTTGCAATGGGAATCAGTTTGGGCCTGTTTTTGTTTGTCTATGTTCTGTATTATGCAGCCACCTGTCTGGGGGCTGTGAATCGGATTTTGGACGAGTAACAATTGGGGAGAAGTTACAGAGAAAAATAGACATTCCAGATAAAAGAGGGTATAATAGGGATACTGTGTATGAATATAAAAAAATGGAGTATACCTGTATGAGAGAAGAAAAAAGAGCGATACTGGTGGTCAGCTTTGGCACCAGTCATAACGATACCTGCGCCAGAACCATTGCAGTCATTGAGGAACAGATTCGGGAAGAATATCCCCAGTATCCCCTGTACCGGGCATGGACCAGCGGAAAGATCCGCAGGAAAATCGAAAAGAGAGACGGCATACATATTTTCAGTATTCTTGAAGCTATGGAACAGATGAAGGCAGACGGAATCAAGGAAGTGATTGTGCAGCCTACCCATGTACTCAATGCCATTGAAAATGAAGAGATGCTGGCTCAGATTGAAAAGGCGGAGTCTTTGTTTTCCAGGGTTTCCGTGGGTGCGCCGTTGATTGCCACAAGACAGGATCAGGAGAAGGTAGCGGAACTTATGACTGAGGCATGGAATATCCATGAGGATGAAATGCTGGTCTTTATGGGACATGGAACAGAGCACCATGCCAATGAAATTTACGAGGGACTGAATGAGCAGTTTAAGTATCGAAATCGGGAAGATATGTTTCTGGGGACTGTGGAGGGCTTTCCGGCAATTTCTGACGTCGTAGAGGCGGTAAAGAAGAGAAATCCGGAAAAAGTGATTTTGGCTCCCTTTATGATCGTGGCAGGAGACCATGCAAAAAATGATCTGGCTGGAGAAGAGGAGGATTCCTGGAAGAGCATTCTGGAAAAGGAAGGCTATGAAGTGGAATGTGTCCTGAAAGGGCTGGGAGAATATGAAGGAGTACGCCAGATTTTTCTGGAGCATCTCCAGGATGCAATGAATGAGATCCGTCAGTGATCGGGAATAAAAGAACTAAAAAACGGGTCAGAAATCAAAGAAGATTTCTGACCCGTTTTTTTCAGATCCTCATGGGAGTTCAAATGGGAGTTGTCCCCTTTGTCATTGGGGAGCAAGGGTCATCTCCAGAGAAGTATCGCTGAAAAAGGTATTGGCATTATAAAGATAGAGCACTTCCTGGATGTTTTCCACCTGAATCAGCTTTTCCAGATCGTCGAAATAATATCTGGGGTCTACCATGACAATGGTACGGTAATGGGGAGTGAGGAAAGGAACCAGGCAGTTGGCATAAGAATCCTTCAGGACCAAAAGCGTTCGGCTCTCCTCTACGGGAGTGGTGATCTTTACAACCGGATGGTTGCCGTTAAAGAACATGGCGTATTTGTCTCTTCCCTTTAATTGCTCTGTGGCATAAAAGCTGGCTGTTTTTTTCTGCTGATCCACATAGTTGACAACAGAAGAAAGGGTATCGTCGGTGGGAAGAAATACAGAGATTTCTTCTTTCTTTCCAGAACGGAATCCACTCTTGGCAGAAAGGGTTCCCTGAAAACTTCCGGTGACTGGAACCTTGTCATAGGAATAGGCGCCGGAATTCAGATTCATTTCTTCGGCAGCAGTCAGGTAGGCAAAGTAAGCGGCCTGTGTAGTCCAGTGGTGGTCAGTCCGGTAATAAAGCTGGTGTTCTTTATGACTGGTTAAAGATTCCCGTACATCAATGGGCGTAATGCCGCCCTGCTCCAGCGTTACGTTTAATTCATCCAGGTAGAGATTTTGATCGCTCACAGGCGCCGCAGCGGGAAGGAGCTCCCTGAGGATATTGACAGAGTTGGGAGCAATAAGGGCGTAATGCTTCAGATCGGGATGCGACTGGGCAAAAGCAGTCATGGCATTGGTGGTACGTTCCAGGTTTTCCGGGAGAGGCGGAACAAAATCTTCAATGAGATAGCCGTCCTTTCCAAGATAGACGCCGTTGGACTCTGTTTTTCCAAGAATCCGGTCTGTGGATGCTTTCAGTCCCACCCACATATCGCGAAGGGGGAACTGGTCATTGACGTAGGTTTCGTATTTTTTGCTGAATTGTCCAGAGGCCAGAGAGGAAAGACTCATTCTGGGGGAAGAGGACAACACCCGGTTTTCCTTTTCGGAAAAAGAGCGGTCAGGAAGAAGGACGCTGACCAGAAAGATTATGAGAAGGAGAACCGGAAAAAGGATTCCCATATATTTAAAAAAGTATTTGTAACTGCGTTTTCTTTTTTTCATGGTGATACCTGCTTAGAATTTTAAATATAAAAACGGGGTGTAGGAGTTGTATACCATAAAGGCAATACTCACAAGGAACAAAATTACATTGACGATCACTGCGCTGACTGGTTTTCTTGCCATGCGACGCTTATAACGTTGATAAAGTCCGGGGCGGCAGGCAAGGATAGCAATGACAAACAGGACAAAGCCGCTCCGAAGAGCAAAAAGTGCATGAGCATCCGCAAAGCCGGAAGCGCCAATTCCAATGAGTGTCAGGAAATAATCTCCCATGGCAGAAAAACTGGTCTGGCTGAAGAAGACCCATCCAATCATAACCGCAAGCATGGTGTAGGCGATGGCTGCCGGACGGGGCAGTTTTTCCAGAACATCTTTTAAAACATACTTTTCCAGAAGAAGCAGAAGTCCGTAATACAATCCCCAAAGAACAAAGTTCCAGCTTGCGCCATGCCAAAGACCAGTCAAAGCCCAGACAACGAAAATGTTGCGGATGTGCTTGGGAGTGCTTACCCGATTTCCTCCAAGGGGAATGTAAATATAATCCCGAAACCAGCTTCCCAGGGAAATGTGCCAACGCCTCCAGAATTCGGAAACACTGGTGGAAATATAGGGATAATCAAAGTTTTTCTTAAAGTCAAAGCCCAACATTTTGCCAAGACCAATGGCCATATCGGAATAACCGCTGAAATCAAAATAAATCTGCATGGTATAGGCAAAAATTCCGATCCAGGCGCCGAGAAAAGACATTTCTCCGCTGGCCTGTGCAACTCCGGCATAGACCGCAGATAAATTGTCTGCGAGGATTACTTTTTTGGCAAGACCCTTGATAAAGTATTCAGCGCCAATCCCAAGGCGGCTCAGGCTGAGGGCGCGGCGGGTAAGCTGTTCTTCAATGTCCGTGTAACGGACAATGGGTCCGGCTGCCATGTGAGGAAACATGGTACTGTATACCAGGAAGGTCAGGGGATTCTTTTGCGCCTCTGTTTTTTTCTGACAGATATCAAAGATATAGGACAGATTTTTGAAGGTGTAAAAGGAAATCCCAATGGGCAGGGAAAGTTCCGGATGGGAAAGGGTGATCCCGAAGATCCCACCAACAGAATCCAGAAGAAAGCCGTAGTATTTGAAAAAACCAAGGATCAGAAGATCCACAGCAACTACAAATACAAGATTCCATCGGGTTCGCGTTTTGTCATCCTGGATACGTTCTATTTCCATTCCCATAAAATAATGAAAAATGGCGCTGAACAGCATCAGGATCACGTAAACCGGTTCTCCCCAGGCATAGAAGAAAAGACTGCCCAGCACCAGAAACAGATTTTTCAGTTTCTGGGGAACCAGATAATAAAGAAGTAAAAATACAGGCAAAAAGCCAAAGATAAAAAAGATACTGCTGAAAACCATTGTTTTTCTCCAATCTTATTGATAACGGATCATTTGTCCGCCCAGTGATAAACTTATTGTTTTCTGAAAAGAAGTATCAGATCAGGGACAGGAAGTGCTCCCGCCATTTTGCCGCGTCACTGCCGCAGGCATAGATCACATAATTGCCTTTGGATTCCACAAAGGCTTCGTTTAAGAGGCCCATCTGGTCGGTTCCATATCCCTGGAATACTTTTTTCTGGCTGTCTAAATGAGCCTGGGCATTTTCTAAGAAGGTATTGGCCTTTTGTTTGTCTGGCGCTTTTACAATAAGAAGTTCTTCTACCGCCATAGGGGAGATTGCTTTATAGAACAGATATCCCTCTGTGGCATCTTCATTCATCTGATAGTAACGCTTCAGGTCAGTTCTGCCACGTTTTAAAAGAGCGGTAAGGGTTTCTTCCTTTTCCATGGAGGCAGTGATCTGGTCCATGGAAACATTTTTTGCGCTGTCTGCGGTATAGATGAGGATCAGATAAGCCAGAAGAAACAGAACCATACCGATTTTGATAAAAAACTGTTTGTCTATTTTTATTTGTTTCATAGTTATAACCCCGCTGTTTTTGCCATGTAGGTCAGCCATTTGGGATAATAATCACGGATGACATGTTCACCGTCCGGCTCATACATGGACGCATCGTCTGCAACGATAAAGGAATTGTCAATATAGGTACAGCCCAGCTCCTGGCACATTTCCTGTAACGCTTCGTTGTACTGGGGATAATTGCCAAGGGCAGGAATGGCATCAATGGCAGCTTGCGTCAGGGGCAAAATCCCGTTGATGTAAATAGGGGAATCCGGAAGGGCTTCCTGAAGTTTCCTGATCTGGACGCGATAAGCTTCAATAAAAGCAGCAGCGTCATCTTCATACATCTCAAGATCGTTGGAGCCAAAGGCCATAAAGATGGTCATGGGATTTAGTCCAATGGCAGTCTCAATCTGTTCATCTGCAGCAGCGATACTAAGACCACGTTTGCTGACAACCACATCCGTATCCAGAAATCCATATTCCACAATGGATTCTGTAATAGAATCCCCAAGAATGACGCTTCCCTGAAAGACCTGACGGATCTCGATATCATCAAGAAGCGCATTCTCATCGGTGATCCCTTCCTGTACCTGGGCAAGCGCATTCTCCTTATCCTTTTTTCTTAAATCCATAAGGGCCTTCTCTGTATCGGAAATATCAGCTTCTTCCAAAGCTTCCAGACGGGCTACACCTTTTTGATAATCGGTATCGTCAGCGGAGTGTGAACGCATATAAAAATAGGTAATTCCTCCAGTTAAGATCAGAACGGCAGGGATTACCAGAAATAATTTTTTTCCATAGAGTTTTCTTTTTTTCACATCATTTCTCCTGTTAAAACGACAAAATTTGCTATATCCGTACCTATTATAATACGGAAGGAAAAAACTTCAAGCGCAAAATAAAAAAAATATAAAAAATCGTACAGATATGATACAATAAATGCAGAAATGAAAATGCAATTCTGATAAAGGCAAGAAGGAGGAAAGAAATGAAAGAACGTTTAAAAAATCTGTTTAAAGGTCAGACAGCAGCCGCTATTTTGTATACGCTTATGGGATTGTGTCTGATCGTGATGCCTGTAACCAGCGTTTATGTGATCTGTAAGGTGATCTTTGGACTGATGCTCATTGCAGGCGGTTTGTATCATATCTGGATCTATATGCGGGAAAAGGAACATGCGACCATATTGGATCTGTTTTCCGGAGGAATCCTTCTGGTGTTTGGAGGCTTTTTGTTTTTTAATCCTCAGATCGTGGTGAAATTACTTCCGGTTTTGTTTGGTGTTTTTGTGCTGGTGGACAGTATCTGGGCGTTTCAGAGCGCTTTTCGCCTGAAAAAAAGAGCGCGTGCAGAGTGGAAGATCCTGGTGATCGTCAGTGTGATCTTCCTTGGGCTTGGAGGCGCGTTGATCGTGAATCCTTTTACAGAGGTGAAATATACAGCCGTATTTGCCGGATGGGTGACATTGACCAATGGACTTTCTGATCTGGTATTTCTGTTTTTATTCCGCAGGGGAATGAAAGCGGTGGGATCGCAGGGGGAAGAACCAAAAGTCCGGGAAAAAGAGGAACCTGTGTCAGAAGAACCTGCAATAGAAGCAGCCAAATCTCAGGAGGAGAAAACGATGGCAGTCAAAACGCCAGAGAAGGAGATTCTGGAATCCCCGGCAGTAAAGGAAGCGGCAGCAGCAGATCAGGCGACGGGAATGGAACCTCAAAAACCAGTATACCAGGAAGAGGAAGAGCCAGTGACCTCCCTTGGAGAAGTTCTTCAAAAAAAGGTGGAGGATGTGGAAGAAGTTCTGGAGGAATGGGTAGACCGGGATTAAGAAAAGGAAGAGAGTTATTTGAAGAATAAAATTTTAGTAGTGGAAGATGATCTGGCGATATCAGAACTGATCTGCATGAATCTTGAGGCTGCCGGATATGACACGCTGGCAGTTTTTGATGGAGAAGCCGTAGAACGGCTTCTCCAAAAAAAAGAAACCGCCGACCTTGCGCTGGTGGATATCATGCTTCCAGGAAAAGATGGATTTTCTCTGATGGAAAAATTTCGGGAAGCAAAGGTTCCGGTGATCTATCTTACTGCAAAAGGGGATGTCGCATCCAAAGTGCGGGGACTGAAGCTTGGAGCAGAGGACTATCTGGTAAAGCCCTTTGAAGTTTTGGAGCTACTGGTTCGCATGGAAAAAGTTCTGGATCGGACCGGACGGGCCAGAAAAGAATTAAGAATCAAGGATGTGTCAGTGGATCTTGTGCGTCATGAGGTGCAAAAACAGGGAAAGGCCATCAGCTTAAAGCCCATGGAATACGACCTTCTGGTATTGTTTCTCCAGAACCGGAATGTGGCGCTGAGCCGGGAGGAAATCCTGCGCAGAGTCTGGGGAGAGGACTATCTGGGAGAAAGCCGTACGGTGGATGTTCATGTGGGACAGCTCCGGAAAAAACTGGATTTGAATGAAAATATCGTTACCATCCCAAAACTGGGATACCGCCTGGAGGAGAGTGAGTCATGAAATTATGGAAGCGGACAGTGCTTTTAATGTCAGTGACTCTTTTATGCGCGCTGTTTTTTGTAGGGGCGCTGACCATCTGGATCGTTGCAGAGCGAAATTTGAACAATCAGGAAGAAACCTGTGGAAAACAGTTGGAAGGGTCTGTCCGGATGTTGGAACATTTCTGGGATCAGGGAAAATATCAGCAGATGACAGAACAGGGACAAAAATCTTATGAAAAATTTCAGTTCCGTCAGTGCTGTGGAAGTGGATATGCGCTGTTTTTTGGAGCAGAGCTTGTGGATAACCAGACAGAATTTGAGATCCTGAATTTCAAAGCCTTTTTGGGAAAAGGAAATGGGTACGATTCCCGTATTCAGAAACTGGGAAAAAAATATGTGATCCTGCAGAAACGAGATCTTACAGAACCTGCAGGATTCTCTGTTTTTTCTGCAAGGGACATTACAGAGGTGTTTGAAGAACTGAAACAAATGTCCTTGTTGCTCACAGCCGTTTATTTGGGGATTTTTCTTGTGGGAGAAATATTTATTTACCGTATGATGCATCGTTCCATACGGGATATGGAAGAACTTGCGCTGGTGGCAGAAAAACAGGAGCTTCTTTTGGGAGCCCTTTCCCATGAAATGAAAACACCTCTGACTTCTATCATCGGATTTTCCGATACCCTGCTTCATGTCCGGCTGAAAGAGGAACAGAAAATCCGGGCATTGGAGCACATCAATCATGAAGGAAGAAGGCTGGAAAGCCTTTCCGAAAAAATGCTTCAGATGATGGGGTTATATCAGAATGAGGCGATACAGTTCACAGAACAGCCGATACAGCCCTTACTATTCCGGGTTAGAGAACTGGAAGAGGAAAAGGCAAAAAAATCGGGAATACGCCTGGTGGCAGAAGGAGAAGATTTTTTACTGAATATGGATCAGGAACTGATGGAAAGCCTGCTTTTGAATCTGACAGATAATGCGCTTCGGGCATCCAGAGAGGGGAATATTGTAAGGCTGCAGGCTTTTTGCCGGGGAAAAGAAAAAATTCTTCAGGTGGAGGATCAGGGAAGGGGCATTCCCAGGGAGGAGCTTTCCAGAGTAACGGAAGCCTTTTATATGGTAGACAAGTCACGAAGCCGAAAAGAGGGAGGCTGCGGTCTTGGTCTGGCACTTTGCACAAAAATTGCAGAGCTTCACCAGGGATGTCTGTCGATAGAAAGTCAGGAAGGGAAGGGGACTGTAGTGACGGTGACCTTTCGATAAAAAATACAGGGAGAAATCACAAATTGTTTACAACTTTCTGCTTACTTTGTGTGGAAAACAGGATATGCTGAAATCAGAAAAGGAGGATGTGTTTATGAAAGACAGAAATATTTCCAAGTTTACGGTCCTGGTTCTTCTGTTTATCCTCGTTGGGATTTCAGGATGCGACCGAATAACATCCGCGCAAATTGTTGGAGAAAAGAAGTTCCAGGAAGAGGAAAAAAAGACTTCTAAGGGAGAACCGATTCTTACAGTTCCCCAGCAGGTGCAGGCGCCAAAAGAGTATCGCCCAGAGGTGGAAGAGGACATTAAGGCAGAGGATGGGCATACCATATCTCTTTCCATAAAAGGGGAGGCGCCCGTTTCCGTTCCTCAGGTGGAAGCCATACGGACCAAAAAAGTGACACGTTCCATTTTTGGAAAAGAACAGGCAGAGCAATGGCTGAGTATTTTAAGTAAAGGGCAGGAGATAAAAAGAAATACAGAGGAAGGTTTGCCCATAGAAGAGGAAAGCGTGACCATAGACGGGGTGAAGTATAGGTATTACTATTCTGCCCATAAGCCAGAAGAAGGTATTTTTACTTCACCCAGCTTTCAATGGAGTATGCGCGCCGATGGAGCATATTCCACACGGCTGGATGGGATGCAGAAGTATTGGGCAGAAATGGACGAAGCAGAAACACTTGCAAAGATTCAAGAAGCGGCGGAAAACCTTTTGAAGCAAATGGGTTTGGACGAATTTCAGATTATGGAAGGCGCATGGCGGCCGTTTCGGTATATGGCCGCAGGCGAAGAAAGCAAGCAGGGGAAAATGGTATTTTTGAAACTGGAACGGATGGTGGATGGAGTACCAGTTACCTACTACAATGAATCTGCCTGTCCCTTTTACACGGCTTCTGGAGAAATGGGAAACACCATTGATGATACAGATACTGCTTCCTGGTGGGAACAGGAAAAACTTTTTTATATGGCCGTGAAACCAGGAGAAATCTGGCGTCTGGGATATGAGAATCCATTGGAGATTACGGAGGCTTCCGATGAAAAACTCTTTCTTCTTCCCTTTGAGGAGATTCGTAAGATTTTTGAAGATACCATGATAGCCAGACTGCAGAATTTAAAAGAAGACAGTTCCTCTATGGATCTTCATGAGCTGATACTTCAGGGGCAGGAGCAGATGAAATCCGGGTCGCTCTCTAAGGCTCTTGTGCGTATGGAATATGATCTGAAAAAAGTACAGCTTGGGTATATGCGGATACGTACAGGGGACAGCCTGACAGAAGGAACTCTGATTCCGGTTTGGGATTTTTTTGGAACCTGGAAAGCCGCCACGACTATGAAAAACGGGAACTCCTCAGAAAGCGCTGCCGACCTTGAGGATGTGCCTCTTCTTACCATAGATGCCAGGGATGGCACGGTGATCCAGAGAATGTGGGGATATTGAGACAGATAGCTGTTTTTACAAGAAAAAGGATTTTCCTGAAAAAAAGGGGAATCCTTTTTTGGTGGAATCCGTTCTTATAAGTAGGAGGTGGAAGCGTGCAGGAAGAAGAACTGACAGATGAAGGTATGATCGCCAGGATACAGTGGGGCTTTCCTGGATCTTTTCCAGGAGATGTTTTGCCGGGCATCAGGTTGCATAAGAGGCGGCTTCGTGTTAAGATGTCCCTATGCGTGAACAAGAAAAAAAGAATGAAATGGTGATCATGGATTTTTCCGGCGTATACCGCCAGGAAACCTTTTATGAGGGAGAAGCCATGACCTGGGTAGACCTTTTTGCTCTTTCCGGAACGAACTGCTACTGTGATGAGGAGGCCAGAGCAGTCCTATGGGAGAAGATACAGGGGCTTCCTGAGTGGGGACTCCATTTTATTGATTCTGGAAATTATCATTATATGAGCCGGATCTGGCTGGAGAAGCTTACCAGCCCTTTCCGGCTTCTGGTATTTGACAATCATACGGATCTGCAGCCGCCGGCCTTTGGAGGTATTCTTTCCTGCGGCGGCTGGATCGAAGCTGCCCTTCGAGAACTGCCCATGCTTTTTGAGGTGATCCTGGCAGGACCGGATGAGGAAGCGTTTTCTGCGGTGGCTCCCGAGCTTTTAGATAAAATATGTTTTTTGAGCCGGGAAAAGCTGGCTTCTATGACCAGAGAAGAAGCCTGTGAGTTTTTTGGCGGGATTCCCCTGGATCTTCCCTTGTATATTTCAGTGGATAAGGACGTACTGTGCAGGGAAGATGCCGTTACATCCTGGAGCCAGGGAGATCTGAAGCTTTCCCAGCTTTTGGAATATCTGGAAATCATCCTGGAGAACCTGAAAGCACAGGGAAAAAGACCGGCAGGTATGGATGTGTGCGGAGAGGTGGAGCCAGGTGAATCAGGGGCAGTCAATGATTTTGCCAATCAGGCGCTTATGAGATTGTGGCAGAAAGGGGCAGGATATGAAAGAAATCTTATTTAGCATTGGGCCGCTTCATGTTTATGGATATGGCGTTATGATCGCCATTGGTGTGTTAGCTGCTTATGGGATGACAGAATACCGGGCAAAAAAGCTGTCTCTTCCCGATGAACATGTTTTTTCACTGGTGATCTGGTGTCTGGTGGGGGGCTTTGCCGCTTCCAAGCTGTTGTTCTGGATCACAGAGTGGAAAACGATTCTGGAAGATCCTTCTTTTTTGCTTCACAGTCTGGGGGACGGATTTGTGGTGTACGGAGGAATCCTTGGAGGGATTCTGGCAGGATACGTGTACTGTAGAAAAAAGAGGCTTGCATTTTTTGCATTTTTTGACCTGGTGATGCCTTCCATTGCGCTTGCGCAGGGGTTCGGCAGAATCGGCTGTCTGTTGGCAGGATGCTGCTATGGAAAAGAAACAGACAGTATGTGCGCCATTACCTTCCCCATGGGAGGTTATGCGCCGGGCGGGGTTCCTCTGGTACCCACACAGATTTATTCCAGTATTCTGGATTTTCTGCATTGTCTGCTGCTTCTGTGGATCGCCCGTCACAAACAAGACGATGGACAGGTGGCGGCCTGCTATCTGATCTTTTACAGCATTGGCAGGTTTATCCTGGAATTTTTCCGGGGAGATCTGGAGCGGGGAAGCGTGGGAGTCTTATCCACATCCCAGTTCATCAGTATTTTTACAGGAGCTGCCGGAATGGCATTGTTCTTTCTGGTATCTCGAAAGAGAAAAAAAGAAAATAAGAGGACATGATAGAAAACCACTGGGGAACAGTCAGGATGGGGCTGTTTTTCCGTGGTTTTTTAGTTTCAAGAAAAAACCAAGTACGTTTTATTGTACTTATATAATAAAATAAATAGTGGACAAATGACGGTAAATGTTTTAAAATAATAAAAAGAACATATGTTTGCAGAAAGAGAGGGAGAAACATGAACAGAACAAGAGAGGAAGAGATGTATGCTATGGGACAGAAAATTCGATATCTGCGGAGAAGCAAGGATTATAGCCAGGAGAACCTGGCGGAAGCCATGGGTGTTTCCAGCATGACTATTTATCGAATTGAAAACGGTAAGGCGCCGATCCGTATGGAGTATTTAATCAAGCTGGCAGAGATCCTGGATATGACGATTGAAGAAATTATGACAAAAGAGTTATAAAATCCAACAGATCTGTTATTCAAAAAAGAACATACATTCGATATGATTGACGTGTAGAGGAGCTCACTACCATAATTTAAAAACTTTGTTTGAAATAGGAGGGTCTACACGATGAAAAGACAGGAAATGATTGAAAAACGTACAGCAAACAGGAAGGTATTCCAGAACGAGGATCATTCCATCACCACAGAGATTTATCTGGATTCTGTGCATTATGAAGAGGAGGATGGCACCTGGAAGGAAATGGATGACGCGCTCGAAGAAGAGAAGGGACAAAAAGAAAAATTTTATACAAATCGTAAGGGAAAGCTGAAGATTCACTTCCGCAATAAAACAAAAGAACAGAAAACCATTGTTATGACCAAGGGAGAAAGTAGGATATCCTGGGGGCTGGAAGGATGCAGAACTGTAACAGGAGAAAAAACATCAAACACATGCCTGAGATATTCCGGCGTTGGAGAAGACGTAGATCTCTGCCTGTATGTTAAGGGGGAAAAGGTCAAAGAAAATCTTCTCCTTAAAAAAAGAGCGCCAGAGGCACCGAAATTTTCTTTCTTGTATCAAATGAAAAAGCTGAAGCCGGTTCTGTTGGAGAAATGTGTTTCTTTTGTGGATGAACAGGGGGAAGAAATCTTTATTGTCAGCGCGCCTTACATGCAGGACGCAGCAGGAGTAAGGTCAGAGCACATTCAGATTTCTCTGGAAAACACCGGAGAGAAGACCTGTCGTATTACTTTTACTCCAGATGCAGACTGGCTGCAGGCTTCGGAACGTCAGTATCCGGTATGTGTCGATCCGGTTACTACCACATCCAAGAAAGCAGCGGATATCTCAGACGCTCATGTATCTTCTCTCTATGAGGAAGATAACTTTAAAGACAGTATCTTTTTGAAAACAAAAGGCGGAGATGAGGTAGACCGTACGTTTCTGAAATTTGACCTGCCGGAGATTCAATCCGGGGATATGGTCATAGCAGCCAGACTGGTAATGGTATCTTTGGCGGAAGACGGAAAAGAACGTATCTTTCAGGCGCACAGAGTATTAAATACCTGGGATCCGGCTGCCATCAACTGGTATAACAAGCCGCCTTATGATGAGACGGTAGAAGATCTGTGCATTTATACAGGAGATAAGCAGAAATATGTGACGCTGGATATCACAAGACTGGTGAAGGACTGGTATCAGAATGGAAAGAATTATGGTCTGATGCTGAAGGATGTATATGAACTTTCCGGTTACACAGAATTTCTTTCAGCAGATTGCCATGATGGTTATCAGGATATGCGCCCGCGAATCGAGATTTCTTATGTGAATTATTCCGGTATCGAAGACTATTGGACTTATCATACACAGGAGATTGGAAGAGCAGGAACTGTCTATGTCAACGATTACAACGGAAATGTGATTCTGCGTCATCCAACCATGGGAACTTCCGGAAGCCGTATGCCCATGCAGCTTTCCCATGTATATAACAGCAATCACAGACAGGTGAATATGGGATATGGTTATGGATATCGTCTGAATTATCACCAGACACTGGATGAAGTGACCATTGCCGGAACGAAGTATTACCGTCATACAGACGGGGACGGTACCATTCATTATTTTCTCTATGACGAAAAGAAGAAGGAATGGAAGGAAGAATCCGGTCAGGAACTGACGCTGACGGTAAATGGAACCGGGACAGAACCTTATGTGATCCGTGATAAAGAGGACAATCGTATGATCTTTGGAACCGGACATCGTCTGGCCAGGATCACGGACAAAAACGGAAACACCCTTACCATTTCCTATCGGGATGACCGTATTGCAAAGATCACAGATGGGGCAGGACGTGCGGCTGTATTTACTTGTTTTACAGACGCTGCGGGTAAGAAAACAAACCTGAGCAAGATCACAACGCCTGCCGGAAAGGAAATTGTTTTTGGCTATCGGGATGATAAGCTGGTTTCCATAACAGATCCTGACGGAGAAGAGGTCAGCTATGTTTATACCAGCCGCAGACTTCTTGCAGGCGCGCAGAATGCAGATGGCTATAAGGTGAAGTACACCTATTATTCTACGATGCCTTACCGCGTGCATACCATTACGGAATACGGAGGGGAGACAGAAGGAAACAAACTGACCCTTACTTATGGATATAACAGTACGAAATTTACAGACCGTAAGAACCGAAGCATCATTTATCGCTTTGACCATAAGGGAAATCTGCTGCATATCCATGATGGTTTCGGACATGCAGCCAGCAGCAAGTATAGCCGGGACACGAATTACTGGAACCGGTTGGAAAGCGAAACGAATCTCCAGAGTAATGTGATCCAGCTGTTAAAAGATCCGATCATCCAGGAGAAGAAGTGTGGCTGGACGTCCAGAATTTCTCCCGCAGAGGCCGGAACTGCCACCATTAATCAAGATACAGCCAACTGTAAGGTGGGCAGCCGTTCCCTGCGCGTAGAAGGTACAATGCTGACAGGTTATGAAAACTGGCATCAGTTAGTGCCGGTAAGAAAGGGAGAAACCTATACGGCTTCCATGTATGTAAAGGCTTCCATTACGGAAGCGGCAGAAGATGGCGGCGCTCGTCTCCGTGTGATCTGCATGGACAAAGATGGAAATAATCAGATTTCGGACAGTGAGATCCTTACACAGACCACGGAAGATTTTGTTCAGCTTTCTGTCACCTTCACCGTACCTGAGGATTCCAGTTCAGATACGGTAAGGGTAATGATGCTGCTGTATCATGCTGCAGGCTGGATGTACGGCGATATGGCGCAATTAGAAAAAGGAACGACCGTCAGTCGATGTAATCTGATAGACAATGGAGATTTTCATCTGGGAAAAGCCAACGGATTTTCCAAAACCGGACGGACGATTGACGGAGTGGTAACCACAGAAACCCCATTGAGTTTTCCGGTGCAGAGCGCGTTGACTGTGACTGCGGCATCGGCAGAGGTATATGCCACACCGGATACCGCTGGAACAAAAACGGCAACCCTGACCAAAGGAACCCATCTGGCAGGAGAAGTACAGATCACAGCAGAAGGAGTCTCCTGGTACCGGGTGAGACTGGCCAATGGAAGTCAGGGATATCTTCCATCATCCAAGGCGGTCCCATATCTGGCAGGAACCAATGGGCTGAATGCAGGCGCTGTGGGCGTGACTGGAGCGATCCTTCGTTCTTCCGCTTCTGATACCGGTACTCCGGTTCTGGAATACATTCCAAAAGGAACCAGCATTGTGCTGGTGAACAACAAATTGGATGATAAGAAACACCGATGGTATTATGTGGGAATGCAGATCGATAAGACACGTTATTTCGGTTACCTGAAAACAGATGCCGTGATCCGGCTCTGCCATAACCGCGCATATGGACAAATGAAGGCAGCAGACAAGCTGTATCAGACCATGTCCACATCCGGAACCCCGGTGGCTTCTCTGGCAGAAGGCAAGACCGTATATCTTCGCGGCGTGGTGACCAGGAGCAGCGGAGAGAAGTGGTATGCGGTTCTCCAGGGTAAGAATTTTGTGTTTCTCCAGGAGAAAAATCTGGAATTAAAGACAGAACTGGCTCTTGACCGAATCAAGACCGTATCCGTCCAAGAGGGCGTAGGAGAACTGGATGAACATATCTATCGGTTCTTCGGAGACCCCAAAATGGATAAAAAACTTACCAAAACACTGGAGATTTCCGGCAAGAAAGGCGATACCTATATGATCAATGCCTGGGGACGCGGAGTTTCTCTCCCAGAGACAGAAAACCATAAGAATCGTCGGTTTGGTGTGGAATTGATCTTTTTGAATGGAACAGAAACAAAAGATGTGCATTACACAAATTTCAGTCCGGATATCATGGACTGGCAGTTCCTGAGTGACGTATATGTGGCGAAGAATGATTACACCAGCATTCAGGTATCTTATACGTACTGCTGTAATGCCAATATGGCATTTTTTGACGGCCTGTCCCTGTTCCGGGAAGAGTTTGGACAGACGTATACCTACGATGAAGACAATCATCTGGTTTCTGTGATCGATGCGCAGAAAAAGGCAACAAAATTTGAATACAACAGCAACAACGACATGACAGGGATCGTGGATGCCAAAGGAAATAAGTTTACCTACGCATACGACGGAAAGCACAATGTGACAAAGGGGACTACCGCAGAAGGCGTCGTTTACCGCCTTTCTTACGACAGTGCGGGAAACGTAGTGAAGAGCGGCGCGGCGCTGCCAACCGATGAGAAGGTGGGAACCTGGATCACCAGGACAATGACGAACAATCAGAATCATATACTTAGGGTGACCGATGCAGCAGACCATACGGTGGAATATGACTGGGATCATGAAAGGGATCTGCTGCTGCATATGACAGACGGCAGGGGAAATCGAACGGCTTATGGATATGACGAAGCAGACAGACTGATCTCCGTGTCCAGGGAACTTACCATAAATGGAGAAAAACAGACGCTGACCAACACCTATGGATACACGAAGGATCGTCTTACAGATATTGGTCACCACGGATTCCATTACCAATTTGCCCATGATGCGTTCGGACACATGGTTTCTGCTTCAGTGGCAGGCAGACAGGTGATCGGCTATGAGTATGAAGGCAACAATGGAAGCCTGTCCAGACTCCTTTACGGAAACGGAAGTTCCATCCGTTACACCTATGACGCACAGGATCGTGCAGCGCTGACTTACTATAAGGAGACAGAAGAGCAGGCGGAACAGAAGCTTCACCAGTATGTATATGATCGACAGGGAAATCTGGTTCAGGTGACAGATCACATGTCCGGTAAAATTTATCAGATGTATTACGATTTTCTGGGACGTTTGATGCGTGTGCGGGATGAACAGGGAAATGCCTATGAATATACCTATGATGTGAACAACCACATGACCGGACTCTTCCACAGTCGTAAGACCGGAGGTGTTCGAACTGCCTACACCTATGACAAGGATGGAAAGGAACTGAAATCCAAATGTACCTCCACGTTTGCAAGAAGCACCAAATATGATGCGCTGGGAAGAGTGACTGCGCATACCTGGAGTTCTGTCAAACCTTTTGAGACAGGGTATACCTATTTCAATTATGGAGATAATCGGTACAGCCTTCCCAAGACAATCAAAAATGGAAATGAAACACTGGAATATACCTATGATGCCAATGGAAATATCACCAGCATCCAGGATACTTCCGGCAGGAGCACCTTCCTGTATGATGAGGGGAACCAGCTGATCCGTGAGAATAACCATGCGCTGAACCAGACGCTGACCTATGGGTATGATCTGGGAGGAAACCTTGTGGAAGTGAAGACCTATGACTTTACAGAAGCAGAGACACTTCCGGCAGAAGCAATCGGAACAGAGACAGGTACCTATGATCCGGTATGGAAGGATCAGCTTCTGAACTGGAATGGAATTACTATGACTTATGATGCCATCGGTAATATGCTTACCAGAGGAAACACCACCTATACCTGGACCCAGGGAAGAAAGCTGGCCGGAGTAGAAAACGGCAGATCCATCCAGTATTTCTACGACCACACCGGAGCCAGGGTCAAAAAGATTGTGGATGGAGTAGAGACAGAATACCATATGGCAGGAGATCTTCTGGTATCAGAAACCACCAATAACCGTACGATCTGGTATCGTTATGACTCCAATGCCAATCTGATCTCCATGACCATAGCAGGAAAAATCTACGGATGTGTACGAAATGCCCAGAATGATGTGACGGCCCTGATTGACCATGATGGGAATGTTGTAGTAAAATATACGTATGACAGCTGGGGCAATGTGCGGAAAATCGAGGGCAGTCTGGCAGATACCATCGGCGTACAGAATCCGTTCCGTTACAGAGGGTATTACTTCGATCAGGAAACCGGAATGTATTATCTGAAGAATAGATATTACGATCCCAAGCTGAGACGTTTTATCTGTGCGGACAGTCTGAAAGCCCTGAAAGCAGGAGAGGACTTTGGCGGAAAGAACCTGTATGTCTACTGCAATGGAAATCCGGTGGCCATGCTCGATGACGAAGGGGAATTTGCAATTAGTCTGATAAAAGCGGCAGTGGGGGCAGTGGTGAACGTAGCAACCACCTATATCGCAGCCAAGGTAACCGGACAGGAGTATGGGATTTTGGATGGTGTATTTGCTGCAGTATCGGGTGGTGTTAATACCATATCAGCATTAGGCGATATTGCTAAACATTTAGTCAGCGGATTGATCAGCGGAGGTTATGCGTCTTATGTTGTTTATAAAGAGACGAAAGACATAGGAACCGCTGCTGCTGCGGGAATAGCAAGCGCTGTGTGTACCGTGGCAACCCCGCAAAATCTGGTGGATTTTTTTATGCCTAAGATAGAAACTAGTACCGCGGTTTCTGTTGCTGCGGATGCTACCTTTGGATTTGCGTATAATACGATGGCGGCAGTATCAGTAAAAGCTGCAAATCAGAAAAAACGATGGATGCCGGGAAGGATTATTGCTTATGTGAGTCATTACTATCCAAAAACCGGAATTACGAAATTGGAGCCTGTATACCTGAAAGGATACTTTTATTAACTTCAGATAATCGGATTTGAAACAAAAGGGGAAACTTATACGAACATGGGAGGTGGAAATATGGTGATCCATACAGTAACAAAGGGAGATAAATTATGGTTTTTTATCGGTGTGATCATGGCTATCGTCACAGGATGTGGACTTCATGAGGTTGGGAAAGAATTTTTCCCTTTTGCCGGAATTGGAATGATGCTGTTCATGATTATAGTGTTTGCATATTATTGTATTATGTTATTCCGCACTTTGATCATGGACGAAAAGGGCTGTACCATCCGTTTCTTTGGAAAAGAAAGGTATTATACCTGGGAAGAATTCGCAATCAGGCGGTTGGAAGAACATTGGATTCCGGTTTCACGAGGACATAAAAAAGGATATGTGGTATTTTTCTCGGTGTATCCGGTGGAAAAAGCGCAGAACAAGAATCCCATTGATTACTGGAGACATCATCCCCTCTCCATGACCATGTTCAGTTTTCATTTTGCATTATATAAGGATGAGATTTATGAGCCGGGGAATGAAGAGAGTTACTTCCGTGAAAAAATGAAGGAATGGAACGTAGAAATGGAGGAAGTACGGATGCGGGACTGGAAGAAGAAATAAGCACAGAGGGGAGCCCGTATACCTGAAAGGATATTTTTATTAATTTCAGATAACCGGATCTGAAACAAAAGGGGAAACTTATACGAACATGGGAGGTGGAAATATGGTGATCCATACAGTGACAAAGATGGATAAAATTATGTTTTTTATCGGTGTGATCATGGCTATCGGCATAGGATACTGCTATCATAGGGTGGGGAAAGAATTTTTCCCCTTTGCCGGAATTGGAATTATGGTGTTAACGATTGTAGTGAGCGCATATGCATACCTTATATTATGTCGCACTCTGATCATGGACGAAAAGGGTTGTACCATCTATGGTTTTGGAAAGGAAAGGTATTATACCTGGGAAGAATTCGCAATCAGAAGATTGGAAGAACATTTGATTGACACTCCTCCACATGGAAAGGAAAAAGCATATGTAGTATTTTTCTCGGTGTATCCGGTGGAAAAAGCGCAGAACAAGAATCCCATTTATTACTGGAGACACCATCCCCTCTCCATGACCATGTTCAGCTTTCATTTTGCATTAAGTGAGGACGAGATTTATGAACCGGGGTATGAAGAGAGTTACTTCCGTGAAAAAATGAAGGAATGGAACGTAGAACTGGAAGAAGTACGGATGCGGGACTGGAAGAAGAAATAAGCACAGATGGGAGCGGCTGGTTTGCCGGCCGCTCTTTTTGTACCCTTTTTTAAAGGAAAGAAGGTGAAATACCGATGAAAAATAATGAGATGATATGGATTGGCCTTACAGGAAGCGCTGTTGCTTCCCTCTTCGGAGGCTGGGATCTGTGTTTGCAGACGCTGATGTTGTTTATGGGAATCGATTGGCTGACCGGAGGGATACTTCTTCCGGCAGTGTTTGGAAAAAGCCCGAAATCTTCCAATGGCGCACTGGAAAGCCGGGCGGGGTGGAAGGGCTTATGCCGGAAAGCAATGACCTTGTTTTATGTGTTGATTGCTGCAAGACTGGATGCCCTGATGGGGACAGAGTATCTCAGGAATGCAGTCTGTATCGGGTTTATTGCCAATGAGGCGTTGTCCATTGTGGAAAATGCAGGTCTGATGGGACTGCCCCTGCCTGTTGGGCTGAAAAAAGCGATCAATATCCTGAAAGATGGGGCAGAGGAGGAAAAGAACAATGAAGCTTGATCAAACATATATTTCTGATAAGAACAGTTATGCAGGCCAGAAGCCGATATACCTTGTGGTACATAATACAGACAACTACCATGCAGGGGCGGATGCCAGAAGTCATGCAAGAGCCCAGCACGATGGGAATTTCCATGGAATGTCGGCGCATGTTTATGTGGATGACAAAGAAGCATACCAGGCACTGCCTTTTTCCCGTGGAGCCTGGCATGTAGGTGTGGATTATGGGGGAAGGCTGTTTGGGATTGTAAACAACCGGAATTCCGTAGGAATCGAGATGTGTGTACAGAAAGGCTGCGATTATGAAAGCGCTTTTCAAAACACTGTTCAGATCTGTCAAAAGCTGATGAAAGAACTGGGAATTCCGGCAGACCGAGTGGTACAGCATTATGACGTCTGTGGGAAAAACTGTCCTTCTGCAATCCGAGCGCGGGGAGACTGGACCAGATTCCAGAACGCATTAAGAAAGGGGGAGGGGACAGATGGTATGGATGAATCCAAACAAAAGGCAGATCAGACAGAACCTTTCACCATTTCCCTTCCAGAGATTTCCAGAGGATGCAGTGGAAGCGCCGTATCTGTGCTTCAGGCATTTCTGCAGACGAAGATAGATGGGAGTTTCGGAAAAGAAACAGAGCAGGCATTGGAAACCTTTCAAAAGCATGTGCGGCTGATTCCAGATGGGATCTGCGGAGAGAATACCTGGAAAGCAGTGGCGGTTCATATGAGGGAACATACATTTTCCGAATAAAGAGAAGGCGTGACAGAAAACGGTAAAAATAAAGTCATTACGAATGCAATAAAATGCCTGTGTCATGTATTAATATAATAGAAGGAATCTGAAACAAAAGAGGAAACTTATACGAACATGGGAGGTGGAAGTATGGTGATCCATACAGTAACAAAGGGAGACAAAGCAGAGTGTTGGATAATTACAATACTTACCGTTATATGTGCAGGATACTATTATTTTGATGCTGATAGTATTGGAATTATGGTCTTTGTAATTGTGCCGACTATAATTCCTATGATGGTACTTATGTATCTAACATTTTTGTTTAGGAGAACTTTAATCATGGACGAAAAGGGTTGTACCATCTATGGCTTTGGAAAGGAAAGGTATTATACCTGGGAAGAATTCGCAATCAGGAGGCTGGAAGAGCATTTGATTCCAGTTTCTCGTGGGCATGAAAAAGGATATGTGGTATTTTTCTCGGTGTATCCTGTGGAAAAAGCGCAGAACAAGAACCCCATCGATTACTGGAGACATCATCCCCTCTCCATGACCATGTTCAGTTTTCATTTTGCATTATATAAGGATGAGATTTATGAACCGGGGTATGAAGAGAGTTACTTCCGTGAAAAAATGAAGGAATGGAACGTAGAACTGGAAGAAGTACGGATGCGGGACTGGAAGAAGAAATAATTTCCGCTGTCATTTGTCATATCCACACCAGCCTTTCATAAGCTGTAAGGAATATGCATGAAAGGACAGAGCAATGCTGAGAGTGGAGGATTATGAACCGGAATTATGGATGCAGCAGGAAAACTTTGAACCGGTTCCGGCGCAAAATGAAAATTTTAAGAATTTTATTGTGAGATATGATCAGAATGTGCATGGCCCTGTGGATTATGTATCAGGCGGAACCTTTCAGATCATAGATGATCTGTTCGCAGTTCTTTACGTGCCCTCCGAGACACAGCCGGATATGGAGATTACCAGTTTTTCTTATAATTCCATACCGAAGTGTTACACGCACATGGATCTGGAAAGTCTGAACACTTCCGGTGTGACAAAACTTCACAACCATCCGTATCTGAAATTACGGGGGCAGGGAACGGCCGTGGCAATTATTGATTCCGGGGTGGATTACGAAAATCCTGTGTTTAAAACCTCGAATGGGAGCAAGATCCAGTGCATCTGGGATCAAACGGTTCCGGGAAAACAGTCAGAGGAAGTTCCTTTTGGAAAATTGTATACGAAGAATGAGATTGACGAAGCGCTGGAATCGGAGAACCCTCTTTCTCTGGTTCCGTCTACGGACACCAATGGTCATGGCACCATGTTGGCGGCAACAGCCGCTGGAAATACGGTTCCGGAGGAGAATTTTTCCGGCGCAGCGCCAGAGGCCAGCCTGATTGTGATCAAGTTAAAACCGGCGAAACAATATCTGAGGGAGTTTTATTTATATCCGGCTGATGCAGAAGTGTATCAGGAAGACGATATGATGCTTGCCATTGCTTTTGCCATGCGTTTTGCGGAAAAGCTGCAGATGCCCCTATCCATCTGTCTGGGGTTGGGAACCAGCCAGGGCTCTCATCAGGGACTCAGTCCATTAAGCCAGTTTATAGACAGTGTGGCGGGATTCAGCCAGAATGCAGTTTCCGTGGCGGCGGGAAATGAGGGGGCAGCCCGCCACCATTATCAGGGAACCCTGGAGACCAGATATCCAATGGAAACTGTAGAACTTCGCATCGGGGAAAAGGAAGAAGGCTTTACCATGGAATTCTGGGGAGAATCTCCGGAAAGCTATGAACTTTCGGTGCAGTCTCCAACGGGTGAGGTCTTAAAGATCAGTTCGGATCTTCGTTCAGGTACCCAGGAGCTGTCTTTTGTCTTTGTGGAAACAAAAGTGCTGGTAAATTATATTCCCATTGAACGACAGTCAGGAAATACGCTTGTATATTTCCGTTTTTTCCATCCGGCAGCAGGGATATGGAAGATTCAGGTACAGGGCAATGGTAGCAACCATTCCCGTTTTTTTCTGTGGCTGCCGGTGCAGGGATTGATTTCAGAAGATACGTTTTTTCTCCAGTCAGATCCCTTTTATACTATCACATCTCCAGGGGATGCCTCTGGCGGAATGACGGCAACGGCATATCAGGCAAAAGACAACAGCTTGTATCTTCAGGCAAGCCGCGGGTTTACGCCAAGCGAAGGAGTGAAACCGAATTTTGCTGTTCCAGGAGTAGAAATACGGGTTCCCCTTCTTTCAGGCGGATACGGAACTGCTTCCGGAACCAGCCTTTCGGCAGCGCAGACCGCGGGAATTGCAGCGCTTTTGTTTGAATGGGCGATCATACGACAGAATGAACCATTCTTTACGGGAAATAGTGCGAAAAACTATCTCCAAAGAGGAGCGATCCGGGAGGAAGAAGTTTCTTATCCAAATCCGGAGTGGGGGTATGGCAGAGTAGACCTGTATCATACTTTTGAATTGATTACATGAAAAAATAAACAAATTTTGTAAGGAAATCTTGTGCGTATTTTCAAACAAATTTTTAGGCTACCTAATTGTTTTTGTTTTGCAAATTTGCTATACTGATATCAGCCAAAAAACTGTAAAAGGAAGCATTTTTTCCAGACAGGTAAAAACAAAAGAATTGGGAGGCAATTATGAAAAAAGGAAGCATTTTTGAACTGGATGGGCTCCCGCGGATCGGGGAAGCGGTTCCTCTTGCTTTGCAGCATGTGGTGGCTATGATCGTTGGCTGTGTGACACCGGCGATCATTGTAGCAGGAGCGGCGCCCAATGGCGGGTTATCCAACGAAGATCAGGTGATATTGATTCAGGCGGCGCTGGTGGTAGCAGCTCTTTCCACATTGATCCAGCTTTTTCCCATTGGAAGAAAATTGCCGTTTGCGATCGGTTCCGGTCTTCCTATGATCATGGGAGTAAGTTTCGCTTATGTTCCCAGTATGCAGGCGATTGCCCAGGGATATGGAATCGGGGTGATTTTCGGGGCGCAGATTGTTGGCGGTGTAGTAGCAGTGATTATGGGACTTTTTATAAAGAAAATCCGTGTGTTCTTTCCACCGTTGATCACAGGTACCGTTGTATTCACCATTGGACTTTCCCTGTATCCCACGGCTATCAATTATATGGCCGGTGGAGTGGGCAGTGAGAATTATGGTTCCTGGGAAAATTGGCTGGTAGCGTTTTTTACACTGGCAGTCGTGACCGGATTAAATCATTTTGGAAAAGGAATCTGGAAGCTGTCTTCCATTTTGATCGGAATTGCAGCGGGCTATCTTTTGTCTATTCCATTTGGGATGGTCGATCTGACCAGTGTTGGAAATGCGGGTATGATACAGATGCCCAAATTCCTGCATTTTGGCGTGGAATTTGAGATCTCCTCCTGTGTGGCTATTGGAATCCTCTTTGCTATCAATTCCATTCAGGCCATTGGAGATTATTCTGCTACAACGATTGGAGCTATGGATCGTACACCCAAAGATCGGGAGCTTCAGAGCGGAATTGTGGCTTATGGTTTATCCAATGTGGCAGGAGCGTTTTTTGGAGGACTTCCCACCGCAACATACAGCCAGAATGTGGGAATCGTGACAACCACAAAGGTCATTAACCGGTGGGTGTTGGGTCTGGCAGCAGTGATCCTTGGAGCAGCAGGTATTATGCCGAAGTTTTCTGCGCTTCTGACTACCATTCCTCAGTGTGTATTAGGAGGCGCTACCGTGTCTGTCTTTGCTTCCATTGCCATGACCGGTATGAAACTGGTGGCTTCTGCAGAAATGGATTATCGGAATTCTTCCATCGTTGGTCTGGCAGCAGCGCTTGGCGTGGGAGTTTCTCAGGCGACTGCAGCTCTTTCCACTTTTCCGGAATGGGTCACCATGATCTTTGGAAAATCTCCGGTAGTGCTGGCAACTCTGATCGCAGTGGTTCTTAACATAATCCTTCCAAAAGCAAGGGTTGAAAGAAAACAGGAAGAAGAAAAAAAAAGAAGGATTCGTGAATTGTTAAAGAACAAAAAAGAACAGCGGTAATACCGCTGTTCTTTTTTGTGGGATTTATTTTCGATATACAAAGGCAGGAAGTCCGTCTTCTCCCATGGGAACGGTAATGCTTCCCCGAATTAGCGGAGAGGCATAGCGGATAAATGCTTCTGTTACATCAGAACCATCTTCAGTGATCCATTCTCTGGGAACTGGTTTTTCTGCATTGCAGATCTGATTCACATCCTCCAGTCCGCAGCGGATGCGGTAACCATGTTCGTCTTCTTCCCGGATAAAGGAAATCATTTTTCCAGTTTCGCCATGAAGCGCAGCCTGAACGCCGAAGACCCCTGCAGCAATGGCTTCCTGTTGATCTGTGGCTGAGATCATGGAAGCGGAACAACGCTGGCTGACGTTTAATTCCACAGAGCGGGCTTTGACGCCAAGACGGTTTCGCACCAGATTTTCCAGATATTTGCCGCAGCCGGCAAGCATCTTGTGCCCAAAGGAATCGGTTCCCACAGAACTGTCATATTCGCAGATAAAAGTGCCTTTGTCATCATGGATGCCTTCGGAAACGCATACGATCACGTTACAGTTGTGGGTAAAGGCTTCTTCCACTTTTTTCAAAAAGGCTTCCTGGTCAAAAGCAACTTCAGGAAGATAGATCAGCAATGGATTATCTCCTTCATATTTACGGGCAAGGGCAGCGGCTCCGGTGAGCCATCCGGCATGACGTCCCATGATCTCCACGATGGTGACAGATTTTTTTTCATAAACATTGGCGTCCAGAATAATCTCACGGACGGTAGACGCTACATATCTGGCAGCGCTTCCAAAGCCTGGCGTGTGATCTGTGTGGACAAGATCGTTGTCGATGGTCTTCGGTTCTCCGATCACCCGGATATCGCTTCCTGTCATAGCCGCGTAACGGGAAAGTTTACTGACGGTATCCATGGAATCGTTTCCTCCAATATAGAAAAACCAGCCAATGTTTAATTCTTCGAATTTCTGGAACAGAAGAGGATAAACGGGATCTTCCAGGGATTCCGGCAGTTTATAGCGGCAGGAGCCAAGATATGCTCCCGGTGTATGGGTAAGGGCTTTCAGGGTGTCTCCCGGAAGTTCTTTTTGAAAATCAAGGATCGTTCCGTTCAAAAATCCTTCGATGCCATTGACCATTCCATATACATGCTGGATGGTGTCCGGATGGGAGAGACCTTCGGATACCACGCCATAAAGGGTACTGTTGATCACTGCGGTAGGTCCTCCGGACTGTCCCACAATCAGATTTTTCTTTGTCATAAAAATACCTCCTGATGAGTTTGCTGAATCCATTATAACATGGAGAGGGAAGGTTGGCTACCGCTATTGGGTCAGAAGAATGAGGGGAGCTGCAGCTGCAAATGCAGGAGATCGTAACAGGGAATTTACTTCTTGCCAGATTGAAGCGTGATTATTATAATAGAGAAAAGGAGTGTGATTATGGCTAAAAACAGAAATAAAAAGAAAAGCAGAATCGGAGATCTTCTACTGACTCTGATCCTCATTGTATCGATTGGGGTTTTTTGTTATGCTGCATACAATCTCTATCATATTTATACAGAATACAAGAAGGGTACCGATGAATACAATGAGATCCAGCAGATGGCAGTGACGAACCGGGAGCCGGATGCTTCAGAGGAAGCGGAAGAAGAAGAGAAACCACTGATTCCTCCTTTGGAGGTGGATTTTGCTGCCTTAAAAGAAGTAAATGAGGATGTGGTGGGCTGGATCTATATCGAAGCCCTGGATGGCGTCAGTTATCCGGTGGTGCAGGGGGCGAATAACGATGAATATCTCCATACGACTTATGAGGGAAATTATAATTTTGCTGGAACGATCTTTGTGGACTATGAGAATAAGGGAGATTTTACAGACTGTAATACCCTTGTATATGGGCATAATATGAAAAACGGTTCCATGTTTGGGAATCTGAAGGATTTCACCAAGGATACCAAGGCATACGAAAAAAGCCGTTATTTCTGGATACTTACCCCGGAGAAGAATTACCGTTATGAGATCATTTCTGCATATACCACACCGGTAAACAGCGATACCTATACGTTGTTTAAGGGGCCTGGAAAAGAATTTGAAGAATACTTAAAGAAGATCGTCAGTTATTCAGAGATAGCCACAGAACCAGGGGAATTGACCATCAAGGATCGGATCATCACCCTGTCTACCTGTACTGGAAATGAATCGACCAGGTTTGTGGTACAGGGAAAACTGGTGAATACCCTGGATCGGGCATGATCATGAAGAGAAAGGGGAGGAAACGCCATGGAAAAAACAATTCAGCAGTTACAGGAAATCATAGATCAGTATGAAAATATTGTGTTTTTTGGCGGGGCAGGGGTGTCCACGGAGAGTGGGATTCCGGATTTTCGTTCCCAGGACGGGCTGTATCACCAGAAATATGATTTTCCGCCGGAAACCATTTTGAGCCATACGTTCTTTATGCATCAGCCGGAAGAATTTTATAAATTTTACCGGGATAAGATGCTCTGCGACACGGCAAAACCCAATGCGGCACATATAAAGCTGGCGGAATTGGAACGCATGGGCAAATTAAAGGCAGTGATCACGCAGAATATCGACAATCTGCATCAGATGGCCGGAAGCCGGAAGGTACTGGAGCTTCATGGAAGCGTACATCGCAATTACTGTATGAAATGCGGCAGATTTTATGGGTTTTCCCATATGAAAGAGAGCAGGGGAGTTCCCCGTTGTGAATGTGGCGGGATCATCAAGCCGGATGTGGTTCTTTACGAGGAAGGGCTTGACAATGAGATTCTTCGGGATTCCGTATCGGCCATTTCCAATGCTCAGGTACTGATCATCGGGGGAACTTCTCTGGCAGTGTATCCTGCAGCCAGTCTCATTGATTATTTTCAGGGAGAGAAGCTGGTGGTGATCAATAAAGCATCCACGCCAAGAGATGGTTATGCAGATCTTCTGATCCAGAAGCCCATTGGCCAGGTCTTTTCAAAAATCGTTGTGAAAGGAGAATGAAACATGGGTTTTTCCTATGAGGTGGGAGATATTGTAACCCTGAAAAAAGGACATCCCTGCGGAAGCAGCCAGTGGGAGATTTTGCGTGTAGGCGCAGATTTTCGCCTGAAATGCCTCGGCTGCGGGCATCAGATTATGGTGCCCCGCAAGATGGTGGAGAAAAATACAAAAAAACTGCAAAAAAAGGAATAATACCACTTTACATATGAAGAAAGATATGGTAGAATCTCCAATTGTGATATATTTTTCATATCCTTGCTCTTTGTACAGGCAAAGGGCCATACAGACCATAAGGAGGTAAAATCATGAACAAGTACGAATTAGCATTGGTTGTGAGTGCCAAGGTTGAAGATGATGTACGTGAAGCAGTTGTAGAAAAAGCAAAAGGATACATCACCCGTTACAATGGTAACATCACAGAAGTAGAAGAATGGGGTAAGAAGAAATTAGCTTACGAAATTCAGAAAATGCATGAAGGCTTCTACTATTTTATCCAGTTTGAAGCAGATTCAGCGTGTCCGGCAGAAGTGGAAAGACATGTACGTATCATGGACAATGTATTAAGATACTTAGTGATTCGTAAAGACGCTTAATCTTTTTACATGGCTTACCATGGGAAATGCCCAGAGCATTTTGAGATGGATTTTAGAAAGCACCATTAAGAACCCGTTCACCCAAGCAGAACAGTGAGGTAGAAAAATGAACAAAGTAATTTTAATGGGACGCTTAACAAGAGATCCTGAGGTACGTTATTCCGCAGGAGAAAATGCATTGGCAATCGCCAGATATACTCTGGCGGTGGACAGAAGATTCCGTCGTGACGGAGAAGCAAGTGCTGATTTTATCAGTTGTGTGGTATTTGGACGCGGGGCAGAATTTGCTGAGAAGTATTTTCGCCAGGGTCTGAAGATTGCAGTAACAGGACGCATCCAGACAGGAAGCTACACCAACCGGGATGGACAGAAGGTCTATACCACAGAAGTTGTAGTGGAGGATCAGGAATTTGCAGAGAGCAAAGCATCCAGTGATAATTACGCGGCATCTCATCCCCATCAGAATGCGGCACCGTCCATGCCAAGTCCGAGCGCAGCAAGTGCAGACGGCTTCATGAACATTCCGGACGGAATTGACGAAGAACTTCCATTCAACTAAGAGAGACTGGAAGTCACAGGCGAAACGTGGTTTTAAGACCACCTGCTTAAACGGAAAAAAGAAATAAAATAGGAGGAAATCATCATGGCTTACAATAGAGGCGAAAGACCAGATTCTCCAATGAAGAGAAGAGGCGGCCGCAGAAGAAAAAAAGTTTGTGTATTCTGTGGAAAAGAAAACAATGAAATCGATTACAAGGATGTAGCAAAATTAAGAAAGTACGTTTCTGAAAGAGGTAAAATTCTTCCTAGAAGAATTACCGGAAACTGTGCAAAACATCAGAGAGCTCTGACTGTTGCAATTAAGAGAGCACGTCATCTTTCCCTGATGCCATACGTACAGGACTAATTCATCCTGAATAAAATAGGGCTGCTGCGCTGGCTGAAAATTTTTTTGGCTGCCTGGCAGCTCTCTTTTTTTCTGTTTTTACTTTATTTTCATATGCATATGGAAAAACAGGAGTCAATCTGTTATAATATACTTGTTGTTTGCAGGTAACATATAGGTTCTCGTTGATAATAAAATAGAGTGGAATGTATGATGAATGACAAATTAAAATTAAAAGGACAGATTCGCCGTTTTACCCAGTGGCCCCTATACTTATCCGTATTTCTGATTCTGATGAATATACTGGTTTACGTGGCAGATGTGAAGGCCGGGGTTGTGGTGTCTGTTGGGATTGTTATTTATATTGCTCTTTCTGTGGCATTGTTTCGCCGTCATAAACCCAACATTCTCAACGATCTGATTGCTTTTGCCAATCAGTATGATGTATTGGAAAAAAGGATTCTGGACGAATTGGCGCTGCCTTATGCTATTATGGACATGGAAGGCAGGGTGATCTGGTCCAACAAGATGTTTTCAGAACTTACCGGAAAGGAACAGTTCTATAAGAAAAATGTAAGTACCATATTCCCGGATATTACACCCAATACCCTTCCGGTGGAGCATAAGAAAGATATTGCTGAAGTGAGTACTCAGCTGGGAGAGCGGATTTACCGGATTTCCATGCAGAGAGTATCCTTAAAGGATGTGGTGCTCCGTACGGAAATGCTGGAGCATAAAGGGGAAGAGGATATCAGCCTGATCGCCATGTATCTTTATGATGAGACAGAGCTGAAGGAAAATATCCAGAAAAATGAGGATAACAAGCTGGTGGTAGCGCTGGCATATCTGGATAATTATGAAGAAGCGCTGGAGAGTGTGGAGGAAGTGCGGCGTTCTCTGCTGATTGCGCTTATTGATCGGAAGATCACCAAGTATTTTTCTAATTTTGACGGTTTGGTGCGTAAGCTGGAGAAGGACAAGTATTTCCTGATCATGCGTCAGAGTTCGCTGGAAACATTGAAATCCCAGCGTTTCCATATTCTGGATGAGGTAAAGACGGTCAACATCGGGAATGAGATGGCAGTAACCTTAAGTATAGGTGTGGGTCTGAATGGTCCTACCTATCTTCAGAACTATGAATATTCCAGAATTGCCATTGAGATGGCTCTGGGCCGTGGAGGCGACCAGGTGGTCATTAAGAATGGAGACAACATCACGTATTTTGGCGGTAAGGCTCAGCAGGTAGAAAAAACAACCCGTGTGAAGGCCCGTGTGAAGGCTCAGGCGCTGAAGGAATTTATGAGTACCAAGGATCGGGTAGTGGTCATGGGACACAAGATTACAGATGTGGATGCTCTGGGATCTGCTATTGGAATCTACCGGGCAGGTAAGACCCTTGGAAAACCAGTACACATTGTGGTAAATGATCCATCTACTTCCATCCGTCCGCTCATGGCGGGATTTATTGGAAACCCGGACTACGAACCTTCTATGTTTGTGGATCGCAGCCAGGCCAAGGATCTGGTGGATAACAATACGGTGGTCATTGTAGTGGATACCAATAAACCAAGTTATACAGAATGTGAAGAACTTCTTTATATGACCAGGACCATTGTAGTACTGGATCATCACAGAAGAGGCAATGAGGTGATTGAGAATGCAGTGCTGTCTTACGTGGAGCCTTATGCTTCTTCTACCTGTGAAATGGTAGCGGAAATTCTTCAGTATTTCTCAGACGATCTTCGTCTGCGTAATATGGAGGCAGACTGTATTTATGCAGGTATTGTGATCGATACCAATAACTTTATTACCAGGGCTGGCGTACGGACCTTTGAGGCGGCTGCTTTCTTACGGAGAAACGGAGCAGATACCACAAGAGTGCGTAAGATGCTGCGGGATAATATTGATTCCTACAAAGCCCGCGCCGAGGCGGTGCGAAGCGCAGAAATCTACAGGAAATACTTTGCCATTGCCAAATGTTTGAGCGAAGGGTTAGAGAGCCCCACTGTAGTGGGAGCACAGGCTGCCAATGAGCTTTTGAATATTAAGAATGTAAAGGCATCCTTTGTCCTGACCAGTTATAACCATGAGGTTTATATCAGTGCCCGCGCCATTGATGAAGTCAATGTACAGGTACTCATGGAAAAAATGGGGGGAGGCGGCCATCTGAATATTGCAGGCGCGCAGGTGAAGGCTTCCATTGAAGATACCGAAAAAATGCTCAAAGACATCATAGACGAATTATACCAGGAAGGAGAGTTTAAAGAATGAAAGTCATTTTGCTGGAAGACGTAAAAGCATTAGGAAAAAAAGGGGAAATCGTCAACGTTAGCGACGGTTATGCAAGAAATATGATCCTGCCCAAGAAACTGGGGGTGGAGGCAACTCCCAAAAATCTCAACGACTTAAAACTCCAGAAAGCCAATGCGGAGAAAGTAGCGCAGGAAAATCTGGAAGCGGCAAGAGCTTTTGCCAAAGATCTTGAAACCAAGGAAATTATCCTTACCCTGAAGGTGGGAGAAGGAGGAAGAACTTTTGGCTCCATTTCCACCAAGGAAATTTCCGAGGCAGCCAAAGCGCAGCTGAATCTGGAACTGGATAAGAAGAAACTTCAGCTTCCAAATCCTATTCGGAATCTTGGAGTGACACAGGTTCCGGTACGCCTTCATCCGAAGGTGATAGGCAGCCTGAAGGTATGGGTGAAAGAAGCCTGAGCTTTGGGAGGTAACAACATATGGAAGAGGCGCTGATTAAGCGGATTCTGCCTCATAGCATTGAAGCAGAGCAGTCAGTGATCGGTTCTATGATCATGGATCGGGAAGCGATTCTGGTTGCTTCCGAAATTCTTACCAGTGATGATTTTTATCAGAATCAGTATGGAATCATTTTTGATGCCATGGTGGAATTGTGCAATGAGGGAAAGCCGGTGGATCTGGTCACCCTTCAGAATCGCCTGAAGGAAAAAGAACTGCCGCCGGATATCAGCAGCATGGAGTATGTGCGGGAACTGATCGCAGCGGTTCCCACTTCTGCAAATGTAAAGTATTATGCCAATATTGTCAGTGAAAAGGCGGTGTTACGTCGCCTGATTAAGACCAATGAAGAGGTTGCCAATGCCTGTTATCTGGAAAAGGACAGCACAGAGGTGATCCTGGAAGAAGCGGAAAAAAAACTTTTCCATATTCTTCAGAAGCGGGCGGGCGGGGATTTTGTTCCCATCCAGCAGGTGGTGCTTAATGCCATCAATACTATAGAGAAGGCTTCCAAGCTGAAAGGAACGGTAACGGGGATTCCCACAGGGTTTGTGGATTTGGACTATAAGACTTCGGGAATGCATCCTTCTGATCTTGTGCTGATCGCTGCCCGTCCATCCATGGGCAAGACGGCTTTTGTATTGAATATTGCTCAGTATATGGCATTTCGTAAGGATATTACCGTGGCTATTTTCAGTCTGGAAATGTCCAAGGAACAGCTGGTGAACCGACTCCTGGCCATGGAATCCCATGTGGATTCCCAGAATCTTCGTACTGGTAATCTGAAGGATGAAGACTGGACGAAGCTGGTAGAAGGTGCGGATATCATTGGACGTTCCAATCTGATTATTGATGATACGCCGGGAATTTCCATTTCTGAAATGCGTTCCAAGTGCAGAAAATATAAGCTGGAGAATAATTTGGGAATTGTAATTATCGATTACCTGCAGCTCATGAGCGGAAGCGGTAAAAGTGATTCCCGTCAGCAGGAGATTTCTGATATTTCCCGTTCCCTGAAGGCGCTGGCCAGAGAATTAAGTGTTCCGGTTATTGCCTTATCTCAGTTAAGCCGCGCGGTGGAGCAAAGACCGGATCACCGGCCCATGCTTTCTGACCTTCGAGAGTCAGGAGCCATTGAGCAGGATGCGGATGTGGTTATGTTTATCTATCGTGACGATTATTATCACAAAGATACAGAGAAGAAGGATATTGCAGAAATCATCATAGCCAAACAGAGAAACGGCCCCATTGGAACCGTGGAACTGGTATGGCTGCCGCGTTATACGCAGTTCGTAAATATGAAAAAATAGAAGAAAATACGCAAAAGGAGGTCGCAGAATTTGTCGATCTCTTTTTATTGCAATCCTGATCCGGGACTTCTATAATAGAGGTAAGAAGTATCATAAGGAGGGGTAGTATGGTGCGATATACCGTTCGTCAGGCGGCAGAGATGACCGGAGTAAAATCCTATGTGCTGCGTTACTGGGAGGACGAGCTGGAATTATATATTCAGCGCAATGAGCTTGGCCATCGATACTACACAGGATATGATATTCAGCTATTCAGGAATATTAAAGAACTGAAGAACCGGGGACTTCAACTCCGCGCCATTAAAGAACTGATTCCGAGAATTGCGCGGATTGCACCTGGAACACCGGGAAGTAAGATTTTGCTTCTGGAGGGAGAAGTACCGCAGTCTTTGGAAGTGGAAAAAAACCAGTCAGAGATGCCTCTCAGGGGAGAGGTGGAAGAAAACCCGCAGAAGCAACTTCACGATGCAAAAATACTGGAATTTCAGGCGATTCTGGAGAGGCTGATCGCTCAGGAGATGAAGATTGAGAATGAAGAAGAGGAAAGATGTCGTTCTCTGGATCTTGCCATACGCAGGCAGCAGCTTGCCCGAAAGGAAGCCGCAGCTGCATCCGCAGAAAAGAAAGGAAGGCGGCACCGCAAAGGATAAAAAAGAAGGACTGATGGCGATTGCCCTCAGTCCTTCTTAATGCCAGAAGAATTATTCTGGTTTGATTGCTTCTGTAGGACATGCATCTGCGCATGTTCCGCAATCTACACAAGCGTCCGGATCGATTACATAATGCTCATCTCCCTGAGAAATAGCCTCAGATGGGCACTCTGCTTCACATGTTCCGCAGCTTACACATTCGTCTGTAATTACATATGCCATAGTTGTATCCTCCTTATCATCTTCTTTAGTACCCTGTTCAGGTTCTATCCCCATTCTAATATATCTTTCCATGGATTACAAGTATAAAATTTGGAACACGACTTTTTAGTTGCGCTCTGGTAAAATCCGTATTATAATAATCAGGTACGGCAGATATTTTCTGTCAAGAATATAAGTAAGTTGGAGGTAATTACCATGGCAAAGGTTACAAAGCAGACTCTGATCGGAGAACTTCTTCAGTTAGATCCTAATACAGCAGCAGTTCTTATGAGAGCAGGTATGCACTGTATCGGATGCCCGTCTTCTCAGATGGAATCCCTGGAAGAAGCAGCAATGGTGCATGGAATGGATGTAGACATTCTGGTTCAGCAGCTCAATGATTTTCTTGGAGAATAATGAAGAAAAAATAGAACCTGTTTCCTGAAGTGGGAAACAGGTTCTTCTTTTAAAAGCATAGTAATGGTCTTTAAAGCTGTGCCAGATTTTGCAATGCATGTTCGGTAATCAGCTCTCCGTGTTCCTTCAGGTGGGCCTCGCCGGCTGCAGAAAAGGCTCTGCCCTGTCCATATTCGGAAAGAATGTTGCAGACCTTGTTAAATTCCTGAGGGGTATAAGAATCCTGATGGAGGATCAGCTGATATGTGCCGCTTGCCGGGTCTTTGTATAAGGTGTTGGGTCCTGTAAAGAAACCGTTCAATCCGTGAGAGGCAGAGATGACATCGTCCAGATGAGGGAAGAAAAACAGACGGATGAGATTAACCTCCGGTTCCTTCTCCGGTTTCTCCTGAGGAGTTTCTCTGGTGTCATTAGGCGTGGAAGTTTCGCCGGAAGAAAGGCTTCGCTTGGCTTCATAAATCTTCTGGAACATATCAATGATATTGTCTGCGCCATCAAGCTGTAAGGTATCAGACTGGTCGCTGCCACGGAAAGGAGCGAATTTGGAAAAACGGGTATCCAGTTCCTCCGGGTCTTCCACCTTGGTGATGATCAGGATAATGCTGTCCGCACTGACAGGAATGGCTTCGATCATCAGAGGGATGTTGTCGGCTTCAAAGCCAAACTGCATCTGCGCCTGCTGCATCATGTCCCGAAACAGCTTCTTGGCCTTCTCGGTGCCGTAAGCAAGTTCGCTGATGCGGAGCTGGTGATTCTCAAGATCTTCCTTGGTAAGGGTACAGCGGATTTGGTTTTCGTTGATTTTTTCTATTTTCATATGATCACATCCTATTTAGTCTATGACTTATTATCATGCTTTTTGATTCATTTATGCAAAGCAAATTGCCAGCTTTTTATTATTATATAACAGCATACCGTATTATGTAAAGAAATTCAATTTGTCTATTTATAAAATATTTCAAAAGAAAATCGAAAAAATTTCACAAATTGCTCAAAGCTCTTGCATAATTTAAGCGAAGACTTATAATAGAAACAGGAAAAGATATTTGATTTCTGCTTTTATAAACGCTTACATATTACAGGAAACTCAAATCTTTCACTCATGTCAAAGCCTAAGCCAATGAACTTTCGTGCAGCATTCTGCTGCGGCAGCGGCAAAATCCCCATATTATTTGACAAGAATATAAGGAAAAGGAAGACAGAAAAAAGAAGAGCAGGGATGGATATCTTTTTCTGCAAGTATCAGGTGTTTTCTAAAATCAAGAAGGAAAGGAGGACAGGATACGGAACATATATCACGTGCAAAAAGGAAGAAAAAGTCCCAGAAACCGCTGAAAAAAGAACTGAAGCTCTATCAGGAACAGGGGATTCCTCTGTATCTGAACGGTGAGCTCAGCAGCCCCAAATCCATTGCGAGAGCCTGTAGAATCGCAGAAGGCGGTGGATATATGAGGGACTACACGGAAGATGAAAAAGGCCGGATTGCACAGGTCAGCTTTGATTTTATTCAAGACAAATAACAGAAGACAAAAGGATTCCCCCATATGGAACCAAGAGAAATCCCCTTCATACTTAACCAGCCGGGGGAATCCGAAAGCCTTTTACATTAGGATGAATCCTGGTATGACCCGTCTGTCCCGTTTCGGGAAGACAAATAGATATGGAAATATGAAAAAAAGATAAAAAGTCGAATTTTGTAATGAAATCTTCCTGGAATATGGTATAATGAATGGGCTTAGCAGTAGCGAGGCATAGAATTGCTTCTGAGAAATGTTATAGTATCAGGAACCTATACCGAAAGGATGAAATTAATTATGAAGAAGAAACAGCAGCATATGCCGGTTGTGATCGTTTGTATTCTGATCATTCTGGTTGCAGTTATCGGGCTGGCTACTCATTTTATTCTGAAATATACGCCCACAAGAGAGAAGGCAGACCTGAACGAATATTACGGAACCGTCCAGGAGGGGGAAGCGGCGCTGATCGTGGGAACCCAGCGGATAGAGACTCGTGCGCAGATTGCAGAGGGAATGCAGTACCTCCCTCTGGAGGCAGTAAATACGTACCTGAATCAGAGATATTACTGGGATGAGGAAGGAAAACAGATTCTATATGCAACCCCATCGGAGCTTACAGCAACACCAGCATCCGACACCCCGGGAGGAGAAGTCTGGACGAAGGATGGAAGTGTTTATTTAAGTGTGCCTTTTGTACAGAAGTACACAGACATGGATGTGTATACGGCAGAAGAACCTGCCAGAATTGCCATTCAGTGTGATTTTACAGATGTGAACACAGTTACTGTAAATAAGGATACCTATGTTCGCATTCGGGGAGGAATCAAGGCAGAAGTCCTGACCAGAGTGGAGAAGGGAACGGTTCTGACCCTGATGGAAGAGCTGGAGGACTGGGACCAGGTGGCAACCTCAGATGGTTATACTGGCTATATTGAGAAGAAGAAGGTCAGTGAGCCCCAGGTGCAGACCATGGAACGGGAATTCGAGAAGGAAGAATATACCTATTATAATATGGAGGAGCCGGTAAATATGGCATGGCATCAGGTCACCAATATGGATGCCAATGCAGGACTGGCGGAGACAGTACAGAATGTATCAGGAGTTAATGTGATTTCTCCTACCTGGTTTACCATTGCAGACAATGACGGAAACGTATCTGGTATTCCATCGGCAGATTATGTAGCGCAGGCTCATGAGAGAGGAATGCAGGTGTGGCCTCTCATTGATAATTTTAAGGAAGAAGTAACTACCACAGAGGTTCTTTCCCATACTTCATCCAGACAGAATCTGATTCGTCAGCTGGTGGATGGCACGTTAAGTGTAGGTGCTGATGGCATTAATGTGGATTTTGAATCTCTCAAAGAAGACGTAGGGCCTCATTTCCTGGAATTTCTGAGAGAGCTTTCCATTGAATGCCATAAGAATGAACTGGTGCTTTCTGTGGATAATCCGGTTCCAGAGGACTTTACCAGCCACTACGACCGTACCGAACAGGGCAGAGTGGTGGACTATGTGATCATTATGGGATATGATGAACATTATGTGGGCTCTGAACAGGCAGGTTCTGTGGCATCTCTGCCGTGGGTAGAGAAGGGCATCGTGGATACGCTTAAGGAAGTGGATCCGTCACGTGTGATTAATGCCATTCCATTTTATACAAGATTGTGGAAAACCAGCGGCGGTGCTCTTACCAGCGAGGCCATCGGTATGGATCAGGCGCAGGAGGTGATTTCTGTTCATCAGGTGGAGACCTACTGGGATCAGGAGGCAGGACAGAATTACGGCACCTATGAGAGCGAAGGAGATACCTATCAGATCTGGCTGGAGGATGCACAGTCTGTGGCAGCGAAGGTGAAGCTGATTCCCAAGTATGAGCTGGCAGGTGTGGCACAGTGGAAGTTAGGTTTTGAGAATAGCGGCATCTGGTCTGTGATCAGTGAGAATCTGCAATAACAAATGAGATAAAAACACTCTCTTGGACATATACTGAATCGAGTATACCAGGGAGTGTTTTTTTATGAAAAAAAGAAGTATGGAACTGGTTATGGCATGCCTGATGCTGGTGTGCTTTTTTGTACTTGCCAGAGAGGCGGCGGTTACCGCCAGTCAGCCCTCCAGGGATCCGGTTATTGTCATAGATCCCGGACATGGAGGGGAAGACCCGGGAATGTTGGGCGTGGGCGGTCTGAAGGAGAAGGGGATTAATCTTGCAGTTGCCTGGAAATTAAAGGAAATCCTTCAGGAGCAGGGATTTTCTGTGGTTATGACACGGGAGGAGGATACCTGCCTCTGCGGGGAAGATGGCAGAAATAAAAAGGCGCAGGATATGCAGAAGCGGATTGCCATAATTGAGGAAGCCAGTCCGCTGCTCACAGTGAGCATCCACCAGAACAGTTATCAGGACCCGGAGGTCTTTGGGCCACAGGTGTTTTATTATACAGATTCAGCGGAAGGGGAAGCATTGGCTGGTTTTCTCCAGGAAGAACTGAACCAGGGGCTTTCCATAAAACGTCCCAGAAAAGAAAAGGGAAATAAAACGTATTACCTGTTGAAAAAAAGCAAAGGGGTACTTGCCATTGTGGAGTGCGGATTCCTGACAAATCCAGAAGAGGCAGCTTTGTTACAGGAGGAAAAGTATCAGAAGAAGGTGGCAGAGGCGATTGCCAGAGGAATTGGTCGTTATCTGGAGAAAAAAATTTAGAAATTCCTGTGAAGTCTCTTTGAAAGGGAATTGTATTTTGATATACTGAAGCCATAGTTGGAAAAATATAGGACGGGAAAAACAATGCTGGGAATTATTTATGTACTTTTGAATTTTCTGACAGGAGCAGAAATATCGGAGCTGTTTCTCTGGAATAGAAAGGAAACACAGAAGAAGAGAGAAGAAATCTGGGTGCGCCTTCCGGCGGCATATGGTCTTGGAACCCTTGCCATGGGCTGGGGAACCTACCTTGTGTCCAGTCTGGCCGGAATAGCTGGTCTGAAGACGCCTCTTTTTTATGGAAATCTGGTAATGATCTCCGTTACAGTAATTTTTCTGGCTTTGGTATACTTAAGAAGGTATGCCAAAGCAGAAAAAAAAGAAAAACAGGTTTTTAGCATCCGGAAAGGTCCGGAAATTCTGGAACTGGGCTTTTTTGTTTTGCTGTTTGCATTTTTGACATGGATCATGTTCTATGTCTTCTATATAAAAGATGGGGTGTTGTACTCCGGCTTTACCGTATATGGCGATTATGCGCCGCATACGGCTATGATGCGTTCTTTCTCCAGATCGGATAATTTTCCCACCCAGTATCCTCATTTTGGAGGAGAGGATGTGAGATATCATTTTATGTTTCAGTTTCTTGCAGGAAATCTGGAATATCTGGGGCTGCGGCTGGATTTTGCCTATAACCTTGTCAGTGTGCTTTCTCTGGGCGGATTTCTTATGCTTTTGTATGCACTGGCGAAGAGAATGACCGGGCAGAGGATGGTTGGAATAGTGACAGTCCTTCTGTTCTTTTTTCGCAGCGCATTTACCTTTTTCCGCTTTGTGTGGGAACATATTCAGAACGGAGATCTTTGGAGAACCCTGACAGAAAATACCTCCTTTCCTGGATATACCCCCAATGAGGATTGGGGTCTCTGGAATTTTAATGTGTATCTGAATCAGAGACATCTGGCCTTTGGGCTTCTTCTGGTAGCTTTGGCGCTCTGGGTCTATCTGGAATGGGTAGAGGCGGCAGAGGAAAGACCGGAGAGAGGCGTTTCCTGGCTGCGTTTTTGTTTCTTTACCAGAGAGGCGTGGAAGAGCCGCCATCTGGATCTGGCTGTTTTTGTGGGGATGTTTCTGGGACTGACAACCTTCTGGAATGGCGCGGCTGTGATTGGTGGTCTGTTGATTTTGGCAGGTTTTGGACTGTTTTCTTCGGGAAAACTGGATTATGCTGTGACCGCAGGTGTTTCCGTATTTTTGTCCTTTCTCCAGTCCAGGCTTTTTATCCGGGGAGCTGCCACAGAGCCCTCCTTTTACTGGGGGTTCCTTTCCCAGGACAAGTCTCTTTTTGGGGTGCTTGGTTATCTTTTGTCCATGAGTGGAATCTTTTTTGTGGGCCTTGTGTTCCTGGGATTCTTTATGAATAGAAAACTTCGGATATGGATGGCTGCCAGCTTGTTTCCCTTCTTTTTTGCTTTTTTGGTATCACTTACGCCGGATATCAATGTAAATCATAAGTATATTATGATTTCTTATGCTTTTTTGGCAATGCTCTGGGCATGGGCAGTGGTGGCTCTTTTCAAAAAAAGGGGGATTGCCCCTGTTCTTGGAGTTCTTCTTACCGTTGTGCTGACGGCGACAGGAATCTATGATTTTGTGGTAATCTTAAAGGGAAATGACAGCGCCCATCGGGTGGGAGTATCCATGGAAAGTGATGTGACAGACTGGCTGACAGAAAATCTGACAGGTGAGGATTTGCTCCTTACGCCGGAGTACAGTATCAGTGAGGTGACCATGTCTGGTAAAATGCTATATCTGGGCTGGCCCTATTATGCCTGGTCGGCAGGGTATGATACCAATTACCGGGCAGCTAAGGCAGAGCTGATCTATACCACTGCCAATAAGGCACAGCTTCGCAAAACAGTGATGGAAGAACACATCACTTATATTGTTTTTGAAGAAGGAATGGAATTTGAACAACAGGTCTGTCGGGAAGACATCATTGCGCAAATCTATCCATTGGTATATAATTCGGAAGATGGGAGAATCAGAATTTATGAAACATGATTGTTTATATATTGTTATGCCTGCTTATAATGAGGAGGCAAATATCGAGCAGGTGATCGCTCACTGGTATCCGGTGGTGGAAGCTGTGGGCGGTGAGAGCCGGCTTATGATTTTAAATGATGGAAGTAAGGATAAAACTTACGAAAAAATCAGGGAATGTGAAAAAAAGTATCCACGCCTGATTGGAATTGATAAGGCAAATGAAGGACATGGAGGGACAATCCTGCGTGGTTATCGCTATGCAGTTGAGGCAGGAGCTGACTATATTTTTCAGACAGATTCCGATGGTCAGACACTGGCTGAGGAATTTCCGGAATTCTGGAAAAACCGGGAGAAATGCGGGCTTCTGATTGGATATCGAAAGAACCGAAAGGATGGTCTTTCCAGGATTTTTGTTACAAAGATTTTGAGACTGGTGCTGTTTCTTACCTTTGGTGTATGGGTGAGAGATGCCAATACACCGTATCGGCTGATGCGGGCCTCCCAGCTGTCACAGGTGCTGGATAAGATTCCAGAGGGATTTTTTCTTACGAATGTGCTTATGACTGTGATTTATGAAAAGAACCAGATGGGAGTTACCTATTACCCCATTACCTTCCGGCCGCGTCAGGGAGGAAAGAATTCCATCAATATGAAACGGATATTTGGAATTGGCAGACAGGCATGGAAAGATTTTCGCAGACTGAGACGTACCATTTGAACAGGAGGAAATCTGAAATGAAAAAATGGGGATTAAAGGCTGGTGTGGCAGCGCTGCTGGTGGTGGCATCCGCTTTTCTGTTAAAGGGAGATGTATGGACCTTCTGGACCTGGTGGCTTCTTGCCGCGCTTCTTGGATTTTTGGCAATGCCGGTGACTGGCTGGCTGTTTTGTGGTTTTCGGGATAAAGGCTGGCTGTTTTCCAAGGTGCTTTCTATTGCAGCAGCAGGTTTTCTTACCTGGCTGCTGGTATCTGTTAAGGTAATGAAGTTTACCACATGGACTTGCATTGGTGTGACTGCTGTGTGCGCTGCAGGCTGTTTTGTCTTGTTTTTATATGAACAGAAAAAGAATATTCAGGCGTTTCCAGAGGGAGAACTGGGACTGATCATCTGGGAAGAACTTCTTTTCTTTGGCATCTTTCTTCTCTGGACTTATTTTGCAGGCTTCCGTCCGGCAGCATATGGGACAGAGAAGTTTATGGACTACGGATTTATGGAAGCAATGATGCGAAGTACCACTCTTCCCCCAAGAGATCTCTGGTATTCCCAGGGACATATCAATTATTACTATGGCGGGCAGTATTTTGCGGTGTTTCTGACGAAACTTTCGGGAAGCAGTGTGGCTCTTACCTATAATCTGATGCGCACCTTTGTAGCCGGACTGGCTTTTGTCCTGCCGTTTTCTCTGGTGTTCCAGATGATGACAGACTGGCAGCAGAAGAGAAAAAATAGCGTATCAAAGGCAATGCCTTCTCTTGCCGGGCTTCTGGCAGGGGGAGCGGTTTCTCTTGCGGGAAATATGCATTATGTAATCTACGGAAACCTTCTTCCGCTGATTCAGAAGCTTCAGGGAAAGACAGAAATTGACAGCTACTGGTTTCCCAATGCCACACGATATATTGGGTATCGACCGGATGTGCCGGATAAAACCATCCATGAGTTTCCCAGTTACTCCTTTATTCTGGGAGACCTTCATGCCCACGTCGTGAATGTTATGTTTGTTCTTTTGCTTGTGGGGCTTTTGTATGCCTGGGTGAAAAAGCTGAAAGAACCAAACATGGGGGACGTTTCAGGCCATAAGATTTTCTGGAAAAGAGAGATTTTTATGCCCCATCTTTTACTGGCCGGAGGACTTCTGGGAATGTTTCAGTGGACTAATTTCTGGGATTTTGTGATTTATTTCGTGGTAACTGGAGGCGTGGCGCTTTTTACCAATATAATCCGGTTTAAAGGAAAGGGCAGGCAGATTCTTCTTGTGACGGCTGTTCAGGCAGTGGAGGTGCTTTTTGTATCTTATGTGGTGATTCTTCCCTTTACTTTGCAGTTTGAGACTATGGTTCAGGGTGTGGCTCTGGCAAAAACCCATTCCAGAATTTATCAGCTTTTGATACTCTGGGGACTTCCGGCGGCGCTTACGATTGCCTTTCTGGTATCTGTGACCGCAGAAAAATTAAAAACAATGGAACAGAAAAATCCTTACCGATTATTAAAAGCCTTCCAGGAGTCCGATCTTTTTGCAGTGATTCTGGGGCTTTGCGCCATAGGTCTGGTGCTGATTCCGGAACTGGTGTATGTCAGAGATATTTATGAGGAAAGCGGATTTCCCAGGGCGAATACCATGTTTAAATTAACTTACCAGGCATATATCATGTTTGGGATTGTCATGGGTTACGTGATTTTCCGTTTTTTCAGTCTGGCGGGAAAGAAACTTTTGAAAGGAATTGCTGCTGTTGGGCTGGTTTGCCTTCTGTGGACCTTTGGTTATTTGGGAAACAGTGTAGGCGCCTGGCTTGGAGAGGTGTGGAATCCAAAGAATTATCAGGGATTAAATGCCAAAGCGTTTCTGGAAACGGATTTTGCGGAGGATGCCGCAGGCATTCGTTGGCTTTCGGAGAATATCAAGGACGCTCCGGTAGTTCTGGAGGCTAACGGAGACAGCTATACCGGATATGAAAGGGTATCAGCTATGACTGGTCTTCCCACCATTCTTGGATGGAAGGTACACGAATGGCTCTGGAGAAATGATGTAGAGGATCTGAATAAGAAGAGTCAGGAGATTGAAACAATATATACTTCCGAAAATGAAGAGGAAGTACGCGCTTTATTAGAAAAATATGACGTTTCCTATATTTTTCTTGGCTCCATGGAAAGAGAAAAATACGGAGAGGAACTGAATACTACCCTTCTGAAAAGTCTGGGAGAAGTGGTATTCCAGGATGAAGCATATCAGACCTGTATTATAAAGACAGGGGAATAAGGAGATATCATGAGAGCAGAAATTGTAACGATGACGGCAGACAGACTGGACAGAGAAGCCCTTGTACGCGCAGGAGAAATTCTGAGAAGCGGCGGTCTGGTGGCGTTTCCCACAGAAACAGTATATGGCCTGGGAGGGAATGCGCTGGACCCAAGAGCATCCATGAAAATATATGCAGCCAAGGGAAGACCGTCGGACAATCCATTGATTGTTCACATTGCACAGATGAAAGATCTGGAAGAAATTGTCACAGAGATTCCAGAAAAGGCAAAACTTCTGGCAGAAACCTATTGGCCGGGACCGTTGACCATGATCCTGCCAAAGGCAGATAAGGTTCCGTTGGAAACCACAGGGGGATTATCCAGTGTGGCGGTGCGTTTTCCCAGTGATCCCATTGCCAGAGAACTGATCCTTCAGGCAGGGGGATATGTGGCGGCGCCAAGCGCCAACACTTCTGGAAGACCTAGTCCCACCACTGCGGAGCATGTGATGGAGGATCTGGGGGATGCCATTGATATGATTATTGACGGAGGACAGGTGGGAATCGGTCTGGAATCCACAATCGTGGATTTTACAGAAGAGATTCCAGTGGTACTGCGTCCGGGATATATTTCTCTGGAAATGCTCCAGGATCTTTTGGGAAAGGTGCGGATGGACCGGGGACTCTTAAAGAGTGACAGCAAGATTAGACCTAAGGCTCCAGGTATGAAATACCGTCATTATGCGCCAAAAGCGGATCTGACCATTGTAGAGGGAGAGACAGATGGAGTGGTAAATGCCATCAACCATTTTGCAGAAGAGGCAGCCAGACTTGGAAAACAGGTGGGAATTATTGCCACAGATGAGACCTTTGCCCGGTACCCCCTTGGAGTTGTGAAGAGTATTGGAAGCCGTGAGGAGGAAGAAACCATTGCACATCATCTTTACGAGGTACTTCGTGAGTTTGATCAGTGTCAGGTAAGCGCCATTTACTCAGAGGCTTTTTATACCCCCAGAATGGGACAGGCGATTATGAATCGCCTGCTGAAAGCTGCGGGACATAAAATATTAAATGTACAGGAGGAAAAGAAATAATGATAGCATTAGGATGTGACCATGGTGGTTTTGAACTGAAACAGGAAATTAAGAAGTATCTGGACGAAAAAGGACTGGAATATCAGGATTATGGATGCGACAGCACAGCATCCACAGATTATCCCATTTATGCAAAACGGGTAGCAAAGGCAATTCTGGATGGAACCTGCGATAAGGGCATTCTGATCTGTGGAACAGGAATTGGAATTTCCATTGCAGCAAATAAGATCAAGGGAATCCGCGCTGCACTTTGTACAGATTGTTTCTGCGCAGAAGCAACCAGACTGCACAACGATGCCAACGTTCTGGCCTTAGGGGGAAGAGTGGTAGGTCCTGGACTGGCAGTTAAGATTGTGGATACATTCTTAAACACCCCATTTTCAGAAGAGGAACGCCATAAAAACAGAATTGCACAGATTGAAACAGAATAATCCGTTTTTATTCTGAAAAGATGGCGCAAGATAAGAATTAGAAAGCTACAGGCAGAGGGCGGGAAAAATTGGCGGCTTCTGTCAGACACAGGGAAAAAGGAGGAGTTTTACAATGGAGAAAAAGAGTCAGAAACGTACGGATCATTTATCCTGGGACGAATATTTTATGGGGGTTGCCATGTTGTCCGGTATGCGCTCCAAAGATCCCAATTCTCAGGTGGGTGCTTGTATCGTCAGTCAGGACAACAAAATTTTGTCTATGGGATATAATGGATTTCCCATTGGCTGTTCCGATGAAGAGTTTCCCTGGGCGCGGGAAGGTGATCCCCTTTATACCAAGTATCTCTATGTGACCCACAGTGAGCTGAATGCGATCCTGAATTATCGGGGAGGAAGTCTGGAAGGGGCAAAATTATATGTTTCCCTGTTTCCCTGCAACGAATGTGCAAAAGCAATCATACAGTCCGGGATCAAGACCGTTGTCTATGATTGCGATAAATATGCGGATACCCCATCTGTGATTGCATCCAAACGGATGCTGGATGCAGCAGGGGTACGTTATTATAAATACAGCCGTACCGGAAGAGAGATTTCTATACAGGTGTGAGGAGAGCGAGGTTGGGGGACCGTAAGGCAACGGTCCACCCATGCCCCCCTTCCTACGGAGGATATAAGAAAAAGTTTGATGGATGTTTAGTGACAGATAGAAAAAACTCCTTGACACTACTCCTGTCATGACATAGAATAAAGGAGATAAGAAAATGGCAGTGAAGAGAATAGTACATGAGGATCAATCTCAGAGAGAAGCCCCTCCCGGTGTGATGTGTTTGCAGGTTACGGTGAAACATCTACGGGCAGTGCTGGAAGGGTTTTGTGCGTGAATCGTGGAACCGGCCTCGGAGCCCTGTGCAATTGAAGTACGGCGTATTTCCAGCGTTAATGGAATAGAAAGAGAGCAGAAGTAAAATTTCTGCTAATTAGGGTGGTACCGCCGAAGCGATTCGGTCCCTTGTGAGGGATTGGATAGGCTTCTTTTTTTATTTTTGGGAAATAAAAAAGCCCTCCGCAAGGAGGTGGTCAGATGCCTGTCATCCCTGTTGCATTTACATCACAAAAAAAGGAGAGAATCAAATCATGGCAAAAGAGAAGAAATTAGTAGAAGCCATTACCTCTATGGAAGAGGATTTCGCCCAGTGGTATACCGATGTGGTGAAAAAGGCAGAATTATGTGACTATACCAGTGTAAAGGGCTGTATGGTGATCAAACCGGCAGGCTATGCCATCTGGGAAAATATTCAGAATGAGTTAGACCGAAGATTTAAAGAAACAGGGGTAGAGAATGTATATATGCCAATGTTCATTCCGGAATCCCTTCTTCAGAAAGAAAAGGATCATGTAGAAGGTTTTGCGCCGGAAGTTGCATGGGTAACACATGGGGGCCTGGATCCTCTTCAGGAGCGCCTTTGTGTACGTCCCACTTCTGAGACCCTGTTCTGCGACTTTTATCAGAAGGAAATCCAGTCTCACAGAGACCTTCCGAAGGTTTATAATCAGTGGTGTTCTGTTGTTCGCTGGGAAAAGACAACTCGTCCATTCCTTCGTTCCCGTGAGTTTTTATGGCAGGAAGGCCATACTGCTCATGCAACAGCAGAAGAGGCAGAAGAGAGAACCATTCAGATGCTGAATCTCTATGCAGATTTCTGTGAAGAAGTTCTGGCTATTCCGGTGGTAAAGGGAAGAAAAACAGACAAAGAAAAATTTGCAGGTGCAGAAGCAACCTATACCATTGAATCCCTGATGCATGATGGAAAAGCGCTGCAGTCTGGAACCAGCCATAACTTTGGGGATGGTTTTGCAAAAGCATTTGGCATTCAGTATACAGACAAAGAAAACAAACTGCAGTATGTACACCAGACTTCCTGGGGTATGACGACACGTATGATCGGTGCCATTATTATGGTACATGGAGATAACAGCGGTCTGGTACTGCCTCCGAGAATTGCTCCGGTACAGGCTGTGATCATTCCTATCCAGCAGAGAAAAGAAGGCGTTCTGGAAAAAGCAGACGAGATCTATGCAGGCTTGAAGGCTGCTGGAATCCGCGTAAAGGTAGACGATACAGATAAGAGCCCGGGATTCAAATTTGCAGAGCAGGAAATGAGAGGAATCCCTGTTCGTATTGAATGCGGACCAAAGGATATCGAAAACGGACAGGCTGTAATCTGCCGTCGTGACACCAGAGAAAAATATGTGGTGAAATTTGAAGAGCTCACAGAAAAAGTACAGGAAATCCTGGATCAGATGCAGAAGGAAATGCTGGAACGGGCTCGCGCTCACAGAGATGCCCATACGTATGTGGCAACAGACTATGAGACCTTCAAAGAAACCATCAACACAAAACCTGGATTTGTAAAAGCAATGTGGTGTGGATGTCAGGAATGTGAAGATAAGATCAAAGAAGACGTACAGGCAACCTCCAGATGTATTCCTTTTGAACAGGAACAGCTCAGCGATGTCTGTGTATGTTGTGGAAAACCAGCGAAGAAAATGGTTTATTGGGGAAGAGCATATTAATCTATGATTTTAAATATTCCAAATAAAGTTGAAACAATTTTAAAAGAGCTGGAAGCCCATGGCTATGAGGCTTATGCGGTGGGTGGATGCGTCCGGGATTCTATTCTCGGGCGCATTCCTGATGATTGGGATATCACTACGTCTGCCAGACCGGAAGAAGTGAAGCGCATTTTTCGGCGTACAGTGGATACCGGTCTTCAACATGGGACCGTTACGGTTATGTTGGAGAAAGAAGGCTTTGAGGTGACCACCTATCGTGTGGATGGGGAGTATGAAGATGGACGCCATCCAAAGGAAGTGTTGTTTACGGCAAGCCTGGAAGCGGATTTGAGACGGAGAGATTTTACCATCAATGCCATGGCTTATAATCCTGCAAAGGGGCTGGTAGATCTCTTTCATGGAAAAGAAGATCTGGAACAGGGAGTGATCCGCTGTGTGGGCGATCCTGTGGAACGGTTTACAGAGGATGCCCTTCGGATTCTTCGCGCAGTACGGTTTTCTGCCCAGCTGGGATTTACCATTGAAAATCATACCCGGGCAGCTCTGAAGCAAATGGCGCCTAATCTGAGGCATGTGAGCGCAGAACGGATACAGGTGGAGCTTTTGAAACTTCTGGTGTCTCCTCATCCCGATTATCTTCGGACAGCTTATGAAGCTGGGATTACCTGTGAAGTTCTTCCGGAATTTGATGCCTGTATGGAAACAGAGCAGAGAACGCCCCATCATTGTTATACAGTGGGAGAGCACACCCTTTGCAGCCTTTTGCATATTCCCGGGGACAAAGTGCTTCGCCTCACCATGCTGCTCCATGATATTGGAAAACCGGTGGTGAAGAAGACCGATGAGAATGGACGGGATCATTTCAAGATGCATGGACCGGAAGGGGAAAAAATGGCGGGAAAAATTCTCCGCCGTTTGAAAATGGATAACGATACCATCCGTAAGGTAACACATCTGATCAAATGGCATGACTATCGTCCAAAGGCAGAACCAAAAGCAGTGCGTCATGCCGTAAGCCGTATTGGAGCAGAGATGTTTCCTTTATATCTGGAAGTCCAGAGAGCGGATGTGCTGGCGCAGAGCGAGTACCGAAGGGAAGAAAAGCTGGCGCGTCTGGATGGCGTGACTGCCTGTTATGAGGAAATTGTGAGAAAGCAGCAGTGCGTTTCCCTGAAAACGTTGGCAGTAACCGGAAAAGATCTCATAGAAGCCGGATGTAAACCAGGGAAGGAGATGGGAGTGATCTTGGAAGAGTTTCTGGAACTGGTGTTGGATACGCCGGAAGAAAATACAAAAGAAAGACTTCTTGCAAGGCTTTCTCAAAGAAAAAAAGAAACAGACTGAGGAATCGGTCTGTTTTTTTGTATTACCAGGCAAAAGGAGGACATAGGATAGAAGGTACAAAAATAAGAGGGGGCAATAAGATTGTATGATTACGGACTCAGTACCTTAGAACAATATGGCCTGACTGCCAAAAGCACCAACCGAATCAGAGGCGCGCTGCTTTGTCATACGGAGCAGGGGCTTCTGATCCTGAAAGAATTCTGGGGATCGGAAAAAAAGCTGAAAAAACAGCAGGAGCTTTTGCTCTCCATGGAACAAAAAGGTATTCTGGTGGACCGTTTTATGGAAAATCAGGAGGGAGAACTGATAAGTTGGGATAAGGATCATATTCCCTTTACCCTTCAACGCTGGTATGAAGGAAGAGAATGCGATACAAAATCCAGAGAGGATATCCGGAAAAGTATCCGTACCCTGGCAGGGGTACATAAAGAAATGCATCTTCCCCTTGTGGAAGATTACATGGAAAAATCCCTGACCGATGAGTATACCCGGCACAACCAGGAAATCCGGAAGATCCGGAAATTTATCCGGAAAAAAGGTGCGGTAAGTCCTTTTGAAAAAGACTTTCTCGGAAGTGTGGAATGGTTTCTGGAGAAGGGGGAAAAGGCTCTGTCCATGCTGAAGGAATCAGATTACCAGATTCTTTATCAAAAAGCAATGGAAGAGGGCTGTGTCTGTCATGGGGAATATAACCAGCACAATGTACTCATGACCAGAGGAAAAACAGCGGTAACTAATTTCGGACATTGGGGATTTGATGTGCAGATGGGAGATTTGTACCGGTTTATGCGAAAGATTCTGGAAAAATATAACTGGGATCTTTCTCTGGCCAGAGAAATGCTGCAAAACTACCATCAGGAGAAGAATATCACACCTATGGAATGGGAAAACCTGAAAATCCGTTTCACCTATCCGGAAAAATACTGGAAACTGGCAAATTACTATTATACTCATAACAAAGCCTGGATTTCCGAGAAAAACACAGAAAAGCAAAAGTCTCTGATCCGGCACAGGGAGACCTGGGAAAAATTCACGGAAAAATGTTTCCAAAAATATCCTTTTTGAAAGTGATTTTCAAACAGAATAGCCGGATTAGGCTTTCTTTTTCAAAAAAACTGAGGTATAATAAAAAAACAGAATGCTGTAGAAGAAACAGCGAAACAAAGGGAAAGAGAGGTACAAGAGTATGGAGTATATGGATGTATATCGTCAGTGGCTTACAAACCCATACTTCGATGATGCTACAAAAGCAGAACTGAAAGAGATCGAAAATGATGAGAAGGAATTAAAAGAACGTTTTTACATGGATCTGGAGTTTGGAACCGCAGGTCTTAGAGGAATTATCGGCGCCGGAACCAACCGCATGAACATTTATGTGGTAAGACGTGCCACCCAGGGTCTTTCCAACTATATCACCAAGGTAGGTAAGCAGGCACAGGGTGTTGCCATTGCTTATGATTCCCGTCATATGTCTCCGGAATTTGCACAGGAAGCGGCCCTTTGTCTGGCAGCCAATGGCATCAAGGCATATATTTTTGAATCTTTAAGACCCACACCAGAGCTTTCTTTTGCAGTGCGTCACTTAGGCTGTGTAGCCGGAATCAACATTACTGCAAGCCACAATCCGCCGGAATACAATGGATACAAGGTATACTGGGAGGACGGCGCGCAGATTACTCCGCCTCACGATACTGGAATCATGGCTGAAGTAAAGGCAATCTCTGACTGGAATACCGTACGTACTATGGAGAAGGCAGATGCAGAGAAGGCAGGTCTGTTTGAAGTGATCGGACAGGCAATCGATGATGCGTATATTGCAGAACTGAAGAAACAGGTTATCCATATGGATGCCATTCAGGCAGAAGGCAAGAATCTGAAAATTGTTTACTCTCCATTACATGGAACCGGCAATATTCCAGCCAGAAGAATCTTAAAGGAACTGGGCTTTGAGAATGTTTATGTTGTGAAGGAACAGGAGCTTCCAGACGGAGATTTCCCGACGGTCAGCTATCCTAACCCGGAAGCGGCAGAAGCGTTTGAACTGGGCCTGAAGCTGGCCAGGGAAGTGGATGCAGACCTGGTACTTGCCACAGACCCGGATGCAGACCGTCTTGGTGTCCGTGTAAAAGATAAAAACGGGGAATATCATGATCTCACCGGAAATATGTCCGGATGTCTTCTGGCAAACTATGAGATAGGACAGAGAAAGGCTGTGAACGGAAGTCTTCCGGAAGACGGCGCTCTGATCAAGACCATCGTTACCAGCAACCTGGCAGATGCCATTGCAAAAGGCTATGGCGTGAAGCTCATCGAGGTACTTACCGGATTCAAGTTCATTGGACAGCAGATTCTGGGATTTGAGAACAGCGGAAAAGGAACTTACCTTTTTGGCTTTGAAGAAAGCTATGGCTGTCTGATTGGTACCTATGCAAGAGATAAAGACGCTATCGTGGCAACTATGGCTCTTTGTGAGGCTGCTGCTTATTATAAGACACAGGGTAAGACACTCTGGGATGCAATGATCGAAATGTACGAAGCATATGGATACTATAAAGATGATATTAAGTCCGTAACTCTGAAAGGAATCGAAGGCTTACAGAAGATTCAGGAGATCATGGATACACTCCGTAAGAATCCTCCGGCAGAATTTGCAGGCCATAAGGTGACTTCCGTAAGAGATTACAAGGCAGATACCATTAAGGATCTGGCAACAGGAGAAGTAACCTCCACAGGTCTTCCAAGCTCCAACGTACTGTATTATGACCTTACCGATGACGCATGGGTATGTGTACGTCCGTCTGGTACAGAACCAAAAGTAAAATTCTACTATGGTGTAAAAGGAACCTCTCTTGCAGATGCAGATGAGAAATCAGCAGTCATGGGCAAGGCTGTTCTGGATATGGTAGATACAATGATGTAATTGGATTTCAGTCGCCATCTGCAGTTCCCGGGAATTGTGGATGGCGATAACAGAAATACGAGGATGGAGACCACACATGGAAGCGTTTGATGAGTTTGTAGAAATTGTCAGGGAATTAAGAGCAAAATGCCCATGGGACAGCGTGCAGACCCATGACAGCCTGAAGGAATGTCTGGTAAACGAGACAGAAGAGGTTCTTGAGGCCATTGATGAACTGGGCGAAGGAAAAGACGGCTCTCATCTGTGCGAAGAGCTGGGAGATCTGCTCCTTTCTGTGGTGCTCCACAGTGTGATTGCACAGGAGGAGGGACTTTTTACCATAGAAGATGTGCTTGCGGGAATTTCCTCTAAAATGAAGTACCGTCACCCAAGAATTTTCTCTCCGGATGATCAGGAAGCGGCAAGTCTTTCCTGGGAAGAATTAAAAGAAAGAGAGAGGACGTTACGCTCTGAAACCGGGAAAACCGTGCAAAATTGAACAAAAACCCCCGAAAAAACCTTGACAATATGAGACAAAAGGTATATATATAGTAAACAGAGCACTATCGTCTTTGGTGGTGCGAACAAACAAGAAAGAGAGATCATTAGAGGAGGAAACACCATGAACAAGACAGAATTAGTAGCAGCTATGGCGAAAGAAACTAATTTAGCGAAGAAAGATGTGGAGGCAGTTTTAAAATCTTTCATCGATGTAGTATCTGACGAATTAAAAAAAGGTGGAAAAATTCAGTTAGTTGGCTTTGGTACATTTGAAGTCAGCGAGAGAGCTGCTAGAGAGGGTAGAAATCCTCAGACTGGTGCAACTATGAAGATTGAGGCTTCTAAAGCTCCGAAATTTAAAGCAGGAAAAGCTTTAAAAGATATGGTTAACGCGAAATAAGAATGACGATAGCCAGGGGGAACGGTGGTTCCCCCATTTTTTATGTAGGAGGAAAGCTTATGCGTCTGGATAAATATTTAAAAGTATCCCGTCTGATCAAGCGTCGGACAGTGGCCAATGAAGCCTGTGATGCTGGTCGTGTTCTGGTGAACGACAAGCCGGCCAAGGCTTCTGTAGCTGTAAAAACAGGAGATATTATTGAAATTCAGTTTGGAAGCAAAAACGTAAAGGTGGAGGTTTTGGAAGTGAAGGAAACCGTCCGCAAAGAAGAAGTGGAGAGTATGTACCGGTATCTCTGATACGCTGTCTTTGCCTGCTTCTGTTAAGACATCCAGGTCTATTTTTTTGTGGAGTTTCATAGATTAACTGTAAATGACCATGGAGAAAGCTGGGAGGGCATATGGCAGAGGAGAGAACCGGAATGGCTCACAGGCTGGTACTGGAAAACCGTCAGGGAGGCACCATCACAGGGGTGCAGGATGTGACTTCTTTTGACGAAAAAGAAATCCTGGTGCATACCAAGGTAGGAAAACTGCTGATAAAAGGGGAACAGCTTCATGTCAAACGTCTGAATCTGGAAAAGGGCGAAGTAGACATAGAGGGAAAGACCAACAGCCTTACGTATCTGTCGAAGACTCCTGAGAAGAAGGAAGAACCTCTTCTCAGACGATTGTTCCGGTAGAGTATGAGTACCTATATTCATTGGGAGCTGATGCTGTTTCTGCGCGCAGCTTTTCTGGGGGCCCTGCTCTTATCCGGATATGATGTGCTGCGGATCCTGCGGCAGGTTTTTCCACATCCCAGGTGGATGGTGGCTTTTGAGGACTTTATATACTGGGTCAGCCTTGGATTTTTTGTATTTGCAAAGATTTATCATCTGAATCAGGGAAGCATACGCAGTTTTTTTATCCTGGGACTCCTTTTGGGGGCTTGGATGTGTCACAGAATGGTAAGTTCCTTTTTTGTAAAAACAGGGACAAGAATTTTGATGCTTCCTGGATTTTTCTTGAAAAAAATGATAAAAAGGTTGCTATTTCCTGTCAGAAGGGGTAAAATTTTTTTATATCGTATCCGAAATAAAACAGGTTCAGGAAGAAAAAAGAAGATTTCTCAAATACAGAAAGGCAAGCATATTGAAAAAATCAAAAAAAGCTCTAAACAAAAAGAAAATAGCCAATAACCGTCTGGGAATGCTTGTGATCGGTTTTGTTGCATTTCTGCTTCTCGGGGGAATGGTGGTGCAGAGCAGCACCCTGGAGAGCCGGCTGGCTGCGTATGATGCTAAGGCGGATTCTCTGGAAGAAGCCATTGAGAATGAAAAGGCACGTACCGAGGAAATAGAAGAGCTGAAGAAATACATGGAAACAGATGAATATGCAGAAGAAGTAGCCAGAGAAAAACTCGGCCTTGTGAAGGACAATGAGATTGTGTTCAAGGAGGAAGAGTAAAAGAACAGGATTTTTTGGCGAAAAGTTTTTGAAAGGGTTCGTCTTTGTTTGACAGACATTTTAAGATCCATCCCCTATAATACCCACTTAATGAGGCGATTAAGAGGGAGGGGAGAAATATGCAGGAATGGATGATTGCCATGCTCGTGATCAGTGTGCTTCTGATTATACGGGACATGGCAAAAACTATTTTGTCAGACAGAAAAGAGAAACAGACGCCAGAGGAGCTTCTTCCCAAGAAGGAGTGCCACCCCCAGAAAGAAAAAGTGGAGCGGTATGCGGCCTCTTTTCGGAAACTGGCAGATACCTTTTACGGAATGCCCTATCGGAAGGACTATTTAAGCAGCGGCCAGGTGGAGCAGATTTTGAAGGATACCAATGCCCAGGTCTGCAGTCAATGCTACCAGAGAGAAATCTGCTGGGGAGAGCATGCCGAAGAACTTTACCGGGGCGGAGAGGCGCTGATTCGTGCCATGGAAGAGGGGGAGGAGGAGAACATCCGCAAGGTAAAAGCGGAATGGATTCGCGTGTGCGGACGTTCCACCCACTATTTTCAGGTGGCAGACGGATATTTCCAAAAGGAAAAGCAGAATCTTGTATGGGATAACCAACTGATTGAGAATCGTCTGGCGGTGGCGCAGCAGTTGGGGGAGATTTCCAAAATCATGGAAATGGTGGCAGAAGATATTTATGAGATTGCTCAGGCATCTCCGACTTTTCAGGAAGAACTTCGTAAAGCGCTGAAGAAAAAACATATCATATTAAAAAATGTCTGGGTTATGGATAAGGTAGAAGGGAGAAGGCAGGTCTTTTTGAATATGCGGGCCAGAAGCGGCCAGTGTATCTCCATGCTGGAGGTGGCCCAGGTACTTTCCGGGATCTGTGAAGTAGCCATGACTGCGTCCAGAGGCAGCCGCTGCATTGTGAACGGAGAATATCATACGGTACATTTTGTGGAGGATGTAAGCTATCAGGTGATGTACGGCGTAGCCAAGCTGACCAGAGAGGAAGAAAAGGTTTCCGGAGATAATTATGTATGCCGCCAGGAAGAGGAAGGGCGGTTTGTGATGTGTCTCTCAGATGGAATGGGTTCCGGAATGGAAGCCTGCCGGGAAAGTGAAGTTGTGGTGGAACTTCTGGAACAGTTTCTGGAATCCGGCTTTTCCCAGGAGACGGCGGCGAGGATGGTCAATTCCGCTCTTGTGCTCAAGGGAAGAGAAGGGATGTTTTCCACGCTGGATATGTGCGCCGTGGATCTTTATACAGGAGTCTGTAATTTTCTGAAGGCAGGAGCTGCAGCAACCTTTATCAAAAGGGATCATTGGGTGGAATCCATTGCTTCGGAAAGTCTTGCGGCAGGTCTGATGCAGCAGCTGGATTTCGAGACTGCCTCCAGGAAGCTGTATCACGGAGATTATGTGATTATGATGACCGATGGCGTTCTGGATGCCCTTCCCATGGAACGGGAGGAGGAGACGATGAAGGAAATCATCATGGACGTACAGGAGGAAGCCCCCAGGGAATTCAGCAGAGGAATCCTGGAGCGGGTGCTGGGATACAGCGATTACCGGGCCAGGGATGATATGACGGTTCTGGTGGCAGGCATGTGGAAAAAATAGGACTGGAGACAAAAGATGCAGAAGAAAGTGAAAGCATACATGATACAAAATCAAATGGTCCAAAGGGGAGACCGGATTCTTCTGGGAATTTCCGGAGGAGGGGATTCTGTGGCTCTTTTGGACGTTCTCTGTGCCCTTTCCGGGGAAATGGGATTTGAGGTCTTCGGAATACATATCCATCATGGAATCCGGGGAGAGGAAGCAGAAAGAGACCTGGAACTGGTAAAAAATCTGTGCGCCCAGAAAGGGATTGAGCTTAGCGTATACAGATATGAGGTTCCAGCCCTTGCCAGAGAATGGAAGGTGGGACTGGAGGAAGCCGGAAGACGGGTACGGATGGAGGCGTTTCAGAAAGAGGCAGAACGTCTGGAAGAAGAAGGGCGCAGCGTACGGATCGCGCTGGCGCACCACCAGGATGATCTGGCAGAAACTGTGCTTCATCATCTGGCCCGGGGAAGCGGTATCCGGGGACTGGGCAGTATGCGGCCGGTGGCAGAAAATCGCATCCGTCCTTTTTTATGTTTAAGAAGAAGAGAAATTGAGCAGTATTTAAAGGAACAGCACCTTTCTTTTGCCACAGACAGCACCAACCTGGAAGACGCCTATACCAGAAACCGGATTCGCCACCAGCTTCTGCCCCTTTTGGAGCAGACGGTGAATGAACAGGCGGTAGCGCATATGGCGGAAACTGCCAGGATGGCTTCGCTCACAGAGGATTATCTAAGCAGGAAGGGGAGGGAACTTCTTGCCCGGTGTCAAAAGGAAGAGAGAAGTATTCTTCTGGATGAGAACTTTTTTCAGGAGGAGGAAATTCTCCAAAGCTATGGAATCCGGGAAGCTTTTTTTTGTCTTACAAAGGAATGGCGGGATTTCTCTGCACATCATGTTCATATGATACAGGAACTGTTTGGATTCCAGACAGGAAAGCAGGTGATGCTTCCCTGTAATCTTGTGGGGAAAAGAGAATACGAAGGAGTCCGGCTTATCCGGGCAGAAAGAAAAAAGGAAGAAAAAACAGAACAGGAATGGGAGCTTACGATACCGGGAAGCCTTGTCTGTACTCTGGGAACCTTTGAAGCGCAAATATTTTCCTGGAAGAATCAGAAGATTTTGGAAAAGAAGTATACGAAATGGCTGGATTATGATAAAATAAGATATCATCTGTCTGTACGAACCAGAAAAACCGGGGATTTTATGGTGGTGGACCAGAAGGGAAGCCGCAAGAAGCTAACCCGCTGTATGATCGACGAGAAGGTTCCAAGAGAAGAACGGGAATCCCTTCCGTTGGTGGTATGCGAGCAGGAAGTGCTCTGGATGGTGGGCGGACGGATCAATGAAAGGTATAAGATCACCTCTGATACCAGGAGAGTGTTAGAATTAAAATACCAAGGAGGATGTAAGGATGAGTGAAAAAATCAGGGTTTTGATCAGTGAGGAAGAAGTAGACAGAAAGATCAGAGAGATTGCTGCACAGATCAGTAAAGACTATGCAGGAAAGGAAATCCATATGATCTGTGTATTAAAAGGCGGCGTATTCTTTATGTGCGAGCTGGCGAAACGGATTACCGTTCCGGTATCCCTTGACTTCATGTCTGTTTCCAGTTACGGAGACGACACCAAGTCCAGTGGAGTTGTGCGAATTGTAAAGGATCTGGATCAGCCGTTAGAGGGCAAGGAGGTTCTGATCGTAGAGGACATCATTGACTCTGGAAGAACTCTCAGCTATCTGATCGAGGTTCTGAAGGGACGTAACCCGAACAGCGTACACCTTTGTACCCTGCTGGACAAACCGGAGCGCAGAGTGAAGGATGTGAATGTGGACTATTGCTGCTTTGATATTCCAGATGAATTTGTAGTGGGTTATGGGTTGGATTATGCCCAGAAATACAGAAACCTTCCTTATATTGGAGTGGTAGAATTTGAAGCAGACTGAAAGGAGAACTGTTAAGTGAATAAGCAGTCAGGCAGAATTGGCCTGTATCTGGTGTTGATCGTCATGCTGATCGGCGGATATTTTTATCTTAGTAATCAGGTGAGCTCTCAGAGTAATTACACCATGCAGGGAATGGAGCGTGCAGCAAAAGAGGGCAAAATAGTAAGTGCCAGAATCCATCAGAACAGAGAGGTTCCTACAGGATCTGTTACGGCACAGCTGAGCGGGGAAGGACAGAAACGAGTTTATGTAACAGATGTAAACGAAGCAAAAGAAATGCTGAAAGAAAACGGGGTGGATGTGGAGGTTTCTGACGTCCCCCAGGAAAATACTCTGTTGACGGCACTGCTTCCGGTGCTGATCAGTGTGGGACTGATCTTTTTCCTGTTTGTTATGATGAACCGGCAGATGTCTGCTGGCGGCGGAAGTAATGCCAAGATGATGAATTTTGGAAAAAGCCGCGCCAGAATGTCCCTTCCGGATGACCGTAAGGTAACTTTCCAGAATGTGGCCGGACTTCAGGAAGAAAAAGAAGATCTTGAAGAGGTGGTGGACTTTTTAAAGGCGCCTCAGAAATACACGAAGGTAGGAGCCAGAATTCCCAAGGGTGTTCTTCTTGTGGGACCTCCGGGAACCGGTAAGACACTTCTTGCCAAGGCAGTGGCAGGAGAGGCAGGAGTTCCCTTCTTCTCTATTTCCGGTTCTGATTTCGTGGAAATGTTTGTGGGTGTGGGCGCATCCCGTGTCCGCGACCTGTTCGAGGAAGGAAAACGCCATGCACCCTGTATCATCTTTATTGATGAGATCGATGCAGTGGCAAGACAGCGAGGTACCGGCATGGGAGGCGGTCATGATGAGCGGGAACAGACCTTGAACCAGCTTTTGGTGGAAATGGATGGATTCGGAGTTAATGAAGGAATCATTGTGATGGCAGCCACCAACCGTGTGGATATCCTGGACCCTGCGATCCTTCGTCCTGGTCGTTTTGACCGTAAGGTAGCAGTGGGAAGACCGGATGTTAAGGGAAGAGAAGAAATCCTTCAGGTTCATGCCAAGGATAAACCGCTGGGAGATGATGTGGATCTTCATCAGATTGCCCAGACCACAGCTGGATTTACCGGAGCAGATCTGGAAAACCTTCTTAATGAAGCGGCCATTGCAGCTGCAAAAGAAAACCGTACCTATATCATACAGCAGGATATCAAAGGTTCTTTCATAAAAGTGGGCATTGGAGCAGAGAAGAAGAGCAAAGTGATTTCCGAAAAAGAAAAACGCATCACTGCCTACCATGAGGCAGGTCATGCGATTCTGTTCCATGTGCTTCCGGATATGGAGCCGGTATATACCATTTCCATTATTCCTACAGGAATGGGAGCAGCAGGGTATACCATGCCTCTTCCGGAAAATGATGAAATGTTTAATACAAAGGGAAAAATGCTTCAGGATATCATGACCCTTCTTGGAGGACGTGTGGCAGAAGAGATTATTTTTAAGGATATCACCACAGGCGCTTCCAATGATATTAAACGTGCCACCAGCACAGCCAGAGCCATGGTTATGAAATATGGAATGTCTGACCAGATTGGTCTGATTGCTTATGGAAACGATGATGACGAAGTATTTATCGGAAGAGATCTGGCGCATACCAGAAGCTACAGTGAAGAAGTAGCCAAGGAAATTGATCTGGAAATCCACCGGATTATTGAGGAATGTCATGATAAGGCAAGGGATATTATTCTTGCGCATCAGGAGGTCCTTCATAAATGTGCGCAGCTTCTTCTGGAAAAGGAAAAAGTGCATCGAGAAGAGTTTGAGGCACTTTTTACAGAAGAATCAGAAAAGGTTCCAAATTAGGATATAAAAACTATACAAAAAAGTGTGCCGAATTTTGTGAAGTTTGTGCACACTTTTTTGTATCTACGTGGTACTATAATAACCGTAAAAACCCCCCAATACATTATATAGTTTTTGCTACACCCCATAAGAAGAAATACCTTCTCCAAAAAAGACAGCCTATCCCGCTGTCTTTTTTACTTTCTTCGGTTGTATCTTTTTTTGTTTTACGATAAAATAGAATAGATACTCTAATGGGAGATACGAAATAAGATCAAAGGGGATTTGATATGGATCGGGAAAAGACAGATATTACAAGAAAAATGCAATATATTTTAAATATGCGCGCAGTACTGAATAAGGATGCGCTTTTCAGCGACAGCACAGAATATTACAGAAGTCCGTCAGAACCGAAGGCAGGGGAACTTGTGATCATTCGTTTTCGCACCCAGAAAAATAATGTAGATGCGGTATACCTGGTTTCCGGAGAAAAAAAGCAGAAGATGAAAATATACAAGACCATGAAAGGGTTTGATTACTATGCTACCCGGGTGATCATGCCAGAGGGAGTCTTCCGCTATCATTTTGAAATTCAGTATGGCTGGGTAACCTGTTATTATAATTATCAGGGAGTCAGCATGGACCCGGGAGAAAGACAGGATTTTGAGATTTACCCAGGTTATGATACGCCGGACTGGGCAAAGGGAGCGGTCATGTATCAGATCTACGTGGACCGTTTCTGCAATGGAGACAAGAGCAATGATGTGGAGACGAGAGAATATTTTTACATAGGAGATTACAGCGTCAAGGTAGAGGATTGGAATAAAATTCCGGCGGTTATGGGGGTTCGGGAATTTTATGGAGGAGATCTTAAGGGAATCCGGGATAAGCTGGATTATCTTCAGGATCTTGGAGTGGAGGTTCTTTATTTGAATCCTATTTTTGTTTCTCCAAGTAACCATAAATATGACTGCCAGGATTATGATTATGTAGATCCCCACATTGGAAGAATTGTAGAAGACTGTGACGGTCTTCTGGCAGAAGGAGACCGGGACAATTCTCATGCGGCGAAATATATCCGCAGAGTAAGCAGTCTTGCCAATCTGAAGGCCAGCAACCAGATGTTTGCAGAACTGGTGGAGGAAATCCACAGACGGGGAATGAAAGTGATTCTGGACGGTGTGTTCAATCATTGTGGTTCCTTCAATAAGTGGATGGATCGGGAGAGGATTTATGAGGGACAGGAAGGCTATGCGCCAGGCGCCTATGTTTCAGCAGACAGTCCTTATCGTTCTTTCTTTAAATTTAATGACGAATATCAGTGGCCGTATAATGCAAGCTATGACGGATGGTGGACACACGATACCCTTCCCAAACTGAATTATGAGGGGTCCAGAGAGCTTTATGAATATGTTCTGGAAATCGGCAGAAAATGGGTGTCTCCTCCCTATAATGTGGACGGCTGGAGACTGGATGTGGCAGCAGACCTGGGACACAGCAATGAATTTAATCATAAATTCTGGAAGGATTTCCGCAAGGCAGTGAAAGAAGCAAATCCCAATGCAGTGATTCTGGCAGAGCACTATGGCAGCCCGGAAGGGTGGCTGATGGGAGACGAGTGGGACACGGTTATGAACTACGATGCGTTCATGGAACCGGTGACCTGGTTCCTTACTGGAATGGAGAAGCACAGTGATGAGTACCGGGAGGATCTTTACGGGAACAGTGATGCATTTATCGGCGCTATGAATACCCATATGCGATCCCTTCATATGTCTTCTCTGTATACGGCGATGAATGAGCTTTCCAATCATGACCATTCCCGCTTTTTGACAAGAACCAACCGCAGAGTGGGAAGAATTTCCTATGCAGGCGCAGAAGCTGCATCTCAGGGAATCAACTGTGCGGTCATGCGTGAGGCTGTGGCGATTCAGATGACCTGGCCAGGTGCGCCTACCGTGTATTATGGAGACGAGGCTGGCGTATGCGGCTTTACAGATCCAGATAACAGAAGGACGTATCCCTGGGGACATGAGGATCAGGAGATGCTGGCGTTCCATAAACAGATGATTGCCATTCACAAGAAGTACCGGGTGCTTAGAGGCGGCTCTGTGAAGTTTTTGTGGAATGATTACCAGGGACTTTGTTATGGAAGATTTTCGCACAATGAACAGATGATTGTGGTGATCAATAACCGGAATGAAGAACGGAGCACAGAGATTGGCGTATGGCAGTGCGGTATTTCCAGACAGGAGGATACAGTACTTACCAGGATCATGCTTTCTCATCGGGACGGATTTACAGAAGAGGTACAAAAGGTGAAGGCCAGAGCTGGAATCCTGAAGGTGAATATGCCGGCGTACAGTGTAACCATTCTCCATAATCGCAATAAGAACTAAAAAAAACCAGGAATAATTTCCTGGTTTTTTTAGTGGATGGAGAAGGATTCGAACCTTCGAAGGCGTTGCCAACAGATTTACAGTCTGCCCCCTTTGGCCACTCGGGAATCCATCCTTGACCGAGTCTTATTATATAAAATTTGTTTTCATAATGCAAGACTTTTTTTAAAAAAATCTATTTTTTCAAGAAGGAAATTTTTTAAGAATAAAATTATATCTCCTTTTCTATAGACGAAAAGATAAGAATCTGTTAAAATAAATACCATCTGGATGTGGCTTTTGACCAATATCCAAAGAAAGGTTAGGAGGAATTTATCATGTCATTAGTAAGCGCAGCAGAAATGTTAAAAAAAGCAAAAGCTGGTCATTATGCAGTAGGCCAGTTCAATATCAACAACCTTGAATGGACAAAAGCAGTTCTGTTAACTGCACAGGAGAACAACTCTCCGGTAATCCTTGGTGTATCTGAAGGTGCAGGAAAATATATGGCAGGCTACAAGACTGTTGTAGGTATGGTGAACGGAATGCTGGAAGAACTGAATATCACAGTTCCGGTTGCTCTTCATCTGGACCACGGCAGCTACGAAGGATGTCTGAAATGTGTAGAAGCAGGATTCTCTTCTATTATGTTTGACGGATCTCACTATCCAATCGAAGAAAACGTTGCAAAAACAAAAGAACTGGTTAAAATCTGTGCAGAGCACAATATGTCTCTGGAAGCAGAGGTTGGTTCCATCGGCGGAGAAGAAGATGGTGTTGTAGGTATGGGCGAATGCGCAGACCCTAACGAATGTAAGATGATCGCAGATCTTGGTATCGATTTCCTGGCAGCTGGTATTGGAAACATCCACGGAAAATATCCGGAAAACTGGGCTGGCTTAAGCTTTGAAACTCTGGATGCTATTCAGAAACTCACAGGAGATATGCCATTAGTTCTTCACGGCGGTACTGGTATCCCGGCTGACATGATCAAAAAAGCCATTGATTTAGGTGTATCCAAGATCAATGTAAATACTGAGTGCCAGTTATCCTTCGCAGCAGCTACTCGTGAATACATCGAAGCTGGCAAGGATCAGCAGGGCAAGGGCTATGACCCACGTAAACTTCTTGCTCCGGGATTTGAAGCAATCAAGGCAACTGTAAAAGAAAAAATGGAACTGTTCGGTTCTGTAAACAAAGCCTGAGTATCGCTCTCAATAACTGAAAAATAAAGAGACATCTGCAGTCTGTAGGGGACGGCAGATGTCTTTTTTACTTTCCTGGGAGAACAGTATATTTTGTACTCCTTTTATAGAAAAAATTCTTTTCATTATTCTGAATAAATGATAAAATAACATAAAAACCTGTGAACAGGAAGAAAACAAAAGAAAGGAGAAGGTGCCCACATGATTGCCAGGGTGTACTTTTTGGGGGATAAATAGAAGTACATTCGTATGGGAAGTAAGGTTTGTGGGATATTGGGGATGACAAAAAATTTAATAGAGAATGAGAAAATTCAGGAACAGAAGATGTTTCCGGAACATATTCTTCTTCGCTATCTGTATACAGGAGATGGGGAACTTTTGGAGCAGATAGGGGAATATGGGAATATATCCCAATGGAATGCATGGAAATGCGCAGTTTTGGTGGAAATAAAGGGACATTTTTTTGACCGTGAAGAGGAAAACTGTGCTTCCATCCTGCAAAAAGAACTTCGGAGAAACTTTTTTTATATGAATCTGAATGCCAGACAATTACTGCTTCTTTTTTCAGATACCCATTGTGATTATCGGCTGGTATCCAATCAGATTTATACTCTTTTGCGAAGGCGGTATCCCATTACCATATATCTTGCGGTGAGCAGAAGATTTGAGGGATGCAAAGAACTGCCGGTGATTTTGAGAGAATTGGAACGGCAGATGGAAGAAATGTTCTATCATCCGGATAGCCACATATTTTTCTGCGAAGAAGATGAATTGGAATATGCAGGGAAAGAAGTGCAGGATTATAACCTGGTGCAGAAAATCGCAGAAGATGTCAGCAGGAAGGATGTGGAACAGCTAAGGAAACACTTTCATGTTCTGGAAGAAAAATATAGGGAAAATACCACATTTTCAGCTATGTATGTGAAATTTGTATTTTCCAATGTAATTCAGGAAATTTTTCAGGAACGGAAATTTTCAGAATACCGACAGCTTTCATCAGAAATCGATCGGCTGTACAGCAGCAGCAGTCTCAAAGAAATCCTTCAGGTGGTCAAAGAAAATATTCAGGCATATATCACATTCATTCAGGAGATCAGAAAAGAATCCATGGACGAGGTGGAAATTGCCAGGTCTTATATTCGCGAGCATTGTCAGGATGAATTGAGTCTGGAAATGCTGGTAAAAAAAGTACAGCTTCCCCCGGGATATTTTAGTTTTGTCTTTGGGAAAGAAATGGGGATGAGTCCGCCGCGTTTCCAGCATATGTGCCGGATGGAAAAAGCCAGGGACCTGATGGTTTATGAGAAGAAGACAAAGGAACAGGCCGCCAGAGAAACGGGCTTTCGGAATTTGGGATATTTTTCCGCAAGATTTCTGGATTATTTCGGCTTTTTGCCGGAAGAAGCGAAACAATCTGAAGAAGAATAAGAAAGGGGAAGTTGCGTTGCCAGAGAGAGTTGTTTGGTTGAAGGAAGTCAGCGATTCATATAACTAAAGAATAACTCTCGTGCTTCTTTTAAACGGTGCTTGCTGACGGGAATCGGTTTTCCGTCGGTAAGCTCCAAAAAGGTAGAACCAAAAGCGCAGATATGCAGACTGTTTACCAGATAACTTTTGTGGCAGCGAATAAATCCCTGACCGATAAGCTGGCTTTCCAGCTCAGTCATAGAACGTCTGGTATCCCAGATGTTGTTTGGGGTGACGATTCTGCTTTTTCTTCCGTGAATTTCAATATAATAAATATCCTGTAAAGAAATTTTTCTCATATAATTCTCCACTGGCAGAAGAAGATACTTCATAGCGGTGGACTGCTCATGACAAAAAAGAATTGCTTCTCGCAGTTCTTCTTTTTTTACTGGTTTGGTTAAATAACGGGAAGCTGATACGAGATATCCCTGCAGAGCCATTTTCAGATTAACAGATATAAAAATAATAGAAGTATTTAGATTGTTTTCTCTTAAATATTTTGCTACTTCCATACCAGTTACTTCTGGCATAAACACGTCTAACAGCAAAATATCAAATTTTTTTCCATTTTTCAAATCATTGAGAAGATCCAGACTGTTTTCATAAGAAAAAAGTTTGGCATAAATCTGCTCTTCTTCACAGATTTCCTGTGTATTTTTTTCAATATCCGTTCGGTCAGTCAGATCGTCGTCGCAGATGGCAATCTGAAATAGGTATGGAGACATATGCAATTCCTTTCTACAGCTATAAACAATATAATTCAGATAATTCGGTTTTTGAATTATAGCATTTTGTGAAAATGCCTGCAAGACAGCCATGGGATTCTTTGGCGCTGAGAGAGAGATTGGGTGCAAAACTGGTCAAAAAACGTACAAAACTGGGGGGAGGGTAAAACGAAATTTATGTATAATAAAAGAAAGCATAAAAAATATACAAGGAGCTGATAATGGATAAAATACGAGAAATTTTGCGGACAGAGAAAAAATATCCCATTACCAGAGAAACTGCAGGACAGATAGAGGCAAGGCTTTCTTATGTTCTTTCTCTTGATCACAATTGCAGAGATGGAAAGCCATATCTTGTTCGTTCTTTGTACTTTGATTCCTTTTCCAATGAGGATTATGTTCAAAAGGAAAGCGGTCTGGAATGCAGAAAAAAATCCGGCTTCGGACCTATGGGGGCGAGGGTGTGATAAAACTGGAATGGAAACAAAAGCAGGGAAGTATGCAGAAAAAAATCAGTTTGCTGGTATCCAGGGAGGAGGCAGAGCTTCTGACCCAGGGGGATTATGGCTTTCTGAGAAGAAGAAAGGAGGAAATGGCATGGGCGTTTTATACCTTAATGACAGAAAGACTGTATCGCCCTAAATGTATGGTGGAATACCAGAGACTGGCTTTTGTACTGCCTGTCAATAACACCAGGATTACCCTGGACAGCAATATCACTGCGGAGGAGGGGAATGCTTCCCTTTTTGTCAGGGAACAGAGGGGATATCCGGTGATTGGGTATGGAAAAGAAATCCTGGAAGTTAAATATCATCATTTTCTCCTGGAACATATCCGAACAGCTTTGTCACCTTATCAATTAGTGGAAGCAGCGGAGGGGAAATATTCGGCTGCGCGTTATTTTGGATTAGGAGGAAATAAATTGTGAATCAGGATTTATTGTATTATATCAGCAATCATGCGGGAAGCCTGACCCTTCAGGAGATCGCAATCAATTTTCTGGCAGCTCTTGCAGCTGGCTTTATCATTTTTTTATCGTATCGTTTTTCTCACTCGGGAGCCGTATACAGCGCAAGATTCAATGTTTCCCTGTGGATGCTGACAGTGGTAACCACCATGGTGATGTGTGTCATCGGAAATAATGTTGCGTTGTCTTTGGGAATGGTAGGTGCCCTTTCTATTGTGCGTTTCCGTACAGCAATCAAGGATGCCAGAGATACCGCTTATATTTTCTGGAGCATGACGGAGAAAATCTGGTGTCTCAGATGTCTGGAGTCAACAATAAAACCATCCGTGTTCCGATGAAGAATTTCCGTGCATGGTCTCCGGAAGATCCCCATCTTTATGATGTTGTGATCAAAATGGGCAGCGATGTAGTGAAATCTTATTTTGGAATGCGTAAAGTATCTGTGGAAAGAGATAAAAAAGGTATTTTAAGATTTTGTCTGAACAATAAGCCGTTTTTCTTTAACGGAATTCTGGATCAGGGATACTGGCCAGATGGCTTGTTGACAGCACCATGTGATGAGGCGCTTCTTTATGACATTGAAAAATTAAAAGAAATGGGATATAACACCATTCGAAAACACATCAAAGTGGAACCGGAACGCTTCTATTATCATTGTGACCGTCTGGGTATGATGGTATGGCAGGATATGCCCAATGGAGGCGGAGATTATAACATGATTTTTGTTACATATCTTACCAATGCCTTTGACTGGTTTGCAAGAGGGATCAAAGATCATCATTATTCCTGGTTTAAACGAGAAGATAAAGAAGGACGCAGACAGTATTATAAAGATCTGACAGGAATGATACGCCATCTTTACAATCATCCAAGTATTGCAGTATGGGTACCGTTTAATGAGGGTTGGGGACAGTTTGATGCAAATAAAGCAACGGAATTGATCCGCAAAAAAGATCCCACTCGTCTGGTAAATGAAGCTTGTGGCTGGTTCGACCAGAAGGGTGGAGATATGTACAGTATTCATAATTATGTGAGAAAGCTCAAAGTGAAACCTCAGAGCCGTGTGGTTGCACTGACAGAATATGGCGGTTATGCATATCCGGTAAAAGAACATATGGCTTGTGAAAAGGAATTTGGTTATCAGCATTATCACTCAAAAGAAGAATTGACTGCAAACTATAAGAGACTTTGGGAAGAAGAAATCTATCCGAATCTGGAACATGGTTTGTGCAGTGCGATTTATACACAGACAAGTGATATCGAAGAAGAGATCAACGGTGTAATGACCTATGACCGAGAAGTGGATAAATTGATCGTGGACGAGGTTCTAAAATTAAATCAGAGGCTTTATCAGGAGTTCGAAGAACTTACATAAAAAGAAACAGCGCTTCAAAAGCTGCCAGGTCTATAGAAACAGAGATCTGGCGGCTTTTTTCATTTTGGTCAGTGTTAAATGGACATCTGCAAGATGTCCAGCACTCTCAAGGATTGAGAGATTTAGGGAGTTTGAAGGGGATTTCCCGATTTGTTCTGGAGAGATACAAAGAATACGGATTTGGGTTTGCTTATGGGTTGCACTGCATCCAGAGCAAAACAAAGATAATTATATATAGAAGAAACAGTCCGAAAAAATGGAAATTCATGTATTTACAATTTTTTTGAAAAAAATGGAAAAAAGATGTTGACAGCTGGAGAAAAATGAGTTATATTAGTCTAGCTGTCAACGAGAATTGCTTCTCAAACAGAAACAATTCAAATTTATTTCAGAAAAAATAAAAAAGTAGTTGACAAATAACTGATTACATGATAAAGTAATCAAGCTGTCAAAGCAATGGCTGAGACAAACACAGCGCTTCGAAAAAAAGTCAAAAAAACTTGAAAAAAGTTCTTGACAAACTCGAAAAGATGTGTTATTCTAAGTAAGCTGTCGCAAAGACAGGAACCTTGATAACTAAACAGTGAAACACATACGATTCTCGAAAATTCTTTTACATTCAAAGAACGGTTCGAAGAACCAAAAAACAGTAAAAACGAGAGATAGCTAGTAGTTATCTTGAGTGCATCAAACACTT
>CALCDJ010000054.1 GCA_937900135.1 uncultured Blautia sp. | reverse complement strand
AAAGCCCGTAAAATAGGCATTTCTTGGCTCTAATATATTATTCAAACTCAATCGTCGCTGGTGGTTTTCCTGTACAGTCATACAGTACTCTGTTCACGTGTTTCACTTCGTTTACAATTCTGCTGGTAGTCTTTCCAATAATCTCCCATGGGATATCTGCGCTTTCTGCTGTCATAAAATCTGTAGTGGTGACAGCTCTTAAAGCTACCGCATAGTCATAGGTTCTTTCGTCTCCCATAACACCTACTGATCTCATATTTGTCAATGCAGCAAAATACTGGTTTACTTTTTTATCCCATCCAGCCTTTGCAATTTCTTCTCTCCAGATGGCGTCTGCATCCTGAACCATCTTTACTTTTTCTGCAGTGATTTCTCCAATGATACGAATGCCAAGTCCTGGTCCCGGGAATGGCTGACGGAATACCAGATATTCCGGAATCCCCAGTTCCAGTCCTGCTTTTCTTACCTCATCCTTGAAAAGATCCCGCAATGGTTCAATGATTTCCTTGAAATCTACGAAGTCCGGCAATCCTCCCACGTTGTGATGGGATTTGATCACAGTTGACTCACCGCCAACACCACTTTCCACTACGTCTGGATAAATGGTTCCCTGAACAAGAAAATCCACTGCGCCGATTTTCTTCGCCTCTTCCTCAAAGACACGAATAAACTCTTCACCAATAATCTTTCTCTTATCCTCTGGCTCTACTGCGCCTTTTAATTTCTCGTAGAACCGCTCCTGAGCATTGACACGGATAAAGTTCAGATCATACTCTCCCTCTGGCCCAAACACAGCTTCTACTTCATCTCCTTCGTTTTTGCGAAGGAGTCCATGATCTACAAACACACAGGTAAGCTGGTTTCCTACTGCCTTGGATAACAGTACTGCTGCCACAGAAGAATCTACGCCGCCAGACAGAGCGCAAAGCACTTTCCCATTCCCTACTTTTTCCCGGATTGCTTTAATAGACTCTTCTACAAAGGAGTCCATCTTCCAGTCTCCAGCACATCCACAGATATGGTATACAAAGTTGGAAAGCATCTTTGTTCCTTCCTGCGTATGAAGAACCTCTGGGTGGAACTGTACGGCATAAAGATTCTTTTCCGTATTTTCTACGGCTGCCACAGGACAATCACTGGTCCATGCGCTGATTTCAGAGCCAGGTGCAGTTTTAGAAATATAATCGTTATGACTCATCCAGCAAATGGTTTTTGGGGATACATCCTGGAATAATTTTGATTCTGTGTTTACATTTACTTCAATCTTTCCATATTCACGGACAGGCGCCTTTTCCACCTTTCCTCCCAGAAGATGCATCATCAGCTGAGAGCCATAACAGATTCCAAGAACCGGAATCCCCAATTCAAAGATTTCTTTTGTATAGGAAGGTGCCCCTTCTTCATAACAACTGTTTGGTCCACCTGTAAAAATAATACCTTTTGGCTGGATTTTCTTAATTTTTTCTATATCTGTCTTATAGGAATAAATTTCACAGTATACATTGCATTCTCTTACGCGACGTGCGATCAGCTGATTATACTGCCCGCCGAAATCCAGTACAACAACGGTTTCTCTCTTCATTTTTTTGCCTCCTCGTTACGATTAACAGAGTACGATTTCTGAAATATGTTCTACATTATAATCGAGGCTTTTCCATTTGACAACTAAAAATTTTGCAGGAAGCAATTTTTTTCTGCCAAAATTCTTAAAACCTTTAAATCTTTTTCTTTTCCCACTTATGACTCCGGTAACGGACCCAGAAAAAGACGGTCCTCACCACCCAGTCAATGGTCATTGCAACCCATACTCCGAACACACCCATTCCCATGAATTTTGCCAGAATATAGCTGAAGCCAATTCGGAATATCCACATAGAACCAATGGATACCCACATACAAAAGCCTACATCATTTGCTGCACGAAGTGTATTTGGTAAGGTAAAGGCCGGCGCCCAGGTCAGGACTGCACAAATCGCATGGTAAATAATGATTTCTTCTGCCATGATTCCTGTTTCCACGGACAAATTATAAACTCTGGTAATAACCGGCAATGCCAGAACAATTATCGCATTCATCAAAAACAAGCCCGCATAAGAAAGCTTCATAATTTTTCTCGTATAATAACGTACCTGCTCATAGTCCCCTGCGCCCACACACTGTGCGCTAACTGCTGATAACGCGTATCCCATAGACATACCGCCCAGGATTGCAAAGTTACAAACACTGTTGGCAACTGCATTAGCTGCAATTGAAGCAGTTCCAAAACCAGATACCAGACTGAGAACCAGAATTTTGCCAAGCTGGAACATACTGTTTTCCAGACTATAGGGAATTCCCAGATGAAGAATTTTCTTTAATACGTGCTTTTTCAGACGAATCCCCAAAAGTGTCCGTGCATATAGCTCATGATTTGGCTTCCGAATGCAAAAAAGCATCCATACGCCGCCAAAGGCTCTGGAAATGGTTGTTGGAATTGCAGCGCCTTCCACCCCGAATCCCATTCCATACAAAAGAATCGCATTTCCTACAAGGTTCATTCCATTCATAACCAGGGACATTTTCATGGGTGTTTTGGAATCTCCCATTGCACGATACATGGCTGCACCCACGTTATAGATTGCAAGAAAAGGTATGGACGCTGTCACTATGAGAAGGTATGTATTACAGTTTGCCATAACCGACGGTTCGATTTTTCCAAATACCACATGAAGAATCCACCATTTTCCTGCATAAACCAGTCCCATTATAACAACAGAAAAGATGGTAGAAAAAAGAAGGGTCTGTTCTACTGCCTCACATCCCTCCTCCTGCCGCCGTCTTCCAAGCGCCTGTCCTGCCACAATTGCACCGCCTGTTGCAAACGCTGTAAAAATATTAATCAAAAGCACCATAATTGTATCTATCAGAGATACTGCTGAAACTGCAGTTTCTCCTACCGAAGCAACCATAATGGAATCGGCAAGCCCTACAAAAATTGCCAGAAACTGTTCAATAAACAGGGGAATAATCAGCCGTTTTAAATCCTGATTACTGAATAAATATTGCTTTCTTTCTTCTTTCACTGTTTCTCTCCACCCCTTTGTTCTCTTCTCCTGTATTCTTGTTCTATTGTTTAAACAGCTGTTTTATTCATATTATACACCTTTTTATTCAGATTTCCATACAGCATCTCGACGAAATCTCAACAGATTTTAGGCTTTTGTATATATCTTTTGAAAAATATTTCATATACGTGTTTATAAGTTTTTTAGAAATCCATCACGTTTTTTTCAAAACTTACTCACACTTCCATCACAATTTCCCGGTATAGTAATAAGCAAATAAAGCAAACGCTTTTTTCTATAGATTGATTGGTTGGCGGAAATCCTATCGCCACCAAATAAAACTTTTTCTTTTTCATACTCGCCGGGCTTTTTAGCCCGGCCCTCCTTCTTTTTATCCCTGTTAATTGTTAATAAAAAGCGGACAAGTCCGCCTCGAACTTCCTAAATCCTTAATGAACTTATTCCGCTTTGCGCGCAGATGCAGACTGCCATGAACATCCTGCTCAAGAATCCTTTTTTATTTTATAGTAGATAGTTCTAATAAGATTTTTCCAATCTCTCTCAAATGATCCTTTATTCCTTCCAAGGCAATCCCAATTGTATTAATATCATTATTTATTAAAATAATAAAAACCTCTATGAGAAACGCCAGCAAAATCCCGATTATAATTGCCTTACCAGGACTTACTGCTTTTCTGTTTAATTTCCGAAGCTCCTGGTCAACCATTCTGTCATGGCAATCTTTCCATTGATTATAGTTATAAATATCTCTGGCTTCTTTCTGTGCATTTTCAATTTTGGTTCTTTTTATGGTTTCATCCAAAAAATGATTTTTCTTTTTCATTTTCTTCTTCTATAGAAAAGTTTTCATTGAAAATCACTTGTTTTTCAAAAAATATCCATAGACACCTTCTGCCCTTATGGGAATATTCCCATAAGGGCAGAAGCTATATGTCCTTTCTCTTTTTTCTGGACACCCTGATTTTCTGTTATTGGCAAAAATCAAAAAACACCGCTCCCGCGGCAATCACGTTGTCCGCAAAAACAGTGCTTTTCTATGCGCCTTCAGGGGTTCGAACCCTGGACACCCTGATTAAGAGTCATTTTTTATTTTATAGTAGATAATTCTAATAAAATTTTTCCGATCTCTTCCAAATGATCTTTTATTTCTTCCAAAGCAATCTGAATTGTATTGATATCATTATTTATTAAAATAATAAAAATATATATTAAAATTGCAAGTAAAATCCCAACCATAATTGCTTTACCAGGATTTACTATTTTCCTATTTAATTTCCGAAGCTCATGATCAACCATTCTGTCATGGCTATTTTTCCATTCGTTATAATTATAAATATCTCTGGCTTCTTTCTGTGCATTTTCAATTTTGGTTCTTTTTATGGTTTCATCCAAAAAATGATTTTTCTTTTTCATTTTCCCCCTCATTTTATCCTACTTGAGAATTTAATGATTTTTCCGAATTTAATTCTACATCTAATAATTTTTTTGTAGCAATCTTAATTGCTGGATCTGCTTTTTTGTATGCTTCTATTATAGCTTTTTCTTCTTCTGTAGAAAAGTTTTCATTTATGGACTTTCCTGTTAATAGCCATTCTATACTTGTTTCTAAAGTTATACTTAATTTTAATATTGCTTCTGTATCTGGTACCCTGCTTCCGTTAATATAATTACTTATTGCAGCCTTTGAAATCCCTGTCTTTTCAATGATTTCTTTTTGTTTATATTTGTGTTCTAATTGTTTCTCTTTTATCCGTTTTCCTATTTCAACAGCATCTAACATATTATTTCCCTCCGAAAAATGTTTTCGTTTGTAGTCTTTTTCTATTGACAAGTTTTCGTTTGTGGACTATAATCAAAATTGTAAAAAGTGATACCTTTTCACTATATTTAATATTTAATTTTACCATTGATTAAATTTTAAGGCAAATATTTTTGTGCAGTTTTTTATTGGGAGGTTGTAATAAATCCCGGAGGGATCTTTGTGCTTTCTGGTCAGCCCTGCGGAGCTGTAAAATGGTAGATGTGAATGTTCGGAATAAAGACGTTAAACTGATTAGACAATATTGTCGTAAGTTAAATAGTGACATAATGAAAAAGCGTGTGATCAACGCAGCTGTTACTTTGGGAATTTATACCAGGGGAATCAACCAGGATACTGTGATTCAGGATTGTGTAGAAGCACTTTGTCAGTTGAATGATAATGATATTCATGATGCTTATCGCTATAAACAGAAAAAAGCCCGCCAATTCAATGCGAGTGAACTGGCGGAAACTTATGTTAGTGATGTTACTCATGAGTATGAGATCTTAAATATCAATACTGGTGAAGTATCTACTGACATTATATGATACTTTTTCTGATTGTTCAAGCAAAAATGTGTATCTCACTTTAAAGGCTGCAGCTTTCTGATCCGGAACTTACTGCAGAAAAAATGAGATACAAAGGAGGTTTACATGGAAATTTCATTACAACAAGCATATCATATTTTTATGGCAGACAGAGAAACTTCTTGTTCTGCAAAAACGCTATTGTACTATGAGGAAAATTTGACTAATTTTTTTAATTATTGTTCTGATTGCTTTGGTAAGTCTGTGGTTGAAATAAAATGTACAGAAATTACAAGAGAGATCTTTTCAAACTATATTAAATATTTGAGAAAAAGGCCTAAATTTTATCAACATCCTTTTCTTCTTCCATCAAATGAACCCTTATCTGCAACTAGCATTCGTACTTATGCCAGATCAATTAAAGTTTTCGCTCGATTTTGCAAGGAGAATGACTATTCAGATATTGATTTCACTTATAGAGTGAAACTTCCTAAACAAGATTCTGGTGAGATTATCCCTCTTTATCAGAATGAAGTACGCGATATTGATCGTATTTTTAATCTTAAAACAGAGCTTGGACTTAGAAATTGGTGTATTTTTCATATTATGTTGGATGCTGGGCTCCGTTCTTCGGAAGTTATCAATCTTAGATTTTGTGATCTGCTTTTTGATAAAAATATCATTCAGATATATAAAGGAAAAGGTGCGAAAACTCGCCTTGTTATTCTTTGTCCCAGACTAAAAGTTAATTTAATGAAATATTGTGTCGTATATAGGAATTATACAAATCTTCCTGGAAAATCATTTGTTTTTTTACAGATGAAAGGTCAGACTGCTATTAATCATAATGTAATTAAGCAGCTTTTTGCTCGAATCAAAGTGAAATCCGGTGTGAATCGAATTTATCCTCACTTGTGCCGTCATACTTTCGCTACTTCTTATATTTGTGGTGGTGGAAATATTGAGATGCTTCGCCTTCTTATGGGACATTCTGATTATACAGTTACCAGAATGTATATTCATCTTGCTCAGCAATCTCAACTTCTAAATACTGATATATATCAACTTGATCCTGTTTTTTTCAAAAAATATCCATAGACACCTTCTGCCCTTATGGGAATATTCCCATAAGGGCAGAAGCTATATGTCCTTTCTCTTTTTTCTGGACACCCTGATTTTCTGTTATTGGCAAAAATCAAAAAACACCGCTCCCGCGGCAATCACGTTGTCCGCAAAAACAGTGCTTTTCTATGCGCCTTCAGGGGTTCGAACCCTGGACACCCTGATTAAGAGTCAGGTGCTCTACCAACTGAGCTAAAGGCGCTTATTTAGTTTTGTCTGTATTTCCTCGACGCAAGGGATATTATAAGCGATACCCTATACAAAAGTCAAGGATTTTTTTATAATTTTTTTATTTTTTTTTATTTTTCTTGTTTTTTCCCACGAGACGGCGCCATTTCATTGAGAATCTTACTTAATTCTTCCGCATTTTTTTGAATTTTTGCAAACTGACCATCCAACTTTCGATGTTCATACCCAAACTGTGTCAGCAGAGATTGAAGCTGCTTATTTCGTTTCAAAAGCCCACCTCCCCAGGCATCCGAAATGAATAACTGGAAATTTCTTTCAAACTAAGGTTTTCCCCATCTTTTATACTTCAGTATATGCCCGTCTTTCTCTGGCTGACACAAAATTTTTCTTCCTATATAAATACGTCTGTTCTCTGAAATACCGTCATTACAAAAGCCGGTGTCAGACTCTGTGCAGAGTCTGACACCGGCCTTTCATTATGGTCTGCAGATCAGCTTACAAATGGGGTTTCCCATAGAAGAAAACTTTTCTTCATATTCTGTCATTACGTTTCCCTCCATCATCTTCTCTTCCTTGTGAAGATCAAAGGTATATCCCATAAGTTCCCATCCTGCTTCCTGTACTTCTTCCAGCGAAAAATCAAATAAATCCCGGTTATCCGTTTTGAATTCCACGTTCCCGTCTTCTTTCAGGATTTCCTTATATCTGGCAAGAAATTCTCTGGAAGTGAGCCTGCGCTTAGCATGGCGCGCTTTCGGCCACGGATCGGAAAAATTCAGGTATATTTTCCCCACTTCTCCTTTTTCAAAAATTTCCGGGAGTTCCCGGGCATCAATCCTCATAAAATACAAGTTGGAAAGTGTCTCTCCTGCTTCCGCCTTTTCTTCCATTTTTTGCAGCGCACGAAGAAGCACGCTGTCATACATTTCAATTCCCACATAATTGATTTCCGGATGAAACTTTGCCATATCCATCAGAAATCTTCCTTTTCCCATACCGACCTCAATATGAATCGGCTGTTTTTCCGGAAAAACAGTTTCCCATTTTCCTTTTTTTTCCTTTGGCTTTTGAATCACGAACTGGCTTTCCAAAATAGCGTCCTTCGCTCCTGGTATATTTCTTAATCTCATAATATCCTCCGCTTTTTTGTCAATACTTTATATAAGGACAATCAAGAATACTATACATGGTTTCCATTTTTCTGGCAAGAAAAATCCAGTAAAAACCTATCCAATACGCCCAAACAGCCTTTTTCGTCTTTCTGTAATTCTTCTTCGACCATTAGTCGGAAACAATGTTCACAAATTTTTTTCATTTTATGTTGGTATTTTTCATGTATTGGGTGTATTATATGTACCGAATCAAAGAAAACATATTAAAAAGGAGGGTGCAGATGGAACAAATACTAAGTAAGTTAGCCGAAATCGAAATCACTGCCAAGCACATCAAAGAAGAGGCCGACCAGACAAAGAATCAGCTTTCTTCTGAAATGGAGCAGCAATGCAAAACCTTCGATTCCGAACTGGAAGCCAAAACCAATGCAAAAATACAGCAGATCCGCGCCGACCTGGAAAAAGACAAAGACAAACAGCTCGCCTTGCTTCGCAACGATACGGAGCAGGCTTTTGCTGCGTTAGATTCTTATTACGAAAAGAACCATGAATGCCTTTCCAGAGACTTGTTTCATCAATTGCTGGAGCGTTGATTCCCGGATTCCCGGTTTGACAATCCGGCATTGATTTTCTGTATCTGTTACAGAATGCAGAAGCTTTTTCTATAAAAGCGAGAACCCAAATCATAAAGGAAAGGAAGTGATGAAAATGGGAAGTGTCCTCTCTTATAGCGGACTTACCACCAAAATCCGCGCCATGCAGAGTAAACTTGTCACAGAAGAACAGCTCTCGGAAATTATTCAGCTCCCCAATGTCCCCCAGGTGGTAGCATATTTGAAACGGACTCCTGAATATTCCAGCGTCTGGTCTTCCCTGGACGAAAACGCCCTGCATCGTGGTGACATAGAAAAACTTCTGAAAAAATCCATCTTCAGAAATTTTTCCCGAGTCTATCATTTCGCCAATCCAAAACAAAGACGTTTTCTGGAGCTGTACTCAAAGAGATATGAGATCCGCGTTCTGAAAGAACTGATGACTAATCTTTTCGACCATCGGAATACAAATCCTTTGGATCTTTCTCCCTACAGAGATTTTTTCCGTCTCCACTCCAAACTGGATCTGGATCGCCTGGCTGCCTGCAGCACCATGGAAGAATTTATCAACGCCCTGAAGGGAAATGAGTTTTATCTGCCGCTGTCTCACATTCTGGAGCATGAAAATGCTTTGTTGTTTGACTACGGCATGGCATTAGACCTTTATTATTTTACCCAGATCTGGAATGTGCGCAAAAAAATGTTCAAGGGCAACGATCTGGCTGAGATTACCATGGCCTACGGCGAAAAATTTGACCTGCTGAATCTTCAGTTCATCCATCGTTCCAAACGATACTTCCAGATGGCTCCGGCAGACATTTATGCACTGCTGATTCCCATGAATTACCATCTGAAAAAGGAAGAACTGAATGCTCTTGTAGAAGCCGGTTCTTACGAGGAATCCCGACAGATCTTCAGTAAAACTTATTATGGAAAGAAATATGATCAGCTGACCACTCTCAATCTGGAGGAATTTTATAACTGTATTCTTCGAGATATTCTGGAAAAGGAAGCCCGAAAGGATCCTTATTCCGTAGCTGTTCTTTATTCCTATCTCTATCATAAGGAACATGAAGTAAACCGTCTAACCATTGCAATCGAATGTGTGCGTTACGGCGTCTCACCAGACGAAGCAATGCGCTATATTCGCAACAACTAATACCCGGAGGTATTTACTGTGATTGAAAAAATGAAATTTTTAAGCATCACCGGGCCAAAAACGGATATTGACCGAGTGGTAAATACGTATTTATCCAAATACGAAATCCACCTGGAAAATGCTCTGTCAGAATTAACGGAAGTCACAAATCTGACGCCATTTTTGGAAATCAATCCCTATAAAGAAGCCCTTTCTACCATCAACGGCTTCTACGAGGAATTGGACAACCCGGAAAAGACACCGCCAAAAGAGGTGTCTATTGAAGAAGCTCTTGCCCTGATCCGAAGTATCCAGGCGAAGGCGGAAAAGATCCGTGAGGAACGGGAGGAAATTGAAAAGGAGCATACCACAGTTACCGACTCTCTGAAGATTATCCGTCCCTTCAAAAATCTGGACTACGATGTTTCTTCTATTCTGAAATTTGAATATATTCATTATCGGTTTGGAAGAATTGAAAAACAGTATTTTCATAAATTTGAAAAATACATTTATGCGAATCTGGACACGCTTTTTATCAAATGTGAGGAAGATGACCAGTATGTGTATGGCCTGTATTTTGTACCCCATCGCCAGACACATAAGATTCATGCCGTTTATTCTTCCATGCATTTTGAACAGATTTTTATCCCAGACGCTTACGAAGGTACAGCCAAAGTTGCTTTTGAACGTCTCGATGCCAGACATCGGGAACTTCACCAGAAGCGAGAAGACAACAAAGCGGCCTGGAAACAATTTCTTGCTGATAATTCCGAGAATATCACAACAGCAAAAACTGCCATTGAAAAGCTTTCCCGTAACTTCGATGTCCGCAGGCTGGCAGCCTGTACCAAGGGCGAACATGATGTATTCTACATCCTTTGCGGTTGGATGAGCGAAACCGATGCCAAAGCATTCCGCGAAGACATCAAGGAGGACAAACGCATCTTCTGTCTTATGGAAGACGAAAGCACTGCCATCTCCAAAAAGCCCCCTACCAAACTGAAAAATCCAAAGCTTTTCAAACCTTTTGAAATGTATATCAAAATGTACGGCCTGCCCGCCTATGGAGAAATGGACCCTACCTGGTTCGTTGCTATTACCTACTCCTTTATTTTCGGAGCCATGTTTGGAGATGTGGGCCAGGGACTTCTGCTGTTTATCGGCGGATTTCTCCTGTATAAATTCAAAAAGATTGATCTGGCAGGAATCATCAGCTGCGCCGGTATATTCTCTACCTTCTTTGGTTTTATGTTCGGAAGTATTTTCGGATTTGAAGATGTGATTCCGGCTCTCTGGCTTCGCCCAATGGAAGCTATGACAACGGTTCCTTTCATTGGAAAGCTGAATACCGTGTTTGTTATTGCCATAGGGTTTGGTATGTTCCTCATTCTTCTTTGTATGATCTTTAACATTATCAATTCCTATCGAGCCAAAGATGTGGAAAAAACCTGGTTTGATACCAACGCAGTTGCCGGACTTGTTTTCTACGGCTCTGCTGTTGCTGTGATCGCTTTGTTTGTTTCCGGCAAGAAACTTCCGGGAACCATTGTATTATGTATCATGTTTGTCCTTCCGCTGCTCATCATCTTTTTCAAAGAGCCACTCACCAATCTGGTGGAGAAAAAAGCGGAAATCATGCCGAAACAAAAAGGAATGTTTATTGTACAGGGCTTCTTTGAAATGTTTGAAGTTCTGCTGAGTTACTTTTCCAATACACTTTCCTTTGTGCGAATCGGAGCCTTCGCTGTCAGTCATGCTGCTATGATGGAAGTAGTTCTCATGCTGGCAGGTGCAGAAAGCGGAAGCATCAGCTGGCCTGTGGTCATTCTGGGCAACCTTTTTGTCTGTGGTATGGAAGGTCTGATCGTAGGTATCCAGGTGCTTCGTCTGGAATATTATGAGATTTTCAGCCGTTTCTATAAAGGAACCGGAAGAAAATTTGAGCCTTTCCGCTCAAAATAAATATTGTCTGCTCTTTTATGCCGCAGACATTACATTCAATCATACAATATAAGGAGGTCATTTATTATGACAGTTATTACTCAAATCGTACTTGCAATTGCACTGGTATTAAGCATTATCCTTCCTTTTGGCTACTATCTCCTTGGAGAAAAGAACCGTGGCCGTTATAAAACTACCATTGGACTCAACGCCTTTTTCTTCTTTGGAACCATGTTGGTAGCCATCGCCGTTATGTTCGCAGGCGGAAGCAACGTACAGGCTGCTGCCGGTGCTGAAAGTGGTCTTGCTACCGGTCTTGGTTACATTGCAGCTGCACTGGTAACCGGTCTTTCCTGTATTGGTGGTGGTATTGCCGTTGCCAGCGCGGCAAGTGCTGCTCTTGGTGCCATCAGCGAAGACCAGAGCATCCTTGGTAAATCCCTGATTTTCGTAGGTCTTGCCGAAGGTGTTGCTCTTTATGGTCTGATCATTTCCTTCATGATCCTGGGACAGTTATAAGATGCAGATGTTTTTAATCAGCGACAATATCGATACCTACACAGGAATGCGGCTGGCAGGTGTGGAAGGTGTGGTTGTCCATGAACGGGAAGAACTTCGCGAAGCGCTTCAGACCGCTTTTTCCAACAAGGAGATCGGCATTGTTCTCCTCACGGAAAAATTCGGCAGAGAATTTCCCGAACTTGTGGACGAAGTCAAACTCCATCACAAAACACCTCTGATTATTGAAATTCCTGACAGACACGGTACTGGACGCAAACCAGATTTTATTACTTCATATGTAAATGAGGCAATCGGATTAAAACTATAGGCAGGTGATCATATGACAATTGATGAAAAATTACAGCATTTTTATGACGCATCCGTGGAAGAAGCCAGGGACGACGCCTCCAAAGAGATCGAAGAACATAAAAAGACTCTTTCCGATATGCTGGAAAAACATAAACAAACAGCTCTTGCTCAGGCAGAAGCTGAAATCAAAGCTGAAACAGAAAATGCAAAGCGCGAAGTAAACAAAGCGCTCTCCACTCAGCAGATTACCATGAAACGTAACTGGACAAAAAAGCAGAACGAATTAAAGGACTCCCTCTTTGCAGAAGTCAAACAACATCTGGAAGCATTTATGCTGGCACCGGAGTATGAAGACTATCTCTGCAAAAAGATCCAGGAAGCCCGGGATTTTGCCGGTGAGGATGAACTTCAGATTTATCTTTCTTCCGAAGAAACAGATCGGGTACAGGCATTAAGCCAACGTACCGGATTTCCCATTCAGGTATCAAAAGAGAACTTTATGGGGGGCATAAAAGCTACCATTCCCACAAAAAATATTCTCATCGACAACTCCTTCCTTGGAAACTTCCAGGCATTATACAAAGAATTTACATTTGACGGAGGACCACACCATGCATAAAACAGGAATTATTTATGGGATCAACGGACCTGTCATCTACTTAAAGGGTGACTGTGGTTTCAAAATCTCCGAGATGGTTTATGTGGGAAAAGAAAATCTGGTAGGTGAAGTCATTGGTCTGAAAAAGGGCATGACAACCGTTCAGGTCTTCGAGGAAACAACTGGTCTTCGTCCCGGTGAAACCGTAACCGGGACGGGAGACGCTCTCTCTGTACTTCTTGGCCCTGGAATCATCCATAACATTTTTGACGGTATTCAGCGTCCACTGGAAGAGATTGCCAAATCTTCCGGCAAATATATTTCCAGAGGTGTCAGTGTAGATTCTCTGGACACAGAAAAAAAATGGGACGTACATCTTACTGTAAAAGAAGGGGATAACGTAGGACCCGGCACAATTATCGCTGAGACACAGGAAACCCTTTCCATTGTACACAAGTCCATGGTTCCTCCCAATATCCCGGAAGGAACTGTAATCAAAGCTGCGCCAGACGGCGCTTACACCATTCTGGAGCCCATTGTTACCCTGCAGCTCCCAGATGGAACTACCAGGGATTTAAGTCTGGCTCAGAAATGGCCCATCCGTATTCCCCGCCCTACCCATATGCGTTTTCCCGCCAGCGTTCCTCTTGTTACCGGGCAGCGTATCCTGGATACCCTGTTCCCCATTGCAAAAGGAGGAACCGCTGCCATCCCAGGCGGATTCGGAACTGGAAAAACCATGACACAGCACCAGATCGCCAAATGGTCTGACGCAGATATCATTATTTATATCGGCTGCGGAGAGCGTGGAAACGAAATGACACAGGTTCTGGAGGATTTCAGCAAGCTGATCGACCCCAAATCCGGCAACCTGATGATGGACCGTACCACCCTGATTGCCAACACCTCCAACATGCCAGTGGCAGCTCGTGAGGCATCTATCTATACCGGTGTTACTCTGGCAGAATATTACCGTGATATGGGTTATGACGTGGCAATCATGGCAGATTCCACTTCCCGTTGGGCAGAGGCGCTTCGTGAACTTTCCGGACGTCTGGAGGAAATGCCTGCAGAAGAAGGTTTCCCTGCTTATCTGGCCTCCAAGCTGTCTGCCTTTTATGAGAGAGCCGGCATGATGCAGAACTTAAACGGAACAGAAGGCTCTGTGTCCATCATCGGCGCTGTTTCTCCACAGGGCGGTGACTTCTCCGAACCAGTTACACAGAACACCAAACGTTTTGTCCGCTGTTTCTGGGGATTGGATAAATCTCTGGCATATGCCCGTCACTTCCCGGCAATCCACTGGCTCACCAGCTACAGTGAATACCTGGAGGATTTAAGCCCCTGGTACCGTCAGAATGTTTCTCCGAAATTCGTCTCCGACCGAAACCAGATTATGGCTATCTTAAACCAGGAAAGTTCCTTAATGGAAATTGTAAAGCTGATCGGAAGCGATGTACTTCCAGATGACCAGAAACTGACACTGGAAATCGCCCGTGTCATCCGTCTGGGCTTCCTTCAGCAGAATGCCTTCCATGACCAGGATACCTGTGTTCCTATGAAAAAACAGTTCCTGATGATGGAAACCATCCTGTACCTCTATAAGAAATCCAGAGCTCTGGTCAACCGGGGAATGCCGGTTTCCGTACTGAAAGAAGACAACATTTTTGAACGTATTATTTCTATTAAATATGACGTTCCAAACAATGATCTGGAACAGTTTGAACAGTATCAGAAGGACATTGATACCTTCTACAACAACGTATTAGAACGCAACGGCTGATAAGGAGGATTGGTTTATATGGCAATTGAATATTTAGGTTTAAGCGAAATAAACGGCCCTCTCGTGGTCCTGGAGGGAGTGAAACACGCCTCCTATGAAGAAATCGTAGAATTCCGCATGGACGACGGAACAGAAAAGATTGGCCGTATCATTGAAATTTATGAAGACAAGGCTGTGATCCAGGTTTTTGAAGGAACAGACAACATGTCCCTGGGAAACACCCACACACGCCTTACCGGACATCCCATGGAGATTGGTCTTTCTCCGGAAATCCTGGGACGTACCTTTAACGGAATCGGACAGCCCATTGACGGACTGGGAGAAATTTCTCCTGAGATAAGCCTGAACATCAACGGGCTTCCTCTGAATCCAGTCACCAGAGAATACCCCAGAAACTACATTAACACCGGTATCTCCGCTATTGATGGGCTCACCACTCTGATTCGCGGTCAGAAGCTGCCGATCTTCTCAGGAAACGGACTTCCCCATGACAAGCTGGCAGCTCAGATCGTACAGCAGGCTTCTCTTGGAAGCGACTCTGACGAAAATTTTGCTATTGTATTTGCAGCCATGGGTGTCAAATACGATGTTGCTGAATTTTTCCGCCGTACCTTTGAAGAAAGCGGCGCTTCTGATCATGTAGTTATGTTCCTGAATCTGGCAAATGACCCAGTGGTAGAACGTCTGCTGACACCAAAGATTGCTCTGACCGCCGCAGAATATCTGGCTTTTGAAAAAGGAATGCACATCCTGGTAATCCTGACCGATATCACCTCCTTCTGCGAAGCCATGCGTGAAGTTTCTTCTTCCAAGGGTGAGATTCCTTCCAGAAAAGGATATCCTGGTTATCTGTACAGTGAACTGGCAACCCTTTATGAGCGCGCCGGAATCGTACAGGGAGGAACTGGTTCTGTAACACAGATTCCAATTCTGACCATGCCAAATGATGATATTACCCATCCGATCCCTGACCTCACCGGATATATCACAGAGGGACAGATTGTTCTGGATCGTGCCCTTCACGGACAGGCAATCTACCCGCCAATCAATGTTCTGCCTTCTCTCTCCCGACTGATGAAGGACGGTATTGGTGAGGGCTTTACCAGAGAGGATCATCAGGATGTAGCCAACCAGCTTTTCTCTTGCTATGCCAAGGTAGGCGATGCCCGGGCTCTGGCTTCTGTTATCGGTGAAGATGAGCTTTCTCCTCTGGACAAGCAGTATCTGGTATTCGGTAAAGCCTTTGAAGCAGAATTTGTGGGCCAGACCGAAACAGAAAACCGCAGCATCACAGAAACCCTTGACAAAGGCTGGGAACTTCTTGGTCTTCTTCCTAAGGAAGAGCTGGATCGTATTGACACCAAAATCCTGAACAAATACTATCGCGAAACAGTCCGCTAACAGGAAAGAGGTGATTGTATGGATCCAAATACCTTTCCCACCAAGGGAAACCTGATACTTGCCAAAAATTCCCTGGCTCTTTCCCGCCAGGGATATGAGCTGATGGATAAGAAGCGGAATATTCTCATCCGGGAACTAATGGAACTTATTGATCAGGCCAAGGATATCCAGGCGCAGATCGATGTAACCTTCCGTATGGCTTATGCCGCGCTCCAGAAAGCCAATATGGAGCTCGGAATTGCTTTTGTAGAGCAGATTGCCTATACTGTTCCCATTGAGAATTCCATCCGCATCAAGACGAGAAGCGTTATGGGTACAGAGATTCCCCTGGTAGAATATGATAAAACCAGCAACATTCCCACATACGCTTACTACAGCACCAAAATGTCCCTGGACGAAGCCAAGGCCGCCTTTGAAAAGGTGAAAGAGCTTTCCATCCGCCTTTCCATGGTGGAAAATGCTGCGATTCGTCTTGCTGCCAATATCAAAAAAACACAGAAACGTGCCAACGCGCTGAAAAACATCACCATTCCCAAATTTGAAGCCCTTTCAAAAGATATCCAGAATGCACTGGAAGAAAAAGAGCGTGAAGAATTTACCCGTTTAAAGGTGATCAAGCGCATGAAGCAGGCACAGGAATAAACTCGCTGCCGGTCATTACAGATGTACCGGCAGTTTTTCTTTTGTCCTTTTCTTCCCCCTTTTCTCCGGCAAATTCCTGTCTCATATACTTTTCCAGAACAGGAAACGCAACTGGCCCCGCCTCAAGAAGTTTTTGGTGGAATTTCCGGATATCAAATTCCTCGCCCAATTTCTTTTCGTACTCTGATTTCAAATCCAGAAGACTTAAATAACCCCAGTAATATTTCAGGTAGTTTGCAGGCGTCTCCACAATATACTGGAAAATTTCCTGTACTACCTTTGCATCTTTGATTCCAAACCCCTTCAAAAAAGCGGCTGTCCGAGCCGCATCCCATCCCCGGTAATGAATTCCAATATCCATAAGAGCGTAAAGACAAAGATTTACACTCCGATTCAGCCAGGCAATGCGGGCAATATCTGCCGCCGCTTCCTCCTCCATACAGGCGGCTGCATACATATAGCCATAGGCTTCTATATATGTTGCCCACCCCTCCACGTATCCGGTGCAGGACAAAAGATACCGGATATCTGCCGGTTTCATCTGTCCAAAGAACATCGTCTGATAGAGATGTCCCGGAAAACCTTCGTGAGCCAGCGTAGTAAAAAGTTCCAGACTTGAAGATGCTCCAGAACGGTTTAAGTAGATTACGTTGGGGCTTCCCTTATCCAGAGGCGGTGTGAGATAAAAGGCCGGACATAAAAATTCCTCCATGGAGGAATGAACATATCTCACCTCATAATCCACTTTTTTCAGAGGGGGAAAGTCTTTTTGTATCTGTTCAGAAAGAAACTCCAGAATTTCCTCCGGCCTGGTTTTCGTCAGTTCCACCCCTCTGGTTACCTGGTCCAAGAGAGACGGCTGTTCCCGAAGCATAAGGTTTATCATACGGCTGTCCGATAAAAGCTGACTGGTTAACCTCTGCTCCATTTTTTCCACCGGCACATAGGTTCCCACCTGACTTTGAAGCAGATAAAGGTAATACTGGCGCCCCCCTTTAAAGTATGCCAGCCCCCGACTGGTTTTTCCCAGACCCCGCAGTTTCTTCAGACCCTGTATCAAATCTTCGTAAGCAGGCAGTACCTGCTCTGTCAAAATCTTCCTGTGGCAGTCCTTTAATTTTTCCTGCTCTTTTTTTGAGAACCTTCCATAATCTGCAATCTTCTTTTCAAAGATCTCCTGCATATAATTGTCCTCCGGATTTTTCACAAAGGCGCTGCATTGATCCAGAATCCGGTCCAGGGTAGTATCACTCATAAAGCAGCCTTCCTTTGCTTTTTCTTCCTCAAACTCCAGGATACTTTGAAAATAAGGACGGATGGATGATAAAAGTTTCAGATAATCCACGATATCCTGTTTCTCATAAAAGGCATACTCTGCCAGAAGAATGGGAAGCTGCGCCTGTATGCCAAGACTTGGTCCCAGAGGTTCTTCCAGAATCCCATTGCTTCCCAGGGAACGTTGTGTGTGAAAATAAAGAAGCAGCAGATCAAAAACCAGACGATTTTCCTTTGACAGTTTCTGATAAGAAAATTCTTTCAGACGATTTTCGTCATTCAGACAGGATTGATACCTTTTTTCCCAGTCTGTATTCATGGTTCCAAGCCCTGGCGCAGGACGCTTAATTCCATGCTTTTCCGGTTCCGCCAGGGCATAATGCAGCGTCAGGGTACTGCCGGTGACCTCCCGTTGAAAAATTTCCTCTGTAAAAGCTTCAAACCTCCCATTTTCAGACCAAACATGATTGGTAAGAAATCCCATTCCCGCCCCCAGAAAAAGAACCAGACACAGCAGAAGAACGATTCTCAGGGGCTTTTTCCACTTTGCAGGTTTTAAGAACATACCTCTTCTTTCCTTATCCTTACATTTTTACTATCTTATTGGAAAAAATCACATTGTATGCTATCATGAAACCAGAATGCTGCTTAAGGCAAAAAGGAGGTCGTTATGTCAGAATTATTTGATCTTATTATTCTAGGAGCCGGTCCTGCTGGAATCAGCGCTGCTATTTATGCGGCAAGAGCAAAGCTTAACACGCTGTGGCTGGATAAGAAATTTGTAACTGGAGGCCAGATCACAGACACCTATGAAGTGGATAATTACCCTGGAATACCAGGAGTCACCGGAATGGAGCTTGGCGAAGCCATGGGCGCGCATGCCAAACGACTGGGAATTTCCCCGGTAAGAGAAAATGTTCTTTCCATAGAAGATGCCGGCGATCATAAAATTGTCCGCACCAAGAAACACGAATACCATACCAAGACCATTCTCGCTGCTCTGGGCGCTGCTCACAGAAAACTCCAGATTCCAGGAGAAGAAGAATTTGGCGGTATGGGAGTTTCCTATTGTGCCACCTGTGACGGCGCTTTTTTCAAAGATCAGACAACCGTGGTAATCGGAGGGGGCAATGTAGCTGTAGAAGATGCAATTTTCCTCTCCCGCATCTGCAAAAAGGTTTATGTGGTACACAGAAGAGAGGAACTCCGGGCAGATAAAGTTCTTCAGGATCGTCTCTTTGCCTGCGAAAACGTGGAAATGGTCTGGAATGCAATCCCCCTTTCCATTGAAGGAGAAACGCAGGTTACCGGACTTCGGATTCAGGAGAAAAACACCCCGGAAGAACGTCTGATTCCTACAGACGGTGTATTTATCGCGGTGGGAATCACACCAAATTCCAGTCTGTTTCAGGAAATTGTGCAAATGGACGAAAATGGCTATCTCATCGCCGGAGAAGAAGGAATCACCAGCACACCTGGAATCTTTGCCGCAGGGGATATTCGGACCAAATCCCTGCGCCAGGTAGTGACTGCTGTCTCTGATGGTGCAAATGCGGTTACTTCTGTACAAAAATATTTACTAAGATAACACAAGACCCTTCTAAAAGGTATGGTGATTTTGCATAATTGCCATGCCTTTTTTCTATGCCCTGCAATTTGACAAACAAATTTTCTTGTGATAGTATACAGCATTGTGTAATACATTGTAATAATTTTGTAATATTCAAGAAGAAAAACCTGAATAAGGAGTGTATCATATCATGAGAAAAAAATTAACCGCGCTGTTTCTGGGTGCCTGCATCCTGACTGTTTCTGCCCCTGTCTGTGTTCTGGCAGATACCGAGGCAGAAGCTGCCGATCTGTTTACAGATGGAACAACTGACGGAACTATCAATACTTTTATCAGTGGTCTTGTGGAAAAAACCACGGAAGAAACCCTGAAATACCAGGAAGACGTTACAGTTGCCAAAAGAATTGCCAAAGAAAAGGAAATCCGAAAAAAAGCGGCAGACGCGGCCAGAGAAGCGGCGCAGGCAGCCAAAAAGGCAGAAGAAGAACGCCTTGCCCACAGACAGGAAATTGTAGATTTTGCGCTTCAGTTTGAAGGAAATCCCTATGTCTATGGCGGTACCAGCCTTACCAACGGCGCGGACTGCTCCGGCTTCGTTATGTCTGTATTTAAAGAATTCGGCTATGAGCTTCCCAGAGTTGCTTCTGCACAGTGCGAAGCCTCCACAAAAAAAGAAGTAGCAGACATAGAAATCGGGGATCTGGTCTTCTATGGCGATTACGGCATCAATCATGTCGCCCTTTATATTGGCGATGGAAAGATTATTCATGCCAGCACTGCTGCCACAGGAATCAAAATTTCTGACTACGATTACCAGCACCCGGTGGCTGTGGGAACCTATGTAAAATAGCGCCAAAAACCCCCATTTGGCAAATTGCACAAATTATAATGAGCTATGTGGATTGTACACTTTTTCATACAATATTTTTCCACACCAGGAATCTATGGAAAACCCTGTAAAATAAAGTTATACACAAAGTTATCCACATTATCCACATGGAAAGCATGTGGATGAACAGATTTACAAAAGACAATTTTAAACAAATGTTCTGGTAAAAAATCATAAAAATACAAAATCCGACAAAATAATCCAAAAAAACCTTGACATTTTCATATTTGAAATATAGAAGAATATTTTATTTCAAGAAACTAATTTAACTGTTTTTTTATTAATTTTCTGTCTTTTTATTAAGATTTTTTCTAAAGCTGAACAATATCTCTTTCTTTTTTTCATAATCAAGAAACAGCCTGTAAAATCAGAAGAGGACAAAAGAAAAGAGAGAACCTTATCCACATTTCAGGATGGGTTCTCTCTTTTTTTCTTTAGTTATCCACATCAAACTTGGATAATCCACACTTTCCGGAATCCTGGTCTTTCCCGTTTTCTCAGTGATCTTCTCCCGGATAACCACGGAAAAACTTCTGAAGCTTTCCAAGCGCTCTTGTGAGACACTCTGTTTCCTCCGGACTTAAATCCTTCAAAACTGCCATAACCATTTTCTGATGGAAGGCTGCATGATGACGGTATGCCCGTTCTCCCTTTGGGGAAAGAGAGATCAAGACCACCCTTCTGTCTTCCTGACTTCTGACACGCTCCACATACCCCTTCTTAACCAGATTGTTAATGGCTGTGGTAAGAGTCCCCACCGTAATGGAAAGAGATCTTGCCACTGTGGACATATTCTTGGGCTCCAGAATCCCCATTGCCTCCATAATATGCATATCATTTACGGAGATATCTTTAAACTCTGAAACGATCAGAGCTTTTTCCTCAATATCCATAATTTCATTAAACAGTTTTACCAGCACTTCATTCACCGTTTCATAATGGTTCATTTGACACCTCCATTCTTCTGCGCTCCTGCAGAAATCATTTTTTTGTGTTTCTGTCCCGATTTTCTGTCTGTCTTTTATTATACACGATTTTACTTTGGCGCACAAAGTATTTTTTATTCTTCCTTTCCCAACAATAATTTGATATACTGAAGGTAATTACAATGTCTTTCATTTTAAAAGGAATCTACTATGAAGAAGAATAATAACATTCCACTAAACTATAAGGAAAAAAGCAATTCCAGGATCAGCCTTTTGTGCTCCATCCTGGTTCTGGCTGTTCTGGTCCTCCTTTTCCATCAGCTGGACTACCACATGATCCGCAAGCCAGCCAGAGAAGCGGCCGAAGCTGCTGCTCTTCAGAAGAAAAAAGCAGAAGAAGAAGCCAACACACCAAAAGTATCCACCGCCAGCGTCATTGCTGTGGGGGACAATCTATACCACGGAACACTGATCCAGTCCGGGCAGTACGAAACAGGCGAATGGAACTATGATCACATCTACGCCAATGTTCTGGATGAAATTCAGGGGGCAGATATCGCCATGATCGATCAGGAGACTGTGCTTACCAATGATCACAATGCAGTCAGCTCCTATCCTTCTTTTGCCACCCCCACAGAGGTAGGGGATGCCATTATAAAGGCCGGTTTCGATGTAATTGAAGCCGCCACCAATCACATCGACGATTATGGTTACGACTTTATGAAGCAGACCTTTGACTTCTGGAAAAACAACTATCCTGACGTTCCGGTTCTGGGAATCCATGAGACTCAGGAAGATGCAGATTCTATCAAGACTCTGGAAGTCAACGGAATTAAAATCGCTTTCCTGGATTATACCTACGGCACCAACAATTCCGGCGCCGGAGAAGGAAAAGAATACATGATTGACATCTTTGACAAAAGTAAGGTTGCTGCCTCCATTGCCAGGGCCAAGGAAGTCAGTGACTGTATCGTATTCGTTGCCCACTGGGGTACGGAAGGCGAATTTATGCCCACTGAATACGAGAAGCAATGGGCTGCTTTTCTGATGCAGCAGGGGGTAAATGTAGTCATTGGCGGACACCCTCACGTTTTGCAGCCTTATGGGCGGATGTCGGATGATCAGGGGCACGAAATGGTAATCTTCTATTCTCTGGGAAATTTTGTTTCCACTCAGCAGAATTTTGAAGAGCTTCTCGGGGGTATGGCACAGTTCACCATTGAAAAAACCGTATTAAAGGGCACTACCACCGTACGTATCCTGACTCCGGATGTGAAGCCTCTCGTCATGCATTATAACCATGACACCGGCGATTACGGCCCTTATATGCTGGAGGACTATACCAACGACCTCGCTTCCCAGCATAGCGCCCGTTATAATTTCGAAGAAGCCTTCACTGTGGAAAATCTTCAGAAAAAGTTTGACGAGATCATGTCCATGAATGTAGAGCCTTCCACCAAAACCAATCTTCTTAACGTAAAATTTGACTGGGAAGGAAATATGATTGATAAAACCACCGGAAATATTGTAGAAGATACCGATTCTATTCACTGGTGGGAATATTATGAGCAGCAAGCTGCCAAGAATGCCCAGACTGCTTCCCAGGAAGAAACTTCCGAGACCACAGAAGAATAAAAAAGCGACCTTAAAAATCAGGTTCTCTGGTTTTCAAGGTCGTTTTCTTTTTTTCTTTAAACAGACAACCCCAGCACCTTTCTCGCATTGGCTTCTGTTACTGCAATCACTTCTTCCGCGGAAACGCCCTTAATAGCTCCAATTGCTTCTGCCACATAAGGAAGGTTCAAAGAAGAATTTCTTTTTCCCCGGTTTGGTTCCGGAGAAAGATAAGGACTGTCTGTTTCCAGAACCAACTGAGACAGCGGCGCATATTCCACCACTTCTTTCAGCTTCCGTCCATTCTTAAAGGTAATCACCCCTCCGATTCCAAGATAAAGTCCCATATTCAGATATTCTCTTGCCATCTCTTTTCCGTAGGAAAAACAATGGATGATTCCTCCATACATTCCCTCTGCGACGTATTTTTTTACAATTTCAAGCGTATCTTCAGCTGCATCCCGGCTGTGCACAAGAAACGGCAGTTTTTCCTCCCGGGCGATATCCAGCTGCGCCTGGAACATCTTCTGCTGAATTTCGTGCTCTTCTTTTTCTTTATGCCAGTAATAATCCAGTCCAATTTCCCCAATTGCCACGGCTTTTTCGTGTCTGGACAGAGTCTGAATTGTTTCCAGTGTTTCCTTCGTCATCTTGTCCGCATCATCTGGGTGAACTCCCACTGCCCCATAAACAAACGGATACTTTTCCATAAGAGCAATCGTATCCGAAAGACCATCTATCGAGGCACAGGAGTTTACAATCAGCCCGATTCCATGAGCTTCCATGGAATTCAACAGCTCTTCTCTGTCGCTGTCAAAGGCTTCATCGTCATAATGTGCGTGAGTTTCAATGATCATTGTGCCTCTCCTTCTTCGATCACAAGTTCATCTCCCTCACGGATCACGCCGCCGTGAAGCACTCTGGTAAACACACCTTCCCGCGGCATAATACATTCTCCCATTTTTTTGAAGATTTCGCATCCATGATGACATTCCTTCCCAATCTGAGTCATTTCCAGAACCACATCATTGCAGCGGAATCTGGTTCCCACTGGAAGCGCTGCAAAATCAAACCCTTCTACCACAAGGTTTTCTCCAAAGGCTCCATCCACCACCTCTGCTCCTCTGGCACGAAAAGCCTCTATTTTATCATGAGAGAGGAGGCTGACCTGACGGTGCCACTTTCCTGCATGAGCATCATTTTTGATTCCCCAGTCCTCTACAAATTCCGCTTCGTGTACGTTTTTTTTCTGTGTTCCCTTTTTTTCACTGATACAAACAGCGATTACTTTTCCCATTGTTCTCTCTTCTTTCTTATATATTATATTTTTTATTTTCTTGCACAGTCAGATGCTTCTCCGGTAAGGATCTCAATCCCATGTCCCAGAGCATCCACAATATATTCCAAGCTTTCCTTTACAGCCTTGGGACTTCCCGGAAGATTAATGATCAGGGTCTGCTTCCGGATTCCTGCAGCAGCTCTGCTTAACATCGCGCGCTTGGTAATTGTCATACTGTAAGCACGCATAGCCTCTGGAATCCCCGGTACTCTCCGCTCCATAATATCTTCTGTGGCTTCTGGCATAACATCTCTCGGCGAAAATCCGGTTCCCCCGGTGGTAAGAATCAGTTCTGCCTGATTCTCGTCTGCAATCTCCGCCATTCGTTTTGACAGCATCCCCCTGTCGTCTGGCAGAATTTCCATAGAAACCACCTGGTATCCATGAGCCTCCATGATTTCCTTCACAGCCGGACCGCTTAAATCTTCTCGTTCTCCCCGATATCCTGTATCACTGGACGTGATAATTGCTGTTCGTTTCATACTCATCCTCCAATCTGTGACATACAAAGCTGTTCTGTATCGTCTTTCTGCGCTTTTTCCAGAAAGGCATGACCATCTGGTTTTTCTGCAAGAGCTGCGCGGATTACCTCTTTTAATTCCTCGTCTGTACCGCCTCCACGAATCACGCTGCGTAGGTCACGTCCTGCCGTATACTGGAGACAGGTTTTTAAATATCCCTGGGAAGTCAGACGAATGCGATTGCATTCTCTGCAGAATTTATGGCTTACTGCACTAATGAATCCAATTTTCCCCTGGAAATTTTCCACATTATAATAGTGACAAGGGCCGTTTCCCAGTTTTTCCCCTTCGTAGGGCACCAGTTTTCCAAATTTCTGTTCCAGAAGATGAAGCACCTCTTCCTCCGACATTCCACGAAATTCCCTGCCCTGCCCAATGGGCATCATCTCAATAAATCTTACATGAATCGGATGATCCTTTGCCAAGGCGGCAATTCCACACAGATCCTGCTGGGGAATCCCCAGCGGCACACAGTTGATTTTCAAAGAAATCTCCGGGTATTTCAGAGCTTCTTCAATCCCCGCAAGGGTTCCTTCCAAAAGATTTCTTCTGGTGATCCTGGAATAGCAATCCTGATTCAGTGTGTCCAGACTAATGTTCAAAGCATCCAAACCTGCTTCTGACAGTTCCTTCATCTGCTCCTTGAGAAGAATCCCGTTGGTTGTCATAGTCACCTTTTCAATTCCCGGAATTTCTTTCATCTGTTTTACCATGGAAGGCATCCCGCCTCTTACCAGGGGTTCCCCTCCAGTAAGTTTAATCTTCCGGATTCCCAGTTCTGCCATTACACGGCAGATTCTTAAAAACTCCTCTTCCCGCAGAATTCTGGAGCAGTCCACCAGACGAAGTCCTTCCTCCGGCATACAGTAAATACACCTGAGGTTACACCGGTCTGTTACAGAAATCCGCAGATAATCTATATTTCTTCCACAACGATCGATCATAGCTTTTCAAAGCGGAAATCCCCGCTCTTTCCCCCTGTTTTTTCTACCAGATGGATTTCAGACATCACCATATGTTTATCAATAGCCTTACACATATCATAAATAGTTAAAAGTGTCACCTGAACACCTGTTAAGGCCTCCATCTCCACCCCTGTTTTTCCTTCTGTTTTTACAGTACAAAAGACCTGTATTACGCCCTCTTCCTCATGAAGCGCATAGTCAATGGAACATTTCTGCACAGGAAGAGGATGGCACATGGGAACCAGGTCGGAAGTACGTTTCACACCCATAATTCCTGCAACTCTGGCCACTCCCAGTACGTCTCCTTTCTTTACCGTTCCGGCCGTGACTGCATCCATAATCTCTTTTCCCACGTGGATACTTCCTGTAGCCACTGCAGTACGGCTGGTTACTGCCTTTCCGGACACGTCTACCATAATGGCGTTTCCCTTTTCATCAAAATGCGTAAATCCCTCACCCATATCTGTTCACCCTTTCGCTGTCTTTGAGAATCCAGTCCCGGACTCTTCCCTTCTGCATTATAAAGTCTATTCTAACACAAAAATCCCCGCCCGTACATCATAGGATGTATGGCGGGGAAAATTTGTATTTCCAAGATAAACGCTCTGTTTATTTTCGAATGGCTTTTAAGAGCTGAATGATTGGAAGATTCAGGAATGCCAGACCATAAACGGTCAAAAGCTGACTCAATTCCAGTGGCTGAACAGAGAACATACCCTGAAGAGCCGGAATTGTAAGAACAGCTGTCAACAGTACAAAGCCTGCCAAAAATGCACCCTGCATATATTTGTTATTAAAGAACTTACCGCTGAATACAATAGGTTTTTTCCCTTTACAGTTGTATCCATGAACCAGACGGGACAGACACAGAACACCAAATGCCATGGTACTTGCCAGTCTTGCATTTCCTCCCTGATATCCTATCAGGAAAGCCAGTAATGTCATTGCACCAATAACAGCACCTTCTATTCCCACTCTGGCAAGGAAGGTTTTTGTCAAAATAGACTCATGCATTGGTCTTGGTTTTTCATTCATCACCTCATGTTTGTGCGGTTCCAGACCAAGAGCAATTGCGGGAAGGCTGTCTGTCACCAGATTGATAAATAACAGATGCACCGGTGCAAAAGGTACCGGAAGTCCGCAAAGAGAAGACAGAAGAACCACAAGGATTCCTGCAAAGTTACCAGACAGCAGGAATTGAATGGAACGCTTAATATTCGCATATACATTACGTCCGTTCTCCACTGCCTTTACAATCGTTGCAAAATTATCATCTGTAAGAATCATAGAGGAAGCATCCTTGGAAACCTCAGTTCCCGTAATTCCCATGGCCACACCGATATCTGCCTGTTTCAAAGCCGGAGCATCATTAACACCGTCTCCTGTCATAGAAACAATGTTGCCTTTTTCCTGCCATGCGCGGACAATTCGGATCTTATGTTCCGGTGATACCCGGGCATATACAGAAATGTGTTCTACAAAATCCTTCAGCTCTTCATCACTTAAATTATCAATTTCTGCACCCTCACAGGCTTCTGATTCATCTTTTAAAATACCAATTCTTTTGGCAATGGCTGCCGCTGTTACCTTATGGTCACCAGTAATCATAATCGGCTTGATTCCTGCGCGGATACAATCTGCAACAGCTTCTGCACTTTCAACACGAGGCGGATCCATCATGGCAATCAGACCAAGGAAGATCAGATCGTGTTCATCATCCAGAACCAGCTCTCTCGAAGCTTCAAATTTCTTATATCCTACACCCAGAACACGAAGTCCTTCTCTGGAAAAACCTTCATTTGCCGCTTCAATCTCCTTCATGTCCTCTGGAGTAAGTTCCACCAGTTTCCCGTCTCTCTGAATGTATTTCACCCGGTTCAGCATCACATCTACAGCGCCCTTGGTGATCATGGTACATCCGTCTTTTAAATTATGAAGCGTAGACATCAGTTTTCGATCACTGTCAAAAGGAATTTCGCTTAATCGCGGATAAACGCCTCTGACTCTCTGTGCCGGAACACCAAGTTTATCTCCCAGATTGATCAATGCAGTTTCTGTAGGATCTCCAATCTCCTGTCCGTCAATATTGGTAGAATCGTTACAAAGTATACTTAAACGAAGCATCTGCTTATGAACAGGATTCTGTGGATCGATCTGCTCTGCCGGAATATCCTGACCATCCAGATAATAATGCTCTACTGTCATCTTATTCTGTGTCAGAGTTCCTGTCTTATCGGAACAGATAATGGAAACGCTTCCCAGACCCTCTACTGCCTGAAGTTTACGGACAATCGCGCCTTCTTTTGCCATCTTCTGTGTACCAAAGGCAAGAACGATCGTCACAATGGAACTCAAGGCTTCCGGGATCGCAGCAACTGCCAATGCTACCGCAAATAAAAACGCATCTGCAACAGCTCCGCCTTTGATCACCTGCAAACCAAACAACGCCGCGCATAAAACGAGAATAATAATGGAAAGTTTCTGTCCGAACTGATCCAGATTCATCTGAAGAGGCGTTTTCTTTTCAGATGTATTTTTCAGGAGACTGGCAATCTTTCCTACCTCTGTATTCATTCCAATGTCTGTTACCACAACGGTAGCACGTCCATAAGTAACAAAACTTCCAGAATACACCATATTTTTACGATCACCCAGAGCAAGTTCTCCTTCCAGAACCTCACTGGTTTTTTCCACACCAAGACTCTCACCAGTCAATGCACTTTCATCTACTTTCAGACTGGCGATCTCCACAATTCGTCCGTCTGCCGGGACAGAATCTCCGGCTTCCAGATGTATTTCATCACCTACCGTAACTTCTCTGCTTGGAATTTCTACAACTACCCCATCACGAAGTACCTTTGCATTTGGAGCAGACAACTGCTTCAAACTGTTGAGGGAATGCTCTGCCTTGATAGTCTGTACTGTCCCCAGAATTGCATTCATGGTGATTACCACAAGAATAACTGCTGCGCTTTCCGTTTCTCCTAAAAACAGAGAAATGATTGCGGAACAAATCAGAATAATAACCAGGAAATCTTTGAACTGCTCCAGAAAAATCTGAAGAGTGCTTTTTTTCTTTCCTTCTACCAGTTCGTTCATACCGAACTTTTCCTGATTTTTTCTTACCTGTTCAGCACTTAATGGTTCCAGTCCGCCGTTCAGTTCTTTCCTTACTTCTTCTGCACTTTGATTGTAATAAGTTTTCATATTCAGGACCCTTTCTGCATTTTATTTTGTCTCAGATACAACAAAAGCGAGGCTTCTATTGCACAAAGACATGCAATAAAAGTCTCGCTGTTTCATCACGATACGGACAGAAATTTTTCCTGTCGAGATTGACGACATCGCAAACACTTACGTGCCAGCTACTCCCTTTTATTTCTTTTACTATAATCGCCAACCATGATTCTTGTCAAGGCTAAATTTATTCTCGTATCTGTTTTTCACAATATCTTCACAAATTTAATCAGCAGATTTCTGCTCCTGCAGGCATTTCTTTTTCCGGAGTCATGAGCGCTAAATTTCCCTCTGCATCCTCTGCGCAGAGAATCATACCTTCACTGAGTACCCCAGCCAGCTTCGCCGGTTTAAGATTGGTAACCACCATAACCTTTTTGCCCACCATCTCTTCCGGAGAGTAATGTGCCTTGATTCCAGACACAATCTGACGTACCTGGCTTCCAATCTTCACCTGAGAACAAAGAAGCTTTTTGGATTTTTTTACCGCCTCACATGCAATGATTTCTCCTACCTGGAACTGAAGTTTTTCAAAATCATCAAAGGTAATTTCTGCCTTTGGCTCCAGATCAATCACATTTTCATCCTCTTTTTCTTCCTTTGGTTCCGGATGACGTTCTGCTACCTTTTCCAGAACTTCTTTTACATCCAGACGTGCAAAAAGGATTTCTGGTTTCTCAGTTACCTTGTTTCCAGATGGATACAGACCGAAGGATTTAAGTTCTTTCAGAGTTCTTTCGTTTGCATTTAACTGCTCCAGAATTCTCTTTGTAGTGTCTGGCATAAAGGATTCCAGAAGAGTCGCTCCCATGCAGATTCCCTCTACCAGATTATAGAGAACTGTAGCAAGACGATCCTGTTTTTCTTCGTCTTTTGCAAGCGCCCATGGCATAGTCTCATCGATATATTTGTTCAGACGTTTAAACAGAGAGAATACCTCTGTGATAGCATCTGCAACACGAAGCTTATCCATTTTTTCGGATACTTTGCCTGGAACTGCCAGCGCAAACGCCTTCAGTTCTTCATCTACCGGCTCTGTTACCTCTTTATTTTCCACAACGCCGCCAAAGTATTTATTTGACATGGAAATGGTACGGTTTACCAGGTTTCCAAGGGTATTGGCCAGTTCAGAATTCAGTCTTTCCACCATCAGTTCCCAGGTGATCACACCATCATTTTCAAATGGCATTTCATGAAGAACAAAGTAGCGGACAGCATCTACACCAAAGAAATCTACCAACTCGTCTGCATAAATCACATTGCCCTTGGACTTACTCATCTTACCATCACCCTGAAGCAGCCATGGATGTCCAAATACCTGTTTCGGCAGCGGAAGATCCAGAGACATCAGGAAAATCGGCCAGTAAATGGTATGGAAACGAATGATATCCTTACCGATCAAATGCAGATCTGCCGGCCAGTTTTTATAAAACTGCTCGCTGCTCTCACCATCGCAGTCATAACCGATTCCTGTAATGTAGTTTGTCAGCGCATCCAGCCATACATACACAACATGACCCGGATCAAAGTCTACCGGAATTCCCCATTTAAAGGAAGTTCTGGATACACAAAGATCCTGAAGACCCGGAAGAAGGAAGTTGTTCATCATCTCATTTTTACGGGATTCCGGCTGAATAAATTCCGGATGTGTCTTGATATGCTCAATCAAACGGTCGGCATATTTGCTCATTTTAAAGAAATATGCTTCTTCTTTTGCCGGAACGCAAGGACGTCCACAGTCTGGACATTTTCCGTCTACCAGCTGAGATTCCGTAAAGAAAGATTCACATGGTGTACAGTACATTCCTTCGTAATGACCTTTGTAAATATCTCCTTTTGCATACATTTTTTTAAAGATTTTCTGAACCTGTTTTTCATGATCTTCATCTGTGGTACGGATAAATTTGTCATAGGAAGTGTTCATCATATCCCAGATTCCTTTGATTTCTCCTGCCACATTGTCTACAAATTCTTTCGGTGTGATTCCTGCTTCTGCAGCTTTCAACTCGATTTTCTGACCATGTTCATCGGTTCCTGTCTGGAAGAATACGTCATATCCCTGCTGTCTTTTATAGCGGGCAATCGCATCTGCCAAAACTGCTTCATACGTATTGCCGATATGGGGTTTCCCCGAAGTATAGGCAATGGCTGTTGTAATATAATACTTCTGTTTTTCCATTTCAATTTCCTCCTAATACTGAAATAAAAAAATCCGCCTTCTCTTTTGAGAAGACGGAAATAATCCCGTGTTACCACTTCTTTTCGTTTCAGCCTCACGGCATGAAACCTCATCAGGTACACTCGGTCATCTTTCACTTCTGACCACAGATACCTTTCCGCTATAACAGGCGGTCCTGTCGCTGCCTACTGTCATTTTCAACAACGCCTCTCCAAAGCCATCTTCCATCTGCTCCATGCATATCCCTCTCAGCAAAGAAACGGTATCCTCTGATCCAGCTTCCACGGGAATTTCTCTGTAATGCGGTCTGCACATGTACTCTCTTTTTCTTTGAGTTTTTCATATAAAAGAATAGTAGCATATTTAATCTGGTTTGTAAACGGGTTTTTCTGCTTTTTAGAATCTCCTCTGTCTATATACGATTTTCCATATACTACGAAATATAAGCGTGGTTACCGTAATTCCTGCAGACATGCTGATAGCAAACATCAGCGTATAAATACATTCTTCAAGACATACATCCCACTGTCTCTGCAGCAACGCATTCATGGAACGGTACAGAGCCGCCCCCGGAATCAGTGGAATGGCTGCGGAAACCAGAAAAACAGTTACCGGTGTTTTGTGTATTCTGGCCATTCCTTCTGCATACAAGGTCAGCATCACCGATGCTGCAAAACCACAGAAGTAGGCATTTTGCGTAAAAATCCCGGCAAAAAGATATACTCCCCAGGAAAAAAATCCTCCAAAAGTGGCAATCGCCAGTTTTTCTCCACGAATATTAAACAATGCTGCAAAACCAAAAGATCCTGCCGCAGCTGCTGCCAATTGAATCACCTGCTGCATAACGCCACCTCCTAAAACCAGAAATTCGCAAGGGTAAATCCAAGCGCGATTACCACTGCCAGCAATATAGATTCCATAAAACGAATCAGTCCTGTAATCGTATCCCCAGACAACATATCCCTTAAAGAATTGGTAAATGCCAGACCTGGAATAAAGAGCATCACATTTCCAATACTGATCAGATCCGCATGACTTCCCAAACCTGCCAGCACCGCCAAATTAGAAAGAAATCCTCCTACCATGGAACACAATAGCGCTGTGATCAGGCCATTTGCCGCACTCTTCTTCACAAAAAATTCCAAAAACTTCAAAAGGATTCCGATTGCCGCCGAAACCAACATATCCTTACTGTCTCCACCAAAAAACACAGAAAAAGCTCCGGAAACCAATCCATAAATCAACACCTGACTCCAAAAAGAATACCCTGGTTCGTTTTTTATCTGATACAAAGCCTGTTTAATTTCTTCCGGCTCAGGCTTTTCCTCGCATATTTTTCTGGAAAGCTGATTTAACCGGTCTACCTTATGAAGATCCGTGGACATTCCAGATACTCTCCTTGTCTGTGTACAAGTCTCCATATCCCCTCTGTACATGGTAGTCACAATACTGGATGTGATCGAAAATACGTCTACCCGGACAGCTCCATACGCCATACAGATCCTGCGAATGGTATCCTCCACTCTTCCTACCTCTGCCCCGCAGATCAACAGTTGTTCTCCGATGTCCATCGCACAATATAAATATTTCTCCGCTTCTTCCCTATTCATATCTACTGCCTCTTCTTAAATTCTTTATTCCGTCGTAACTGTTCACAGCACTCTCATTATAGCATAGTTACCTTCCTCCTGTTTCAAAACATTTACAAATCTTATCGCATTATATATAATTAAACAGTTATAAGTATCATAAGACTTATGTATTTCACAAATAATCTCCCATATGCTACACTTTTTACGAAACAGAAGGAAAAGAAAAAGTGGAGGTAATCATGGAAAAAGATTATAGTAAATTATGGGTTTTGTTTAAATCAATGTTCATGCTGAGTGCATGTACCTTTGGCGGAGGATTTGTCATCGTATCGCTGATGAAGAAAAAATATGTCGAAGAATTACAGTGGCTGGAAGAGGACGAAATGCTGGATGTAACCGCCATCACACAGTCTGCACCCGGTCCGCTTCCGGTAAACGCATCCGTCATCATCGGCTACCGTCTTGCCGGAGTCATGGGATCTCTGACTGCGATTCTCGGAACCATTCTTCCGCCAATGATCATTATATCTGTCATTTCTCTGTTTTATGAGCAGTTTCGTACCAATCCGTATATCAGCGTTGCTTTACAGGTTATGCGTGCCGGTGTGGCAGCGGTTATCTTTGATGTCGTGATCAACCTTGCAAAAAATGTACTGCACACAAAAAGAGTGCTTTATATTGCCATGATGTGTGTTGCCTTTGCCGCTGCCTGCTTTTTGAACATCAGCGCCATGCTGATCATTTTAACCTGTCTGGGTATTGGCTTGATCGACCTTGCAGTAACATCATTTCACAAAAAGAATGTACAGAACGGAGGAATTGCCTGATGCTATTATTAAAATTATTTTTCGCTTTTATCCAGGTAGGAATGTTCAGTGTGGGCGGCGGTTATGCTGCAATCCCTCTGATCCAGGAACAGATTGTAAATATTTATGGACTGATGACCCTGGAAGAATTCTCTGACCTGATCACAGTCGCTGAAATGACCCCCGGACCTATTTCTATCAATTCCGCAACTTTTGTGGGTATGCGGATTGCTGGAATTCCAGGTGTACTGCTCTGTTCCATCGGATGTATCATCCCTTCTTTTTGCATCTGTCTTTTACTGGCACATTTTTATTATAAATACCGTACCGTAAGCGGAGTGCAGATTGTCCTTGGTGCAATGCGGCCAGCTGTCGTTGCGCTCATCGGTTCTGCCGGGGTGTCTATTCTGACTCTCGGATTGTTCCAGGCCGAACTCTCAGAACTTGTTCTGGGCAATATCCGCTGGATAGAACTTGGCATTTTTGTAATTGCTTTATACCTTCTGAGAAAATACAAAACCAGCGCTATTGCAATTATTCTTGGAAGCGGTGTTGTGGGAACTGCAATTTATGCAATCATGGGCGCTGTTTGAGTACAGACCTTCCCCTGAACAAAACGGACAAATCCGCTTCAAACTCTCTAAATTCCTTAATCCTTGAGCGTGCCGGACATCTTGCAGATGTCTGGCACGCGCCGCTCAAAATGGAATGTAGAATTTATTCTGACTATATAAAGAAAAAGAGGTGGCATAATGACTCTTAGACATTTACAGATCTTCACAACAGTAGCAGATACCGGCGGCATGAGCAAAGCTGCCAGGATATTGCACATTTCCCAGCCCAGCATTAGCCAGTCCGTTTCTGAACTGGAACGCCATTATGGTGTAAAACTTTTTGAACGTCTGTCCCAAAAACTATATCTGACAAAAGAAGGAGAGCTTATGCTCTCTTTTTCCCGTCACATACTGGATTCCTTTACACAAATGGAGACAGCCATGAATCAGGCTGCTGAACAAAAAGAACTTCGCATCGGATGCAGCGTATCGGTCGGAACCTGTCTGATTAACCCTATTTTAGACGAAGCGGAAAAAGAACTTCCACATTGTCGTTTTCATGTAACAGTAACAAACTCCTCTGAAATTGAACAGGCAGTTCTGAATAATAAAGTGGATCTGGCCATTGTGGAAGGCACAATCCAAAATGAGGCTCTGACAGCAGAGCCCATCTGTGAAGATGAATTGGTGATCGTCTGTGGAAAAAATCACCCCCTTGCCAAAGAATCTTCCGTAACTCTTGAAATGCTGCAAGGACAGGATTATGTCAGCAGAGAAAGCGGTAGTGTGGAGAGAAATCAATTTGAAAAGCTGTTTGAAGAACAACGTCTAAAGCTGAATCGGACGTTCCAGAGCACCAATACAGAGGTTATCAAAAATGCCGTTATCTGCGGCAGAGGTATTGCTATTTTCTCTGTTCGGATGATTCAGAGAGAAGTTCAGGAAGGAACCATTGTAATCTTGCCTCTAAAAAATATAACCGTAACAAGAAACTTTAATCTTATCATACACAAAAATAAATTTATATCGAAAGAACTACAAATACTGAAAAGGATTTGTGCACGTACAGACCAATCTTCCAATGGTTCCCTTCCTGCTCAAAATTCTCATTAGTATTTTTCCGGAAATTCCTTATCTTTTTTACTTTATTCCGAATTTTCTGTTCTCAGCCAATGTACAAGAGATTATTTTTCCTGTCTTGCAGCCTTGAACCTGATGGGTATCCAAAGATTCTGTGCTAAGAAATGATTTTAGAAAGGTCAAAGACAGCTGTAGCCAAACTTCCATAGATCCACATACAGCCATAGATTTCGGACTTTTCATTTGTTTAAAAAGAATATAGCACAAAAAAACAAACGGATTTGGTGGTTTGTGGAAAAACGATGGCAATCGAGAAAACTCGTTATTTTTTTAAATTTAAAAATAAGTATAGAATATACGGCTTTCCTGGTAAACCAACAAAAAGAGGCAGCAATTTGCTGCCTCGCCTGATTGGTACCTGATTATAATTCATATTCTTTGTATAGCTGTTGTTTAAGCTTCTCATTCCCCGATAAAATTTCTTCCATTTCTACATGCCGGCCCTCTTTTAACAAACAACTGAGAAGATTTTGCAAACGTTTTTCTCCCTCAGATCGCCCCTTCTCAATACCTTGCTTTAATCCTTGCTTTAATCCCTGCTTTAGTCCCTCTTCAATAAATGCTTCTGATAAGTTACACATTAAATCCAGCTCCTTTCCAAGATCGTCTGTCACATCAAATCCATATTGAGATTTCAATACTTCCTTTTTTCGCTCTCCATTATTTTCATGGAACAGACAGTTTAACATACAAATAAATTGGTCTTCCGATACAACATCTTTATTCAAGGTAATCATGATTACTGATAATTTATCATAGGCATTTTTGTGATCATGTATTCCCTTTATAATATCATGCTTTGTGATCTTATATTCAGAAATTGCATTTGCCTGCTTTTTCGTACTCTCAAAACAGATCCAAATAGAATATACTTTCTTCAAATCATTGTAATGCGGCTCTGTAAATTCCGTATTAAGCTGTGCAGATATCAGTCTGGAACAATAAAAAATCCCCCTCGTTTCGAGATAATAACCAGGGTAAAAATCTTTCTGAGCTTCCACATTTACAATAATTTTTACCGTCTCATTTTTATGAGGAAGTCTGGCAAAAAAGCGGATATCATAATATACCACTCCTTCCCAGGGAATTTTATCTTCGTTCTGCATTCCGGAAATTACCGGTGCATTTGTCATGCCTGGATGAACCGGAACCAGACTAATTTTAGGTTCCCCTTCAATACACTCCATAATTTCGGAAAAAGTTTTCTCTCTGAATTCCGAAGCTGTCTTTTTCAAAATACGGGCAAGTACCTGTTTATTCGCAAGGATACGTTTAGCGTTGGTATCAAAGGTTGCTTTTTCTCTGGTACACTGCAGTGTTTCAGAAAATGAATCCATATGTTGTGCTCCTTTACATTATTATAAAAAATAAATTTTCATCTTGCAATCAAAATAACTTCAAGATTGTCACTTGTTTAAAATAGCACAAAAAACAGGGGGTTTTTGATTTTCGGGGTAAAACGATGACTATCGAGAAAAACAGACTAAAATGCCCTATTAAAAGAAACTTAAAATTTTTTCAAAACAATACTTGACAAATATGATACAGTATTGTATATTGATATCAGTAACAATTACTATTACTAAAGAGAAAGGAGGAGATGCTATGGCAGCACTGAAATATAGTCGTCAGCGCGAATCCATCAAGGAGTTTCTCATGACACGTAATGATCATCCTACTGCAGACGTGATTTACGAGAATGTCAAACTGATTTATCCTAATATCAGTCTGGGAACTGTATACCGCAATCTTTCTCTTCTTTCTGATTTAGGAGAAATCAAGAAGCTGCCAAGTTTCGGCGGCGCGGATCGCTTTGACGGACGCACAGATCAGCATTGCCATTTTATGTGTACAAAGTGCGGCAAGGTAACAGATCTGGAAATCAGAGATTTCAGCCATTTTATGGAAAAAGCCTGTGAAGGATTTAATGGAGAGATTTCGGATTATAACGCACGATTCTTCGGACTTTGTGAAGATTGCATGAAAGAAAATTAAAATTCAAAATTCTACTTGACAAGTCCATATTTATATGTTAAATTAAAACAGTAATCGTTACTATTATTGAAAGCAAAAAAATTTATATAAAAAGAAAAGGAGATATGAATTATGGCAAAATGGGTATGTAATGTATGTGGTTATGTTCATGAAGGAGAAACTGCACCGGAGGTATGTCCGATCTGTAAAGCACCAGCTGACAAATTTACCAAACAGGATTCCGAAATGACTTGGGCAGCAGAGCACGTAGTAGGTGTTGCACAGGGCGTTAGCGAAGACATCCTTGCTGATTTAAGAGCAAACTTTGAAGGTGAATGCTCTGAAGTTGGTATGTATCTGGCTATGGCAAGAGTTGCTCATAGAGAAGGATATCCAGAAATCGGATTATACTGGGAAAAAGCAGCTTACGAAGAAGCTGAACATGCTTCCAAATTTGCTGAATTATTAGGCGAAGTTGTAACAGACAGCACCAAGAAGAACCTGGAAATGCGTGTTGCTGCTGAAAATGGCGCTACTGCTGGTAAATTTGACCTTGCAAAACGTGCAAAAGCTGCAAACCTTGACGCTATCCATGACACTGTTCATGAAATGGCAAGAGACGAAGCCCGTCACGGAAAAGCATTTGCTGGTCTTCTGAAGAGATACTTCGGCTAAGAACTGCTTACCACTGCACATTTTTATTTGAATAAATCTGAATCTTTAGATCTCTCATGAAAACGGAGCAGACCTTCCATAAAGGAAGTCTCTGCTCCGTTTTTTAATTCTGTGCCTGCAGCGCCGCTCCCAATCGATTGTAAACCGTTCTGGCGTCCTCAATATGATACTGTTCTCCAGCCGCTCCTTGTACGCCCGCAGTAACCAAAATATATTCTTTTCCTTCAATTTCTGCAAAACTTGCCAAACATAAACCCGCTTCATTGGTAAATCCAGTCTTCCCACCAAGGATCTGTCCACCTGTTACAGAAGGATCGGGCAGATTTTTCAACAAAGTGCTGTAGTAAGTGATCCCACCTTCATGGATATTCGTTCCCGGCGTAGAATGTCTTGAGCTTGTTATAATTGCCCGAAAATCCTCATTTCCAAGGCTGTATTTTAAAAGAACAGCCATATCCCGAACGGTACTGTAATGTTCCGGATCATGAAGCCCGGTACTGTCGCAAAAATGAGTTCCATCCATTCCAAGTTTTTCTGCTTTTTTGTTCATAAGCTCTACAAAACCTTCTTCAGACCCTGCAATGGCATTTGCAAGACCTATACAGCACTCTGCTCCAGATGGCAGCATCACGCCGTATAAAAGATCCCTTGCCTTTACCGTTTCCCCGGGCTGAAATCCGGCCTGCATGGCATCCTGAGCATACAAATCTGCAAACATCTCCTGGGAAAGCGTGATTTCCTGGTCAAGACTATCCAGTTCTTCCAGCGCTACAATCGCTGTCATAATCTTTGTCATAGAGGCTGGGTAGATTCTTTCCTCACTGTTTATCTCCCCGATTACTTTTCCGCCCTTCTTCTGCATCAGAACGGCATAGGGACTATGAATCCCGCTCAGATCCAGTTCTTTTACCACTGGGCGGCCAAACTGGGAAAACCAGTCCCCAAGTCCATAATTCCAGCCGATCATAACTCCCAATGTCAAAAGGACTACGATTTCTACCACCGCACAAACCAGCAGCACGGTTTTGCTTCTTTTCTTCCTGTACTTTTTTCTTCTCTTTGTTGACATATGAATCCCCTTTTCCATTATTTATCCTTTTAATAAGAACTGCCCCTCTCTGTTCTCATCTTACCATATTGTACCATACATTTCTGTAAATCTCCTTAAAAAAGGACGTCTCCCGCCACAGGAAACATCCTTTTTCATCTCTTTTTACGATATATTTTTTATTTCACCACAACTTTTTTCCGACAGACCATTCCCCAAATACCTTCGGGCCTGAATGGATATTTTCTCTCACGAAGCAATGCGCGCCCACATAGTAGGTTCCCGGTTTCACATTTTTAAATGTAATCGTGGAGGTCTTTTTATTTTTGATGGTATAAACCTTATTCTCCGGCCCATGCCATTGCCACCGCTCGGCAAGCACGCAGTCATAACCTTTGATTGTCTGAGGATGTTCCGTTTTTACCGTTATGATCACATTCCGTCCTTTTACCTCTGCCTTTCTGATCACTGGCTTCTCTGCCGGGGGCTGTTTGATCTGCACCAGCACCTCATTCGACCATTTGGCGGTTTTCCTGTCATTCTCAAACCTCACCAGACATGCGATCTTCCAGTTCCCTTTCGGTAGATTGTAAAAGGTTGCCGAAGGATTCTCTGAACAGATTTTGCGGATATATTTTCCATTATAGTAAGGACGGTCGCTCTGTCTGGCATCTTCATCCAAAACATAAAACTCATATTCACGCGCTCCCGATACCGTACGCAGAAGGGAACAGGTAACTGCATTTTTATTCACCTTTACCGCTTTTACCACCGGGCGGCTTGTCATGGGTTTTTCAGCAGTTCCCACACTCTGGAACGGGATCCCCTGCGCCTTTGCATAATAGGAAGCATAAGAATTTTTCGCTCCCTGAAGGGTCAGTCCGGGGATATTTTCAAAAGCAGTGGCACTGATATAATTAACGCTGGATGGAATATACAGCTTTTTCAGGCTTTTACATCCCCAGAATGCCTGATCCTCTATAGAAGTCAGGGATTCCGGCAGCTTGAGGCTGCTAATTTTTTCACAACCGGCAAAAGCTCCATAATTTATTTTCTTCATTCCCTCTGCCAGCCGCACCTGCCGTAGCCGGATATCCCCGGAAAAAGCGCTGTCTGGAATATCCGCAGGCGCATTCCACGTCACGGTCTCCAGATTTTTGCAATCGAGTGCAAGCCAATAGTTTACATATGTTACTGATGCTGGAATGGTAAGCGTTCTTATATTAGAGGAATGAAAAGCCGAATAGCTTATGCCATATAATGTATTGGGCAACACCACTTCCTGCACATCGCATCCATAAAAAGCAGCCGAATCCAACCTTCCAACAGGCAATCCGTTTACTTCATTTTTTATTATGTTATCGGGCACACTATAACAAACTGATCTTCCACTTTTCAGGCAAAATAAAAG
>CALCDJ010000053.1 GCA_937900135.1 uncultured Blautia sp. | reverse complement strand
CCCCATATTCATCCCATAAAAGCAAAGGTAAAGAAACCAAAAGTCAAAGGTGCAATATCAATAAAACTGCAATAAATTTGTATGGAATTTCTGCGTAATAGTAATCTTACAAGGGCAGAGATAAAATGTCAAGGAATCATGTAAACTTGAAGAAGGAAGGGGTTCGGTTGGTGAAAACAGTATAATAAGAGAAACCGCATTCCTTCAGAACTTCTTCTGCCTGGGAAAAGGCGTATGCGATTTTATCTGGGGTATGTGCGTCTGCGCCTATGGTGATGAGTTCCCCTCCCAGTTCATGATACCGCTTTAGAATTTCAATACAGGGATTGGGCTGGGAAAGTCCATAATGATAGCCGCCGGTATTCAATTCGATTCCTACCTGTTTCTGAATCAGGTTTTTCAGAATTTCATCCAGAATGTCCTGATATTTTTGATAGGAATACTCTCTGTTCTGATTAGGACCATAGCGGACAATATAGTCCAGATGGCCATATACATCCATCAAAGAAAACGCGTGGAGATTTTCCAGGATGGATTCAAAATACTCTTCATATGCCTGGGCCTCCTGACGATCCTGGAAGAACTGGGGATAATAAGGGTCCTGTCCATGTACCAGGTGGGAAGAACCAATGACAAAATCAAAAGGAATCTGATGCAAAAGCGTGGAAAAACGCTGTGCCAGATGAGGCTGAAGTCCCAATTCGATTCCAAAGTGAAGAGAAATCCTGTCCTGATATTTTTCCTTCAGAGAAAAAAGGGTTTCCTGATAAGAGGGAATGTCCAGAGAAAAATCAATTCCATCCGGGGTGGGGGGATAATCGGGATCCAGATGCTCGGTAAAACAGATTCCCTTAAGGCCGCACCGAATCCCCTGAAGAATCATTTCTTCCGCAGATGTACGGGAATCTCCAGAGAAGGACGAATGCATGTGACAGTCCCAGAGAATACCATGGTTGTTCATAAGAATCACTCCTGTTATTGTGTTTTGTATAAAAGATGGTTTTTTTGTAAAAGTAACATTTTTCTGTGGAAAAATAAGGATAAAAAAAGTTCTTACTGGACTATTATACCATGATTTACATTTTTGTGAGGATTTTGTGAGGTTTTTTAAAATTGCACTTGAATTTTTCAGGGGAATTCTGTACAATAGCAATAGGTTGACGTTTCTTTAACAAAGAAGACGTCATAATTACCACTTAATTCATAGGAGGAATTTATCATGGCAGTAAAAGTTGCAATTAATGGATTTGGCCGTATTGGTCGTCTTGCATTCCGTCAGATGTTTGGAGCAGAAGGATTTGAAATCGTAGCAATCAACGATTTAACATCTCCTGAGATGCTTGCTCACTTATTAAAATATGACTCAACTCAGGGTAGATACGCTCTTGCTGATACTGTAGTAGCTGGCGAAGATACTATCACAGTTGACGGAAAAGAAATCAAAATTTATGCAAAAGCAAACGCTGCAGAACTTCCATGGGGAGAAATCGGTGTAGACGTAGTTCTTGAATGTACAGGTTTCTATACATCCAAAGACAAAGCTCAGGCTCATATTGATGCAGGTGCTAAACACGTTATCATTTCCGCTCCGGCTGGAAACGATCTGAAAACAATCGTTTACAACGTAAACCATGAAACACTTACAAAAGAAGATCACATCATCTCTGCAGCTTCCTGTACAACAAACTGCTTAGCTCCAATGGCTAAAGCTCTTAACGATCTTGCACCAATCAAAACTGGTATCATGTGTACAATCCACGCTTACACAGGCGATCAGATGACACTTGACGGACCACAGAGAAAAGGCGATAAGAGAAGATCACGTGCAGCAGCTTGCAATATCGTTCCTAACAGCACAGGTGCTGCTAAAGCTATCGGTCTTGTTATCCCAGAGCTTAACGGCAAATTAATCGGCGCTGCTCAGCGTGTTCCAACCCCAACAGGTTCTACAACTATCTTAACAGCAGTTGTTGAAGGAAATGTTACAAAAGAGCAGATCAACGACGCTATGAAAGCAGCTTCCAACGAATCCTTCGGATACAATACAGACGAAATCGTTTCCAGCGATATCGTAGGTATGAGATTTGGTTCCCTGTTTGATGCTACACAGACAATGGTTCTTCCATTAGACAACGGCACAACACAGGTACAGGTAGTTTCCTGGTATGACAACGAAAATTCCTACACAAGCCAGATGGTTCGTACAATCAAACACTTTGGCAAACTGCTGAACGCATAATCCTAGCATAGACTCAGCAAGGGTCCGGTCTGATGAGGGCCGGACCCTTTTGTATTATTATTTTATCAAAGGAGGCATATGACATGCTCAATAAAAAATCCGTTGATGACATCAACGTAAAAGGCAAAAAAGTCCTGGTAAGATGTGATTTCAATGTTCCTCTTCAGGATGGAAAAATCACAGATGAGAATCGTCTGGTTGCAGCTCTTCCTACCATTAAGAAGCTGATTGCAGACGGCGGAAAGGTAATCCTTTGCTCCCATTTAGGCAAACCGAAAGGAGAACCGAAACCAGAATTATCTCTTGCACCGGTTGCAGTACGTCTGTCTGAATTATTAGGACAGGAAGTAAAATTTGCAGCAGATCCAGAGGTAGTAGGACCGAATGCTAAGGCAGCTGTAGAGGCAATGCAGGATGGCGATGTGATTTTACTGGAAAACACACGTTATCGTGTTGAAGAAACCAAGAACGGCGAAGAATTCAGCAAAGAGCTGGCTTCTCTTTGCGACGTATTCGTAAACGACGCTTTTGGTACTGCTCACAGAGCACACTGCTCCAACGTTGGTGTAACTAAATTTGTAGATACCGCAGTTGTGGGATATCTGATGCAGAAAGAAATCGACTTCCTTGGAAATGCAGTAAACAATCCGGAAAGACCATTTGTTGCAATTCTGGGTGGAGCTAAGGTTTCCAGCAAGATTTCTGTTATCAACAATCTCCTTGACAAAGTAGATGTTCTGATCATCGGTGGTGGTATGTCTTATACTTTCACAAAAGCACATGGTGGAAACATTGGTACTTCTCTTTGCGAAGACGACTATTTACAGTACGCTCTTGACATGGAGAAAAAAGCAGAAGAAAACGGCGTAAAACTTCTTCTTCCTGTAGATAACAGAATCGGTGATGATTTCTCCAACGATTGCAACATTCAGGTTGTAAAACGTGGCGAAATTCCAGAAGGCTGGGAAGGCATGGATATTGGACCGGAAACAGAAAAACTGTTCTGTGATGCAGTGAAAGATGCGAAGACTGTTGTATGGAACGGACCTATGGGCTGCTTTGAAATGCCGAACTTTGCACATGGTACAGAAGCAGTTGCAAAAGCACTGGCTGATACAGATGCAACCACCATCATCGGCGGTGGAGATTCCGCAGCAGCTGTAAATATCCTTGGATACGGGGATAAGATGACCCACATCTCCACAGGTGGCGGAGCATCTCTGGAATTCCTGGAAGGAAAAGAACTCCCAGGTGTAGCAGCAGCTAACGACAAATAGGCCGAAAGCAACTTAATGAAAACGAGCCTAAGTTTGAAGAAAAAAATACGAAACTTTTTATAGGAGAGTACAAAGTCATGGCAAGAAGAAAAATCGTCGCTGGTAACTGGAAAATGAACATGACACCAAGCGAAGCAGTTAAATTAGTAGAAACCTTAAAACCATTAGTAGTAAATGATGAAGTAGATGTAGTATTCTGCGTACCTGCAATCGACATCATTCCGGTTATGGAAGCAACCAAAGGAACAAACATCCAGGTTGGCGCTGAGAACATGTACTATGAAGAAAAAGGTGCATACACAGGAGAAATCTCCCCTGCAATGCTTACAGATGTTGGAGTTAAATATGTTGTTCTGGGACATTCTGAGAGAAGAGAATACTTCGCAGAGACAGACGAAACTGTAAACAAAAAAATGCTGAAAGCATTTGAACATGGAATTACTCCAATCATGTGCTGCGGTGAAACTCTGACTCAGAGAGAGCAGGGCGTAACCATGGACTTCATCCGTCAGCAGGTGAAGATTGGTTTCCAGGGTGTAACAGCAGATCAGGCAAAAACAGCAGTGATCGCTTACGAGCCAATCTGGGCAATCGGAACTGGAAAAACAGCTACCACAGAGCAGGCACAGGAAGTTTGTGCAGGCATTCGTGCATGCATCGCTGAAATCTATGACGAAGCAACAGCAGAAGCAATCCGCATTCAGTACGGCGGATCTGTAAATCCTGCAACTGCTCCGGAGTTATTCGTACAGAATGACATCGATGGCGGTCTGGTAGGCGGCGCATCTCTGAAAGAAGATTTCGGAAAGATCGTAAACTACAAATAAATAGATCAGAAAAACTGATTATGTGTCCAAGCAGAAACCTCCCTGTCTTTTGACAGGGAGGTCCTTTTATTATTTTCCGAAGACTTGTTGATGAAGTTTCTTACCGGTAGGAGTGGCAGCCAATCCTCCTTCTGCAGTTTCTTTTAAGGCGGCGGGCATCACATCCCCCACTTTTTTCATGGTCCATATGACCTCATCCGCAGGAATTGCGCTTTTGATACCAGAAAGAGCCAGCTCTGCAGCTACGAAGGCGCCTGCTACACCAGAGGCGTTTCGTTTGATACAGGGAATTTCCACCAGACCGGCCACGGGATCACATACCAATCCAAGAATGTTTTTCAGGGCAATGGAAACGGCGGCGTCGATCATATCCGGTGTTCCCCCTGCAAGTTCCACGATCGCAGCGGCAGCCATGGCAGAAGCAGAACCGCATTCCGCCTGACATCCGCCCTGGGCGCCTGCCAGACAGGCGTTTCCTGCAATGATCATACCTACTGCGGAGGCGGTGAAGAGGGACATGACACAATCTCTTTCCGGCAGCTGTTTTTCCTCCTGCATGGTAAGAATGGCAGCAGGAAGAATGCCGCAGCTTCCTGCGGTGGGAGCTGCTACAATCCGGCCCATGGCGGCATTTAATTCTGAGACAGCCAGAGCGCGGTACAGTGCGCCGCCCAAAAGGGAACCGGTAAGATTGCGTCCTTCTTCTACAGCGGAACGCATTTTTGCAGCGTCTCCTCCGGTAAGTCCGCTGGTACTTTTTAGATCAGGGTCACAGCCAGGTGCAATACAGGCGGCCATAACCTGATAATTTTCTTTCATTTTTTCATAAAGAGTAAGTTCATCGGTTTCTATCTGTTCTGCCTGTTGAGTAAGAACCAGACGGGAAAGACGACATTTCTGTTCTTTGGCAGCCTTTAAAAGCTCTGCCAGGGAATCATAATTCAAATCCATTGGGAACCTCCTGTTCAGCTTCAACGCTGTGTTTTATTGGATGGGCTGCAGCATGGTGCTGGAAAAAACATTTTTTAACTGATTGATCTGAGCGTTCAGATCCGTTTCAAAATGTCCATCGATTTCTATGGTCATGACAGCCTGTCCGCCTCTGGTTTTTCTGGCCAGACGGAAATTACAGATATTAACGCCCTGGTCAGCCATAAGCTCAGTAACAGCGGCAATGGTTCCAGGCGCGTCTCTGTGCAGCACAATTAAAGTGGTATGCTGACCATTGAGAGAAACTTCCATTCCATTTACTCTTGTGACCAGGATATTTCCTCCGCCAATGCTGCTGCCTCTTAAAGAAACCTGATGTCCGTCTCTGGCAGTGAGTGTAATTTCTGCGGTATTGGGATGGGCGCCGTCCAGTTCTCCAGTGACGATTTCCACCTCTAGCCCCTCCTGAAGAGCCACATCAGGAGAAAAACGAATCCGTTCATCATCGGTTTTCATTCCAAGGATTCCGGCAATCATGGCTTTGTCTGTTCCGTGTCCTTTGTAGGTTTTTGCAAAAGAACCATGGAGAAGAATGTGAGCTTTTACCGGAGGTTCTCCCAGAAGCGCTCTGGTGATAAGACCAAGGCGGGCAGCTCCTGCAGTATGGGAGCTGGATGGACCGATCATAACCGGGCCTAAAATATCAAATACATTCATATTTTTATCCTCTGCTTTTCTGCGCAGTTTCCCAGAAACAAAAAGACCCCTTGTTTCTGGAAACCATGCAAACTGTAACTCTATTATAACGGGTAACTGAAAAATTAGAAAGGTGTTTCTTGACAAATCTCATCTCGTGCCATAGTATAAATGAAAACAGATGCTTGTAAGAAAAATTTCCTGCTTATTACAAAAAGAGCAGACGAATGAGAGGAGATAAAACATGGAGAAGAAAGTCATCAATGTCGCCCTTCTTGGCTTGGGAACTGTGGGAACCGGTGTATATAAGGTGTTAAATAACCAGAAGGAAGAAATGATATCGAAGCTTGGAAGTCAGATTCAGATCAGGAAGATTTTGGTTCGTAATCTGGAAAAAGCAGCTGGTAAGGTAGAAGACGCCTCTGTACTCACCAATAACTGGGATGAAATTGTGAAGGACCCAAAGATCGATCTGGTAATTGAATTGATTGGTGGGATTGAGCCGGCAAGAACCTACATTCTGGATGCGTTGCAGGCAGGTAAGCATGTAGTTTCCGCCAATAAGGATCTTATCGCAGTTCATGGCAAAGAACTTCTGGATGCAGCGCAGACTCATCAGGTGGATTTCCTCTTTGAGGCAGCTGTGGCAGGTGGTATCCCCATCATTCGTCCTCTGAAGCAGTGTCTGGCAGGAAATCATCTGACAGAAGCCATGGGAATTGTCAACGGAACCACCAACTTTATTCTGACAAAAATGGCGCAGGAGGGAATGGAATTTCAGGATGCTCTGGCGCTTGCCACAAAACTGGGGTATGCAGAAGCAGACCCTACGGCAGACATTGAAGGTCTGGATGCTGGCCGTAAGGTTGCAATCCTGGCATCTGTTGCCTTCCATTCCCGTGTGGTTTTTGATGATGTTTATATTGAAGGAATCACAAAAATTTCAGCCAAAGATATCAGCTATGCCAAGGAAATGGGCTGTACCATTAAGCTTCTTGGTGTGACCAGGGATACCAGCGAGGGAATCGAGGCATATGTCTGCCCGATGTTGATTCCAAGCGGACATCCCCTTGCTTCTGTGAATGATTCTTACAATGCGGTATTTGTACATGGCGATGCAGTAGAAGATGTTATGTTCTTTGGACGTGGCGCAGGAGAGCTTCCTACAGCAAGCGCAGTGGTAGGAGATGTATTTGACATTGCCCGGAATATACAGGCAGATTGCTGTGCCAGAATCGGATGTACCTGCTATAAAAATCTTCCTGTGAAAAAAATCGAAGATACCTATAACCGTTATTTCCTTCGCATGCATGTGGAGGAGCGCTGTGGTGTTCTGGCCGAGATTACCGCTGTATTTGCGAAGTATCATGTAAGTGTGGCGCAGATCATCCAGAAGGAGTCCAGAGGAGACGAAACGGAAGTGGTGGTGATCACAGCCAGAGTACAGGAACGGGATTTCCAAAAAGCAATGAAGGAACTGGAGGAGAGCAAAGCCGTTTATAAAATTTCCAGTATGCTTCGAGTATATCAGCCAGAGAGTTGATTTTTGCCTGTCTGAGGGAAGAACTATGGCAGATTCCGGAAGAAAAATACAAGAAAAGAATTGAAAAAAATCAGATTTCTGATACTATATAGTGAGAGAGAAATCAAAGGGAGAAGCATCATGAGGCTTTCCCCTTTCAATAGAAGAAAAAGGAGAACATTATGAGTAAAAAACCAACTGTTTTAATGATCCTGGATGGATATGGACTGAATGACAAGCATCAGGCGAATGCAGTATACGAAGCAAAGACACCGGTAATGGACCAGCTGATGGCAGACTATCCTTTTGTAAAAGGTTATGCAAGCGGACTGGCAGTAGGTCTTCCGGATGGACAGATGGGAAACTCTGAAGTTGGTCATCTGAATATGGGTGCAGGACGTATTGTATACCAGGAACTGACCAGAATCACCAAAGAGATCGAAGACGGTGATTTCTTTAAAAATGAAGCGCTCCTGGCAGCGATGAAAAATGCAAAAGACAATGACTCTGCCATTCATTTCATGGGACTTCTTTCCGATGGTGGCGTACACAGCCACAACACACATCTTTACGGACTTCTGGAGATGGCAAAAAGAGAAGGTCTGAAAAAAGTCTATGTACACTGCTTCCTGGATGGACGTGATACTCCGCCGGCATCTGGAAAGGGTTATATTGAAGAACTTCAGGCAAAAATGAAAGAAATCGGTGTAGGTGAGATCGGTGTGGTTTCCGGACGTTACTATGCAATGGACCGTGACAACCGCTGGGATCGTGTGGAACTTGCTTACCGCGCCCTGACTGAAGGAGAAGGCGTGAAGGGAACAGAGGCTGCCAGTGCAGTACAGGCATCCTATGACAACGACAAGACAGATGAGTTCGTACTTCCTACAGTAATCGAAAAAGATGGAAAACCAGTGACTGTTATTTCTGATAAAGACTCTGTTGTATTCTTTAACTTCCGTCCGGACCGCGCAAGAGAAATCACCAGAGCTTTCTGTGATGATGAATTCCAGGGCTTTGCAAGAGAGAAAAAACTGGATCTGACCTTTGTATGCTTTACAGACTATGACGATACCATCCAGAATAAACTGGTAGCATTCCACAAAGTACAGCTTCACAATACCTTTGGCGAATATCTGGCAGCTCATAACATGACCCAGGCCAGAATTGCAGAAACAGAGAAATATGCACACGTTACCTTCTTCTTTAATGGCGGCGTGGAAGAACCAAATAAGGGAGAAGACAGAATCCTGGTAAAATCCCCGAAGGTAGCAACATACGATCTGCAGCCGGAGATGAGCGCGCCTGCAGTATGCGATAAGCTGGTTGAGGCGATTAAAGCTGACAAATATGATGTGATCATCATCAACTTCGCAAACCCGGATATGGTTGGCCATACTGGTGTTGAGGACGCTGCAATTAAGGCGGTAGAAGCAGTAGATGCCTGTGTGGGACGTGCTGTGGAAGCTCTTAAAGAAGTTGACGGACAGATGTTTATCTGTGCAGACCATGGAAACGCAGAACAGCTGGTGGACTATGAGACTGGCGATCCATTTACCGCGCATACCACCAATCCGGTTCCGTTTATCCTGGTTAATGCAGATCCAAAATACACCTTAAGAGAGAATGGATGTCTGGCAGATATCATTCCGACTTTGATCCAGCTTATGGGCATGGAACAGCCAGAAGAAATGACTGGAAAATCTTTATTGGTTGAGAAATAAAGAACTTCTCTTATGAAGAATCATAAAAAGCCTGCGGTATCCTTTGAGATGCTGCAGGCTTTTTTGGTTATGTATGACTGAGTATGACAAATTTATCCCGGCCAGTGTTTTTCGCCTGATAAAGAGCTTTGTCTGCATTGGAAATATAAGTTTCCCAAGACTGTTTCTGGGTGGGATATCCTGTATAAATACCAATACTTACAGTAATATTGCGGGAATCCTGATCAGAAAATCCAATGATAAGATCTCGGATTGCCTGATTGAACAGTCTGCCTTTTTCAGCGGCAGCGTTTTCGTCGATTCCGACTCCAATATAAAGAAATTCTTCTCCGCCATAGCGAATCATATATTCATTTTCTGAATCAAGTTCCTGTTCCAGTCTCCACGCAACACGACGCAGACATTCGTCCCCCTGCTGATGGCCGTAGGTATCGTTGTAACGCTTGAAATAATCAATGTCGATCATCATCATAGTCAGGTAAGCTTTTTTTTCGATGCATTGCTGATACAGATCAGATATATTTTCTTCAAGGAATCTTCGATTTCTTAGTCGCGTAAGTACATCTCTGTTGGCATAATCAAGTAAAAGCTGGTTTTGCTTCATAATGGTTTCCTGATCAAGATATCTTTGACATTCCAGAAAATTTCGGTAAATACAAATAAAAGCAGCCATAAAGGTCATGATTGTAATGTTTACATAGCTTCCATAATTATCCGTGGAATTTTTCTGAAACAGAGGAAGCAAAAAATACATGGAGATTAAAGCGCTGAAATAAAGAATAAGCGTCTGCAAAGGAGTAAAATAAACAATAAAAGCCGTAGTAAGAGATACGATCAGGTATACGCTGATATTTCGGGAGACTCTCTGATCATAAATGGTAACACAGGCACTCCAGAAAATCAGAAAAACGGCAAACAGTTTCTGGAACGGCAGGGCTAATTTTTCAGAATTCTTTTTGAAATAGGCGATGAGAAAAAGGCCTGCTACAGACATTAGAAATAGTGCAATATAAAAGGAAAAATACACACGGCTTGCAGTGGTATGAAGTCTGCCTTGGGTATAAAATAAGGTATATAATATATTAAAAGTCTGGATACCTATGATAATAAACAAAAAATACTTGTTATATTTCAGAATTCGACGGCTGCAAAACAGGGCATATGCCTCTTCCTCTTCCGAAGACATAGGGTAGAATATCTTTTTTAATGACTTACACATAGAAGTTCTCCTTTCTTTTTTGTTTGCGACGGTATCGCGGATGCTGCTTATCTTATTTTATCAATTTGGTAGTGGAACTTCTAGCTTAAATTACATAAAAATACAAAAAATGTATTGAATGATGAAGCTGTCTGGGATAAAATAGCTGTCGAAGTGCAATGATTAAAGGAGGGGAAAAAGATGCAGACAGATATGACAACAGGGAAACCTATGAAGATCATCCTGGACTTTACCATACCAGTGTTTATTGGAGGGGTGTTCCAGCAGTTTTATAACATGATGGATGCAGTAATTGTTGGCAAGTTTGTGGGTACGAAGGCATTGGCGGCAGTAGGCGCCACAGGAACCATCATGTTTTTGATCCTGGGCTTTCTTATGGGATTGACTGCTGGTTTTACAGTTTTGACTTCACAGAAATTTGGCGCAGGAAAGATGGATGAGGTTCGACAGACCGTAGGGAATGCTGCCATTTTATCAATCCTTGTATCTTTTATTATGACAGTGGGAAGTATGCTGGGGATGCGTTGGCTGCTGCATTTTATGCATACTCCGGAGGATATCTTTCAGGATGCGTATACATATATTATGATCATTTGCGGAGGCATTTTTGCGCAGGTACTTTACAACATTCTTGCAAGTATTTTAAGGGCTTTGGGAAACAGTAAGACGCCTCTTTATTTTCTGGTTTTGGCGGCATTGCTGAATATTGTACTGGATCTGTTATTTATCATTGTCTTTCATATGGGTGTGTCCGGCGCGGCCTGGGCAACAGTGATTTCCCAGGGAGTATCGGGAGTCCTGTGTCTGGTTTATATTGCAAGGAATGTGCCGGAGCTGCATTTGAAGCGGGATGACTGGAAATTCCGTGGATATCTGGCAAAAAATCAGATCAGTGTGGGAATTCCCATGGGACTGCAGTTTTCAATCACTGCCGTTGGAACCATGATGGTGCAGTCCGCATTGAATATTCTTGGTTCTTATCCGGTAGCTGCGTTTACTGCGGGAAACAAGATTGAAAATATTTTTTCCCAGGCATTTGTGGCGCTGGGAACCGCAATGGCAACCTATAATGCCCAGAATATTGGCGCAGGGAAGCTGGAGCGTGTCCGGGAGGGCTTTCGCGCAACCCACATTCTGGGAATTGCGTATGCGATAGTTACAGGACTTCTTCTTATTGTGGCAGGAAAATATTTTGCTTATCTGTTTATTTCTGATAGTGCAGACAAGGTAATCCCTATGGTGGATATTTATGTAAAATGTGTGGGCGCGTTCTTCATTCCTCTGCATTTTGTCAATGTTCTGCGTAATGGAATTCAGGGAATGGGTTATGGAATCCTTCCTATGATGTCCGGTGTGGCGGAACTGACAGGAAGAGGGGTGACAGCCCTTGTAGCTGCTTCTCATAAAAGTTACTGGGGAACCTGTATGGCAAGTCCGGTTGCCTGGGTGATTGCAACGGCCTTGTTGATTTTTATGTATTTTTATGTTATGAATGATATGAAAAAGAAAATGGGGAAAGGGCAAGCCATGTAAAGGCTTGCTCTCCTTTATAATCAGAAAAAGAGCGCAGGAGGAGATAGGATTATGCAGATGATTGATTTGCACTGTGATACCATATCAAAATTATATAATAAGTCCGGAAAAGGAAAGACACTTTTGGAAAATCCATATTCCGTGGATGTAAAACGGCTGGAGAAGGCAGAGGGCATGATTCAGTGTTTTTCCACCTTTTTCTTTACTGGTCTGATTCCGGGGATCATTCGCGAAGAAATGGCTTTTGGGATGGCAGACCGGCGTATTGACTTCTTTAAAAAAAGCAAAAAACTTTGTGAAGGAAGACTGCGGGAGATAAAAGGGCCGGAAGATGTGTATGCCTGTATGGAAGATGGAAAAGTGGGAGGACTTCTTACTTTGGAGGATGGCGTACCAATAGGAAACAGTCTGAAAAAATTAAATTACTTTTATCGTAAGGGGATTCGTTTGATCACGCTTACCTGGAATTATGAAAATGCTTTGGGATATCCAAATTCCAGAGATGCCGCATCCATGGAAAAAGGGCTGAAGGCATTTGGATTTCAGGCAGTAGAAGAGATGAACCGTCTGGGAATCCTGGTGGATGTTTCCCATCTCTCTGACGGAGGCTTCTGGGACGTGGTAAAAACCAGTAAAAAACCGTTTATTGCCTCTCACAGCAATGCCAGAGCAGTTACTGAGCACCCAAGAAATTTATCCGACGAAATGATTCGCGCCATTGCAGAAAAAGGCGGTGTGATCGGTTTGAATTTCTGTCCGGCTTTTCTGGGAGCGGATCAAAAGAGCAGGATTTCTCATATGCTTCGCCATATTAAGCATCTGTACCAGGTGGGCGGTGAAGAGGTATTGGCGATTGGAACGGACTTTGATGGAATCAGCGATCCTCTTGAGATTGACAGCTGCGATAAAATGGAACTTTTGTATCATGCGCTGCAAAAGCATCATATGCCGGAACGGATCATTGAAAAAATGTGGAATGGAAATGCCCTTCGTGTGTTGTTTGATGTTTTGTAAAGCGCCTTTGGCAGGATAAAAACAGGCTGGCCGGAGATACTAATACATAAATGAAAATAGAAATTGTGAAAAAAATATAAATCTTTTGTTAAAACGAGAATAACAGGTGCAAAAAAGAAGATTTATGTTATAATGTAGAAGTTATAGAAGTTTTTGGCTGCTTATTGTCGAGGAGAACAGATTACATGAGTAACGAAGAGAAGAAGGAGATGCCCCGGGAGGGAGCAGAAGACATCGGAAGCAAGATAGATGCCGCAATGGCGAAAATTGTAGCAGATACCGAAGAAACAGAAGAGACAGCGAAGGGTCAGACGTCGGTACCGAGAAGAAAGAAATCTGCCCGTCCTGCCCCGCTGACTTATGTGACCATAGAAGAGGGAGAGATGGAACTCCCGCCCATAAAAGAAAAGAAGAAGCATAAAGGGCTTAAAGTGACAGGAATTGTGGCTGCCATGCTCCTGGTGACTGCAGGCTGTGCTTATGCAGGCATTTCATATTATTATGCAGATAAATTTTTTGAAGGTACCACGATTAATGGAATTGACTGTTCTGGAATGACTGCCTATCAGGCAGAACAGGCCCTTGCCAGCAAGGTGGAGGATTACTCTATTCAGGTGGCTTCCAGAAACCTGGATCCCCAGGTGATTTCAGGAGATCAGATCAATTATCGTTATATGTCTGACGGAGAAGTACTTTCTTTTTTGAAAAAGCAGAAATCCTACGAATGGATCACAGGTCTGTATGAGAAACGAAGCTATACAGCTAATGAGAACATTTCCTATGATAAGGAGATGCTTCAGTCCCAGATCAAGTCCCTAAACTGTGCAATGGAGGAGAATCAGGTTGCGCCTGAGAATGCTTATGTAGCCTTTAAGGATACCCAGTTTGAGATTGTCCCGGAGACAGAGGGCAGTAAACTGAATATGAAGCAGGCATATAAGATTCTGTCAGATGCCGTTTCCGGAAGTCAGAGAGAAGTGGATTTTGCCAGCACACCGGATGCTTACGTGCAGGCAGAAGTACGCAGCGATGATGCCAACCTGAAGGCAACTTTGGATGCCTGCAACAACTTTACAAAAGCAAGCATTACGTATACCTTTGGGGAAGAAACCGTTACTTTGGACGGAAGTGTGATTAAGGATTGGCTGAAGTTTGATGACAGAGGACAGTTTGTTCAGGACGATGCTTCCTTCCAGCAGCATGTGGCTGAGTTTGTGGCACAGCTGGCTGCTGAGCATGATACGGTGGGAACAGATAGAGAGTTCCATACCACCAGTGGAAGAACGGTTTATGTGTACGGTTCCGCTTATGGATGGCAGATTGATCAGGGAGCTGAGACAGCGCAGCTTCTGGGAGAAATTCAGGCCGGTACCCAGACCACAAGGGACCCGGTGTATGAGATGACAGCCAATTCTCATGGTTATAACGACCTTGGTGATACTTATATTGAAGTGGATCTTTCAGACCAGCATATGTATTATTATCAGAATGGTGGAATCATCTTTGAATCAGACATTGTTTCCGGTGATATGACTTATGCAGACCGCCAGACGCCGCCGGGTATTTTTACTCTTTATTATAAGAAGAGCCCTGATGTTTTGCGGGGGAGCAAGCTGCCCAATGGAAAATATGAATATGAACAGCCAGTAACCTACTGGATGCCGTTTAACGGCGGTATTGGTTTCCATGATGCCAACTGGCAGCCATATTTTGGCGGAGACCGTTATATTGGCGGCGGTTCCCATGGCTGTATCAATCTTCCACCGGAAAATGCAGCAGTACTTTATGATATTATTGATTATGGGGTTCCGATTATCTGTTTCTATTAAGGAAACCCCGGGAGGAAAATTTTATGAGTAGTTCTTTGGATATTATTTTAACCTTTGGAGCCCTGATTGTAGGAGTGATGATTTTATCCGGGCATGGAGAATTTTTTATGCGCGGTGGTAATTATCAGGCGCGGAAATCTCAGTATGATGAGAAGAAGCTGGAGAAGGTCTGCGGAATTGGTCTGATTCTCATTGGAATTGCCACAGGAATTGATTCTTTTACTCAGCAGCTGGTTTCCAAGATTATCTATATCATTGTGATCGTTGTGATCTTGGCTGTGATGATGTATCTGATGAGAACAAAATGTAAAAAATAACAAAAAAGAGTTCCTTTTCGGTTATAATCCGTAGAGGGAACTCTTTTCTGATTTTCTGAGCGCTTATTTTTCCCAGCTGCGACACAGCTTGGGAAGATCAGAGAGACAGGCAATGGTGCCATCAGGATGTTCCGCCTGACCAAATCCATATGCAGCATGGATAAAGGGAACTCCTGCTTTTTTGCAGGCATTCTGATCTCCCAGGGTATCTCCCACATAGACTGGTGAAGAGAGATGGTATTTCTCAACAATAAGAGAGAGATTTCCTGCTTTGTCAAGACCGGTATCTCCTGGACAGAGATGTCCCTGGAAGTATTTTCCAAGACCGGAGGATTGAAGAAATACTTCAATATATCCCGCCTGACAGTTACTTACAATAAAAAGGGGATAAGTCTCTGACAGAATTTTCAGGGTGTTTTCCAATTCCGGATAAAGGGGGGCGCAGGTTTTTTGCAGCGCTTCGTGTTCTGCCTGGCAGCAGTTCTCAATGAGCCGAAGCTGTTCTTTTTCTTCCTTATCAGGAAACAGGGCTTTGGCAATATCCGGGAGCAGCTGGCCAAAAAGTCCCATAAGACGTGGGGCTGTGATCTCGATATCCATATGTTCCTGATTCCGAAGGCAGTCGCTCCATGCCTGGGCTACGATTTCGGTGGAATCCCACAGGGTTCCGTCTACATCAAAAATAATACTGTCCATAATCATTAAAAGTCCTTTCTGTATTTCCTGAATGCATCCAGAGTGTATTCTGGTAAAAATATCCTATAAAAGATTCTAGCGGACAAAAATAAAAAAAGCAACTGTCTTTTTTCGGATTTTATGGTATGATAGGAGACATGAAATACAGAAATATAACAAAAGGAAAATTTCTGAGCCGTCCCAATCGCTTTATTGCGCAGGTGGAACTGCAAGGCCAGGTGGAGACGGTTCATGTAAAAAACACAGGAAGATGCAGGGAACTTTTGATTCCCGGGGTGGAAGTAATCCTGGAAAAAAGCGACAATCCATCCCGAAAGACAGGATATGACCTGATCACTGTCAATAAAAAGGGAAACTGGATCAACATGGATTCCCAGATACCAAACAAGGCAGCAGAAGAATGGCTGATGAAAGGAGAACTGTTTCCGGAGGAGATAACGGTACACCGGGAAAAGACTTATGGAAATTCTCGTTTTGATCTGTATGTGGAATCCCCTTGTCGAAAAGCCTTTCTGGAAGTAAAGGGAGTGACCTTGGAAGAGGATGGAATCGCTCGTTTTCCCGATGCGCCCACGAAGCGAGGCGTAAAACACATTCAGGAGCTGATACATTGTCTGGAAGACGGTTATGAGGCATATTTGCTGTTTGTTATCCAGATGAAAGGAATCCAAAGGTTTGAACCCAACTGGAAGACACATCCACAGTTGGGAGAAGCCTTAATCCAGGCCAGAGAGGCAGGCGTTAAGCTTCTGGCGTATGACTGCCTTGTTACAGAAGATTCCATAGTAGTGGAGAATCCGGTTCCCATTCTTCTGGAAGAACAGAGCGCGGGAGGAAATCAGAAATGTTAAATGAGATTGTGGTGCCGCTGGTTACGTGGTACCAGAAAAATAAAAGAATTCTTCCCTGGCGAGATCAGAACAATGCCTATTATACCTGGGTATCGGAGATTATGCTTCAGCAGACCAGAGTGGAAGCAGTGAAGCCTTATTTTCTGCGGTTTATTGGGGAACTTCCAGATGTGACTGCTCTGGCATTTTGTCCGGAAGAGAAGCTTATGAAGCTCTGGGAAGGTCTGGGATATTATAATCGTGTGCGAAATATGCAAAAGGCAGCGCTTACAGTTGTTCAGGAATATGAGGGGAAGCTTCCTGCTTCCTATCCGGAACTTCTGGGACTTTCCGGAATTGGCAGCTATACGGCAGGAGCCATTGCTTCCATTGCTTATGGAATTCCGGTTCCGGCTGTGGATGGAAATGTACTTCGTGTAATTTCCAGGATTACAGAAAGCCGGGAAGATATTATGAAACAATCTGTCCGGAAGAAAATGGAAGAGGAGCTTAAAGAAATTATGCCCGGGGATTGCCCAGGGGATTTTAACCAGGCTTTGATGGAATTAGGGGCCGTTGTCTGTGTGCCCAACGGACAGCCCAAATGTGGAGAGTGTCCGGTGGCCCGGTTCTGTCTGGCAAGGGCGCACCAGACAACTGAAGAAATACCGGTAAAGGCGCCTAAGAAAAAAAGAGTGATCGAGGAGCGTACGGTACTGGTAATCCAGGACGGAGAGAGGACAGCAATTCGTCAGCGGCCCAGAAAGGGGCTGTTGGCAGGGCTGTATGAACTTCCCAATACCCTGGGATATTTGACCAGTGACGAAGCCCTTGCCATGGTAAAAAAGATGGAATTAGAGCCATTATTTATTCAGGAGCTGGAACCGGCCAAGCATATATTCTCTCATATTGAATGGAGAATGAAGGCCTATCAGATCCGTGTGGCATCTCTGGAGAAACCGGCAGACCCATCGTTGTTATTTGTGGAAAAAAGACAAAAAGAAAAGCAGTATGCTATGCCGTCTGCTTTTGGCGCGTATGTGAAATATATGAAGGAGGAAAAATCATGAAACTGTTAAGTATTGCCATTCCTTGTTATAATTCAGAGGCATATATGGAGAAGTGTATCGAATCTCTTCTTGTAGGTGGAGAGGATGTGGAAATTCTGGTGGTAGATGATGGTTCCAAGGATCGTACAGCAGAGATTGCAGACGCCTATCAGGAAAAATATCCATCCATCGTAAAGGCAATCCATCAGGAAAATGGAGGCCATGGAGAAGCGGTTAATGCAGGAATCCGCAATGCCACAGGATTGTATTTTAAAGTGGTGGACAGTGATGACTGGGTGAATAAAGAGGCTTACGAAAAGATTCTGAAAACCCTGGAGGATCTCATTCGCGGCCCCAAGACCGTTGACCTTCTGATCAGTAATTTTGTTTATGAAAAACAGGGCGCCCCAAGAAAGAAAGTGATGCAGTACCGTCATTGTCTTCCGGTGGAACAGATTTTTCAGTGGAGTGATGTGGGACATATGCCAAAAGGAAAGTATCTTCTGATGCATTCTATGATCTACCGAACCAAGCTGCTTCATGAATGCGGGCTGAGTCTTCCCAAGCATACCTTCTATGTGGATAACCTGTTTGCATTTGAACCCCTTCCTTATGTGGAAAATATGTATTATCTGGATGTGAATTTTTACCGTTATTTTATCGGACGTGATGACCAGTCTGTGAATGAAAGGGTAATGATCAAACGAATTGACCAGCAGATCCGGGTAAATAAGCTGATGGTAGATGCATTTCACAGATATAGTTTTTCCAACAAAAGACTGCGCAGCTATATGATCAGTTATCTGGATATTATCACCACCGTATCTTCGATTATGCTGATCCGTTCCGGAACAGAAGAAGGCCTGGAAAAAAAGAAAGAACTTCTGGAGTATATCCGGGAGCAGGATCGGTGGCTGTATCGCAAGCTGCGTTATAGTATTATGGGACGCGCAGCCAATCTTCCAGGAAAAAGCGGACGAAAAATGTTCGTAACAGCATATAAAATCTGCCAGAAGTTTTATGGCTTCAATTAAAAAAAGGGCTTCCGATTTTTCGGAAGCCAGTTCTTTTTTTTTAATATAAAATTTATCCGATTTTATATCCGATTCCCCGGATGGTTTCAATGAGATCGCCGGCAGGTCCCAGCTTCTGGCGGAGTGTACGAATATGTACGTCTACGGTTCTGCTTTCTCCGTCGAATTCATATCCCCAGATTTGGTTCAGAAGCTGTGTTCGCGACAACACCATGCCGCTGTTTTTCAGAAGAAGACAAAGCATTTCGTATTCTTTCAGGGTAAGATTTACAGGGGTCTGATCCACCGTTACCATATGGCGGGAAGGACAGACATACAGTTTTCCCAATTGATATTCCTCGGCAGCATCGTTTCTGGAGCGGCGCAGCAGAGCTCGGATTCGGGAGATCAGCTCCATCATACGGAAGGGTTTGGGAATATAGTCATCAGCGCCGCTGTCCAAACCGACAACCGTATCATATTCACTTCCTTTGGCTGTGAGCATGATGATGGGAAGCTTCCTGGTATCGGGACGCATTCGGAGCTTTTTCAAAATGGAAATACCGTCCTCCTCAGGCAGCATAATATCCAGAAGCAAAAGAGAAGGCAGCTTTTTTTCCATAGCCTTCCAGAACAGTGAGGGACGGCCAAAGCCTTTGGCGTCCAATCCCTGGCTTTTTAAAGTATAAATTATCAGTTCCCGGATACTTTCATCATCTTCAACTAAATAAATCATGTCTTTTCCTCCGCCTGTATTAAGATTTATTTATTATAGAAGGCGTTCGTTAAATTCCGGAGGGGGGTTCTGTTAAATCTTTGTAAAGCATTTGCGTGATCAAATGGGTGAACACTTTTTCGCAGCGTAGAATATCTGCGATATCCACAGATTCATCTGGTTTATGAGCCAATTCCAGATTTCCTGGTCCATAGGACATACAGTTGGTGTTATGCAGTGTTCCGGCAATGACAGCGGTGTCTGTATAACCGGGAAACACACCAACGACAGCTTCCTGGCCGGTAACGTGGCGAATGGAACGGCCAAGGGAAGAAAGAAGCAGAGAATGGGGATTTTTCTGGACATAAGGGCGGTTTCCGGTAATGGTGTAAAAGCCTCGGATTCCAGGAACCAGCTTTTCTGCCTGAGAGATAGCTCTGGCAACGATATCTTTTGCGCATTCTGGAGTCAATGGGGGAACCAGGCGCATATCGATCCAGACTTTGGCTTTGTCTGGAACCACATAGGGACGATATCCACCGTTTATCATACCGAAGGTAACCGTGGAATTCCCCAGTTCCTCATGAACGGGAGCGGCAAGGATCTCGTTTCGTATCCGGGTGATGATCTCTGCAATCCCGGCAATGGCATCAGCGCCTTTATAGGGAGTGCTGGCATGGGCAGTTACGCCTTCTACAGAGACCTGGAACCAGGTACGCCCCTTGTGAGCCATCCGGATTTCGCCGTTGGTGGGTTCCGCATCCAGAACCCAGTCGTTTTCGGTGACCCATTCAGATACAATGGCTTTTTCTGCGCCACGCATAAAATCTTCTTCATCCACAGAGGCAATCAGAACCAGAGAGTGATTGGGATGCTGTCCCTGAGCAGCAAGTGCGCCGGCCCTGGCAAATGCAGACAGAGCGCAGGCAAGGCCGCTTTTCATATCACAGGCGCCTCTTCCGTAAATTTTTCCCTCCAGGAGTTCACCAGAGAGAGGCGTGCTTTTTTTCCATCCGTCTCCCAGGGTAACCGTATCCATATGACAGATAAAAACCAGTGCTGGATGGGAGATTTTGCCAGGGAGAACTGCACGGATATTATGCCGGCCAGGAAGTACCTCCTGGGTTTCGATGATTGCGTTGGGAACATGGCTGCGCAGCCAGTTGGTGATAAAGATGCCGATTTCTCCTTCGTAGGCGCCAGGGTCAGAACTGTCGATCTGAATCAGGTTTTGAACAAGCTTCAGGAGCTTTTCTTCTTCGTTTCTCATTTTTTTCTCCTTCTGTTGCATTTTTCGTTTTTCTTCATTATAATCCTGCAAAATATGTTTGTAAATCTGTCCGCCGGGTGATATGATGATTCCAGGAAAATATTTCTGGAGGAAACTATGTATTATTTTATTGTGAACCCCAATTCCCGCTCTGGAGCTGGAAAAAAAATCTGGGAAAGGCTTCGGAAGGAATTGCATATCAGGGGTATAGAACACCAGGTTTCTTTTACCCGTTATGTGGGACATGGAATAGAACTTTCACGGAAATTCAGTGCTTTTGGTACAAAAGAAGATCCGGTTACTTTGATTGCGGTGGGCGGAGACGGTACGATTCAGGAGGTGTTGACCGGGATACAGGATCTGGAACATGTGATTTTTGGTTATATCCCCACTGGCTCCGGCAACGATTTCTGCAGGAGCATGAAAATACCCCAGACGCCTGAGGAAGCGCTTACAAGTATTCTTGAGGCTGGACGCATTGCAGAGATGGACGTTCCGGTGCTTTTTTCGGGAAAACATCAATACCGTTTCGGAATCAGCACAGGTCTTGGATATGATGCGGCTGTGTGTCAGGAGGTATCGGCTTCCCGCATAAAAAAATATCTCAATTACCTGGGACTTGGAAAGCTGGTATATCTTGTAATTGCATTGAAACAGCTGCTTTTTATTACGCCGGAGCCCATGCGTCTGGAGATGGATGGAGACCGGAGTTTTGTTTTTGAGAAGGTATATTTTGCAGCAGTGATGAATCAGAAGTATGAAGGCGGGGGGTTTCAGTTTTGTCCAAAAGCAGATTCTTCTGATGGAATCCTGGATGTGATCCTGGTGGAAGGGGTAGGAAAGCTGAAACTTTTATTCTGTCTTCCTACGGCTTTGTTTGGAAAGCATACAAAAATTCGTGGTGTACATACATATCGGTGTAAACACATACATTTATATAGTGAGAATCCCCTGGCTGTACACAGGGATGGAGAAGGCAGCGGCGTACATCATGAAATTTCTGTGTCCTTGGAAAAGAAGGCTTTAAAAGTCATTCTTCCTGTGTTATAATGCTTCTTGATTTTAGATACTGTGATTAAGGAAGGTGAAAATTTGATTTCATTTATCAAAAAATATAAGCATGGTTTGGTGATCTTGGCCTACAGTCTGGTTTATATTATCCTGTTTGGATATCTTGAACAGTTGCCGCCTCATGGGTTTCATGTGGTTCACACCGTGTTCGATGATATGATTCCTTTCTGTGAATATTTCATCATTCCGTATTTATTGTGGTTTCCGTACATGATTCTGGCTGTGCTGTACTTTATTTTTATCAACAAAAATAAACACGAATACTATCAGCTGATTTTTAATCTGATGATGGGAATGACCATTTTTCTCATTGTTTCTTATGTATATCCCAATGTACAGCATCTTCGTCCTACTGAATTTGCAAGGGATAATATTTTTGTGACAATGGTACAGATGCTTTACCGCACAGATACCCCTACCAACATCCTGCCCAGTATTCATGTGTTTAATTCCCTGGCAATCCATATGTCCCTCACATCCTGTGAGGCGCTGCGTGACCGTCGCTGGGTCAAATATGGTTCTTTGACTTTGACGATTCTGATCATTCTGTCTACCATGTTTTTGAAACAGCATTCGGTTATTGATGTTTGTCTTGGGGCAACACTGGCTCTGTTTGGATTTCTTGTTTTCTACCCACAGAGAGCGCAGGAACTATCCAGACATCCCTCTGTGTCACAGATGATAAAAGGAAAAGAGAAGCGATACAAACTTTAAACAAAAAAGCAATGCACCGACGAGGTGGCATTGCTTTTTTTGTTTACCTGGAAGTACGTTCTGTATGATGCTCAGACAGATCGCCTTGTGGTATTGTCCTGGAAACGGAAATAATCGGGACGATGTCTGGACTGGGTATATTCAAACATGATTCCGTCACTGTTATAGGTCTGGCTGCTTACTACGGCCAGACAGTTATAATCTCCAAGATCCAGATATTTTTCATCAATCTGGGTCATTTTTTCTACGGTCATGACACGTTTGCTGGTGACAATGGAAATATGCAGTACATTTTCCAGATAATTATAAATGGAGGCTTCTGCAATTTCTTTGGTAAGTCCGGTGACAATCTCTTTTAAAAAATAATTGTGGTTGAGGATTAGAGCTTTTCCGTCCAGATAATGAAGGCGCTGCAGATAATACAGCCGGGAGCCCATCGGGAAACCAGTCCGTCGGGAGATTTTGTCATCGGCGGTAATTTCACAGAAACAGAGAACTTTTGTCATAGGAACCTGATGATTGCGAAGGGCAGATTCCTGAAAAGATTCAATGGTTCCAATGGTAAAGGCTGTTTTCAGGGTGGGCTGGAAAATATTACGCACACCCTTTCCCTGCATAGTCTGCACATAACCATCGGTAACCAAGGCGCTGACAGCTCTGCGAAGTGTGTTTCTGGAACAGTCATAGGTAAGAATCAGCTGATTTTCAGAAGGCAGCAATTCCTGGAAGGCATACGTTCCATCTTCAATTTTTGTCTTAAGATCCTGATAAATTTCCATATATTTTGCTTTGGGCATAAGAATCACTCCTGCTTGTTTAAACATCTAATTCCATTATAATAAAGAAGGAAGGATTGTCAAGAAAGAATCGGGATTCATGGGATGATAAAACTTGTTTAAACAAATTTTGAAAAATACTTGACATGTTTAAACAAGTGTAATATGCCATAGATAAAGAAACTTGTTCAAACAAGATGGAAACGGGAGGTAAAAAATGGGAAAATATGAAAAAGACGCAAAAGAGCTGCTGCGTCTGGTGGGAGGAAAAGAAAACATTGCAGCAGTTTCACACTGCATGACGAGAATGCGTTTTGTTCTCAACGATCCGAAAAAGGCAGACATTGAGAAAATTGAGGCCATGAAGGTGGTGAAGGGAAGCTTCACACAGACTGGCCAGTTCCAGGTAATCATTGGAAATACGGTATCTGACTTTTACAATGATTTTATTGTAGTATCCGGCATAGAAGGTGTTTCCAAAGACGCAGTGAAGAAAGCGGCGAAGCAGAACCAGAATGTTTTGCAGAGAATGATCACAGCTCTGGCAGAAATCTTTGCTCCTTTGATTCCTGCCATTATCACCGGCGGTTTGATTCTGGGATTTAGAAACTGTATTGATAGCTTATATCTTTTTGAAAACGGGACAAAAACCTTATGCGAAATCAGTCAGTTCTGGTCTGGGGTAGACAGCTTTTTATGGCTGATTGGCGAAGCGGTATTTCATATGCTTCCAGTGGGAATCTGCTGGTCTGTAACTAAAAAAATGGGCACTACTCAGATGTTGGGAATCGTTCTGGGGCTTACTCTGGTTTCCGGGCAGCTTCTCAATGCCTACAGTGTGGCAGGAACAGCAGCGGCTGAAATTCCCAAATGGGATTTTGGATATTTTCAGGTGAACATGATTGGTTATCAGGCTCAGGTTATTCCGGCAATTCTGGCAGCGTTTACTCTGGTATACCTGGAAAAATTCTTCCGCAGAATTACCCCTCAGGTGGTTTCCATGATTGTGGTTCCCTTCTGTAGTCTGCGTGGCTATGGGAACTACTGCAAATGACATTGGTGTAGGCGGGCTTCCTAGAATTCTTTCTATTCAGCCTGGTTCCATGGGCGCATTTGCCATCTGTATGGGAATTGCCATTTGCGTTCCTCTTATTTTGACTGTTGCAGTTGGGAAAAGATTCTTAAACAAAGAAAAAACTTCCGCTGTACAGAAAGAAAATGAGGAGTAGCCATTGGAATTAAAGGCATTTCTCACTGGAAAAGTAATTTCTTTACAGGAAGTGGGAGACGGTGTGTTTTCCCAGGGAGTTATGGGAGATGGATTTGCCATTTGTCCGGAAAATGATGTGCTGTATGCGCCGGCAGATGCAGAGGTCAGCGTATTAATGGAGGATTCCAGACATGCCTGTGGACTGACTTTGAAAAACGGAATAGAACTTCTTCTTCATATTGGAATTGATACTGTGGACATGAAAGGAGAAGGTTTTACCTACCTGGTTTCTCAGGGACAAAAGATAAAAGAAGGAACGCCTCTGATTCGTTTTGACCGGGATAAAATCAAAGTAGCAGGTCATCCGGATGTGACCGTTTGTATTGTGACTGAATCTGGCGAAGCAGCATTAAAATTCTTTACCGGACAGGCAGGAACGGCAAAGGAAACGGTTGTGGCTGTTTGCAAATAAAAGGAGATTATCAAAATGATTGATTTTAAAAAGAGTACCATTTATCAGGTCTATCCCAAGTCCTTTTCTGACAGTAATGGAGATGGAGAAGGAGACATTCGGGGAATGATCCAGAAACTGGACTATCTGAAAAGTCTTGGTGTGGATTATATCTGGAGCACTCCGTTCTTTGTTTCCCCCATGAATGACAATGGATATGATGTGGAGGATTACCGGAACATCAATCCTTCCTTTGGGACCATGGAGGATGTGGAAGAATTGATCCATGAAGCGGAAAAAAGAGGAATGGGAATTATGCTGGATATGGTATTTAACCATACCTCCACACATCACCAGTGGTTTCAAAAAGCCCTGTCCGGTGATGAGAAGTACATGGATTATTATATTTTTCGGGATGGAACGCCAGAGGTTCCTCCCACAAACTGGGAATCAAAATTTGGCGGATCTGCCTGGGAGTATGTTCCCAAACTAAAAAAATGGTATCTTCATCTTTTTGATGTGACTCAGGCAGATTTAAACTGGAAAAATCCAAGGGTAAGGGAAGAATTAAAGGATATTCTCCGCTTCTGGAAGGCAAAGGGTGTGAAAGGCTTCCGGTTTGATGTGGTGAACCTGATCTCCAAACCAGATGTTTTTGAAGATGACAGGGAAGGGGACGGAAGAAGATTTTATTCGGATGGTCCCCATGTGCACGAATACCTGAAAGAACTGGTTCATGATGCCGGGATTGAAGACATGGTAACGGTTGGGGAAATGTCCTCTACAAGTCTTGAACATTGTATTCGGTATTCCAATCCAGAGGAAAAAGAACTTACCATGTGTTTTAATTTTCATCATTTGAAGGTGGATTACAAGGATGGAAATAAATGGGAACTGAAAAAACCAGACTATAAAAAGCTGAAAGAGCTGTTTACAACCTGGCAGACAGAAATGGAAAAACAAAATGGATGGAATGCGGTTTTCTGGTGTAATCATGACCAGCCAAGAATTTTTTCCCGTTTTGGAGACGAGAAGAAGTACTGGAAGGAATCTGCAAAGATGTTAGGTACCTGTATCCATCTTCTTCGTGGAACTCCCTATATTTATCAGGGAGAAGAGCTTGGCATGACCAATCCCGGCTATCAGACAATATCAGAATACCGGGATGTGGAGAGCATTAATTACTACAAAATCCTCGCCAGCCAGGGAAAAACGGAAGAAGAGGCATTGAAAATTCTGGGACAGCGTTCCAGAGATAACGGAAGGACGCCTATGCAGTGGAGCGGAAAAAAATATGCAGGTTTTTCAGAACAAACGCCCTGGATTTCCATTCCCTCCAATTATAAAGAAATCAATGTGGAGGCAGAAGAGCAGGATCCGGATTCTGTGCTGAATTATTATAGAAAACTGATCCGTTTACGAAAAGAATATCCAGTGATCCAGGAGGGAAGTATAGATTTTCTCTGCCAGGATCAGGAAGGGATTTTTGCTTACGAGAGAGTGCTGGGAAAACAGCGGCTGGTAGTTTATCATAATCTGACAGAAGAGGAGATTCCACTTCCAATGCCTGTGGAGGTTTCCGAAGGAACTCTCCTTTTGGAAAACTATCCGCAGAAGTACGCAGGAGAAAGAGTTGTAAGCCTGCGCCCATATGAGTGTTTTGCTGTTTTGTATCAATAAAACAGAATCAGTTGAACGGAGTTCCCTGGGAATAAGTCATGATGTTTTGTGATGATATTGTTCCTTAGGGGCTCTTTTTTTTAAGAAAATATGGTATACTGTTCTAATGAATCAGTCTCTGTCTGGAATTGCCCATGAGTTTACGGCAAGGGGAATGGTTATTTTCATCTGGACAGAGAAACAACAGAAAGGAATCAAAATTATGAAATCATTGGTGATTGCGGAGAAGCCTTCTGTGGCAAGGGATATTGCAAGGGTGCTCCATTGCAGCAAAAAGGGAAACGGATGTCTGGAAGGCAGCGACTATGTGGTGACCTGGGCTCTGGGACATTTGGTTACCCTGGCAGATCCGGAAGAATACGATAAAAAATATATGAAATGGGAGATGGGAACCCTTCCCATGCTTCCGAAGGAAATGAAATTGGTGGTGATCCGTCAGACTTCCAAACAGTATCAGGCAGTAAAAACACAGATTTACAGGAAGGATATCAAGGATATTATCATTGCGACGGATGCAGGAAGAGAAGGAGAACTGGTGGCAAGATGGATCCTGGACAAAACCGGATGTCAAAAACCCATTCGACGTCTTTGGATTTCCTCTGTGACAGATAAAGCCATACGAGATGGATTCCAGAATTTAAAGGATGGAAGAGCATACGACAATCTCTACCGGGCAGCCGTGGCAAGAGCAGAGGCAGACTGGTTGGTGGGAATGAATGGAACCAGAGCGTTGACCTGTAAATATAATGCTCAGCTTTCCTGCGGCCGCGTTCAGACTCCTACTTTGGCTATGATTGCGAAGCGAGAAGAGGAAATCCGTAGTTTTCAGCCAAAGGAATACTATGGGATTACACTGACGGCAGGAGAAATCCAGTGGACCTGGAGAGAAGAAAAGAGTAAAAGCTTCCGTACCTTCCATAAGGAACGGGCAGAAGCTGTGGTGGAGCAGGTAAGAGATAAGGCGCTGGAAGTAACGAAGGTAACTACAAAAGAGAAAAAAACATATGCGCCGGGACTTTATGATCTGACAACCTTACAGCGGGAGGCAAACCAGAAATATGGATTTTCGGCAAAAGAAACCCTGAACATCATGCAGAGACTTTACGAAAATCATAAGGTACTGACATATCCAAGAACAGATTCCCGCTATATCGGAAAAGATGTGGTTCCAACCATAAAAGAACGGTTAAAGGCCTGTGGAACCGGTCCTTATAAAAAACTTGCAGGTATTTTGGTCAATAAACCTATTCAGGTAAATTCCAGCTTTGTGGATGATAAAAAGGTAAGTGACCACCATGCCATTATTCCTACGGAGCAATTTGTCCAGCTGGATCATATGACCAACGAAGAGCGAAAAATTTATGATATGGTGGTGCGAAGATTTTTAAGTGTTTTGTATCCGGCTTTTCTCTATGACCAGGTAACCATGGAAGCCGAGTCCGCAGGCGAAACCTTTACAGCAAGTGGAAAAGCAGTAAAAAGTCTGGGATGGAAAGAGGTTTATGAGGGAAATTTTGAAGAGGATGACGAGACAGAGGAAACAGGATTAAAGGATCAGCGTCTTCCCATAAAAAAACAGGGAGAAAAGCTGAAAATTGAAAAAACTGTTTTGAATACGGGCAAGACAAAGCCCCCTGCCAGATTTACAGAAGCCACACTGCTTGCTGCAATGGAAAATCCAGTGAAATTTATGGAAAGCAAGGATATGAAGGCCGCAAAAACCCTGGGGGAAACCGGTGGACTTGGAACAGTTGCTACAAGGGCAGATATTATCGAAAAACTTTTCCACACCTTCCTTATGGAGAAAAAAGGGAATGAAATCCACATTACTTCCAAGGCAAAACAGCTTCTGGAACTTGTTCCGGAGGATTTGAAAAAGCCAGAGCTGACTGCAGACTGGGAGCGTAAATTGTCGGATATTGCCAAAGGAAAAATGAAACAGGAAAGCTTTTTAAAAGAGATCAAGGGGTATACCTGCGAGATCGTACAGGAGATCAAAACAGGAGATGGAACTTTCCGCCATGACAATCTGACCAACAAAGTCTGCCCACAGTGTGGGAAGAAATTACTGGCAGTCAATGGGAAAAACAGCAAAATGCTGGTGTGTCAGGATCGGGAATGCGGATATCGGGAAACCATTTCCAGAACCACCAATGCCCGTTGTCCCAAATGCCATAAGCGTATGGAGATGCTGGTAAAAGGAAAGGAAGAAACCTTTGTATGCGTCTGCGGATATAAAGAAAAACTTTCTGCTTTTCAGGCAAGAAGACAAAAGGAAGGGGCAGGAGTCAATAAGCGGGATGTACAGAAATATCTGAAGCAGCAGCAAAAGGAAGCCAAAGAACCGGTGAATAACGCGTTTGCCCAGGCCTTGGCAGGACTGAAGCTGAATCAGTAAAAGACGAGGAGGAAAAAATATGCGCCGGGAAGTTTCCATGGAAGAAATTTCAGACGGAAAGTTATATGATCTGAATGATATGGTAAAAGCAGATTGTCACGATTGTGAAGGCTGTTGTGACTGTTGTACAGGAATGGGAGAGTCTGTTATTCTGGACCCTCTGGATGTACATCGGCTGTCTGTAAATCTGAAAAAGACACCAGAAGATTTGATGGAAAAGGAATTGGAACTGGATGCGGCAGATGGAAATATTCTGCCTCATCTCCGGATGACCGGGCGGGAGGAACGCTGTATTTTTCTCAATGAAAAGGGACGTTGTTCCATTCATGATTTCCGACCGGGAATCTGCAGACTGTTTCCATTGGGAAGATTTTATGAAAATGGCAGTTTTCGTTATTTTCTGCAGATCCATGAATGTAAAAAGCAGAACAGGAGCAAGATAAAAGTAAAAAAATGGATCGACACACCGGATGTAAAACGATATGAGCAGTTTGTCAGCGACTGGCATTATTTTCTGAAAGACGTACAGGAAGTTTTATACAATGCCCAGGATACTGAGTTGATCAAAAATCTGAATCTTTATGTGGTTAATCGTTTCTATATCAAGCCATACGAAGAAGAAAGAGATTTTTATGAACAGTTTTATGAGAGACTGGAAGAAGGGAAACAGCTGTTGAAACTGGGATACTAACAGCCATTTTTCCCGTTTCAATGCTCCACTTCCAGAGAAAACAGAAAGAAATAAGAGAGAAAACATATGTCAAATATCATAGAAATTACAGATTTTGAAGCGCCGGAACTGGATGTCTATGCCAGACTTACAGAAAATCAGCTTGTGAATCGTCATGAACCGGAAAAGGGAATGTTTATCGCAGAAAGTCCCAAGGTAATCACCAGAGCACTGGATGCCGGATGTGTTCCCGTGTCCTTTCTTGTAGAAAAAAAGCACGTGGAGGGAGAGGCAAAAGAACTGATTGCCCGTTGTGGGGAGATTCCTGTATATACTGCAGAATTTGATGTACTAACCAGACTGACCGGGTTTGGCCTGACCAGAGGAATGCTTTGCGCCATGTATCGTCCAAAACTTCCGCTGGTAGAAGAAATCTGCAAAGATGCCAGAAGAATCGCAATTTTGGAAAATGTGGTGAATCCCACCAATGTGGGAGCTATATTCCGCAGCGCTGCGGCTTTAAATATGGACGCGATACTTCTTACCTATGGCTGCAGCAATCCTTTGTACCGGAGGGCTGCAAGGGTGAGCATGGGAACAGTTTTTCAGGTGCCATGGACCTTTCTGGAAAAGGATGCCTGGCCGGAACCGACGATGGAAAAGTTGAAACAGCTTGGATTTCAGACAGCTGCCATGGCTTTAAAGGAGGATTCCGTGGGAATTGACAATCCGGAACTTTTGAAGGCAGAAAAACTGGCGATTATTCTTGGAACCGAAGGAGAGGGACTGGCAGACCATACCATTGCAGATTGTGACTACACAGTAAAAATCCCTATGTCCCATGGTGTGGATTCCCTGAATGTAGCTGCCGCCAGCGCAGTTGTTTTCTGGGAACTTGGGAGGTAAAAAGAAATAGATTCACGGAAGTTTGATTTTCAGTAGTAGAAAGAAGGCGGAGGCGTGATCAATAAAAATTTTTTTGGAGAAGGAAAGAATATCGAGTTTAAAAGAGAAATTCCAGTTAATCATGAAAAATTCCTGAAAGATATTATAGCATTCTCAAATAGCACAGGTGGAAAGGTAATTCTGGGAATAGAAGATATAACAGGAGAAGTATGTGGAATTGGCGAGCAAAGTCCATTTAAACTATCAGATTCTATTTCAAATATGATATCAGATGCATGTACTCCACAAATTGAATCAGATATTTTAATTCAGACCATAGAAGGAAAAACAGTTCTTGTAATCGATATTGCTCCTGGAAAATTTCGACCATACTATCTTATAAAAAAGGAAAAGAGAAATCAGCATTTATCCGGATCAATGGTACAAGTAGACCAGCAGATGCCAGAAAAATAAAAGAACTGGAGATGGAAGGCCAAAATATATCATACGATTCTCTTCAGGAAATTGGAGAAGAATATGATGAAGAAAAGGCATTGGAACTTTGCAAAAATATGAAAAAGCGTGCACAAAGAAGCTGTAAAAATAAGGAAGAACTAGATTTTATCAAAGACATGACGATAGAAAAACTTGTGGATTTCGGGATTTTGTGTAAAAGCGCCAGGAATTATTATCCAACACATGCGTTTCATTTGCTGACAGATAATAAAAGTAAATATGCAAAGATACAATGTGCATTGTTTAAGGGGACAATCAGAGATATTTTTATTGATCAAAAAGAATTTACAGGACCAATTTATGATCAATTAGAAGATGCGTATCAATTTACTTTAAGGCATATTAATATGGGAGCAGAAATTAATGGAATTTATCGAACGGATGTTTATGAATTACCTGTTTCTGCAATTCGTGAGATGATTGCGAATGCAGTTGTACACAGAAGCTATTTAGATAAATCCTGCATTCAAGTCTGCATTTTCGATGATAGAATCGAGGTTTTATCGCCTGGAATGCTTTATGGTGGTCTGGATATAGAAACTGCAAAACTGGGAAAATCTACATGTAGAAATGAGGTAATTGCAGAGTCTTTTCATTATATGCGTATCGTGGAGGCGTGGGGAACAGGAATACCAAGAATTATTAACCGATGCAAAGAATATGGATTACCAGAACCGCTTTTTGAGGAATTTGGAGATGGTTTTAAGGTGACTATGTTCAGAAAAATAAAAGATGTACTACAAGAAGAAAAAATAGCAACCCCAAAATCGACCCCATCAACCCCAAAATCGACCCCATCAACCCCAAAATCGACCCCATCAACCCCCAGTTTTGTTTCTGAACCAACGGTTTTATACGAGTCTATAAAAGAAAAGAGAGATGCATCATTGAGGGAACAGATTTTGGATTTGATAGAAAGAGATTCCTCGATTTCTAAGAAACGTATGATTGAAAAATTAGGAGTTTCTATGTATGCATTGAAAAAAGAATTGTCTGCAATGAAAAAAGAACATATTGCAGAATACGTTGGATATAGCAGAAACGGAAGATGGAAGATATATAAACATAGTGATTGAACAATCATGAGTGGTTTGTAAGAAAGCTTGGATTTGTAATAACAGGAGACAGAAAATGAGATTTGAACCAAGAAAGATTCAGGACAAAAACGGAAATACGATTATCCTTCGAAATGCGGAAAAAGAGGATGCCAACGAATTATTGAACTGTATGAAAACAGTTACCGCAGAGACGCCATATCTGATTCGTGAGCCAGAAGAATTTGTCCTTACCTTGGAACAGGAAGAACAGTTTATCCAGAGCAAGATTGGAGATCCGGGAGAACTGCTCCTAGTGGCTGTCTACAACGGAAAACATATGGGAAATTGTGCTCTGATGAGAGTCGGAACATACAAAAGATACGCGCATCGCTGTGAAGTTGCCATTGCCTTATATCAAAAATACTGCAATCTTGGTATCGGGAAAAAGATGATGGAAGCAGTATTGGAATCTGCCAGAAATGCAGGATATGAACAGGCTGAACTGGAAGTGATCAGCAGCAACACAAATGCCATTCGTCTCTATGAAAAGATGGGATTCCAGAAATATGGAACTTTTCCTTACAATATGAAGTATAAGGACGGTTCCTATGAAAGTGCAGACTGGATGATGAAAAAATTATAAAATGTAGAAAGAGGGAAAATATATGTGTACTTGTATTACGTATAAAAACGGTGATTTTTATTTTGGAAGAAATCTTGATCTGGAATATACTTTTGGGGAACAGGTGGTAATCACTCCTCGAAATTATGAACTGAAATTTCGGAAACTGCCCTCTATTTCCCACCATTATGCCATGATCGGAATGGCAACTGTGGCACAGGATTATCCTCTGTATGCAGAGGCGGTAAACGAAAAAGGATTGGGGATTGCAGGACTGAATTTCCCTGGAAATGCCTGTTACCAAAAGGAAGATACAAACAAAAAGAATGTAACTCCCTTTGAACTGATCCCGTGGATCTTGGGACAGTGTGCATCGGTAAAAGAAGCCAGAGAACGGTTAGAGGAGTTGAATCTTCTGGATGAAGCTTTTGCAGAGAAGATGCCGTTGTCTCCCTTGCACTGGATGATAGCAGACAAAGAGGAATGTATCATTATGGAATGCATCCAGGATGGCATTCACATTTATGAAAATCCGTATGGTGTCCTGACCAATAATCCTCCATTCCCTTATTACCAGATGCATTTGAATAATTATCTGAATCTTTCCAGCGAAAATCCCAAAAGCGGATTTGCTCCGGAGATTGTGCTAAAGACTTATGGGCAGGGAATGGGCGCTATTGGCCTTCCAGGAGATTACTCTCCGGCGTCCAGATTTGTCAAAGCTGCATATCTGAAATGGAATTCCCGATCCAAGGAGGAAGAAAATGCAAACGTGGCTCAGTTTTTCCATATCCTGGATGGCGTCAGCATGGTGCGTGGATCGGTGATCACACCAGAAGGACGGGAGGATATCACGACTTATTCCTGCTGCATCAATGCAGATCAGGGGATTTTCTATTATAAAACTTACGATAATAATCAGATTCAGGCAGTCAATATGCAGAAAGAAAATCTGGATTCAAAAGAATTGAAAATTTTTGATTTGGAATTAGAACAGCAGATTTTGTGGAGAAATTAAGTTTTTTGAGAAAAATATTTCGTGAGTTTCGAAACGAAATATAGGGAGAGAGGCAGAATGGAAATGAAGAAAAAGTCTTTTGTGCAAACAATGAATATTATGATGTGGGTGCAACTTATTGCTGTTTCTATATTATTAATTCTTTTTACAATAAATATTTTCCGTTCTGCTGCAAAAGAAACAAACGTTGTTGCGAAAAATTTTCTTGAAATTTATAGTACTCAAATTGAGAATCGCCTGGAAAAAATAGATATGCAATTATCTACGATTGTAGGGGAAGAAGAGGATATGCTTCTTTTAGGGGATGCAGATGAAGCAGTTCGATTTTATGCATCTAATAGATTGGCTGAAAAGATGAAAGCAATCATGAGGTTGGATCAGAGTGCAGATATTTTTGTGGTTGCTCAATCAGAAAATGAAATTTGTCTAGATGCGAACAATGGAAATATTCTTCTTGATGATAAGGAAGATGTGCGAAAATATTTTAAAAAATTAGCTGGAAATGGATCAAAGTATGGACAATGGCAATTTGGAAGGATAGGAGAAAAGAATTATTTATTTCGTGCACTTAATAATCAATATCGCATTTGTGCAGGTATAATTTCAGTTGATTCTTTGCTAAATACGCTTCCCGATGTGAAGTTTAATAATTGTGCATTTGTTTTAACTGACCATGAAAACTATATACAGGGATATGCAGGCTCTCATCTTTTTAATGAAGAGAAACAGATCAAAAATTCCCAATTGGAATTAATGGATAAATTTTGTAATGAAACTATCCTTGCAGATGGGAAAATGCATTTATATTCTTATGCAGAAAAATCAGAGACATTTCGATACTTATATGGTAATGCGGTTTGGGTTCTTTTAATTATTATTCTGTTGGTTATATTTGATTTTAACTTTATTAGGGTTGAAAAAAAACAGTTGATTATGCCAATGAATGCAATGGTAAGTGATATGAAAAGAATGGAAGCCGGAGATTATGAACATAGAGTATCAGAGTGTGGTGATACAAAAGAATTTTTTATGCTTGCCAAAACATTTAACAAATTGATGGATGAAATTATTCATTTGAAGATTCGATTTTATGAAAAAAAACTGGCATTAGCTGATGCCGAACAAAAGTATGTCCGTTTACAAATTCGTCCTCATTTTTTTCTTAATGCGATGACAACAATTTCGAGTTTAAGTACAAAAGGGAAAAATAAAGAAATTAGAATTTATATTAGCGCCCTTTCAAAAAACATTCGTTATATGTTTAGTTCTGGATTGCATACTGTTGCGGTGAAAGAAGAAATCAGACATGTGGAAAATTATTTTGAAATGCAGGAACTTCGTTATCCTGATTGTTTGTTTTATTTTATTATAGCACTCAAAAAAAATACTGCACACTCTTGACAACAGGACTATGATAG
>CALCDJ010000052.1 GCA_937900135.1 uncultured Blautia sp. | reverse complement strand
TTTTTGGACAATTTGTGTAATCAAGAATCAGACAATTTAAGAGAGCATAAACACTATAAAGGAAAATGATTTGTTGGAGGGAACATGAAAAACACAAGTAGAAAATTACAGATCATCAGCCGTTTTTTTGCAGGCGCCAGAGTGTATTTTGTGGCAGCGGTGGCGGCTTCTTTTCTGACCACGGTATTCAATGCTCTGACCCCGCAGATTTTTCGCTTTACCATTGATTCGGTTCTTGGGAGCGAGACATATCCATACCTGAAAAATCATTTATGGATGATCGCCCTGGTGCTGGTGGGAGTGGCGCTTCTTTCTGGAGTGGCGATGTTTGTATGTCGATTTTTTACAGCCAGAGCAGGAGAAAATTTTGCGGAAAATATGAGAAATGCGTTGTTTGTCCATGTGCAGAAGCTTCCTATGAGCTGGCATGACAAAAATCAGACAGGGGATATCATCCAGAGATGTACTTCGGATGTGGAGGTGATCCGAAATTTTGTGGTGACACAGTTATTGGAGGTATTCCGAACTGTGTTTCTGATCGCAGTCTCTTTTGGGATGATGGTATCCATGAATGTGAAGCTCTCTTTGGTGGTGCTTTTATTTGTTCCGGTTGTGATTGCATATTCTGCCATTTTTTACCGGTTGATTGCAAAACGCTTCCAGTATGCAGATGAGGCAGAAGGAGAACTTTCTACGGTGGTTCAGGAAAATGCAACAGGTGTTCGCGTGGTGCGGGCCTTTGGAAGAGAGCGGTTTGAAATGGATCGATTCCGGGAGAAGAATGATGCTTTTGCAAACCTGTGGATTCGCCTTGGAACCTTGTCTGGATTATACTGGGGAGTGGGAGACTTGATCACAGGACTTCAGGTAATCACAATTATTGTGCTGGGAGCTATTGAAGCGGTTCAGGGTACGATTTCTGTGGGTGAATTTATTGCTTTTGCATCTTATAATACCACCCTTGTATGGCCGATCCGTGGTCTGGGACGTATCCTCTCAGATATGAGTAAGGCAGGTGTATCCTTTGAACGTGTAGATTATATCATCCGGGCAGAAGAGGAAGCCTACGCAAAAGAGGAAGTCAGGAAACCGGAAGCAAAGGCTGGAGAGATTGTCTTTTCCAATGTGAATTTTTTTTATGAAAAAGGAAACAGGATTTTGTCAAAGATTAATTTCACCATTCCCAAAGGGACAACCTTTGGAATTCTGGGTGGTACTGGAAGTGGAAAATCCACCATTGTACAATTATTAGAACGCTTTTATGAGCTGGAAAAAGAGGAAGGTACCATTACCATTGATGGAGTGGATATCTGGGAAATTCCTTTGGAACAGCTGCGTAAACAGGTGGGGATCGTCTTGCAGGAACCATTTTTGTACTCCCGTACAATAAAAGAAAATATTGCGCTTGCCAATCCGGAAGCTACCTTTGAAGAAATCCGCAATGCGGCAAAAATTGCTTGCGTAGATGATGCAATTATGGGATTTGCAGATGGATACGATACGCTAGTGGGAGAGCGCGGTGTGACTCTTTCCGGCGGACAGAGACAGCGAATTGCCATTGCGAGAATGCTACTCCAAAAAGCGCCGATTATGATATTTGACGATTCTCTTTCCGCAGTGGATTCAGAAACAGATTTCCTGATCCGGAAAGCGTTAAAAGAACATATGAAAGGAAGTACGGTGATTTTGATTTCTCATCGAATCACGACCTTGATGAACGCAGATTCGATTATGGTTTTGAATCATGGAAGAATAGAAGAAATGGGTACCCATCACCAACTGATCGAAAGAAATGGAATTTACCGTCAGATTTATGATATACAGATGAGTCATGATGACAGAAAAGAGGTGGAAGAATCCAATGGCAGCTTATGAAGAACAGGAATATAAAAAACCATTTCAATGGAAAGTCTGGGCTAAGATGTTGCCTTTTTTCCGTCCTTATAAAATTTACTTTTTTATTACGTTTAGCTTGAATATTCTTCTGGCTGGAGTGGATATTTTGGTACCTCTTTTTCAGAGTTACGCCATTGACCACTTCATTATTCCAGATACACAGAAGGGAATATGGATGTTTGCGGCAGTTTATGTTGCGGTGATCCTGGCACAGACAATTTCTGTATATTTGTCTGTTCATGCAGCGACAACCATAGAGATGAATATAGGAAAAGATTTGAAATGGGTGCAGTTTGAGCATTTGCAAAAACTTTCTTTTTCTTATTATAATACCACTCCTGTAGGTTATATTCATGCCCGTGTGATGAGTGATACTCTAAAGATTGCCGGCATGATTGCCTGGGGACTGGTGGATATGTTCTGGGCTTTGATTTATGTAGTGGGCGTATTTGTAATTATGTTTTTTCTCAATGCAAAACTGGCAGCATTGCTTCTGGTGATTGTGCCTTGTATTGCAGTGATCACGGTGGTTTTTCAGAACAAAATCCTTCACTGGAACCGCTCTGTTCGTCGAATTAACTCTCAGATTACCAGCGCTTACAATGAGGGAATTACCGGAGTGAAAACATCCAAAAGTATGGTGGTCGAAAAGGAAAATGAAAAGGATTTTTTCAAAATTACAAGGAGTATGAATCATGCTTCCAGCAAAGCTGCAAAACTAAATGCAATTTATATCCCGTTGATCCTGTTCTTTAGTTCTGTTGCATCCGCTTTTGTACTGGAGAGAGGGGGCTATCTGGTAGAGGAACAGCTGATTCAGCTGGGTACGTTATCTGTATTTATCTCCTATGCAGTAGTTATTTTTGAACCCATTCAGCAGTTGGCAAGGTTACTGGCAGATTTGATCTCCTGTCAGGCAAATATCGAACGGGTGATGGATCTTTTGGCCCAGGAACCGAATGTGACAGATCGGGATGATGTCATAGAAAAATATGGAGACGCCTTTTCTCCCAAAAAAGAAAACTGGGAGAAGATTAAGGGCGATATTGTGTTTGAAGACGTTTCTTTCCGTTATCCAGACGGAAAGGAATACGTATTGGAGCACTTTAACCTTCATATTCCAGCTGGCATGAATGTGGCGATTGTGGGAGAGACAGGGGCCGGAAAATCCACATTGGTAAATCTGGCAGGTCGTTTTTTTGAACCTACAAAAGGTCGGATTCTGATAGATGGTGTGGATTATCGGGAACGTTCTCAGCTTTGGCTGCACAGCCAAATTGGATATGTGCTTCAGAATCCTCATCTTTTTTCAGGAACCGTACGGGAAAACATCCGTTACGGAAGACTGGATGCCACAGAGGAAGAAATTATAGCTGCGGCGAGACAGGTTTCAGCAGATCAGGTGGTAGAAAAACTGGAGCAGGGATATGACAGTCAGGTGGGGGAAAGCGGAGGCCGCTTGTCTACCGGAGAGAAGCAGCTGATTTCTTTTGCCAGAGCGATTCTTGCTGATCCGGCTATCTTTGTTCTGGATGAAGCTACCTCTTCTATTGATACAGCTACGGAACAGTTGATCCAGAAGGCAACCCAGAAGCTTTTAAAGGGACATACCTCTTTTGTTATCGCCCATAGATTGTCTACCATTCGAAATGCAGATCTGATCCTTGTCGTTAAGGATGGAAAGATGATAGAGCAGGGGACTCATAAAGAACTTCTGTCTAAGAAGGGATATTACCATGACTTATACGAAAAACAGTTCGAGGAAGAATCAGCTATGAAGGTGTTTGGAAGCATAAGAAAATAGATTTGATACATATAAAATATAAAGCGATTATTTAGAGGGAAACAGCCTATGAAAATAAAAAAATTCAACCTTCCAGATATGTACCTGGAACTGGCAGATGGAACTTCTGACTGGTATATAGGCTTACATTTTACAGAAGATATCTGCGATCTTTATGAGGCGGAGGAAATGAAAAAAGAAGGCAAAATTTTTGCTGGAAATTGCCCGTATTTTATTCATTATCCAGAAGGCAAAGTTTATCAGCCATTTGCATGTGAGAAGGATATGTATTATGAAACACCGGTATGGGATCGGAATCATTTTGGAATTTTAGCTGTGGATTTTGCAAAGAATGAAATCATTCTTTTTACTTATGTTCCGGGGGAAAATCCCAAAGTCCTCCATCAGTTATCCTTGGATGAGGTAGAGGATTGCTATAATTTAAAACTGGAAATGTCACCGTGGACTTTGGGAAGACAGACCAGTGAAGAATATCAGATGATCTGGCCAGAGAAGAAAGTATTTGCTTTTCATGGAGATGAGAGCCTGATCTGCCGAGATGGAGATGTTCTGTATCTTTCCAGATGGGAAGAGGAACCCTTCTACAAAGAGTACGTGGTGACAGTGGATATCGCTACAGGAAAAGAACTGGAAGTGACAGAGGGCGGTTTGTATTTGATGCCTGATGGAACTCTATGGAATGTATAAAAAGTATCTAAGGAATGATGAGTACAGAGGAAAAGTTTTGCAACAGGGAAAGGAGACTGCAAATGGAAAACGAAAAAGTATATCAGATGACTTTTTCAAAAATCTATCCTCTTTTGGTGAATAAAGCAGAGAAAAAGGGGAGAACCATTGAGGAGGTAAATAGGGTTATTACATGGCTTACCGGATATGAGGAAGATCAAATTCGAAAAGCAGAAGAAAATGGAGTGTCGTATGGCGACTTTTTTCAGAATGCTCCCTGTTTGAATCCAAACAGGAAAAAAATCAAAGGTGTGATATGTGGTGTCAGAGTGGAAGAAATTCAGGAGCCTTTGATGCAGGAAATCCGATATCTGGATAAGCTCATTGATGAACTGGCAAAGGGAAAGGCTTTGGAGAAAATTTTTCGTGAGTGATCGATGAAGTTATGCAGCATTGAGATATCACAAAATTAAGAAATGAAAAAAATATAAGGAGGATTTTTATATGAGTAGAAAAGTGAAATGGGGCGTTATGGGAACTGCGGATATTGCAAAACGATGTACCATTCCGGGTATGAAACAGGCGGAGAATTGCTGCCTTTATGGAATTGCAGGACGTTCCAGAGAAAAGGTAGCACAATATCAGAAAGCATATGGTTTTGAAAAAGCATATGATTCTTTGGAAGCAATGTTGGAAGATGAGGAGATCGAGGCAGTTTATATTCCCCTTCCCAATACCTTACATAAAGAATGGGTTTTAAAAGCTGCTGCAAAAGGAAAACATATCTTATGTGAGAAACCATTGTCCGGGACGGAAGCAGATGTAAAAGAGATGGTGGAAGCATGTGAAAAAGCAGGGGTTGTGTTTATGGAGGCGTTTGCTTATTTACACAGTCCATTGGTAACCTCTGTAAAAGAAACTCTGGATTCTGGTGAGATTGGGGAACTTTCCTTTATGGAATCTATTTTTATTACACCAGGTTATACGCCGGAAAATATCCGGGTACGCCGTGAAACATTAGGAGGTTCTGTTTATGATCTTGGCTGTTATTGTACTAGCCTGATGCTGGAGTTGTTCGGGGAAGAACCCAAGGAAGTCAAAGCAGTGGGACATTTTACAGACCAGCATATAGATGATTTTGCTTCGGCTTATTTTCAGTTTGATGAAAACCGCAGGGCATGTATGGTATCCGGAATGTGTTCTCCCCAGCGAGGAGATCGTTTTTTCCTTTATGGGACAGAAGGAACCATAGAAGTTCCTGTACAGTTTAATGCAGAGGGTGAATTAACTTATTATGTAAAAAAAGGAACGGAATGCAAAGAAGTTCATGTTACGGCCAGAGATAATTACTGCCTGGAAGTAGAGCAGTTGGGCAATTGTATCTTAAAAGGAGAAAAGCCTCGTGTTTCTCATGAATTTTCTTTACAGAATGCCCGCGTGATGGACAAAATCTTAAAAGAGATTGGATATTGAGATTGAAAACAGCTTCATAGATGAAAGTTTCTACAAAAGGAAAAAGAAATGTATACATATGAGGAATTAAAGGGATTTGTGGATCATTGCAGCAGATGCAGACTGTGTCAGACCAGAAATCATCCGGTTATGGGAAAAGGAAACTTACAAGGGAAAATCCTTTTTATTGCAGAGGCGCCTGGAAAAAATGAGGATCGGGATGGAATTCCATTTACAGGGAGATCAGGAGTCTTATTTGATCAGCTTCTGGGAGAGGTCGGTCTGAAGCGAGAGGACATTTATCTTACCAATATTGTAAAATGTCATCCGCCTGGAAATCGAGATCCATATCCAGATGAACAGGAGGCTTGTATTCCTTACTTAAAATACGAAACGCTGCTTTTGCGTCCAAAGATTATGGTGTGTTTGGGGAGAATTGCAGCACAGCGTATCATAAAACCAGATTATCGCATCACCAGAGAGCATGGTGTTTTTATTGAGCGGAAAAACACCTGGCTCACAGCCGTTTATCATCCTTCCGCGGCGTTGAGAGATGAAACCAAGCTGCCACAGATGCAGGAGGATTTTCAAAAAATCCGAAAAAAATGGGAAGAAATTACAGGTTTTCCTGAAAATTTGTAAAGAAATCAGGAAAAAGAGGGTGATAAAGGAAGAAGAGTATGATGAAAAAGAATGAGAGAAAAAGCGCCAGTCCATATAAGCAACAGGAAGTTTCTATTGGCAAAGGAAAAAAGGAAACCGGTAAACATAATACTCATAAAAAACCAGTGGTCAGAGTATGTTTCTGGGGATTTTTGCTCATGGGCGTATTTTGCGTGGGATTGTTTTTAGGATTTATGAGAAATAAACAGACAGAGAATAGGGAAAAATCGAAAGATGAAATGATTGTAAAAGCAGAAAAGGAATCTTCCTTCCTGGACAGATTTATTCAGAGTCTTTATACTTCTGAAGCTGTGACGGGAGAGATAGTAGACATGCAGGAAAATTCTGAAGAATATCCTGTATTTTCGCCTTATTGTGTTGCGGAAACAAAACCATCGAAATTGATCGCAGAGACTGGAATCTGCGTGAATGAAACAGAACTTACAGATGAAAGTCTATATCGTCCAAGTCAGGAAATTTCCTTTGGGACAGGAAGTGAATATTTTGCCGGGGAAGGGGTAATTTCGTTTCGCGGAAATAACTTTCGTGATGATCCCACGTATGGTCTGGCGGAAATGAAAAAAAATACAATGACACCAGTGTGGTCCGTAAGTACAGGGTCTCTTTCCTACGAAGGCGCATACTGGAGCGGGAGTGGTTGGACAGGACAGCCCATGATCACAAAATGGCCGAAACAAGTCAGAGAGAAAATGAATTTGTATGATTGGGCAAAAGAAAAGGAAGAACTGGTGGAAGTGATTTATGCCTGTATGGACGGAAAGGTATATTTTCTGGATATGGAAACAGGCGAAGCGACCAGAGATGTTCTGGAGCTTGGATTCACCTTTAAAGGCGCAGGCTCCCTTGATCCAAGGGGTTATCCCATCATGTATGTGGGCGCCGGATACGACAGTTATCAGGGAACGGCTCACGTTTTTGTGATTAATCTTCTGGATTGCAGTGTGATGTATGAATTTGGTGCAAACGATTCCTTTTCCCTACGTGGTTCTTTGAGTTATTTTGATGCATCTGCTCTTGTGGATGCAGAAACAGATACTCTGATCTATCCGGGAGAAAATGGTATTCTTTATCTGATCAAGCTGAATACAGATTATAATCTGGAAGCAGGAAAACTGACCATCGCTCCGGACCCCGTAGTAAAATGGCATTATTATGGAACACGTTCCAGTGTAAGTTCCTATTGGGTGGGAATGGAAACCAGTCCGGCAATTTACAAAAATTATCTTTTTACCAGTGATAATGGCGGAAATCTTATGTGCATGGATCTGAACACCCTTCAGCTTGTCTGGGTGCAGGATATTCTGGATGATTCCAATTCCACGCCGGTGCTGAGTATAGAAGATGGAAAACTGTATCTTTATGTGAGTACCTCCTTCCGTCTGGGATGGAGAAGTTCTACTTCTGCTACAGTACCGATCTGGAAGATCGATGCGCAGACAGGTGAGATCATCTGGCAGAAAGATTACGAATGCTATAGCGATGAAGGTGTTTCCGGAGGGGTTCAGTCCACGATTGCCTGTGGAAAAAATGAACTTTCCGATTATATTTATGTCACCGTTTCTAAGACTGGAGATTCCTATGGCGATGGAATGCTTGTCTGTCTGAATAAAAAGACGGGAACTGTTGTATGGGAACATGAGTCTGCATATGCCTGGTCTTCTCCTGTGTGTGTGTATAATTCCGATGGAAGCGGAAAAGTAATTTATGCAAACAGTACAGGCCATATGTATCTTCTGGACGGAAAGACAGGAAAGGAACTGCAGATGATTACCCTGGATGAAAGCAACATTGAAGCTTCTCCCGCTGTTTATGAAAATATGCTGATCGTAGGCACGAGAGGAAGCCAGATCAAAGGGGTGAAGTTAGAGTAAAAAACAAGATATCTTAACCAGTATGAAAAAAAGTTCAGAAATGTTTACGTCTATTCAATTGGCATGACTTTTTTCCCGTTTTATAATGGAATATAGAAACATATTCAATCCATGTAAATGGGGAAAGCGAGGGGGATAAAATGAAACAGTTTGATCAGAAAAAATTAGAAGTCGCTATAAAATATGTGGAGCGCATGGCAGATGGATGCAATCCGGTGAATAATACTCCGTTAGAAAAAGAAGAAATGATGGTTTGATCGGTGGGAAAAGCAGAAAGGAACCAACCCAGCCATTTCCAGCAGAAGTTTTGGATGAATTTACATATATAGAAGATAAGAGCATTACACATGTTCTAAATCAGATTTATGCATCAATAGCTGAACGGAATGTAAAAAAAGTTTCTGTTACAAAGGTTACAGCTGCATTAAAAGAAGAGGGATATTTGCTGGAAGAACTGAATCCGGAAACAGGGAAAACAATAAAAGTACCAAGTGAAAAAGGAAAAAACTGGGGATTTATATGATCGAGCGTGAGTATAATGGCCGCATATACCAGACGCTTACCTATGATCGAAATGCTCAGGAATATGTGGTGAGATTGGTAAGAAAGTTGTTGGAATCGAGCGGTTTTTAAAGATACGGGAGGTTTCAGATGTCAGAACGAGAAGAAAAATTTGAAAAAATGCTTCAGTCTGTACAAACAGAATATGAAGTTACTGTTGAGAAAATGGAAAAACTAAAATCAGAGGGGAAAACAAAAACCGTGACGTATAAGCAGTTATTTGCCGAGAAATTAACACTTCAAAACATGCTGTCCAGGTATAAAATATACGGTTTGTTAGAATGATATGTTAATCAGAGTTGTTATTCTTAAATATAAAAATAATCAGAAAAATAGCTTCTATAAAGTCTATACCATTCCAAATAGGAAAAGTATGGACTTTTTTTAGTCGATAAATACGATGACTCATTTTCAGGCGTCCTGGTAAATGGAGAGCTCATCTGGACAATGGGAGATACAGGCACCGGAATGATGGCATGGCTGAACATTATCGAGATACTTCTTCTTTCAAAGAAAGAAAAAAAGTTCATCCAGAAAATCAAAATCAATATATTGCTGTAATGCTTTATACATATTCTGTGAGAGTACCATGGTAAGAATGATTATCCTCCAAAGTTATAGTGTGCAAATATTAGCTGAGATGATTTAAGCTCCTTAAAAGTAGTATTTCATTAATATCATCAACACTCTTTCCCTGACGGATTCTGCACATAATTTCAAAATCCCATTCGTTTTAGGATGAAAATCTGCCTGGATTAGGCGTTTTAGAGTGTTTCTGGATTCGTGAAGACTGAGTTTCGGCACAATGCAGACAATGATCAGTTTATCGCGGTTGAGTTTTTTGTTCCTTTCAGAAAGTCGTGAAGGTGTGAGGGATAGATACATTGACACTAGTGTAAATCTAGTGGTACCAAATTTGAGAGAATGCAAAATAAATATGAAATAATGAAAAAAATACACTGGGAGTGAATGAAATAGAGATAAGGTAAAGGTATAATTGTGTCAAAAGTGAAAGAAAATATTTGAAATCACTGGGATTTAGAAAAATGCAAAGTAAACAGAAGAAGGGTGGAAAAACTATGAAATGTAAAAAGTGTGGAACAGAATTTGATGGAAAGTTTTGTCCAAACTGCGGAACGCCTTTGGAAAAGCCGAAAAAAAAGAAACGGTTTTTTTCTAAAGTGCTCATTGTGTTGGTTGTTCTGGGAGGAATTGGAATGGTAGTAGGAGCTTCTTGTATAATTCAAATATAAGGAATTCCGAGAAAGAAGGTTGAGAAAAAAATACCTCAGAGTAAAATAAGATTACTGACTTTGCAGGGTTAGTAAAAATCTTATTAAACAGTGAGGTACTTGAAATGAATTATAACACACAAAACGCAAAAATTGCATCTATTACGGAAAAAACTTTGATCGTTGGTATTGATGTGGGAAGTGAAACCCATTATGCAAGGGCTTTTAGCTGGCGCAATTATGAGTACTCAAAAAAGCCGTTTGCTTTCAGTAACGATGAAGATGGATTTGCTTCATTCAAAGCATGGATGGATGATATAGCAGAGAAACACGAAATGGAAAAGGTGATTCCGGGAATGGAACCAACCGGCCACTACTGGCTGAACCTTGGAGCGTACCTGCAGGGACAGGGAATGAGGCCGGTACATGTAAATCCGCATCATGTCAAGAAATCCAAAGAACTGGATGACAATAATCCGAATAAGAATGACCGTAAAGATCCAAAAACAATTGCAGGTCTGGTAAATGAAGGAAGATTCTCTTATCCATATATTCCAACCGGGATCTATGCGGAGATCAGAAATCTGTCTAACCTCCGTATCCAGACACAGGAAGAGATTACAAGGATCAAAAACAGGATCGCCCGCTGGTTCAGCATCTATTTTCCAGAGATAAAAGACGTTTACAGGAATCCGGATGCGGTAAGCGGACTGATGGTGATAAAACAGGCACCCTTGCCTTGTGATATCAAAGGACTTGGAGTGGACGGTGTCAATAAGATATGGAGGGATGCAAGGCTGAAAGGCGCTGGGATAAAGAGGGCAAAGACCCTGGTAACAGCAGCGGAGCACAGCATCGGAAATACGGAAGCACCGAGAAGCGCAAGGAAAGAGATCCGAAACCTGTTAAATGACTATGAGATCTATAAGAGCCGTATGGATGAACTTATGGAAGAGATAGAGGAATTACTTTCTGAGATCCCATATATAGATAAATTGATGGGAATCTGTGGGATCGGAATAAAAACGGTAAGCTGTTTTATTGCCGAAGTCGGAGATATTGAACGTTTTGATAATCCGAAACAGGTGCAGAAGCTGGCGGGATATGCCATTGTTGCAGACAGCTCCGGAAAACATAACGGGGAAAGCAGGATCAGCCACAGGGGAAGAAAGCGATTGAGGTATGCATTGTATGAAGCAGCGATATCTGTGATCGGGAAAAACAAAGAATTCAAAGAGATCCATCATTATTACAGGACGAGGGAGAAAAACCCACTAAAGAAGATGCAGTCGGTGATAGCGGTGGCATGTAAACTGATCCGGATATTTTATACGATACTGACAAAAGGCATAGATTATGACGGTCAGAAGATGTTAAGAGACATTGTAAGACCAGGAATGCAGTCAGCAGCATAAAAAGAAGTAAGACAGTGTATCATGGCCGGTCTGAGCCTTTGAGAGGAAGAGTTGGAAGGCTGGGACCAGCCATGATAGCTGGAAGTAACAAACATAATGTAACAGGAAAACGTCCACTGAAAGGTGCTGTTACGGAAAAGAAGTCAGTAATACAATAAACAAAGAATGAGCCAGTAGTCGGCAGGAATATTTTCCAGAGGGCATGACCCTGTAAAGGAGCTAAGCTGACACCCTGGTTATGGACAGGCGGGACGAGAGAAGTTAGGACTCAGCGATAGACTGAAGATCCTGGTAGACATGGGAGGTTCGCTGCCGTAGATGGATGGGTATACACAAGGCCATGTAGAACGAAAAAAAGAAGACGTTTTATTTTGTGTACCCAAAATCCACTATTTTTGTACCAGATGCAGAGAAATGTCCATTCCTATGGCTCTTTCTTCTGAGATATTTATTGATGAAATGCTAAAAAACCTTGATTTTAAAGGAAAAAAGACTTGACTTAGAGATGAGCAAAACACATTGATTCAAAAGTAGAATTTGGCAGTCAGCTTCTA
>CALCDJ010000051.1 GCA_937900135.1 uncultured Blautia sp. | reverse complement strand
TGTTTGTGATGCGATTAAGGGAATGGATACCCTCTACTTCTCATTTTCAATCTTATTTCCGCCTTTCTGCAGCAGGACTTCTTCTGCTGCCTGTCTACTTGTCAGTTTTCCTTTTACGGTTTTTCATTATACCACACCTGAAAATCCTTTTGTAATCTCCTGTTTGCCTGTTAATCATCGTAAAATAGTACAGTCATTCATAATTCTTTCGACATTCGTTCACTAAATTTTCATAAGTTAAACATGATTCTCTCATATTTTTTGTATATACTAAACCCATAAAAATAATACAGCCAACATTATTTTTATAAATTTTCTTTTTCATATGTTGGGTACCCTAGCTGGGTACTCAACTCTCCTTCCTTTTAAAATAATAAATAGAGATCATAAAAAACATCCGTCTAGCCACCGGGTGTTTTTTATATGAAAAAAGTGGAAGCTCTGTCGAAACAGAACTTCCACTTTTTAATTTACAAAAGCATTGGCAAGTTTTGCAAACTGCTCCAGAGATAATGCCTCTCCCCGGATATTCAAAGGCAGTCCGCATGCGGTAAGCGCGCCTTCAATCTCTTCTTTGGTAAAACTAAGTTCCTGAGAATTTTTAAGACCGTTCGCCAGAGTTTTTCTTCTCTGATTAAAGGAAGCCCGGATCAGCCGAAACATCAGTTTCTCATCTGCAACTTCTACCGGAGGTTTCTCATGTCTGGTAAGACGAATTACTGCACTGCCCACCTTTGGCCTTGGCATAAAGCAGTTTGGCGGAACATTGGCAACAATCTCCGGCTTTGCATAATACTGCACTGCCAGAGACAAAGCCCCGTAATCCTTCGTTCCTGGCCCTACCTGCATCCGATCTGCCACTTCCTTCTGTACCATAATGGTAATGGAATCAATGGGAACCTTATTCTCAAAAAGTCCCATAATAATCGGTGTGGTAATATAGTACGGAAGATTTGCCACAACCTTAATGGGCTTTCCTCCGTTTTTTTTCATGGCCAGTTCATTGATATCCGTTTTTAAGATATCTCCATGGATTACCCGAACATTATCCCAGTCTTTCAGGGTATCTTCCAGAATAGGAATCAGGGCATCGTCTATTTCAACTGCGGCTACCTCTCTGGCTGCTTCTGCCAGATACTGTGTCATGGTTCCGATTCCCGGACCGATTTCCAGGACAAAGTCTTCTTTTGTAATTTCGGAAGCACGTATGATCTTTTCCAGTACATGGGTATCGATCAAAAAATTCTGACCAAACCTCTTCTGGAACACAAAGCCATACTTTTGAAGAACTTCAATGGTATATTTCGGGTTTCCAAGATAAGGTCTGGTCATAATTTATCCTTCCTTTTCGCTGATATTTTTAACTGAAGTCTTTTTCGTATAAAACAATATATCCGTCGCGGTCTGTACGCTTTTTGGAAATGTTACGTTTTAATTTTCGGATTCCACCCTGGGATTTAGCAATGGCATTGTCGATGATTTCCTTCACTGCCCCAATATTCATAGGCTCATCCTCTTTCTGATTGATTCCAATCAGATTGTAAAGTGCAAGCATTCCCATCTGATCAATGGTATATCCATTTTCTTTTGTATAAATCTTTGCAAAATTTACAAGTTCATCGTTGGTAAATACAGGAATATTAATCATGGATGTAAATTTCTTTGCAAATTTAGGATTTCTGGCAATAAATTTACGCATTCCAATCTTTTCGTCCTCAATGATCACTGTCATGCCGTCTGTACGGAATTCCATAGCCTTATCCAGCTGATCCACTGTTTCCTGTGTAAGCTGGTTGGCATTTTCAATCACAAGGAAGCCGCCGGAAAGTTTGCCTACAATTCTGGCAATGTCTTTTCCATTGATCTGATCAGCAAACACATAAGCCACCTTGGAGGCTTCGATATTTAATTCCTGGCAGATTGCAGGAATCAAACCGGAAATCAGTCTTGTTTTTCCAGTCTCTCTTCCACCCATCACAATGATGTTTCCAGTCTTAGAGGTTTTATCGGATGCTGCGATCTGTGTATCACAAAGAGTATCAATCAGCTGCTGCTCCATTCCCGGAACCTTCACAAAATAAGTGAACAGCTTCTTTTCCTCTTCCCTTAATTTCTTTTCTCTTGGAATAATATCCAGAGGATCGTGTTCCTCCTTCGGCTGAATGGATTCAATAAACTGTTCCAATTCTTCCTCCTGGGTCAGAGGTTTCTTCTGTGTTTCTTTTCTTAACGCATCCTGTTCGCCCAGAGCTTTCTGCAGCTCCTGCTGGAAATTGAACACCTCGGTTCTCATACCAGCGGGTTTCTTCGGCGCTTCTTCTGTATGCTCATTTACCTGTTGTTTGATCTTTTCCAGTTCCTGAATATTTTCTTCCAGGCTGTTTTCCTGATCTTCAAAGTCATTCTGCAAAAATTCTTCCGGCTCCAGAGATGGAACTTCCCTTTCCTTGGAGGAAACTGCCTTCGGTTCTTCCTTCTTTATGGGGCCATTTAAGAATTCTGCCTCTGCCTGCTGCAGATCTTCTTCTGTGAGGACTTCTTCCTCTTCTTCCACCGGCTGCGGTTCTTCCTCTTTTACAGGTTCTTCCTTGCCTTCCGGAATCTCAATTCCCTGGGCGCTGGCTGCGGCCAGAATGGTATCCTCCAGATTAAAGTTGAATTCATCTGCCTTCTGTTCTGCAAGAGGACCGCCTGAAATCATATTCGGTACAGGAACTTCCGGTGCCGGAATCTCTGGCTGTTCCACTGGCTCAGCCGGTTTTTCCTCCGGAATTTCCATATTTTTCATGGATTTTGGAATCTTCAGTTCCGGCATTCTCATAGTTGCAGAAAAATCTGGTTTCTTAGGTTCTGCCGGAATTTCTGTTTTTTCTGTTCTGACAGCTTTTCCATCCTCTGGTTCCAGCTCCGGAACGTCCTGGAATTCTTCTCTGGAAGAAATATCACGAAGCATTTCCTCCTGAACCTCACTCTTCTCCAGGTCTTCTCCCTCTTCTTCCTCATCCAGACCTTCGTTATCTTTCTTAAAGCCGCCAAAAATATCACGGATACCCTTGGAAATCTTTTCCTGAAGTGTTTCCGCATTATTGATATCTCTCTGATCAGCAAGAGAAATACTGTCAATAACCCGTTCTTCCTCTTCCTGGGAAGCCTTGGAGTCTTCCTCCTTCTCTTCCTCCAGATCATCCTCTGCATTTTCTCTCAATGCTCTGGCTTCTTCCGGAGTAATCAGTTTCGGAACAAATTGCTGCTCATATTTCTCTTTTTCCGCACCTGTGAGAGCACCCATACGAAGTTTCATATCCAGTGCTTTCATCACATATTTGCCTTCACTGAACCAAAGAATGATCTCATTGCAAAGATCCAGACACTTCTCCTTATCACCGGCTTTATAATAAAGCTTAGCCAGTTCATAAGACCAGCGTTCTGTAAATTCTTTTTCTTTATACTCTTCCAGAATCTGAATCTGTTCACTTAAGGATGCCCGTTTTGCTTTATAAATCTTATATTGCAGAATATATCTTGTATTATCATTAGGGGCAACCTCAGTAAATCTCTCATAAAATTCCATGGCATCATCAATGTCTCCCATCTTCAGGGAAACCTCGATCAGACGGTAGAGGATATTTTTACCAATCTGTGATCTGTGATATGCCAGAAGAAAAATCTCTTTACTGTCCTCGTAGCGCTTATTGGCTGCATAAATCTCACCAACCACACACAGAGTCCGTCCGTTTTTTACCCGGCGCCAGTCAATGCTGTCTACCACATTCATGGCACCTTTATAATCTTTTTTTTCTACCAGATGATTAATTTCGTCCAGTTTTATCCGAAATTCCTCTTTGTCCAATATATTCACCAACTTTCCATAGTTAGAATTATTCTACCATACGCAATAATGCTTGTCAAAACACTTTCCCCTTTACCACCTGAAAAACCTTATTGATCTCAAACTGGTGACTGATAAAATCATCCAGACCGGTACAGGTAATCATGGTCTGGATATCATGAATGCTGTCCAGAAGATAAGTCTGGCGGCTGCTGTCCAATTCAGACAAAACATCATCCAGCAAAAGAATGGGAGTGTCCTTGATTTTTTTCTTTACCAGATATATTTCTGACAATTTAAGAGAAAGGGCTGATGTTCTCTGCTGCCCCTGGGAGCCGTACTTCCGAATATCAATCCCATCTGCCTTCACACAAAAATCATCTCTGTGGGGACCTGCGGAAGTCATTTTCATCCGAATATCCCTGTCTCTGTTTTTCTGCAGAACCTGTGAAAGTTCCTCTGCCTGTACACTGGGTTCATAAATTACTTCCAGATGTTCCAATCCCCCTGTCAGATTTTGATGAATCTCATGAACCAGTTCATTTAGTTCTCTGATAAAAGCCTTTCTTTTTTCGATAACTGTCTTTCCGTATTGAAACATCTGCATATCCCAGATGTCCAGCGTATCTTTCAGAGAAGGCTGCTGGTAAAGATCCTTAAGAAGTTTGTTTCTCTGATTCAGGATATGATTATATCCGGCAAGCTCTGTGAGATAAAGGGGGTCCAGCTGACAAAGCTCCAGATCCAGAAATCTTCTTCTCTCCCCCGGACCATTCTTGATGATATTCAGATCCTCCGGAGAAAAGAACACCATATTCACAATTCCAAGAAGTTCTCTTGCCTTACGGATGGGAAGCCCATTGATGGCCACTCCTTTTGCCTTGTTTTTGCGAAGGTGCATATCAATCTGATAAGAAAGGCTGTCCTTTCTCACCTTCATACGAATATGAGCTTCCTCCTTTTCAAACCGGATCATATCCTTATCTTTGCTCCCCTTATGGGATTTGGTGGTTCCACAAATATAAAGGGCTTCCAGAATATTCGTTTTTCCCTGTGCATTATTCCCGTAAAATATATTGGTACCCTGGTCAAACTGCAATTCCAGATTATCATAATTTCTGAAATTCTTTAATTGGATCGATTCGATATACATGTGTTACCCTTCCGCCGCATTCTCTGCGACAAATACAGGATGAAGATCAGCGGATCACCTGGATCTCCTCTCCCTCATAAGAAATGACATCTCCCTCATAAAGTTTTCTTCCTCTTCGGAGGTCTACTTCTCCGTTTACCTTCACAAGCCCATCCAAAATAGCATACTTTGCCTCTACGCCATCCTCTACAAGACCAGAAAGCTTCAATGCCTGTCCCAGTTTGATAAATTCATCCTTTATTGTAATCTCCATATCTTCGCCTCCCTTATCTGTCCTGATTCTGGTTGATATTGACTGGAAGAATCAGGTAAGTATAAGATTCTTCTTCATCCCTGATGAAACATGGCGCTTTGGGGTTCACCAGATAAATGGTGATAACTTCATCATCAATTACCTTCAGCGCATCGATAAGGAATTTGGGATTAAAGCCAATAAGAATATCTTTTCCCTCTTTTTCAATATCAATATCTTCATTCATGGAACCCATTGCAGAATCAATCTTCAGTTCCATATTGTTATCTGTAATATGAATGATGATTGGTTTTTTGTCTCCCTCTCTCACCAGAAGGGTGGCTCTGTCAATACAATCCAGAAATTCTTTCTTGTTAATTGACAGTTTTGTTTCATAATCGCTGGAAAGCATCTGATCAATTCTGAAATACTCCCCTTCAATCAGTCTGGAAACTACCATTGTCTGATCGAACTCAAACAGGATATGATTTTTTGTAAAGTAAATACTTACCTGGTCATCCACTTCTCCGGACAGAATTTTACTGATCTCATTTAAGGTTTTTCCAGGAACCACCAGCTTACGGTCTGCATATTCTTTTTTCAGAGGCATTTTACGAATAGCAATACGGTGTCCATCGAGAGAAACAATTTTCAGACAATTATCCTTGATTTCAAACAGCTCGCCAGTCATTAATTTGTTGTTTTCGTTGACTGCAATTGAGAATATTGTCTGACGAATCATCTCTTTCAGAGTATATTGAGAGAGAGTAAGTGCTTCCTCCCGCTCGATAATGGGGAGATAAGCAAAATCGTCACCCGATTTACCAGGAATATTGAATTTTGCTTTCTCACAGGTAATCAATGCAGTAAATTTTTCATCCGTTTTTATGGTCACATCATTATCCGGAAGTCTTCGAATAATCTCATAGAAAATTTTTGCATCCAATGCAATCATTCCTTTTTCGATGATCTGTCCATCAACGATGGTTTCAATTCCAAGTTCCATATCATTGGTTGTAAATTTAATCTGGTTGGTAGTGGCATCAATCAAAATGCATTCCAGAATTGGCATAGTCGTTTTGGAAGGAACTGCTTTCAGTGATATGTTCACGCTTTTGAGTAAGCTGTTTTTGGAACAAATGATTTTCATGGTGTGTATAACTCCCTTCTTGGGTGATGTGGTTTTTTTATAGAATAAAATTAAGAAGAAATCCGCCGTAACCGCCGTAGGGGGTGTGAATTTGTGAAAAACTTACTTAAAGCCAGTAAATAAAGGGGTTTCGGGTATGGATAACTTCGTGTAAAGTTGCACTTTAATTGTGTGTATAACTTGTGTAAATCCACAAAGGGCAAATTTTGAAAAAAAGTTATACACATCAATGCACATTATTTTATGATTAATCCACAGGGAATGTGGAAAAAAAGGGTTACCCTTGTGGATTAATTTTTTTCTTAAGAATATCAACGGTATTTTTCAGATTATCGTTGGTTTCCATTTCTCTTTCGATTTTTTCGATGCCATGCATAACAGTGGTATGGTCACGATTTCCAAGGCATTTTCCAATGGTTTTTAAAGAGGTATCAATAAGATCCCTGCATAAATACATGGCTACCTGGCGTGGAACAACAATTTTTGAATTTCGTTTATTGCCGGATAAGTCGTTAGGAGTCACATTATAGTGTTCTGAAACAACGGAAATGATGTATTCAGGCGTGATCACCTTTTTTTCATCCGGAGAAATAATATCCTTCAAAGCCTGTTCTGCCAGTTCCAGTGAAACCTCTCTTTGCTCCAGTTTGGCAAAAGCCATTACCTTATTAAAGGCACCTTCCAGCTCACGGATATTGGATTTGATGTTGTTGGCAATGTATTTGATGACTTCTTCATTAATGTTATAGCCATCCATCTCCTCTTTTTTGTGAAGAATTGCCATTCGTGTTTCGTAATCCGGAAGTGTAATATCCGCAATAAGACCCCATTCAAAACGGGAACGGATACGTTCTTCCAGAATTTCCATATCTTTTGGCGGTTTATCAGAAGATATGATAATCTGTTTTTTCGCACTGTGAAGACTGTTAAAGGTGTGGAAAAATTCTTCCTGTGTGGATTCCTTTCCTATAATAAACTGGATATCGTCTACCAGAAGAACGTCAATGTTTCTGTATTTTTCACGGAATTTGGCCATAGCGGTATTATTTCCGTTACGAATGGTGTCAATCAGTTCATTGGTAAATTCTTCACTGGTAACATAAAGAATTTTGCTGTTTTTGTCATGTTCAATAATAAAATGGGCAATGGAATGCATTAAGTGAGTTTTTCCAAGTCCGGCTCCTCCGTAAATAAACAGAGGATTATAGCTGTCTCCAGGAGATTCGGCCACAGCCAGTGCGGCTGCCTGGGCAAATTTATTATTGCTGCCAACCACAAAGGTGTCAAAAGTGTACTTTGGATTTAAATGGGCTTCTTCGCAGCGGGTATCCTGAGAAGGTTTATTATTATAGGAAGTTGTTTCATCCTTGGGTACATCCTCCGGCAGAATAAAACGGACTTCACAATCATCAATTCCCGCCACTTCACTGATGGTCACCTGAAAAATCAGCTTAAATTTTTTACTCACATAGTTCAGACCTACCTGTTCTGTAGGGACAATAATGGTGACAACATGTTCCTCAACCTTATGAATTTTTAACGGCTTAAGCCAGGTATTAAAGGAAACATCAGATACATCATGTTCCTCTTTGACGATTTTCAAAATTTCGTCCCATTTTTCTATTACTTTGTTCATGTTTGTCTCTCCTGGTTTATTTTGCTTCTTAATATTAATAAGTAGAAAATCATCTAAATTCAAGACTGCCCCGCGAGTTCTGATGCGGGATTCGAGTCAGCTTTAGCTGAAATAATACCCCATAAGGGCATAGATATCCTTTTATATATTATAATAAATAATCGCAATTAGCAATGGAAAAATGCGGGGCTTCGTAATAATTACCCACAATTTTATGTGGATAAGGTATGAATTTATGTGGAAAGCGGTGGATAGCGCCCAAAGGGTTTACATAACATAGGAAATATATGTTTAAAGAGTGGAAAACTGTAAAAAAAATAATCCACGTGTCGAAATGGCTCAGATAAAGGCTTTTTTCGACATCATGTGCAAAAATAGGTAGGCAAAAGTGGATATTTTTCAAGATATTCCACAAGTTATCCACAAGTTATCCACAAATTGTGGATAATCTTACGTAAACCATAAAAACATTCCACATACCAACAAATACCGTCGAAGTTTTTTATGAACTTTTACTTGACGAACCGGTACTTTATGAATATAATTGAAATGATGTTCTAATAGGATAGTTAAATGACCGAGAATAGATAAAGGAGGTGCCTTACCTATGAAAATGACATTTCAGCCAAAGAAAAGATCCAGAGCGAAAGTTCACGGATTCAGAGCTCGTATGAGCACTAAAGGCGGACGTAAAGTTTTAGCTGCCAGAAGATTAAAAGGAAGAAAACAGTTATCAGCATAAGATAAAAGACCGCATTTATGTGGTCTTTTATTGTAAATGTAAAAAGAAGGAGGATTCTTTGATGAAATACTCAGAGTCCTTAAAGAAAAACAAAGATTTTCAACAGGTCTATAAAAATGGAACATCACAGGCAAATCGGTATCTGGTGATGTATGTGCTGGAGAACCAGTACAAGAAGAATCGTCTGGGAATATCAGTAAGCAAAAAAGTAGGGAATAGTGTGGTACGCCACAGAGTCACCAGACTGATCAGAGAGAGTTATCGATTAAATGAGTTACAGTTTAACAGTGATTTGGATATTGTTGTGATCGCGCGCCCATCGGCAAAGGGAAGAACTTTCGCAGAAATCGAAAGTGCACTGATGCATCTGGCGGGCAGACATCACATTACAGGTGATAACAATGATGAAAAAATTTCTGATTAAGATAATTCGCCTCTATCAGATTTATATTTCGCCGATGAAGAGAACAAAATGTCCTTATATTCCCACATGTTCTCAATATGGTTTAGAAGCGATTCAAAAATATGGTGCGTTAAAGGGTGGGTTGCTCGCAGTATGGAGAATTCTGAGGTGCAATCCTTTTTCCCATGGAGGTTATGACCCTGTACCATAAAGACAGGAAAAAAAGAGATTTGTCTAAATTCTGTCAGATCAGGATTTTAGGAGGAAATGGACTTGGAAATGATTTTAGCAACAAAGAGCAGCATCCCTATCATTGGACAGATCGCATCTGTCATGGGATGGATCATGAATGGAATTTACAAAGTATTAGACGGATTATTCGGAATCCAGAACTTAGGTCTTTGTATTATTGTTTTCAGTATCCTGATTTTTGCTCTTATGACACCGCTGCAGATCAAGCAGCAGAAGTTCTCAAAATTAAGTGCGATCATGCAGCCTGAACTTCAGAAGATTCAGAAGAAGTATCAGGGAAAAAGAGATCAGAACTCAATGATGAAAATGCAGGAAGAAACACAGGCCGTATATCAGAAGTACGGTGTTTCCCCAACAGGAAGCTGTGTTCAGCTTGCGATTCAGATGCCTATTTTGATGGCATTGTGGCAGGTTATTTATAACATTCCAGCATATGTAAACAGTGTAAAAGTGATCTTTACAGGTCTTGTGGATAAGATCGTAGCAGTAGGCGGTTATACCGATCTGATCCAGAGTTTTATTACCGACAACAAGATGACAAGAGTTCGTCTTTTCATGGAAGGCGGAAAGGCAACGACAAACTCTGTCATTGACTTCTTATATGCATTGTCTCCGAATCAGTGGAAAGAACTGGCTTCTATGGATCAGTTTTCCGGATTTTCTGATGTAATTAACAATACAGCAGCAGAAATTTCTCAGATGCAGGGCTTCTTCGGACTGAACATTGCAGAGCAGCCATTAAACTATATCAAAGCTGCATTTGCAGGAGGAGCGATTCTTTTGGCAGTAGTGGCACTTCTGATTCCTCTTCTTGCATGGGCAACACAGGTGCTGAACTTAAAGCTTATGCCTCAGGCAGCACAGCCGGAAGGCGAGCAGAATGCAATGATGAATTCCATGAAAACCATGAACATGATCATGCCGATCATGTCTGCAGTATTTTGTTTTACATTCCCGGTAGGTCTTGGTATTTACTGGATCGCCAGTGCGTTGGTTAGAAGTGCGCAGCAGTTGATCATCAATCGCCATATGGACAAGATCGACATTAACGAGTTAATCAATGAAAATATGAAAAAGATTGAGAAGAAACGTGAAAAAGCGGGACTTCCACCTCAGAAAATCACCAATCAGGCGCATCAGAATGTAAAGAATATCAATGCTGCAAAGACAGATAAAGATGCAAGTGACCGGGCAAAGAAAGTAGAAGAATCCTACCGTAATGCAACCAATGCAAAGCCAGGAAGTATTACAGCCAGAGCAAATATGGTAAGAGACTTTGACGAAAGAAACAAGAAGAAGTAATTGAGGAACGGAGGGGTTCATGATGGAGGATTATATTCAGTTTTCAGCAAAAACGAAAAGCGAAGCAATTACCAAAGCATGTATCGAACTTGGTACATCCAGTGACCAGTTGGATATTCAGGTAATCACAGAAGGAAGCTCCGGTTTTTTCGGAATTGGCAGCAAGCCGGCAATCATCAAGGTCCGCAAACTGGAAACCGTTTCTGAAGAAAAAGAGATTGAAGAGCTGGTTGACGCAGTGAAGATTGAATCTATCAAGGAAGAGAAAAAACCAGCAGAAAAGAAGCCTGCACCTAAGCCGGTACAGACAAAAGAAGTAAAAGAAAAACATTCCAAACCGGTAAAAGAAAAAGCCAAAGAGAAACCGGTAAAGGAAAACAAAGAAAAGCCTGTAAAAGAAAAACAGACACCAAAAGAAAAACCGGTGAAAGAGAAACCTGTTAAGGTTTCCAAGCCAATCGAAATTATTACAGATCCAGAAGAGATCAAAGAAATTGAAGAGAGAGCTGTGGTATTTTTACGTGACGTATTCACATCCATGAATCTTGGAGAAGTGGAAATCACATCTAAATACAACACCGCAGACGGATGTCTGGAAGTAGATTTTGAAGGCGAAGATATGGGAATCCTCATTGGAAAAAGAGGACAGACACTGGATTCTCTGCAGTACCTTACAAGCCTTGTGGTAAACAAAGGAAAAGAAAATTATATCCGCGTAAAACTGGATACTGAGGACTACAGAAGAAGAAGAAAAGAAACTCTGGAAAACCTTGCAAGAGGCATTGCTTATAAGGTAAAGAAGACCAGAAAACCAGTGGTTTTAGAGCCCATGAATCCTTATGAGAGAAGAATTATTCATTCTGCTCTTCAGGGAAATAAGTTTGTAGAGACGGTTAGCGAAGGGGAAGAACCTTACCGTCATGTAGTAGTAAAACTGAAAAGATACTAAGTATCAGATATTTCAATAAAATGTTATTCTAGGTGAAAGCGTGAATAACACGTACTTAACGTGTGCTTTTGCCCGGAATAACATTTTTCTTTTAGGAGGATATGGAAGATGGAGACAACAATTGCTGCAATTTCTACGGCAATGAGTACTTCCGGAATCGGAATTATAAGAATCAGTGGGGAAGATGCTATGGAGGTAATCTCCAGGATTTATCGTTCCAAAGGTGGAAAAAAGGATATCACAAAAGTTTCCACACATACCATTCATTATGGATATATTTATGACAAAGAAGAACTGATTGATGAAGTTCTGGTAATGATTATGAAAGCACCCCGTACCTTTACCGGAGAAGATACGGTGGAAATAGATTGTCATGGCGGTGTTTATGCCATGAAACGTGTTCTGGAAACCGTGTTAAAAAATGGAGCAAGGCTGGCAGAACCAGGAGAGTTTACAAAAAGAGCGTTTTTAAACGGTCGATTGGATCTTTCTCAGGCAGAGGCAGTTATGGATTTGATTCAGGCCAAAAATGAGTATGCGCTAAAAAGTTCAATGGAACAGCTTCGTGGTTCTGTTCTCCGGGCAATCCGGGAAATTCGTGAGACTTTGCTCTACCATATTGCATATATAGAATCGGCTCTGGATGATCCGGAACATATTAGCCTGGACGGATATCCACAGGAGTTAAGGGCGATTGTGGAAAAGGAAGAACAGGAAGTGGACCATCTGTTGAAAAGTGCGTCTGATGGAAAAATGATTCAGGAAGGAATCAAAACGGTTATTCTTGGAAAACCAAATGCAGGAAAATCCTCTTTGCTGAACCTTCTGGTAGGGGAAAATCGCGCTATTGTGACGGATATTGCAGGTACGACCAGAGATATTCTGGAAGAGTATATTACTCTTCATGGAATTACTTTGCGGATGATTGATACAGCAGGTATTCGTGAAACAGAGGATGTGGTAGAAAAAATCGGTGTTGGGAAAGCAAAAGAGATGGCAAAGGATGCAGATTTGATCCTATATGTGGTAGATTCCTCTGCTCCTTTAGATGAAAATGACGAGGAAATCATCTCTATGCTGGAAGACAAAAAAACCATAGTGATCTATAATAAAACAGACCTTATTTCTGTTGTGGATAAAGGAGAATTAGAAGAAAAAACAGGACGTCCGGTGATTCCTGTTTCTGCTGTAGAAGAGACTGGAATCCGAGAACTGGAAGAGAAAATCAAAGAACTGTTTTTCAATGGAGAATTGTCTTTTAATGATGAGGTGTATATTACAAATGCCCGACATAAGGAAGCCCTGGAAGCAGCCAGAAACAGTCTGGAGCTTGTAAGAAACAGCATTGATCTGGGAATGCCGGAGGACTTTTTCTCCATTGATCTTATGAATGCATACGAGAGTCTTGGAAAGATACTGGGAGAAGCTGTGGGAGAGGATCTGGTAAATGAGATATTCTCCAGATTCTGTACAGGAAAGTAATGAGGAGGACAGGCGTTTATGAAGCGATTGGAAGAAACATATGATATTGTAGTGGTGGGAGCCGGACATGCCGGTTGTGAGGCAGCCTTGGCAGGAGCAAGGCTGGGGCTGAAAACAGTGATGTTTACAGTGAGTGTGGACAGCATTGCATTGATGCCGTGTAACCCCAATATCGGGGGAAGCTCCAAGGGACATCTGGTAAGAGAAGTAGATGCTCTTGGAGGTGAAATGGGAAAAAATATTGACAAAACTTTTATTCAGTCCAAGATGCTGAACCAGTCCAAGGGACCTGCGGTACACTCTCTTCGTGCCCAGGCAGACAAGCAGGCATACAGCAATGAAATGCGGAAAACTCTGGAAAATACAGAGAATCTTACCATTCGTCAGGGCGAAGTGACAAAACTTCTGGTGGAAGAAGGAAAGATTACCGGAGTAGAGACTTTTTCCGGCGCAGTATACCATTGTAAGGCAGTGATTCTGTGTACAGGAACCTATCTGAAGGCCCGTTGCATTTACGGCGAAGTAAGTAATGAAACTGGTCCTAATGGACTGCAGGCAGCCAATTATCTGACGGATTCTCTGAAGGAACTGGGCATTGAAATTTTCCGGTTTAAGACAGGAACACCAGCAAGAATTGCAGGAAATTCCATTGATTATTCCAAGATGGAAGAGCAGTTTGGAGATGAAAGAATTGTACCTTTTTCTTTTTCTACAGATCCGGAAACCGTGCAGATACCACAGAAATCCTGTTGGCTGACCTATACGAATGAAAAGACACATGAGATTATCCGCGCTAATCTTGATCGTTCTCCTCTTTATTCAGGAATGATCGAGGGAACTGGACCAAGATATTGTCCATCCATTGAAGACAAGGTGGTGCGTTTTGCAGATAAAAACCGTCATCAGGTGTTTATTGAACCGGAAGGACTCTATACCAATGAGATGTATATAGGAGGTATGTCCAGCTCTCTTCCAGAAGATGTTCAGTATGAAATGTACCATTCTGTACCAGGGCTGGAGAATGCAAGAATCGTAAAAAATGCCTATGCCATTGAATATGATTGCATCAATCCAAGACAGTTATATCCCACACTGGAATTTAAAAATATTAAGGGATTATTCAGCGCAGGACAGTTCAATGGAAGCTCAGGATATGAGGAAGCAGCCGCCCAGGGGCTGATTGCAGGTATTAATGCCGCCCAGGAGATCAAAGGACAGGAGCTTTTGATTTTGGACCGTTCAGAGGCATATATAGGCGTACTGATAGACGATCTGGTGACAAAAGAAAACCATGAACCATATCGAATGATGACCAGTCGTGCAGAATACCGTCTGCTTCTTCGTCAGGATAATGCAGATTTGAGACTGCGAAAAAAAGGATATCAGGTGGGACTGGTCAGTGAAGAAGAATACGAAAAATTGTTAAAAAAAGAAGCGCAGATTCAGGAAGAAATCAAACGTGTAGAGCATACAAATATAGGAGCAGGCGCACAGGTTCAGGGACTTTTAAAGGCACATGAAAGTACACCTTTAAAATCCGGAACCACGCTGGCGGAATTGATTCGCCGTCCGGAACTTTCTTATGAACTTCTGAAGGAAATTGACCCGGAACGAAAGGAGTTGCCATGGGATGTAAAGGAACAGGTGGATATTAACATTAAATATGATGGATACATTCGCCGTCAGATGAAGCAGGTGGAACAGTTTAAGAAGCTGGAGCAAAAGAAGATTCCAGAAGATCTCGATTATGAAAAGGTAGGCAGCCTTCGGATCGAGGCAAGACAGAAACTGGAAGCATATCGACCGGTTTCCATTGGACAGGCATCCAGAATATCCGGGGTTTCTCCAGCGGATATTTCAGTGCTTCTGGTTTATCTGGAACAATATCAGCATGGCAAAAAGCAATAGGAGGAGCGGAAATGTCATACGATTTAAGTACATTGGAAAAAGGCTGTGAGAGCCTGAATATTACATTGAGTGCGGTACAGAAACAGCAGTTTCTGGATTTCTATGAGTATCTGGTAGAGAAGAATAAAGTCATGAATCTTACAGGAATTACAGAGTTTGAAGAGGTTCTGGTAAAGCATTTTCTGGATAGTCTGGCCTGTGTAAAAGCAGTGGATATGAGCAAAATCCAGTCGTTTATGGATATTGGTACTGGAGCTGGATTTCCAGGTGTTCCTTTAAAAATTGCTTTTCCTCATACGGAAGCCTGTCTTCTGGATTCTCTGAAAAAAAGAGTGAATTTTCTGGAGGAAACCTTTCAGCTTCTGAAACTTCAGGATATCCAGGCAGTTCATGGAAGAGCAGAGGAATTTGCAAAAAATAAGACGTACAGAGAACGCTTTGATCTTTGTGTATCCAGAGCAGTTTCCAATCTGGCTACTCTTTCTGAGTATTGTCTTCCCTATGTAAGAAAAGGGGGATATTTTGTTTCCTATAAATCAGGAAAGGTACAGGAAGAGGCAGATGCCGCTGCCAGGGCGATCGAAGTCCTTGGTGGTAAAGTAAAGGATATTGTTTATTTTACACTTTCCGGAAGTGAAGAAATGGAGCGTTCCCTGGTAGTAATCGAAAAGATTAAGTCAACTCCTGGAAAATATCCCAGAAAAGCAGGAACACCTCTTAAAGAGCCTATTTGTTGAATAGAAAGAAAGTTTCACAGAATACTCACACTTTTATCCTAATTTCATCACAACTCTTTCATAAACTGTTTATTGAAGTGAAAAGCAGAAAACACTGATTTTCATTTTTTAAAAAGTCCCCGGGACCCCTAATCTCTGTTTCGCCCGGGGACTCTTTTTAGGCAATAAAAGAATGGAGGAGAGTAACGTGATTGAAGTAAGTAATCTGGTTAAACGCTATGGAGACCATACGGCGGTTGACCACCTTTCTTTTAAAATTGAGAAAGGGAAAATCTATGGCTTTTTGGGCCCTAATGGCGCCGGAAAATCAACCACAATGAATATGATTACCGGCTACATCGCTTCCACAGAGGGTAAGGTTCTCATTGATGGACACGACATTCTCGAGGAACCGGAAAAGGCCAAAAAATGCATCGGCTATCTGCCTGAAATGCCGCCTCTTTATTTTGATATGACCGTTCTGGAATATCTGAAATTTGCGGCAGATCTGAAAAAAATCCCCAAAGATAAAAAAGCATCCATGATTCAGGAAGTTATGGAAATGGTAAAAATCACAGACATGAAAAATCGTCTGATTAAAAATCTGTCCAAAGGTTACAGACAGAGAGTTGGACTTGCGCAGGCAATTCTTGGATATCCTGAGGTGATTATTCTGGATGAGCCAACTGTGGGTCTGGACCCGAAACAGATCATAGAAATCCGTTCCCTGATCAAGGATTTAAAGAAAAAACATACGGTAATTCTGAGTTCTCATATCCTTTCGGAGGTCAGCGCTGTCTGTGATTATGTGTTGATCATTTCCCATGGAAAGCTGGTGGCCAGCGATACGCCGGAAAATCTCAGCCGCCTTGCGGAAGGCTCCAACAATCTCACCATGTTGATTAAGGGACAAAAAGAAGAGATCCGCAGAACCTTGGAACTGGTTGAAGGGGTGAAAGAGATTGGAATCGACCGCTGCGAGGAACCTGGTACATGGAAAGTTAAAATCACCACAGAGGAGCAGAGAGATATCAGAGAAGAAGTCTTTTATAAAATGGCAGAGCAAAAGTGCCCGATTATTGAAATGAAATCAGATAAGGTATCTCTGGAACAGATCTTCCTGGAACTCACAGAGGATGAAAAGAAGGAACAGACAGTGGATTCTGTGGAAAACACAGAAGAAAATCAGCTGTCGGAGAATGAAAATGTGGAAAAGGGGGAAGAAGCGCATGATAGCAATTTATAAACGTGAGTTAAAAAGCTATTTGACTTCCATGATTGGATATTTATTTATCTTTTTTATTCTGGTATTGACAGGAATTTATTTTTCTGCATATCAGCTTTCTGCAGCATATCCAAAATTTGAATATACATTAAGCGCTATGACATTTGTATTTTTGATTGGCGTACCTCTTTTGACCATGCGTGTGCTGGCAGAAGAACGGAAACAGAAAACCGATCAGCTGCTTTTGACAGCGCCTGTAAATGTGGGTGATATTGTTATTGGAAAATATTTGGCGCTTGTTACCATCTATGGAATTCCTGTTGCAATCATGTGCCTGTATCCGCTTTTGATGTCAAAATTCGGAACAGTATCCTTTGGAGCGGCATATACAGGAATTCTGGGCTTTTTCCTTTTGGGATGCGCAAATCTTGCCATAGGTGTATTTCTTTCTGCATTGACAGAAAGTCAGGTGATTGCAGCAGTACTTACTTTTGTATGTCTGTTTGCTTTTTATATGATGAGCGGTATTTCTTCTTTCTTTTCAAAAACCTCACAATCTACCTGCATTGCATTTGGTCTTTTGATACTGGCAGCATCGATTATCATTTATTCCATGATAAAAAATCTGCTTATATCCGCTGTCATTTGTATTCTTGGAGAAGTGGCTTTAATTATCACCTATGTTATAAATTCTAGTTTCTTTGAAGGAGGAATACAAAAAGTTCTGGGAATATTTAATATCAGCGGACATTTTAACAATTTTGCAAACGGAATTTTTGATATCAACGGAATTATCTATTTCCTGTCTGTGATAGCGGTTTGTATCTTCCTTACAATACAGTCTATTGTAAAGAGACGTTGGAATTAGGGGGTGAGGGAAATGAATATCAAGAAAAATGATAATAACAAAATTAACAAAAAAAGAAAAATAACAGAAATAAACAAAAAGTATTTGAAGAATGGTTCTTACAGTTTTGCAATTAGCGCTATTTTTGTTTGTGTTATTATTGTTATAAACTTAATTGTAGGAGAACTGCCTTCTAAACACACACAACTGGATGTGAGTGAAGGGAAACTTTACAGCATAGGGGACCAGACAAAAGAAGTGCTAAAAGGTCTGGAAAAGGATGTGACAATATACCAGATTGCACAGGAAGGTTCCGAAGATGAGACGATAGCCAATCTTTTGGAGAAATATACAGATGAATCAAAACACGTAAAAGTGGTCAAAAAAGATCCTGTTGTAAATCCTAAATTTGTTTCAGAATACACCAGCGAAGATATTTCTGCTAACAGCCTTATTGTTGTTTGCGGAGATAGAAATAAAGTGATAGATTACCAGAATATATATGAAACTTCTCTGGATTACACTACCTACAGCTATCAGACAACAGGGTTTGACGGAGAAGGACAGATTACCAGCGCAATTGCTTATGTGACTTCGGAGGATCTTCCTATTCTTTATACACTGGAAGGCCATGGAGAAAAAGAACTGGGATCTGCAATAAAAGAAGAAATCGAAAAGAGTAATATTCAGATTAATTCTTTGAATCTTTTGACGGAAGGAACCGTTCCGGAAGATACAGATTGTCTTTTGATTAATTCTCCATCTACAGATATTTCAGCAGAGGAAAAAGATGCAATCATCGAATATCTTGAAAATGGTGGAAAAAGTATGATTTTCTCTGATTATACAGAGGAAAAACTGGAAAATTTTGACTCTATCCTGGAAAATTACGGAGTAAAACGGGCAGATGGCATTGTATTTGAAGGAGATACACAGCGATATGGAATGCAAATGCCATATTATTTGATTCCGGAAATTCAGAGTACAGATGCATCAGGAGACGTGGCTTCTTCGGGATACATGGTACTTGCTCCTTACGCGCAGGGAATCCAGAAATTAGAAGAAGTAAGAGACACACTGACAGTAGAAAGTCTTCTGACCACTTCCGACAGTTCGTATTCCAAGACAAATATGAACAGCGATATTCTTGAAAAGGAAGCGGAAGATATTGAAGGACCCTTTGATCTTGGCGTGAGCATCACGGAAACTGTTGGAGAAGATAAGGAAACGCAGATTGTTTATTATTCTACAGCTAATCTGATGGATAATCAGATCAATCAGCTGGTTTCAGGTGGAAATGCTCAAATGATTCTGTCTTCCTTGAACTGGATGACTGGTTCAGAGGAGCAGACCAATGTTTCTATTCCTTCTAAAAACCTGCAGGTTTCTTACCTTACACTGACTGCGTACGATACCAGCTTCTGGACAATTTGTACCATTGGATTGATTCCAGGCTTCTTCCTGATTGTTGGATTTGTTGTTTGGTATAAGAGGAGAAAGGCATAATGAAAAATAAAACAGTAAAACTGATTTTGGCGCTTGTATTTCTAGGGGTACTTACCGGTGGATATTTTGGTGTAAAATCCTATGTGGCGAAACAGGAAAAACTGGAATCAGAAGAAGAGCAGGGAGAGACGGTATCTCTTTTGTCTGGAAATGTAGATGAATTGAAGAGTGTCAGCTTCATTATAGACAAAGAAGAGAGAACCTTTGAAAAGAAGGATGATGCCTGGACCCTTGCTGGAGAAACTTCTTTCCCGGTGGACCAGGATCAGCTGACGAATGCTCTGGGAGCATATACATCAACAGAAGCAGACCGTGAACTTACCGATGTGGAGAATCTGGAGGAATACGGCTTGGATGAGCCGTCAAACACCATTACATTTACAACAGAAGAGGGAGATGAAACAACTATCCGTGTAGGGATGAAAAATGATTCCACCTCTCAGTATTATGTGAATAAGGATGATGAAGAAAACACTGTTTATGTAGTGCCAGAAGCATCGTTTGATCCTTTTATGAATTCCTTGTATGACTTTGCAAAAATGGATACTTTCCCGGAAGTGGATTCGGGTAATGTGAAAAAGATAAAAATAGAAAATCAGGATAAACTTCTGGAAGTTGAGCAGGATTCAGATACGGGACTTTGGGAATTTTCGGATGGAAACGCCACAGAAAAAGCAGACTCTGCAAAAGCTAGCAGCCTTGCATCTGCCATTAGCTCGTTGGAATACTCAGAGTTTGTAGATTATAATTGTACGGATGAATCAAAATATGGATTAGACAAACCGTATGCAGTAATCACTGTGGATTATCAGGAAGAAGAGGAAACATCCTCTGAGGAAGAGACTTCTACAGAAAATGAAGAAGAGGCAGAGGAAACAGAAACTGCAGAAACTGAGACAGACGAAGAGGAAGAAGAACCTGTTTTAGTGGATAAACAGCTTGTCTTGTGCGTTGGAGATGAAGGTGAAGAAGATACACGGTATGTAAAGGTGAATGACAGCAATGAGATTTATACTATTTCTCAGGAACAGTTGTCTTCTCTTACAGATAAAGAGCCTTCGGATTTTTGGGATTTAACTGTGAGCTATGTATCTGTAAATGATCTGGAAACCTTGAAGGTGGAAAGAAATACAGATGAGAATGAAATAAATGTTTCACGTGAAACATCGGAAAACGAAGAGGGTGAAACCCAGGAAACAATATCCTATGAAATGGATGGAGAAACTCTGGAGGAAACTTCTTTTACAACCTTTTATAATAAATTGATTAATATGGCTGGACAGAAGCGTCTGACAGAGGAATTTCAGCCAACAAAAGATCCGGAAATGGCAGTTACATTCCAGAAGACAGATGGGTCAGAAGTGGAAGTAGAATACTACGAATATGATTCCAACTTCTATGCGGCAAAAACAGGAGAAAAGGTATTCTTGGTCAATAAAATGACAGTAAAAGAAATGCTTTCCGCGTATGAGAGTCTGACAGTAGAAGAAAACTCTGATAATGGAGAAGAGAGTTCTACAGAAGGAGAAACCTCTTCTCCAAGTGAGACAGAATCTGTACAGGAAAAAGAAGACTCCTGAAAATGATGTAACATAATTTCATAAAAGTTAAAAGCATAAAAGCGATTCAAAGGAAGAATCTCCCGGGAAATCAAATGTGTATAATTTGAGACATTGGTTTCCATGGGGGATTTTTCTTCTGCCAGAAAGGCAGTATATTTATGGGGCGTTGAGAATAGAACACCTCCAAAGAATGTGATGAAATGTTTCACGTGAAACATTTATGGCTTTTTGTTGCAAAAACAGAGCGTTTTGATAATAGGGAAACAATACAGGTAAATATGTATGGAATAAGATTTTCTATGGCAATATTCATTTGGGGTATAAAGAAAAGAAAGACTTACCAGAAATCAGGGAGCTCTGAAATATGTAAATAAAAGCATATACGGCAGGTGGAGATATGCAGCTTGCAATGATAAAAACATTGTAAAAAATTGCGTTTTGGCGTATAATATAAGAAGGTTTTCAGATAAATAACACTAATACAGACAGAAAATTGATTTTGCAAAAGGAGGGTGTCCTGAGTGAAAAAAAACAAACATAAAATAATTACCTTTACAGTCCTTTTTTCTGCTGCTACAGTTGTAATCCATTTTGTAAATAAACTTACTGCTGCGACTGCTTCTTTGAAGGAGATGCTGGATACAAGCGGAAGAAATTTTTATCAGTGGCGATTTGGTAAAATTCATTACACCAAGAGAGGAAAAGGAAGCCCGATTCTTTTGGTTCATGATACCACACCAGGCGCTTCTGGATATGAGTGGAATAAAATCGAGAAACAGCTTGCTATGGAACACACGGTATATAATGTTGATTTATTAGGATGGGGAAGATCAGATAAGCCTGGAATTACCTATACGAATTTTCTCTATGTACAAATGCTCTGTGATTTTGTGAAGAATATCATAGGAGAAAAAACAGATGTGATTGTCAGTGGATTTTCAAGTTCCTTTGTATTGATGGCTTGCCATAATAAAAAAGAATGTTTTGATAAAGTCATGATGGTAAATCCTCCGTCACTGAATTCCCTGAATCAGATGCCTTCCCAGAAGGATAAGCTGTTTAAGTTTTTTATTGAACTTCCTGTTTTTGGAACATTACTGTATCATATGCTGGTTTCACATGAGAACATCAATAACATATTTATTGAGAAACTGTATTATAATCCATTCCATGTGGATAAGGATGTGGTGGATGCATATTACGAAGGCGCCCATACAGGAGGATATTACTGCAAAAACTCTTATGCAAGTAAAGTGTCTAAATATATGAATCTTAGTATTGGCCATGCGCTGAAGGAACTGGATCATAGCCTTTATCTTGTAGAAGGAGAGGGTGAGCCAAACAGTGATTCTGTAATTCAGGAATATAAGTCGGTAAATGCAGCCATTGAGACTGTGAAATTAAACCGGACGAAACATCTTCCTCAGCTGGAAGATCCAGAACAATTCCTGGAGCAGGTAGGGATTTTCTTCTGATATTCAGTTTCACATTTGTTTATCTCAGAGAGAGTCTTTTCTCCGACTAAGATAAATTCTGTTATAAAAAGTGAGTAAAGCCCCTTCTGAGGATAAGGTTTATCCTGGAAGGGGCTGTTTTACATTCCATTTCGGTCAGTGCTAAACGGACATTTGCAAGATATCTAGCACTTCTTAAAGATTGAGGGATTGAAGGAGTTCAAGTCGGACTTGTCCTCTTTTTTATTGGGGAAAATAAAAGAATAAACTCGTGTGTTTATGCCCATACTTCAGAAGAACGGATAAATTCGAAAGAAAGAACCTATGGGTTTAGTGATAAATTTGTCCTTAACCGAGGGTATTCTCTCTGGAACACCCACGCTGTTTTTAATAAAAAAGGAAAAATACACAAGGATTGCTCTGAAAAAAAAACAATTTTCTATGTTTCACGTGAAACATTATGTGGCGATAAAAAAATAAAAGTGCTATAATGAATGCGAGACAACTGCCATGCGTAAAAAAATTGGCTTTTAATAAATCATAGGAAGAAATGTCTCGAAAAAGTACCTCACATGAAGGAGGGGCAAAAGTGGGTAGAATTATAGCAGTTGCAAATCAGAAAGGCGGCGTTGGTAAATCCACCACAGCAATTAATCTTTCTGCATGTCTGGCTGAGAAAGGCAAAAAAGTTCTGACAATTGATATTGATCCCCAGGGAAATACCACCAGCGGACTTGGTGTGGATAAAAATTCTGTGGAGAATACGTTATATGAACTTCTTCTTGGAGAGACAGACGTGAAGGATACCATCATCAAAGGGGTGGTAGAAAATGTGGATTTGATTCCATCGAACGTAAATCTTTCAGGTGCTGAGATTGAATTAATCGGCATTGAGGATAAAGAATTTATTCTGAAAAAAATAACAGATAAGGTACGCAGAAAATACGATTATATTATTATGGATTGTCCGCCTTCACTGAGTATGCTGACCATCAATGCATTGACAGCAGCAACCTCTGTTTTGGTTCCAATACAATGCGAGTATTATGCGCTGGAAGGCCTTTCACAGTTGATACATACCATTGAACTGGTGAAAGACAGACTGAATAAGCGACTGGAGATTGAAGGTGTTGTATTTACCATGTATGATGCCAGAACCAATCTTTCACTTCAGGTTGTGGAAAATGTGAAAGACAATCTGAACCAGAACATATATAAGACAATTATTCCAAGAAATGTAAGATTGGCAGAAGCTCCCAGCTATGGACAACCCATAACGCTTTATGATTCTAGATCTGCCGGAGCGGAAAGTTATCGACTTCTGGCAGAAGAAGTGATAAACAGGGAGGGCAATAAATAATGGCGGCAAAAAAATCAGGGCTTGGGCGAGGGCTGGATGCACTTTTTCCAGAAAAAGCTTCTGTGGAAAAGCCAAAAACAGCTCCCAGAACCACGAAAGCAAAACCGAAACCAATGGTGGAAGAATGGAAACCCAGTGAAGAGTATCCAGCCGGTTCAGAAACCTTTGTAAAGATTTCCAAAGTAGAGCCTAATCGAAATCAGCCAAGAAAGCAGTTTGATGAAGATGCATTAGTGGAATTGGCAGAATCCATTAAACAGTATGGGATTTTGCAGCCGCTTCTTGTTTCTGATAAAAAAGATTACTATGAAATTATTGCAGGTGAACGGCGTTGGAGAGCAGCCAAAATTGCTGGCTTAAAAGAAGTTCCGGTATTAATTAAAGAATTTAACAATCAGGAGATTGTAGAGATCTCTTTGATCGAAAATATTCAGCGAGAAGACCTGAATCCCATTGAAGAGGCAAGAGCATTCCGGCGATTGATCGAAGAATTTCATTTAAAACAAGATGAGATTGCAGAACGAGTTTCCAAGAGCAGAACAGCAGTTACCAATTCCATGAGACTTTTGAAACTGGATGAGAGAGTACAACAAATGTTAATTGAGGAAATGATTTCCTCGGGACATGCCAGAGCGTTGTTGGGAATTTCTGACGGAAACACACAGACCAATCTTGCTATGAAAATTTTCGATGAAAAATTAAGTGTCCGTGAGACAGAGAAACTGGTAAAGAAAATGCTGGAGCCTCCAGTAAAGAAAAAACCAGTTAGAAACACGGCTGAGGATGCGATTTATGAAAGCCTGGAAGAAAAAATGAAAGGCATTATGGGAACTCGCGTTATGATTCACCGAAAGAAAAATGATAAGGGCAAAATTGAAATTGAATACTATTCAAAGGATGAACTGGAACGAATCATAGAATTGTTTGAGTCTATCGGCTAAAAAAAGGGAGTACCATATGAGTGATATCTTTGGAAGCCTGGGAATAGATCCAGGAATCATTATCATCTTATTGCTGCTCTTAAGTATCATTCTTTTGGTGAATGTGATCCGCAGCAATATGCGGCTGAATCGTCTGGAGCGAAAGTATAAATCTTTTATGAAGGGCAGTGATGCACAATCACTGGAAAAGGTTTTTGTAAGAAAATTCGCTCAGATCGATCGTCTCTATGAGGCCAAGGAAGCCCATGAACATGATATAAATTTTATCAAGAAAAATTTCACCCGCATCTTCAGCAAATACGGCGTTGAAAAATATGATGCATTTGATGACGTGGGAGGAAAACTGAGTTTTGCCCTTGCCCTGTTGGATAAGGATAACTCAGGCTTAATTCTGAATGCAGTACACAGCAGAGATAACTGCTTTTTGTATTTGAAAGAAATCGTAAAAGGAGAGTCCTATGTGATGCTGAGTCAGGAGGAAGTGGAGGCGCTTCGTAAAGCAGTGAATTTCGGCTTTGGAGAGCTTGATGAAGAAGAATAATATTTGAGAAGGAGACAGGAAATATGTTAGACATTAAATTTGTGCGGGAAAACCCGGAAATTGTAAAACAGAATATCAGAAATAAGTTTCAGGACAACAAACTGGAACTGGTAGATAAGGTTCTGGAACTGGATAAAGAAAATCGTGAAATTAAACAGGAAGTAGAAGCTCTGAGAGCAGAGAGAAACAAAATCTCCAAACAAATTGGCGCACTGATGGGCCAGGGCAAAAAAGAAGAAGCAGAAGAAGTAAAAAAACAGGTAGTTGCTTCCGGAAGCCGCATTGAGGAGCTTTCTGCAAGAGAAAAAGAAGTAGAAGATGAACTTCTGAAAAACATGATGGTAATTCCAAATATTATTGATCCGTCTGTTCCTATTGGAAAAGATGACAGTGAGAATGTGGAAGTAGAAAAATTCGGAGAACCAGTTGTTCCGGATTTTGAAGTTCCTTATCACACAGAGATTATGGAAGCCTTTGACGGAATTGATCTGGACAGCGCCAGAAGAGTGGCAGGAAATGGTTTCTATTATCTGATGGGAGATATTGCAAGACTTCATTCAGCAGTTATTTCCTATGCCCGTGATTTTATGATTAACAGAGGCTTTACTTACTGTGTACCGCCATTTATGATCCGCAGCAATGTAGTGACAGGCGTTATGAGCTTTGCAGAAATGGATGCAATGATGTATAAAATCGAAGGTGAGGATCTGTACCTTATCGGAACCAGCGAGCATTCCATGATTGGTAAATTTATCGACCAGATTATTCCGGAAGAGGAACTTCCAAAAACTCTGACCAGTTATTCTCCATGTTTCCGTAAAGAAAAAGGTGCGCATGGTCTGGAAGAACGTGGCGTATATCGTATCCATCAGTTTGAAAAACAGGAAATGATCGTTGTATGTAAACCAGAAGAAAGCCCCATGTGGTTTGATAAATTATGGCAGAATACAGTAGATCTGTTCCGTTCTCTGGATATTCCGGTTCGTACACTGGAATGTTGTTCCGGTGACCTGGCAGATCTGAAGGTGAAATCTGTGGATGTGGAAGCATGGTCCCCAAGACAGAAGAAGTACTTTGAGGTGGGAAGCTGTTCCAACCTTGGAGATGCACAGGCTCGTCGATTGAAAATCCGTGTAAATGGAGAAGGAAATAAAAAATATCTGGCACATACATTAAATAATACAGTTGTTGCACCTCCGAGAATGCTCATCGCTTTTCTGGAGAACAACCTGAATGCAGATGGTTCCGTGAATATTCCGGTAGCCCTGCAGCCATACATGGGAGGTATGACCAAAATTGAGAAAAAGACCCGTGCATAAATCTTGTGAGGGCTTTTTCAGGGAGGTGGCCTTGTGCACAAATATTTGAAAGCTGTGGGATTTTCCAGGATAACGAAGAGAAGTCAGATACGAGAAATCATTCAGGATGTCATTAAGAACTATGATGAGAAGACAGCAGTGGAAAATCATCCGGAAGGAATATTTGTGGAATTTTCCAAAAATTACGGATGTGATTGTGGAATCACTGTTTGTGGACAGTATGAGGATGACGACAAATTCCATGTGGATTACTATTTTCCGTTTTTTCGTGGCACCGGGGTTACCACACAGGAACAGGTATCCATAGAAAGACATGCAGATAAAGAGTCTTTTGCGGGAGCCTGTGATGATTTGAGAATCGGAGTTACTTTGATTTTTTACCTGCAGAATCCGGCAGAATATATGCTGGAACATTATAAAGGAAAAATGTTGCTGGGCAACCAGCCATTGACCCTTTCTGGACTGGCGAAAGAGGGAAATATACTTTTCCCGGTCCAGAAAGATAAAGAAGCAGTAAAACTTGAGAGAGAACTGGCAAAAAACAGAAATCATCTCATTGCTGCAGCCAGAAATGGAGACGAAGAGGCGATGGAGAGCCTTACCATGGATGACATCGACCGATATGCTATGGTGAATCAACGAATCGCCACAGAGGATATTTTTACGATTGTAGATTCCTACTTTATGCCTTTTGGGATCGAGTGCGATCAGTATAATATTATGGGTGAGATACTAGACTTTATGACTTTCAAAAATATCCTTACTGGTGAAGAAATCTGCCAGCTTACAGTAGAAAGCAACGATATGCAGTTCGATATCTGTATTAATCGGGCAGATCTTTTGGGAGAACCCCAAATTGGCCGTCGTTTCAAAGGCACCATCTGGCTGCAGGGACAGCTTCATTTTTGATTATGATATAAGTGCGCATCTGCAATTCCCCTTTCAGCAGATGCGCATTTATTTCGTTGGAGGAAATAATTAAAGGCTTGTTTTTTTTTGAAAAATATAGTAGAATTATCTTTGCGGCAATCGTGTAAGAGAAATTAGAAGGTTCCCTTAGTTAAATAAATGGATGTAACAAGCGCCTCCTAAGAGAAAGCCGAGGCATTCCCCAAAGGGAAAAAATGAAA
>CALCDJ010000050.1 GCA_937900135.1 uncultured Blautia sp. | reverse complement strand
AGTACGATGAGGCTGTGACTGGACAAATTTTTTAAATGCACAGCGCCGCCATGGATGGTTCATGGGAGGAATGTATTGCTTTTTCACCCCCGTTTCCTGGGGCTCTGGATCCAGATCCTTGGATTGCATGGCGTGTTCTGGTACTTTTTCCAACGCATAAATATCACGGTCGTTTACGCAGCAGTAGAGAGCCTGATCGAACGCCTGTATTACCATGACTTTTGTACCTTTGCGGTAATGCACCGGAAGTCCTCTGGAGTCCAGCATCCGGTAGTGGCTGCGCTGGAACTGGATACAATGGCCGCAGTCAACGGTTCTTTCGTCCAAAACGGCGAGGATCAGATTGATTGTTTCTTTTTCTGGTTGCGTTTCAAACACAGATTTGATACCATTAAGAGGCAGAGCGAATTTTGCATTGAATTCTTTTATGTGGGAGTTTAAGAATTCATTTGCCGCCTCTATGGTCGTGATGCCTGCCAGACGCAGTTCTACCGGCAGCCGTGACTGTAGGGTCTGGTTCAGCCGTTCCACACGCCCTTTGGCCTGTGGAACGCTGCTGGACTCCAGAAGAATCCCAAGCTGTTTGCAGGAATAGGCAAACTGTGTATAGGTATCCTCATCGGTAGATGGGGAATTTTTCTTTTTATAAGTAAAGACGGTACGGCGGTCAGTGAAGAGCTTATAGGGGATACCATAGTTGAGCAGCATCTGGTAAAGCACATGGTAGTATCCGTTGAGCGTTTCTTGTGTATCAAAATAAGCGCCGGTAACCTGTCCGGTGGCATCGTCCACCGCCAGATGGAGATGCCAGACCTGTCCGGGGATCCATTCATAAGGAGTGGCATCCATCTGCTCCAATTCGCCAAAATAAGCGCATCTGGGACGTCTGGGATGAGCGTCCTCCAGGGCAACGAGATTTGCCTGTATGGAATCGGCCTCTTTCTGTGTTTTGGCACATTCCTTCTTTTCTGCCAGTTCTTTTTTCATGCGTTTTTTCTTGGCTTTTGTAGCCTTTGGGGAGAGGATGCAGTGGCTTTCCAGTATCTTTGCAACAGAAGAAGCAGAGATATGGATGTTCTCATGGGTTGCCAGCAGTTCGGAATAATGTTGGAAATTCGCATCACAATATTTGGTGCGGTAGAGAGAGACCACAGCATTGCGGGTTGCTTCCGGGATGGTGGTAGAAGGCTGTCGTCCCCTATTGCCATGGATAAAGAAAGCCCTGCCCTGTTCTTTGTAGGCTTTCAGCATGCGGTTGACATGACGTTTTGAGCAGTCGAGGGTCATGGCTGCCCGGTCTTTATTGCCGTCAGGATGATCAGCCAGAGCCTTGATCACTTCGTATTTTTTCTGTTCGTCCATTGTTAAAAACACCTTTCTGATAATGAATTCCTCCTACCTGCTGTTCTTATAGAAAGATAGGATACCACATATCCGGGACATTTTCATTTGTGATATACTGAGACATTATCATAAATGGCTTATA
>CALCDJ010000049.1 GCA_937900135.1 uncultured Blautia sp. | reverse complement strand
GCTTTGCCCTTGCCTTCTGTACCTTCTTCCCGGCTTTTTGAGCCTGCCGCTGTTTCTTTTGCAGCTTTTTACTGCCTGTAAATTCAGAGCCTCCTTCCCCCTGAAACAGATTCCCGGTATTCTCTGCAAAAGATTCTTCGGTAAAGGTTCTATTCCCCGGATTTGCCTTTGTGCTGCCTTTTACCCGGTGTTCCCCCTGCACCCGCTTTTTATGGTATTTCCCTTTTTTCTGCGACTGCCTGTAAGTGTCCCTCCTGTGGTAATCTTCCGCATCCGGCTGTTTCTTCTCCATTTCCTCCGGCTGGCTGAAATTGTCCTGCCCGGTAAATCCATTATTTCCCTTGATAAAACCAAGTTCTTCTTCCTGTCCCAGCTTTGCATCGGACTTCTGGACTTTTTGTCCAAAAGTTTCCTGATGCGCCTGCATACTCTTTTCCGCCCGCCTTTTCCCGGCTGCACCATGCCCCGGCTTCCCGGTATTGGCATCCCTCGGCTGATAGGCAGCATTGCCGCCGTCTGTAAAAGCACTGCCAGCTTCCTTACGGAACTCTGCATTTCCTTCTTTACAGCGGGCGCTATCCTGTTTTTTCTTCTCTTTCTTTTCTGCCATTAACTTTCCCCATCTTCCTTTGTTACGGATTCCTCCGGTTTTGTGTTCATAATCGCAAATGTTTTTGTATCAGCCGGGTACTTATCCACGAATGGGATTACCACGTTGTCAAACAGTATCAGACCGCTTCCCGGTTCGGAATTGGTAACGTGCATGAGCTGTTTTTCCGACAGCCCCAGCTTGTCCGCCAGGATATGCTGGTCTTTGGCGTTCTGGTTTAACAGGTACACAAAATCGCTGTTCCCCAAGATGCCCTCGATTTCCTCCGATTTCAGAAAATCGCCCACGTTCTGCGTCAAGCCTGTCGGTATCCCGCCCCATTTCCTGAAACGCTTCCAAATCTCCACCGAATAAATGGCAGTCTGCTTTTCCTTCAAAAGCAAATGGAACTCGTCACAGTAGTATCTTGTGGCAACCTTGCGTTCCCGGTTCTGCGACACCCTGTTCCAGACTGCATCCTGTACAATCAACATTCCAATCTCTTTTAACTGGTTTCCCAAGTCACGAATGTCAAAACACATGATCCGGTTGTGTGCGTCCACGTTAGTCCTATGGTTAAAATAATTCTGTGAGCCATGCACATACAGCACAAGGCTGTTTGCAATTCTGACCGCCTTCTGCTTCGCTTCCCTCTGCATCTCCGGCGCAACGTCCCTCGGCTCATACTTTAACAGCGCATTGTACAAGTCCTCCAAAATGGGCATATTCTCTGGTTTTGGCTCATCAAAATATCTGTCATAGATATGCTTGATACAGGTGTCAATGATGCCCTTCTCGTCATTCTCAAGACCGTTTTTCCCTCCGGCAATCAGGTCACACAGCGTAATCAGGAAATCGCTCTTTAATTTCAGTGCTTCCTTATCCCCTTTGTGGGAAAGCTGAATGTCCATCGGATTTAAGAAGTCCTTTGAATTGGTGGAAAGCCTTACCACCTGCCCATGAAGTGCCTGAACCAATGGGAAATACTCGCCCTCCGGATCGCAGATGATAATGTCGTCCCTTGTGATAAGGAAACAGGATAAAATCTCACGCTTTGCGCTGAATGATTTTCCGCTTCCCGGCGTTCCCAAGATTACCCCGTTTGGAGTACGCAGCCTTTTCCGGTCTGCCATAATCATGTTGTTTGAAAGTGCGTTCAGACCGTAATAAATGGCGGGTGCGGGCATGAAAAGCTCCTGTGTGCAGAACGGTACAAGGACAGCGGCGCTTTTTGTGGTAAGGTTTCTTTCAATCCCCACATCGTTACAGCCAATCGGCGCACTTGCCATCAGCCCCTGTTCCTGTAAATACTGCAAGCACCGCAGATTACAGTTTGCCTGCTGGATAATGCCGGACACCCTCTGTATAAGGTTTTCCAGCTCCCTCTTTGTCCTCCCGTAACAGGTAATGAGGAATGTCATCTTGATAAGTTTCTGGTTGCTTGTGTTCAGATCATCTAAAAGCTCCAGCGTGTCCTTCTCGTATGTCACGATGTCCGTAGGGAGAATGTCCATGTCGTAGCCGCTGCGGACTGCTTTCTTCTGTTCCTCAATCTTCATTTTCTGAATGTCGGTGAGCGCACGTTTTATCATCTTGATTGCTTCCACCGGATCAATGGTCTGCATGTGCATGGTAAGGGTAAGGTTGTCATCAATGTCCAGCAACTTCTTAATCATCTCGTCCGTAAACTTCGGCGCAATCATATCAAGATAGGACACGCTCCCGTAGATGCTGCCGGACTTAAAGCGGCTCGGATAGCGGAAATCAAACCCCGGCGGCGCAATATAATCTTTGACCGACTTCCCGGACTCTGACAGTTCCTTAAAGGAAAAACGGAAAGGCTCCATCGTACCCTGATTAAAATATTCATGTAAGATACGGAGCCTTTCCTTCCCGTCAAGACCTCTGGCATTTGTGCCGATGTTGTTTAAATTTTGTACTACATCTTTCTCAATATTGTTTAATTTGCTCCTTGCTTCTTTGATGCCAGTGCTTTCCACGCCAAAAATAATGTATTTTGATTTGATGATGCCATTGTTGCCTTTTGCCGACTGGTGCTTTAACATCTGTGTGTATTCCTCACGAATATCGTTAAAATCATCGTCCTGCAGGGGAGTGTCGAACTGCTCCGCAAGAGCCTGCTCGCTGACCTGCCTGTTGAATAAGAACAACTGGAATCTTATGGACGGATCAAAATAGTTAATCAGCTTGCTGTATTCCTCCAAAATATCAGCCTGATCCTCCACCTCCAGCAAGTCATAGTTAATATCAAAAAATTCCACCATTTTTGTATAATAAGTGTCTGCCACCTGACAGATGCCGTCCCTGTACATTTTTTTGAATGTAATGGTTTTCTGTGCGGTATCCGGCTTTGCCTGCTCCCGGCTGTTCCCGGCAAGGATACGTTTAAGCTCGGCTAACCGCTTCTTTTCGGAAAAAGTAAGCCCTGCCTTCTCCTGTTTCTGCCTATTTTTCTGCGGTTCTGGCTTTCCTGTCGCCGCTTCTTGCTTTTTCTTCAAGGAAACATACCTCCTTCCTGATTTTTTCCCGTTCCTCCAACTGCTCGTAGAGGTTTTCCGATTTATACGGTCTGATTCCCGGCGTGAGTACCTTCTGCCGGAGCATAAAGTATAAAATCTTCTCTGCCGGGAAACCGTCCTTTTCATACATTGCCAAAAAGAAGAATGGCAGCATTGCGCCCACCATGATGAGCGCCGCCCCCTGCGTCCCCAATACCCCTTTTGTGAGGAAATACAGGGGAACTCCCACAAGGGCAGCGCCGGAAAAACAGATAATCTGCCTTTTGGTAAGGTTCAATGCTACTTTTGTCTTGATTCCACTCAGGTCTTTTGGCACTGGTACTGAAATTGCCATAAATACTGCTCCTTTCGTGGGCAATGCCCGCCAAGCACAGCCTTTCGTGCTTAGTGGGCATTGAAAATTGATTTACTTAAAGAACCTGTCTTGAACAGGCTGAAACAGAGGATTACGGTGTATGCCGCTACCGACCACAATGCGCTGTGCAGATTTCCTGCGACTGTGACACTGGCAACCAGCACCGCATAGATCGCCACGCACACCATGATGAAGAACCCCTGAAACGCAAGTGCGATAAGCCCTTTTAAATAATTTGTCCCGATTGTGCCCCATTCCCGGTTGGTAACTGTCGCTGCCGGGATTGGCGCTACTGATACATAAAGGTATATTTCAATCATGCGCCCGTATAAAATGACGGTGATGAGGACGGACATGATTTTCATACATAAGCTGATTACCATAGTTTCAAGACCCAGACCTATCAGCTCCCCGATGCCCATCGTGTCAATCTGGCTGTTGAACATGGAAGTAAGCGTTGCTTCCACATCAAGGCTTGTCGAGCCTGATATGGAAGCTGCCGCCTGCGTCACCACATGGCTTCCCACGTCAAAAACCGCCATGACAATATCAAAGGTCTTGGAAAGCAGCATGACAGCGATGCAAGCCTTGAATAAAAAACGGAAGAACAGGCTTGTATCAAAGTCGTGCATGTTGTTCTTGTCTATCACCATTGTTATCAGCTCATAAATCAGCACGAAGCTGATGATCATCCCCGCTATGGGGACAATCACATTCTCCGACAGTGTTTTTATCATGTTGAAAATGCCGGAGTTCCATGCGCTGGGTGTTGTGCTGACCTCCCCCGCAATCGTGCCTACCTTGTCATTGACATCGGTAAACATGGTATCGAGGTTAGACAGCACCCACCCTTGCAGCATTTCCTTTATGAAATCAGTGATTTTGTCAATGATTCCTCCCATGAAGGGTTATCTCTTATGAGAACAGGCTGGAGAGCTGAGGGATCACCGTCTGCGCCACAATAATAATGCCGCCGCCACTCATAAGCTGCTTGATTCCCTGTGATTTTGCGCCCGGATTATCATTTCCGTATCCCTCAAGCAGGTTGATGACGCCCCATACGCCTACGCCTGCCCCGATTGCTGTTACGACTGTCTTTAATCCTGTTACTGCTGTTGTAAAAAATGCCATTTTGTTTACCTCTTTCTTTCCTGAAATTTGATTTTTTGATAAAGAAAGAGCTTTGATATGTAAATTCCCTGCCCTGTATGCTAAAATAAGGGCAGGGAAATCCTTTGGGTGAACCCTGCGGGCATCCGGTACATTCTGTTTGGCGATAGGCTGTGCCGGGTGTCTTGTTTTGTCCGTTCCAAAGCACATACAAAACTCCGTTTCTCAACTTCTGGACTTTTTGTCCAAAAGTTCTGCTGCTTGTTTACAGGTTCCATATTCAGTTTTTTCGATATTCAGTTGTATTGTTTTTGAAGCTATGCTTCAATCACGCCCGCATCCTCCACTTCATCAACGGTGTCATTGTCCCTGACTTTAGCTTTGCACAGGTTCTTCACATATTTTTCGATGTCAAAGGCGTTCTTTTCGTCATAGTCGGATAAAAGGCGGTACTGCTTGTGCTTCGTAATGTCAAACTTATTGGAGAAGAACGGTCTTACCCCTCTAAGCTGCATGATGCACTTCCCTCCGTCCATGACTGCAATCTCATCTTGGCTCATAAGCTCTTTCCCGGTCTTTTGGTAATTCAGACCGTAGGACTGCGACGTACCCCTTGTATCCGAGGTATTGTAAAGGTCAATTGTTTCTTTACCCAAAATCTCCGCCATCTCTTTTAAAGTGGTCTTTTCCTTCCCTCCGAGGAATAAGGTGGTATCACAATTGCCCTCAATGGTGTCGGCGTTATCCTTATAAATCGCTTTAAGCTGCGACTTCGACTGCAAAATAATAGAAGCTGATATTTCCCGGCTGCGGATTGTAGCAATCAGCTTCTCAAACTTTGGTATCTGCCCGATGTTCGCAAACTCATCGAGTAAGCAGCGCACATGGACAGGTAGCCTTCCATGATACACATCGTCTGCCCTGTCACAGAGCAGGTTAAAAAGCTGCGTATACATGATTGATACAATAAAGTTAAACGTATCGTCGGTATCGGAGATAATGACAAACAGCGCTGTCTTTTCATCCCCTAACATATCAAGCCCTAACTCGTCATAACTTGTCAGGTCACGCAGTTCCTTGATGTCAAAAGGCGCTAAACGTGCGCCACAGCTAATTAAAATGCTTTTTGCTGTCTTGCCCGCCGCCAGTTTATATTTTTTATACTGCTTAACTGCAAAGTGTTCCGGCTCTCTTTCCTCCAGCTCATCGAACATCAAATCGACAGGATTTTTAAATTCCTCATCATCCTCCCTCGCTTCACTTGCATTTATCATGTCAAGCAAGGTGGTAAAATTCTGTTCTTCCTCCACGCACTCATACCAGATATAGCCGATCAGTGCGGTGTAGTAGAGCTTTTCGGCTTTCACCCAAAAATCCTCGCCGGATTGCTGCCCCTCCCCTTTGGTGTTTAATATAATTGTGTTTACAAGTTTCAGAATGTCCTTCTCGCTCCGGATATAAACGAGAGGATTGTAGTGCATGGACTTCTTGAAGTTAATGGTATTCAGCACTTTTACCCTGTAATTATTCTTTAAGAGCATTTTCCCGCACTCAACTAACACAGTGCCTTTCGGATCAGTGACAACATAGCTTGAGTGCATCTGCATCAGGTTTGGTTTTACAAAAAACCTCGTCTTGCCGGAACCGGAACCACCAATGACGAGGATATTTTTATTCCTCGCATACTTTGGCTGTCTTGGTCTGCCTGACATCATCAGCCTTTCCGTTTCTGTGAGCAGAACATTATTCTCAAAAACCGGATCAATATAAGGCTCAATATCTTTTGCGTTTCCCCACCTTGCAGAACCGTACTCCATTCCATGCCGGAATTTCTTGGCGTTCTTGGCTTTAAAATACACCACAAGTCGGAGCGCAATGCCGCACCCTGCCCCTATCAGCAAATCTTTTGGGAAAAAACTCGGTAACGGGTTAGAAAATATGTCCTCCATCCCCGACATGACCGCCATCATCTTTGCAGAAGCGTCCTGCCCCGGCGATACCCGCCACAGCCACGCTATTTTGTCGCAGAAATACCCGGCAAGCACATAGGGAAGATTCATAAGGAGAAGTTTCTTTTTATCAACATTCCCCGTCTTTGCCTTGAACTTTTCGGGAATGGATTTTAGGTCTTTGGCAATGCCTTCTACGATTTTACTCATAATGACTGCCCCCTGTCCTTCTGGTGTTCCCTTGCCCGCTCCCGGTTTTTGTCCTTCCCCAACTGCTCCCGGAACTCTGCCAGCTTCTCCTTTACAGAGATGCGGTTATGCTTTTTCTCATTAACCTTTACAAATTCCTTAAATGCCTGCGTAATCACATCGGCATCCTTGCCCTTGAAAAATACCATATACTTCGGCGGTGCAACCGTCTTATCCTTCTTCACAGCAAAGTCTACATTGTATTTCCTCGCCACTCTCTCAAAAGACTTGATGTTGTTATCCGTCACCTCAATGCTCGAAGCACCCATACCCTGACCGACCAGATCTTTCACTGACATTTTCCCATGTGATGCCTGTTTTCCCTGTTTCCGGTGTTCCAGATACATCTTCATTGCCTTTTTCAGCACATCGGTAGTCAGCCGGGAAGATTTAAACACAAGGGCAATCGTTTTCTGTGTCACTTCCTCCTGCATGGTTTTCCTCCTTCTTCTTTATTGCTGTACCCCCGTCAGGGTGGGACATACAGCCTGTAAAGCAGATATTTCATAAACTCTCCTTTCCACTTCTGGTCAAAAAGTCCAAAAGTTTCCTAAATGCAAAAAGGGCAGCTACAAACCGCTGTTTACGGTCTATAACTGCCCTTACGCTGTTTACCATATTCAATTTACCTGTACCGGATCACCGGACACTGCTTCGTCTTTTTCCCGACTTTCCTGCGTTCCAAAGCAAAGACCATATCCCCGGTACGCTCAAAATATCCTATATCTTTCTTCCAACTCATGCCGCATTTACAGTGCTGCAAACCGATAAACTGCTGTTTCATCTTCCTACCGCAGTTCGGGCATACCTTTCTGCTCATACCCTTTTTCTTGGTTTTTGGCTTGTCTGTATCGTCTTTCTTTTCCTCTGCCTTTTCCGGAAGCCCATTCTCCGCTATACTTGTTTCATAACGCGGCAATCGGTAAAGATACAGACTGTATATTTCATCAAAGGAAGCCTTTTCCGCTAACCCCTTTACCCTCTGGTAGATTTGTCTCGCAATTTTTTCACAGTCCTCTCCTTCCGGCATCTTGCCATGCTTCCTGTAATAGTCACAGGTCTTTTCAAACATACCGTCCGCTATCTTTGCTTTCTGTTTCTGCTTTAAATCTTTATATGTCCTGTCCACCCTTTTCAGCCGCTTCCTGTTTCCCAAATACACCACTCCTGCCTTTATCCTGATACGGTCTATTTTAACAGAAAACGCTCTGGGATTGTAAAATATCTCCCTTTTCGGAAAAGCGTTCCCATTAATTACTCTATAAATTAGAAATTAACTAACTGTTTTCAATCTCATTTTCTATAAAGTGATTTGCTATTTCAAAAGCTCTTACTCGTCTTTTCGCCAAAGTGATTTGCGACTTATATCTTTCTGAATTTTCTTTTGATTCAAAGGTTATTATTGTTTCTCGTAACTTATGCAATGTTGAATCAATTTGCCTTTTTGCTTCAATTAAATCATCCTTTGTATATTCCATTTTTGTCCTCCTCGAATCCCGATTTGTCAGCACCATTATAACTTGTTTTTAGCGGGAACACAACTTGGGAGAAACATATCTGCTGATTAACCGAAAGCATCTTTGCATTGGTCAAGGAAATACTTCTTTTTCTCCGATATTTCCTCCTGCCTGTCTTTGGAAAGCGTCTGGAATATCTCGTCATAGTCAAGCTCCGCAAGCGGCGTTCCCAACACAGGTGTTAAAACTTCATGTTCATACCATATCCGCCACAGTTCCTCAAACAGTTCTCCACCGTCCGAAAAAACCATTGCCGAATCAAAACCTTCTCCCTCGCTGAACCATTGCAGACGGACAAACCCGAACCGTCCGGCATCCGCTACCACCACATCGGTCAGGTCATACAGTTCTGCGAACGCATCCGCAATCTTCCGGCATCTTGCCCGTTGTTCTTCCGTAATATATTTTTCTGCCATATATGCTCCTTCCCACTTCTGGACAAAAAGTCCAAAAGTTACCTATTTCATTTTAAACAGTAAATCGTGCAGAGGTCAGCATATAACATAGCTTCCCCGCATTTTATCGTGTCAAACAAAAGGCACTGGAACAGCACGTTACGCACTCCCTCCAGACTGGCAATGCCCTGTTCTTTATCTGAAAAGTCTGTGCCTGAAATATCCATATCCGCCGATACTGCCCGCCTTGCCGAGATACAGTGCGTGTAAAGTCCGAGGATATATTTATCTGACATAGGGAAAGCGAATGTTTCCTGCCCGTCATAAGTTACCCGGTACTTTTCCTGTTCCCCTTCCGGCAGTTCAAAGTAGCACCGCACTGTTTCCAGATAAGTATGCCCGTCAAAATCTGGCTTTATTTTCTTCCCATACCTGCGGATTGCGGAAAATATGTTATTCCGGTCAATAAAAGAACGGGTACGCTTGAAAGCTGCTTTTTTGCCTTTCATATCCATGTAAACATTATTCCCCGTCCCTTTCCCGGCAAACCTGCCATAATCGCCTGTCCGCAACAGGTAGGACAGTACCTCTAACAGCTTTTCCCTTGATGCAATCTCCTGATAAGGGGAATCGCTGAAATCTATTTTCACAAACCTTAATGGGCAGCTTCCCTTTGCAACCTCCCGTTCCATTACCCGGTCAACATCACGCATTGACTCCATTTATCTATCTCCTTCCGGTTCGGGATTAAATAATCCCTTTTCCTGCCACCCTCCACCATACATATCATACTGTACCAACTGCTGGTAATAGTGGTTCATGGTATTCGGCGCATTGTAGAGGGCAGTCACCATGTACGCCCTGATGTTAGTTATCTTGGTTGTGGTTTCCTTCATGCAGCCAATCACATACTCCAAATGGGAGCTGTTCAGCTTCAGGAATTTTGACTTCACAAGCTCATAAGGGTAATCCTCCCCATTGACCTTTACCGTCCTTCGCTTCACGCACACAATCTCGCAGATCACCTCATAAAGTTCCTCATACAGCCCCTTTTCGCTCCAGTCACCATATTTCATGTGATGCTCATACTCAATATTTTCTTTGATGATTTCCATGTAGGCGTTGGCATCATCCATCACATCAATCATATCATTATCTGGCTTGCCCTGTTTTTCTTTTATCTCCTGTGCAGATTGATTGATTGGATAGGATTCTCCGCCAGAAATATTTGCAGAAGTATTTGTATTTGTCCCCCCGTTTTGGTGCAGACCTGTATCTGTTTTCGGCAGGAGGGTATTTCCCATTTCGTCATGACCTGTATCCAAGTTTGTCGATACCTGTGTCCCGTTCTGGATACCCCTCCCTCCCAAAATTTCCATAGGGGCATCCGATTTTGTAGGGAGTCTCCCTCCCGTTTTATCATCAGACGCACCTGCACCTGAATCGTCCAATCCGTCCATTGCAGGGATTTCCTCTGGAAATGTCAGTTGGTACAGCATATCCGGTTTCAGTTCCACATACATCACATTATTACAGACAAGCCCATCTCCATAACTGACTGTCCGGAACTCCCTCCTGATTACCTGTAATTTTTCCAATTTATCCATTGCGGTTTTAATTGTTTTCTTAGATTCTCCAAATAAATCCGCATAATACTGATAGCTCTGCCTTAGAATATCTTCTGAAAATTTCTTTTTCCAGCCGAGGATATGTCCGGTTCCCTGATCCCGCACCTCAGAAGGGCGGTACCAGTAAACAATATCTGCCAGAATAACAATCGCAAGGAGATATGGTTTCCCATTCTCCTTTGTGATTGTCCTGTACCAGACAGCGGGAATAATGTTTCCGGTAATATTTATGGAACCCATTGCGTCAACAATTATGTTTCCGCTTGTTAAGTATCCCATTATCAAACAGCCCCTTCCTCTTTCCATTTATCAAGAAGCGAAATAATGATGTTTTCAATCTCCTCATTGGAATAGCTGTCTGAAAAGTATTCGCCAATCTTGTCTGATTTTATAGTGATTTTTCTTTCCTTCGGCTTTTCTTCTGACAAAATCAGCTTAACCATTGCCAATGTCAGCTCGCCGCTTTTGCCATATTCTTTCAGTTTTCCGGACTGTACCATGCTGACACTGCATCCCTGCTCCTCAATGACAGCCTGCACCCACTGCTGTGCCTCCTCCGTCAGAAAGGATATATCTACGCCCTGTGAAAAACCTAATTTTTTAGTGTCCACCATTTCAAGAAGCTCATCGGAAAGCCTTGACAGCCATATATACCGCTGAACCTTTTTCGCATTCTCCCCAGCAGCTTCCCCGACTTCATCAAGGGTGTTCCTCCCTGACTTTTTCCCCTGATGCTTCATGGCTTCATACTTCATCTTATAGGCTCTCGCCTTTTCGCTTGGTAAAATGTCCTCCCTCTGAATGTTGGAGTCCACCATGATAATTGTCGCTTCATCATCGGTATAATTGCGGACAATCACAGGCATTTCCGTCTTCCCGGCAAGCTCTGAACCCCGTTTCCTGCGGTGTCCGGCTATGATTTCATAGCCGCCGCCCGCCCTCGGTCTTGCAATGCCCGGAACAAGCACACCATACTGGCGGATACTCTCCGTTGTTTCCTCCATCTTCTCATCATCCACCACCCGGAAAGGGTGGTCTTTGAATGTATGAAGGTCTGCAAGCGGCGCATTGATAATCTGCTCTGCGGAGCTTCCCCGCCCCGCAGAACCGCCGAATAAATCCTCAAATTTCTCTATCTTAACTTTTGATGCGCTTCCTGCTTTTGCATTACTGCCCATTTCCAAGCACCTCCCTTGTCAGAGAATCATAAGCTGCCGCTGCCTTCCCTTTTGGATCATGCCTGTAAATGCTGACACCTTCCGCAGAAATCTCCGCCGCCCTTACCGAAATAGGGATACTATTCGTAAATATCCTTACACTTCCCCCATAGGCTTCCTTCAGCATGGAACTGATGTCCTTTGCATAGTTCGTCCGGCTGTCCACCATTGTCAGTAAAATGCCCTCAATCTCCAGCTTCGGGTTAATCTGCCGCTTTACCTTACCAACTGTCTTAATGAGCTGCTGCAAGCCTTTGACGGGCAGATACGCCGCCTGTACGGGTATCAGTATGCTGTCAGCACAGGCAAGGGCATTTATGGTAATCATGCCCAAAGAGGGCATACAGTCTATCAGGATATAGTCGTAACTTTCCCTGACTATCTCTATGTATGACCTCAGTATCGTTTCCCGGCTCATGACATTCACAAGGGAAACCTCCAGACCGGATAATTCAATATTCCCCGGCATAAGGTCTATCCCCTCCTCATGGTGCAGGATACCCTCTGTCGGCTCTACTTCCTCGTCATTGATTAAATCCCCCATAATGGTTGCAAGCGTGACTTCCAAAGTATCCGGCTCTGTATAGCCAAGACTTGCAGTAAGGCTTCCCTGTGCGTCTGCGTCTATTAACAGCACTTTTTTACCCTGTTTTGCCAGTCCTATCCCTAAATTGCTTGTTGTGGTGGTCTTGCCCACTCCGCCTTTCTGGTTTGCGATTGCGATTATTTTACACATGATTAAATTCTCCTTTGCTTCTGCTATGATTCTTTTACATTGCTTTTCCTGACTTCCACATAAGCCCTGTAATATTTCTTTGTCCCTTTGTTCGGGAACAAATCAGAAAACTCCGTCACTTCAATTTTGGAATTTCTCTGTAAAATCTTCCCGAACCACTTAATATCGTTCTTTGTTCCCATAAGCCTGACTTTTAACATCAATCCTGTCCTCCAAACATGGCATACAGATTGTGGTTATACGTTGCGTACTCCGGATACCGTATCTGTACCGCCTGCCAAAAATAAGGTGCGTAGGCACAGCAGAACAGTTCCTCCACTGTGTAATTCCTGCACTCGTCCACCTGTTTCTCCGCATCATCGTAATCAAGAACGCTTGGCGTACCATTGCAGTATAGGTTGAACGCCATTCTGACTACCTTTACGCTTCCGCTGGTCTGCCATCCTTCATGCAGGCATTCCGTTTTTACGTTGCCTGTCTTAAAATCATAAATGCTTTTAACATTCCTTCTTGTGTCATTACTGATACCAAGACAATAGACAAGCGCTTTGTGGTACACGTCCTGATACCTGACCTCTTTCAATTTCTCATAGTAGAATTTTTCATGTGCATCGCTGATAAAAATAACCGCTTTCTCTGCTCCTAACGCTGTACTGCCCATTCTTTTTTCCTCCATTTCTTATTTTGCTTTGCTGACCATAACAAAAAAGGACACTTCCCTAAAATTTCCTTTAGAAAAATGTCCTTATAGTACAAAATATTAACTTGAACTGACACGAGTTTAATTTAAAATCGTTTATTTTAACCCTTTAAGAGAGTTTATTTTGTCGTACTCTTGTCGTACCATACTGTTTCAAAGTCCGCAAACCCGCATAAATACTGGCTTTTTTAATCGACTGTTCGCATCGTCGGGAACAGCAGAACGTCACGGATTGCTGCACTGTCTGTAAGAAGCATACACATTCTGTCAATTCCAAAGCCGATACCACCTGTAGGAGGCATACCCAACTCCAGAGCATTCATAAAGTCTTCATCTGTCGTGTTCGCTTCTTCATCCCCCTGTGCCAAAAGTTCTTCCTGCGCTTTGAAACGCTCTCTCTGGTCAATGGGGTCATTCAGCTCAGAATAGGCATTAGCCATTTCCCAGCCGTTCATAAAGAACTCGAAACGCTCTACATAATCCGGGTTTTCCGGTTTTTTCTTGGTAAGAGGAGAAATCTCAACAGGGTGATCCATAACAAAAGTAGGCTGGATCAGATGCTCTTCTACGAATTCCTCGAAGAACAGGTTGAGAATATCGCCTTTCTTATGGCGCTCTTCATACTCTACATGTTTTTCTTTTGCAATCGCTCTTGCTTCTTTCAGTGTATGAATTTCATTGAAATCAACACCAGCGTATTTCTTAACCGCATCTACCATGGTAATTCTTTCAAATGGCTTTCCAAGATCCATTTCCACACCATTGTAGGTGATCTTAGTGGTTCCCAGAACCTCCTGTGCTACAAAGCGATACAGGTTCTCTGTCAGATCCATCATGCCGTGGTAATCTGTATATGCCTGGTAAAGCTCCATCAAGGTAAATTCCGGATTATGTCTGGTATCCAGACCTTCGTTACGGAATACACGTCCGATTTCATATACACGCTCCAGACCGCCCACAATCAGTCTCTTCAGATAAAGTTCCAGAGAGATACGCAGTTTGAAATCTTCATTCAGTGCGTTAAAGTGAGTTTCAAAAGGACGCGCTGCCGCACCGCCGGCATTCGCCACCAACATAGGAGTTTCCACTTCCATAAAGCCTTCTCCACTTAAATACTTACGGATTGCACTGAGGATTTTGGAACGTTTTACAAATGTGTCCTTCACTTCAGCATTCATAATAAGGTCCACATATCTCTGACGGTAACGCATATCTGTGTCTGTCAGTCCGTGGAATTTCTCCGGAAGAATCTGTAAGCTCTTGGAAAGAAGAGTCATGCTTTCTGCATGAATAGAAACCTCTCCGGTTCTTGTTCTGAAAGCAAAACCTTCCAGGCCAAAGATATCGCCAATATCAGATTTCTTGAAATCTGCATAACTGTCTGCGCCAATTGCATCTCTTGCTACGTATACCTGAATGTTTCCTTCCAGATCCTGGATATTACAGAAAGAAGCTTTACCCATAACTCTCTTGAACATCATACGTCCGGCAATGGTTACATGGATCGGGCTTGCGTCCATGATGCTTCTTCTCTCTTCGTAGTCTTTTTTCAGAACTTCCCTTGTCTGCTCTTCATCAAGCCCTGTCACATCTGGTTCTGTACGGTCTTTGAGAAGTTCTGCCTCATGCGCTTCGTAAAGTTTCTTTACTTCCAGTGAATGATGAGTCTGATTGAATTTTGTAATCTTAAACGGATCTTTTCCATTGGCCTGAAGATCTGCAAGTTTTTCACGACGTACCTTCAGCAACTGGTTTAAATCCTGTTCCTGCTGCTTCTGCTGTGCCACCTTGGTTCCTCCTTATATACTGATATGATTTATTTTTTATCACAGAAAGGTGCGCGTCATGCTCTGCATGGAAAATCTTTACGCGCACCTCAGTCATCTGTATCTTATACGTTTCTCTGGATTTCCAGAACTTTGTATTTCATGATTCCAGCCGGCATTTCCACTTCTACAGTATCCCCTTTATGGGCACCAATCAGCGCTTTTCCCACTGGAGATTCGTTGGAAATTTTGCCTTCCAGGCTGTTTGCCTCTGTAGATCCTACGATTTTTAATTCGATTTCTTCATCAAATTCAAAATCATATACTTTGACCTTACAGCCTACATTAATCTTATCCAGATCTACTTCATCTTCTACAACGACTTCTGCGTTTTTCAGAATTTTTTCGATTTCTTCAATACGTGCTTCAATATCTCTCTGTTCGTCTTTCGCCGCATCGTACTCTGCATTCTCAGATAAGTCGCCCTGTTCTCTGGCTTCTTTGATTTTTTCTGCTACTTCTTTTCTTTTTACTACCTTTAAATCATGCAGCTCTTCTTCTAATTTTTTAAGTCCTGCATAAGTTAGTAAGTTTTTCTTTTCTTCCATAATACCTTACTCCCTTTCAACATTCCAATCTGGGTAATCTGCTTCATCTGCATTTCCCGAAAGTCACATTGGTTCTTTCCCTTGGTCCTTTCCCTGCAAAAGGGTAGGGGTACCCTAGGATATTCACAATTTTGATATTATACCCAAAACCCTTACACTTGTCAAGCTGTGTTTCCCACTTTCCAGCGGTTTCCATATGGTTTTTTTCAGATTTTATTTTTTCATCTCATCCCCTCAGTTTCCCATCCGGGAAAGCAAAGTCTCTAACTCTTCATAACTTGCAATCTGATTGGAATCTCTTCTAAGTCCCGCGCTGTGACGCATCCCGGAAGTATACCAGGCTACATGCTTACGCATCTCCCGAATACCGGTAAATTCTCCCTTTAATTCTATCTGTGCCCTGGCATGGCGAAGAATCATTTCCCGTACCTCTCCCCCAGAAGGGCGTTCCAAAAGAGTGCCGGTTTCAAAATAATGATTCATTTCCCGGAAAATCCATGGATTTCCCTGTACTGCCCGTCCAATCATCACCCCATCACAGCCTGTTTCCCTCATCAATGCCTCTGCTTTTCTGGGGGAATCCACATCTCCGTTTCCAATGACCGGAATGCTCACCGCTTCTTTTACCCTTCTTATGGCATCCCAATCTGCCACACCGGAATAATACTGCTGCCGGGTTCTTCCATGTACAGCAATGGCTGCTGCACCTGCATCTTCCACTCTTTTTGCAATTTCCACCACATCCACAGGAACATTCTCAAATCCAATACGAACTTTTACTGTCACTGGCTTCTTTATAGCAGAAGAAACCTGTCTGACAATCTCTGCAATCAGTTCCGGATTCTTCAGCAAAGCCGAACCTTCTCCGTTATTTACCACCTTCGGCACAGGACATCCCATATTGATATCCAGAATATCAAAAGGCCGGTCCTCTATGCTTTTTGCCACCTCCGCCATGAGCTTTGGTTCACTCCCAAAAATCTGCATGGAAACCGGATGTTCACATGGATCGATTTCCATCAAAGCTTCTGTATTTTTATTATGGAAGGAAATGGCCTTGGCGCTGACCATCTCCATACAGATCAATCCTGCCCCCTGCTCTTTACAAAGTTTTCGGAAGGGGAGGTCTGTCACACCTGCCATAGGCGCCAGAACAAACGGATTCTCTATCTGTACGTTTCCAATTTTCCACTGCATCTGCATGCCTTACTCCTCGCTGTCTGCTTTTTTCTGCAGCTCTTCATCTGGAGTTTCTCCCAGGAAAAATACACGGTAATACATTTCCAGAGATTCCAGAAGTTCTTTTTTCTCTTTCTGAAGCTTCTTGATCTGGAGTACACTACCGATTTCATCATAAAAGGCGTCTGCTTCCAAGGCTTCTGTCTTAAACTGCAGCTGCCCTTTCTCGTCAAACTCCAGCGTCAGGATTCCACCCACGTCTTCTGTATACAGGACACACATAATCTGCAGTTCCTGTTTTACCGTCTCCGGCAAAGACTGAAAGTCCTGATTAAAATAATATTTCTGTTCATAGGCGCTTGCGCCGCAAAGCACGATATTCTCCTGATACATGATTTATCCTTTCTATCTGTTATACATAACTGTACAGTCCCCGCACAGAAACCTCTCCGGCGCTGACCTTTATAACTTCTCCTGTTTCTCTCTTCACCAGAAGTGCGCCGCTTCTGTCAATTCCAAGGGCGATTCCTTCAAAAGAAGCCTCTCCATTCAATACTCGTACCGGCTGTTCCCGATTGGCCAGAATCTCATTGTATGCTTCTTTCAGTTCCTGAAGATCCCCGGTTTTCTGAAAAAGCTCATAATTTCCTTCAAACTTCTCCAGAATTTCTGCAAGCAGAAGATTCCGATCCAGTCTTCGTCCGGTTTCCATAAAAAGTGAAGTGGCTTTATCCCGAACCTCCTCCGGCATTTCTTCCTGAGCCACATTGATGCCCACTCCAATAACCACATGTTGGATTTCTTTTCCTGACAGCTTCATTTCCGTCAGAATCCCACAGATTTTTTTTCGGGAAACTACCACATCATTGGGCCATTTAATGGACACTTCCACCCCTGTTTCTCTTACCGCCTGCGCCACAGAAAGTCCCATAACCAGTGTCAGCATGGAAGCATATTGTGGAGAAAACTCTGGCCGCAGGATCAGGCTCATCATAATAGAACTGCCTTCTTTTGCTGTCCAGCGCCGCTCAAAGCGCCCTCTTCCAGCTGTTTGAAACTCAGCAACTGCCAGAGTTCCATGAGAAGCTCCTTCCTCTGCCAGCTTTTTTGCCCAGAGATTGGTGGAATCTGTTTCTTTTGCAAAATGGACGGTTTTGCCCGCCCATTTTGTATGTATTTCCTTTAAAATTGTATTCTGATCAAATCCAGATGATTCTATCATTTTTCCGGTTCTCCCAGTGTTGCCACCATTACAGCCTTAATGGTATGCATACGGTTTTCTGCCTCATCAAAAACCTTGGACTGCTGGGATTCAAAAACCTCATCTGTCACTTCCATCTCTGTCAGCTGGAATCTCTCACCCATCTCTTTGCCAATGGTAGTCTTCAGGTCATGGAACGCTGGCAGACAATGAAGGAAAATAGCCTTTTCTCCTGCATTTTTCATAATCTCACTGGTTACTTTATAAGGGGTCAGATCATGGATTCTTTCTTCCCAAACTTCATCTGGCTCTCCCATGGATACCCAGACGTCTGTGTAAATTACATCTGCATCTTTCGTTCCTGCCATGGCATCTTCTGTCAGTGTAATGCTTCCGCCGGAAGCCTTTGCATATTCCTGACACTGCGCCACCAGTTCCTCATTGGGGAAGTATTTTCTGGTAGTACATGCCACAAAATGCATTCCCAGCTTCGCACAGGCGATCATCAGAGAATTTCCCATATTGTAACGGGCATCTCCCATATAAACCAGCTTGATTCCTTTCAGTTTTCCAAACTGTTCCCGAATGGTCAGCATATCTGCCAGCATCTGTGTGGGATGATATTCATTGGTAAGACCATTCCATACCGGAACTCCTGCATGAGTTGCCAACTCTTCCACGATTTCCTGTCCAAAGCCTCTGTATTCGATTCCATCATACATTCTTCCCAGAACTCTGGCTGTATCTGCAATGCTCTCCTTCTTGCCGATCTGAGAACCCTTCGGGTCCAGATAGGTACTTCCCATACCAAGATCATGGGCTGCCACTTCAAAAGCACAGCGTGTTCTGGTACTGGTTTTTTCAAAAATAAGGGCAATATTCTTTCCTTTGTAATATTCGTGCAATTCTCCTGCTTTCTTTTTGTTCTTCAGGTCTGCTGCCAGGTCCAGAAGATACAGGATCTCCTCCGGTGTAAAATCCTTCAGTGTCAGAAAATTCCTTCCTTTTAAGTTCATAATAATTCCTCCTCGCTAGCTGTTTAAAATCATTTCTGCAAACTGCGGCAGTTTTTCTCCTGGTTCCATATGGAATCCATTTTCTTTTACTGCGATCTGCAGTCCTTCCACTGTATAAATTTTATATTTTGGAACATGAACCAATCTGGCTGCTGCCTCCAGCATCGTAAGATACAGTTCTGTATAGCCCCACTCTGTTCCCAGCTTCAACTCTGCCGCAATCTTCGGCAGAACCTTCTCCATATGCCATCTGAGGCCTTGCCCTTCCTGCTTCATGGAGGCCAGCTTATTCATAAAAAAGGCTTCCTCATGCTCCTGGTCAATATAATAACTCTTTCCTTCCAGGCCATAAATCATCCGCATGGTATCGAAGTAACCGATTGCCATATTTTTTCTGCTTTTCTCCGGATCAAAATCCATAATGGTTCCCAAATCCACTCTGGGCTGAACAGACAGAAGATTGATTTCCTCTGCAGTTCTCACAGGACGCACAAATCCAATCCCAAAGATCCGGATTACAATAATATCCTGATAACCTTCTTCCAGCAACGCATGAATGGGAACATTATCTCCCAGTCCGCCGTCCAGGTATCGGTTTCCATGAAGTTTTTCTGTCTTAAACACAGGAAACATATAGGCGCTCGCCAAAAGCATATCCTTGATCATATCCGGTTCCAATTCCTTCATATTAACATGAAGTTCCTGCATGGAATCCACATGGAAGGTCTGTACAAAAAAATCCATGGGAGAATTCCTGATTTTTTCCGGGTCTACTGCTTCTGAAATCAGTTGTTTCAGCGGTGTTACATCAATGCCGCCGTCACGGACATATTTCAATCCCAGTTCCAGGAAATCCCGTACCTTCAGCTTGTTTTTTAAAAGCTCATCCATCACCTTATCATCCACATCCATAATTTTGGAATAGGAGATATTTTCCCAGATTTCTTCTGCTTTTTTCAGGTCTCCCATACACATAAGGGCACCATTCAGTGCCCCTACGCTTGTTCCGGAAATTCCCTTTATCTTCACTCCGGCTTCCTGAAGAGCTTTCCATGCGCCAATCTGATAAGCGCCCTTGGCTCCTCCGCCTTCTAATACGATCCCGTATTCCTTCTCCAGATCAATTACTGGCTTCATTTTTTTCCTCCGGTTTCTTATTCAGGCTTTTTGTCTACCATCACTTCCTTCAAAGATGCTGCCAGACCGGCAATGCCCTGAATATCGGATGGAATGATAATCTTCGTAGCCTTGCCGTCTGCTGCCTTGGCAAATGCTTCCAGGCTCTTCAGCGTAAGCACAGCATCATCTGCCCCAGCCTCCTTAATCATACGAAGACCTTCTGCGGTAGCATTCTGTACCTTCAGCACAGCTTCTGCCTGACCTTCTGCCTCTTTGATCATACGTTCCTTCTGAGCCTCAGCGCGAAGGATCGCTGCCTGTTTTTCAGCCTCTGCATCCAGAATGGCAGATTCTTTCTTACCTTCTGCAACCAGGATGGTGGATTTCTTTTCTCCTTCTGCACGAAGGATTGCTTCACGTCGTTCACGTTCTGCTTTCATCTGTTTCTCCATCGCTTCCTGAATGGCTGCCGGAGGAATGATATTTTTAAGTTCCACACGATTTACCTTAATTCCCCATGGGTCTGTGGCCACATCCAGGGAAGCCCGCATTCTGGTGTTGATTACTTCACGGGAGGTCAGAGTCTCATCCAGTTCCATATCTCCAATGATGTTACGAAGTGTGGTGGCAGACAGATTCTCAATAGCCATAATGGGGTTTTCCACACCATAGGCAAACAGCTTGGGATCTGTAATCTGGAAGAATACAACCGTGTCAATCTGCATGGTTACATTATCCTTTGTGATTACCGGCTGTGGCGGGAAATCCACAACCTGTTCTTTCAAATTAACCTTTCTTGCAACACGTTCAATAAACGGCCATTTCAGATGAATGCCCGTATTCCATGTTGCCCGGTATGCGCCAAGTCTTTCCAGAACAATGGCATATGCCTGGGGAACGATACGAATACAGGATGCCAGGACCAACAGTACCAGAATTCCGATTATAATCAAGAAAACAATTCCAAATGTCATAAACTAGTCCTCCTTAACCTCTTCTACGATGAGTTTTACTCCCTGTACCTTGCGGACAATCACCACAGCATCTTTGGGAATCGTAAGATTCTCCTGCTCTGCCCGCGCCATCCATTCAATATCATTGATCCTTACCAGTCCTGTCTGCGCAAGATCATTCACTTCCTGCAGCACCACCGCTTTCTTTCCGATGAGACTGTTTACATTTGTTTTTTCCACACCCTGATTCATATATCGAATTGCAAGAGGCCTGGTAAAAAAAAGCAGGATCAGTGATACGGCAAGAAACAGAACCAGCTGCACGATAATACTTGCTCCGAAGTACGAAGCGATTGCTGATATCAGTGCACCTCCGGCAAACCAGATTGTGGTCAGCCCTGCTGTCAGCGCTTCAATTGCAAGAAGTACAGCAAGAATAATCAGCCAGATAATTGGTTCCATAACACTCCCTCCCTTCTGGGTTGTTACCTACGTTGACGTGCCGCCTCATACATGAGTATTCCTGCTGCCATTGCAGCATTCAAAGATTCCACCTGCCCGCACATGGGGATCCGGATCAGACAGTCTGCTGCTTCTGCCGCTTCCTCTGTCAGTCCATTTCCTTCATTTCCGATAAAAAACGCAGTTCCGCCAGTATAGGATTCTCCGTCGTAATTACTTTTACCCTTCAAATGAGCCGCGTAAGAGCGAATGTGTTTTTCTCTGAATTTGTCCTTTAATAATAACACATTTTCCACGTATACGAAAGGCATTCTGTAAATTGATCCCATAGTGGAACGAATTACTTTTGGATTGGTAATATCCACACTGGTTTTTGTCAATATGGCACCGCTTATGCCAGCTCCTTCTCCTGTCCTAAGAATGGTTCCGGCATTTCCCGGGTCCTGAAGATCCTCCAGAACCATGAGAAGGGGATGTTCTCCTTCTAAGAGATCCTCCAGCTGATAGGAGGGTTTTTTCAGCAGAGTAAGGATTCCCTGAGGTGTCTGAGTATCGCTCATCTGCCGGAACACGGAATCCGACACAATTTCGTGAGGAAGCCTTTGAACCTGTTCCATAAGCTCTGCCTCCGACTGAAGGTTCTCCGACACATATACCTTTTCAATCCAGTCCTTGGGGGCTTCCCAAAACATCTTTTTCCCTTCAGCAACAAAAAGCCCTTGTTCTCTTCGGGCTTTTGTCTTCTGGTTCAACTGTATTATTTTTTTTATTTGTCCGTTATTTGCACTGGTTATCATAGGCTCATCCTCAACTCTCGGAAACTCTGTTAAGATATTTGTTTTTTCCAATGGCGATCAGTGTGGAATCTGCCGGGAGAGGAGCATCTGGATTCAATTCCACCTGCACATCCTCTCCTACCATAATTCCAATAATATTTACTTTATATTTTTCCCGGATGGCAAGCTCAGAAAGGCTTTTTCCCACCCAGGTATCTGGAATCAGAAACTCCGCCATACTGAAATCAGAGGAAAGTTCAAAAACATCTACAAAACCACTGGACATCAGATTCTTAGCCACACGAAGTCCCATGGACTGTTCCGGATAGATTACCTCGTCTGCGCCAATCTTATCCAGGATTCTGCCATGAAGCCCATTGATCGCTTTCGCCATCACAAAAGGAACACCTAACTCCTTAGCCTGCATGGTAGCTGTAATGCTGGCCTCCATATTTTCGGAAATTGCAATCACAGCCACATCCACATTCTGTACTCCAAGAGACTTCAGAACATCTGGCTCCCGCACGTCTGCGCGTACCGCATAAGCAACCTTTTCTGCAATTTCCTGTACATTTTCTTCCCTTACATCAATCGCCAACACATCAAAGTTTGATTCCGCCAAGGTCAAAGCCAGAGTCATTCCAAACTGTCCAAGACCGATCACGGCAAAGGATTTATCTTTCATACATTCCTCCATGTCATACATGCTTCTTTATTTAACCAATCATAATATCTTCTTCTGCAAGATGGGTGTTCTCCGGACGTTTCTGACTCTTTAAGACCACTGCCGTTCCCAGTGTAATCGGACCAATTCTTCCCAGATACATAGTCAGAATGATGATCCATTTTCCTGCCAGATTCAGAGACGGCGTAAGCCCTCTGCTCAGTCCCACAGTTGCAATGGCAGAGGTTGTCTCATACATCACGTCCTCCACCGGCACCTTGGGCATCGCTGTCGCCAGAAGCAGGGTCATAAGAAGTAGCACCATAAATCCAATTCCTGTCACCACAACCGTAGAACGAAGATAATTCTCCTTAATCTTTCTGTTATGGGATTCCACATCTCTTTTTCCCCGAAGATTAGCTGTTATGGTAAGAACCATAAGCGCCAGAGAGGTGGTTTTTACACCGCCTGCGGTTCCCATGGGAGAACCACCGATAAACATCAGAAACAGACAGAGAATCAGCGTTGCATTGGAAAACAGCGACTGATCAATGGTAAAAAAGCCTGCAGTTCTTGTAGTCACTGACTGAAACGCAGACGCCATCACCTTCGTTCCCACAGGCATGTCTGCCATTGTCTTCGGATTGTTATATTCAAACAGAAAAATCAAAAGCGTACCTCCCAGTACCAGCGCTGCAGTTGTTACCAGCACCAGCTTACTGTGAAGACGCAGGCTCTTAAAAAGTCTTCCCGGAGAAAGTTTTTTTGAAAATACTTTTTTCAAATTTTCTGCTATGTCCCACCATACCACAAATCCAAGTCCAGCCATAATAATCAGAACCATGGTGGTGATATTCACCAGCGGATGATCCACATAGGCTGCCAGGCTGGTTTCTCCCAGGATATCCACACCTGCATTACAAAATGCAGAAATTGAAGTAAAGACAGACTGCGCCAGTCCCTTCCATAACCCGAATTCCGGAACAAAGCAAAAAGAATAAAAAACTGCACCCAAAGCCTCTGCGCCCACTACGCAAAGAATAACCTTACGCACCAGCTTCACCATTCCAGACATATGGTCCAGATTATAAGATTCCTGGATCATCCTTCGATTTCGTAGCGAAATCCGTCTGTGAAAACTGATAAATACCAGACTGGTAAGGGTAATTACTCCGATTCCTCCAATCTGGATCAGCAGCAAAATCACAATCTTGCCAATAATCGTCCAATGAGCGGCTGTCACCACCGTCACCAAACCGGTAACACAAATACAGGTAGTCGCCGTAAACATGGCATCTGTAAAGCTGGTTCTTTCTCCCGGAACCGTACAAAACGGCATCCAGAGAATAATTCCGCCTAGAAAAATCACCCCCGCAAAACCGAGGGTAATTATCTGTGACGTATTCATTTTATGAAGACAGTAAATAATTTTACTTTTTAATGATTTCATTATTTTTAGCCGGTCTTCCATTCTTGTCATAATTATGAGAAAGAGAATTACATATCTCCCACTGGTATTCTGATACGTTTTTCTTCATAGCCAGCGCTTCGTTGATATCGAAATCCACATATTCTCCGTGACGGTATCCTACTACACGGCAGCTCTTTCCCTGAACAAGAAGATCCACTGCCATTGCACCCATCATAGATGCATATACACGGTCCTTACAGGTAGGACTTCCTCCTCGCTGCATGTGACCAAGAATAGTTGCACGAGTCTCAATACCAGTGGCAGCTTCGATTCGTTTCGCCATTGCCTCAGAATGTCCGATGCCTTCTGCATTGATAATAATATGATGCTTCTTGCCCAATTTACGGTTAGCAATGATATTGTTGATAATCTTCTGTTCATCGTAATCATATTTTTCCGGAAGAAGTACGTCCTCCGCTCCGTTGGCAATACCACACCACAGCGCCAGATAACCGGCATTACGTCCCATAACCTCGATGATGCTGCAGCGCTCATGAGAAGTGGATGTATCACGAACCTTGTCAATTGCTTCCATAGCAGTGTTAACTGCTGTATCAAAACCAATGGTATATTCTGTACATGCAATATCCAGGTCAATAGTTCCAGGAACACCAATGGTGTTGATTCCCAGGTTCGCCAGTTTCTGTGCGCCTGCAAAGGAACCGTCTCCACCAATTACTACCAGACCTTCAATTCCATGCTTCTTACATACCTCAGCTCCTCGCTGCTGTCCTTCCGGTGTACGGAATTCTGAACAACGGGCTGTATAAAGAATGGTACCGCCTCTTTCGATCGTGTCAGACACGTCTCTGGCAGTCATATCAATGATCTCTTCGTTCAAAAGTCCGTTGTAACCCTTGTAAATACCTTTTACATTCAAACCACTGCTCAAACCTCTTCTGACCACGGCGCGGATGGCGGCATTCATTCCAGGTGCGTCTCCACCACTAGTTAAAACACCAATGGTTTTTATCTTCTTTTCTGTCATATTTTTTTCCTCCATCTTCAGAGTATGTCCGGTCTCTGCCTGACATAAATCTGTTGCTCTGTTTGGACAGCCAGTAAAAAGATAACTGACAGCCATTTTCTTCTATACATATTCGGTTATAGTTTATAGCATTTTTGAAAGTTTTTCAATACTCAAAACAGCAATTTGTTACAGGCTGTTCCTTGCTCTTTCCGTCACTTTGACGTTAGATACACCATATTTCTTCTGAAATTCCTCCAACATGATATCCGAAATTCCCACATGATACCCTGCAGGAAGTTTTTTCATGGCTTTTACGTCCCTTAAATAGATTACTACTGCATCTTTACCTGGAACCCTTAAAAGGTCGCGAAGGAGTTCCTGCTCTTTTTTGCTGTATTCTTCCTTATCTTTAAACTGTATCCACAATTCCCTGGGAATATCCTCAAAAGCGCAAACCTTTTCCAGGATCAGCTTGCTGGCCTTGTCATCCTCAGCAGCTACCCTTCCTTGAATGAACACTCTGGCATCTTCTTCAAGTTTGGTCTGCCATTTCTCATAATCCCTTGGAAATACCACGATTTCCACAGTTCCCACCAGATCCTCTATGGTCAGAAAGGCCATGATTTTGTTCTGCTTGGTGTATTTAATGGTACGTTCTGTAATCATTCCTCCCACGATTACCTTCTGTCCGTCATAAACATGGGGAATTCCTGTTTCTTCATCCTGCTGAAAGTCTGTCGTTTTTGCAGAAATGGTTTTTTCCATCATGGAACGATAACGTTCCAGAGGATGCCCGCTCAGATAAATGCCAAGAACCTCTTTTTCAAAAGCCAGCACCATTTCCTTATCATATTCCGGTACTTCCGGCATACGAATCTCAAACTCTTTTTTCTCTTCCTCACTCACCAGGTCAAACAGACTCATCTGCCCTGCCAGACTGTGCTTCTTCTCCTGATTCACACTGTCTGTAATCTGCGCATAAATGAGCATTTTCTGTCTCCGGTTTCCATCCAGACAATCCAGAGCGCCTGATTTGATAAAGTTTTCAATGGCCCGCTTATTTACAGTTCCCGAAAGTCTCTCAATAAAATCGTTTAAAGAACGATACGTTCCCTTTTCTTTTCTTTCTTTTACCAGTCCCTCAATGACTGGGCGGCCCACACTCTTTATGGCAGAAAGGCCATAACGGATAGCCCCATGATCCACAGAAAATCCGTATTCGCCACAATTCACATCCGGCGGCAGAATCTGGATTCCCATCTGACGGCACACCTGAATGTATTCAGATACCTTATTCGGCATTTCAATTACAGATGTCATCAGGGCAGCCATAAACTCCACAGGATAATAGTATTTCAAAAAAGCGGTCTGATATGCCACCACCGCGTAAGCCGCTGCGTGAGACTTGTTAAAAGCATATTTGGCGAAGTCAATCATATCATCATAAATTTTATTCGCCGTCTTTTCGGGGATTCCATTGGAAATACATCCCGGTACCCCTTCCTCCTCATTTCCATAAACAAAGTTCTGCCGTTCTTTTTCCATAACAGAAGCTTTCTTCTTGGACATGGCGCGACGCACCAGGTCACTTCGTCCCAGGGTATATCCTGCCAGTTTCCGCACAATCTGCATAACCTGTTCCTGATATACAATACATCCGTAGGTAGGCGCCAGGATCGACTCCAGCTGCGGACAGTCATAATGAATGGTATCCGGACGGTTTTTTCCCCTGATATACTGGGGAATAAAGTCCATGGGACCTGGGCGATACAGAGAAATACCTGCAATGATATCTTCAAAGTTCTGAGGCTTCAATTCCTTCATAAAGTTTTTCATTCCTGAACTTTCCAGCTGGAACACGCCGTCAGAACGTCCGGTACCCAGAGAAGCCAATACCTTTTTGTCATCGTAATCTATGTGATCCATGTCCAAATGAACCCCGGTATCCTGCTCAATAAGCCGAACCGCATTCTGAATTACGGTCAGAGTACGAAGACCCAGAAAATCCATTTTCAGAAGTCCCAGTTCTTCCAAAGTGGTCATGGTAAACTGTGTGGTAATAGAACCATCCTGCGCCCTTGACAAAGGTACATACTCATCTACGTCCTTCTGGCTGATCACCACCCCTGCCGCATGCATGGAAGTATGACGGGGCAGGCCCTCCAGACGTTTCGCCGCATCGATCAGATAATGAATGTCTTCCTGTTCCTCGTAAGCCTTACGAAGCTCCGGATTCATATCCAGGGCTTTGTTGATGGTAATATTCAGTTCCTGGGGAATCATTTTGGCGATTACATCCACCTGGGCATAAGGCATATCCAGTACACGGCCCACATCACGAATCACACCACGGGCTGCCAGCGTACCAAAGGTTACAATCTGTACCACCCGGTCTTTTCCGTATTTACGTACCACGTAATCAATGACTTCCTGTCTCCGTTCAAAGCAGAAGTCAATATCAATATCCGGCATGGACACTCGTTCCGGATTCAGAAAACGTTCAAACAGAAGATCGTATTTGATAGGGTCCAGCTTGGTAATTCCAAGGGTGTAAGCCACCAGACTTCCCGCTGCAGAACCACGCCCCGGCCCTACCATAATGTCATGATCTCTGGCATACTTGATAAAATCCCATACAATCAGAAAGTAATCCACATACCCCATATTTTTGATGGTAGAAAGCTCATAGTTCAATCGCTCCCTAAGTTCCTCTGTTACCGGCTGGTATCGTTGGGAAAGTCCTTCAAAACAAAGCTTATTCAGATATTCCCAGGAGGTGTACCCCTCAGGAACATCATATTTGGGAAGCTTGGTCACTCCAAATTCGATTTCCACATGACATCTTTCTGCTATTTTATGGGTATTTTCCAACGCTTCTCTCGCATAAGGAAACAGCATTTCCATTTCCTTTGGAGACTTCACATAATACTGGCCGCCCTCATACCGCATACGGTCTTTGTCTGCCAGCTTTTTCCCTGTCTGAAGGCAAAGAAGAATGTCATGGGGTTCTGCATCCTCTGCCATTGTATAATGCACGTCATTGGTGGCAACCAGATCGATTCCTGTTTCCTGATGCATCCGAAGAAGCTGCTGATTCACCATCTGCTGTTCCGGAATGCCATGATCCTGAAGCTCCAGAAAGAAGTTCCCTTTGCCAAAAATATCCTGATAACGAAGAGCTGCCGCTTTGGCATCCTCGTACATTCCCCTTGAAAGATACCGGGAAACCTCACCGGCCAGGCAGGCGCTTAACGCAATGATTCCCTCATGATATTCCTCCAGAAGAGCAAGATCCACCCTTGGTTTATAATAAAAGCCTTCTACAAAGCCTTTGGAAACGATTTTCATCAGATTGCTGTAACCCTGATTATTCTCTGCAAGAAGCACCAGATGATAATAACGGTTCTCTCCACTTCCAACTTCCTTATCAAAACGGGAGCCTGGAGCCACATAAACCTCGCAGCCCAAGATGGGATTGATCCCGGCCTCTCTGGCCGCACGATAAAAATCAATCACTCCGTACATAACCCCATGATCTGTAATGGCTGCGCTGTCCATACCAAGCTCTTTGACTTTTGCCACATATTCTTTTATTTTATTGGAACCGTCCAGCAGACTGTATTCTGTATGAACATGAAGGTGTGTAAACTCCATGACTTCTCTCCTGTTCTTTCATTTCCTGTTTGTTTTTATTTATGGATTGCATAAATCCGTTTTTCTTTAATTTCGATTTTTCCCTCTTTCAGCAAATGGCCCACCGCGCGTTTAAAAGCATTTTTGCTGAGTCCGAATTCTCTCTTGATTACCTCCGGAGAAACCTTATCATCAAAAGGAAGGACTCCCGCAAACTCATCGATCACGCCCATGACCATCTTTGCATCCTCATCAATCTGTAAGTATGCCTTCTGGCGGTCACTTACATTCATTTTTCCATCTTCCTTTACTTCAGTAACACGAAGATCCAGAATCTGTCCCGGACGATACTTTCCCTTGGCCTCCCTTGCAGGAATCAGCGCAGAATACTTATCGTCCACTGCCACAAACACACCGAAACGGTCGCTGATTTCATATACGCGGCCCTTTACCTGATCTCCTACAATATAGGGTGTCCGTTTGGAGAGGTAATGATAAACCTTCATGGTTGCACAGAGACGGCTGCTCTTATCCACATATAATGCCACAAGGCAGTTCTCTCCTTCCCGTACCCTAAGTGTCTGCTCATGATACGGCAAAAGCAGATCCTTCTCCAGACCCCAGTCCAGAAAAGCGCCAATCCGGGTCACCTGCTGCACAGGAAGCACTCCCACTTCTCCCACCTGCAGCTTCGGCTCTCTGGTAGTCGCAATGAGACGGTCACTGGAATCCTTATAGATAAAGACCTCCAGCGTATCTCCCTCTTTGGTTCCCTCTGGAACCTGTTTCGCCGGAAGCAACACTCTATCCTTCGCCTCTGCATTTTTATCTTCTGCCAGATATATACCGAATTCCACTTTCTTGACTACCGTCAAGGTTTGTTTCCTTCCCAATAAAATCATCTTTTTTCCTCCTGATATTTGTTATAATCTCTCGGAATCTTTAACCCCCTAAAATCAAGGCTTTCAGATTCCTTTTT
>CALCDJ010000048.1 GCA_937900135.1 uncultured Blautia sp. | reverse complement strand
TGGCTTGTTTGTGATGCGATTAAGGGAATGGATACCCTCTACTTCTCATTTTCAAACTTACTCCTTTCCTCAACCTTCGATCCAGTTTCCATTTTCATCCCAGATAATATCGCCGGAGCCATCCTCTGCGCCATCGTCGCTGTCATCTCCATTGCCGCCCTCTTCGTTTCCGTCATTACCGCTCTGGCCATCATCTCCGATGCTTCCATCTTCCTGTCCATCGGTTCCGCCGTCATCACTGCCGTCATTCTGGGAATCCTCTCCGTCGCCGCCTGTGGAATCATCCTGATCGTCGGTTCCATCTCCGGTTCCGTTACCTCCGTCATCCCCATAATCGTTTCCTGTATTTTCTTCCGGCTCCCAGTAGGAAGAGTCTTCCTCTTCTTCCTCTTCTTCCTCATAATCCTCTTCCCAGTCCTCATCCTGACTGTCAGCCGAATCACTGCCAGAAGTAATGACTTCTTTTTTCTGACGAAGACTCATATATCGAAGAGAAAGAAGGTCTTTTTCCTCATCTAATTTCAGAGAAGCCCGTTCCATATCTTCCATAGAAATACCAAGCAGCTCATAAATGCTTCCTTCTTCTGTTACAATCTTGAGATCATAACTTCCCTCTTCTTCCGCGGATAAAGGAATATAATACATCCGTACCTGTTCCCCGGCTTTCACGGAAGATTCTGCCGGGACCAGGTTTCTTCCCCATTCTTCTTCCTCTGTCCCTTTCAAGTAGATTCCTCGCAGTTCCGCCTTTGTACCATTGGTCAGATAAACCATTTTTGCATCTTTCGTCTTTATTCCGATCATCTTAACTGCCTGCGTAGGCGTCGGGACAGGAGTTGACGTCACCGGTACAGGAGTTGCTGTCGCAGCCGGTGTTGGGGTGACTTTCGGTTCTTCTGTCTTTTTCCCGCAGCCCGCTGCGGTACTCAAAAGAGCAACGGTACAGATTGCGGCCGTATATTTCCATATGTGTTCTTTTTTTCTTTCCTTTTTTCTGTCTCTGCGATCAGTTCCAGCTCCATATTTCTTCATTTGTTTCCTCCAAATTAACTCCTGTTCCCTATCAGTTTCCTACAGACAGAACCCTCTTTTTTCTTTTCAGGAGTGCTTATTCCATCTGTCGATTATAATTTTTCATCAGATCCGATTCATAACGTACTTCCTGCTCACCGCTTCCTCCAGATGTCTTTTTAGAAGAAAAAGCCATCTTCAAAAAGACTGGTGCAACGATGGTTGTCAAAACCACCACAATAACCACTGGTCCCAAAAGATTTGGAGACATAAGGCCCACTGCATTTCCTTTTGAAGCAACGATCAACGCCACTTCGCCACGGGAGATCATACCCGCTCCGATTCTGATGCAGTCCTTATTCTTGTAGCCGCATATCTTCGCACCGAAGCCGCAGCCCACGATCTTAGTCAGGATTGCCACCAGAGTCAGTGCGACAGCAAACCAAAGGATCGTGGAAGACATCTTGGGAAGCTGTACCTGAATTCCGATATTCGCAAAGAAAATCGGGGAAAGCAGGATATAAGATAAGATATTAAATCGTCTTGTTACATAGTCGGTTTTTGTTGTTTTTGTGATCATCAAACCGGCAAAAAATGCACCGGTAATGTCGGCAACACCGAAAAATACTTCTGCAAAATATGCCATCAGAAGGCAGATAACAAACGCCACGATCACAAAACGGCGAAGATTTCTGTCGTATCTCTGTACCCAGTATTTATACACCTTATGAAGAAGCATTCCTGCCACAATGACCATGACCAGAAAACCTGCGATCTTCGCCAGAACCACTGCAATATTCACACTGCTGTCTGCCATACTGGTGATCAAGGTCAGGGCAATGATTCCAAGTACATCATCGATGATCGCCGCTCCCAGGATCGCATTTCCGGCCTTGGTATTTAATTTTCCCATTTCCTTTAAAGTCTCTACGGAAATGCTGACAGAAGTTGCAGTCAGGATCACTCCAATAAAAATATTCTGTAATAAAAGGCTGCTGTTTGCCGTAGACTCGATCATTCCCGGACGGTTAAAAAACCAGGCAACGCCAAATCCGCCAGCCAGGGGGATCAAAACGCCCAGAAGTGCAATGATAAAAGATGCCTTTCCACATCGTTTTAATTCATCAATATCTGTTTCCAGCCCTGCACAAAACATAAGGACGATCACACCCACTTCAGACAGCTGTTTGATAAATTCTGTTTCCTGAATGATGTTAAAAACTGCAGGTCCTAATAAAATACCAGCGACCAGCGCCCCTACTACCTGCGGCATCTGAATCCTTTTTGTCAAAAGACCAAAGAGCTTTGTTGTCAGTAAAATCAGTGCCAGATCCATTAAAAAGCGATAGGATTCCATGTATGTATTCCTCCTTATTTCTTATGTTTTCTCTCTGAAACCCACGCTACATTATAGCACTTCCTTTTCAAAATCCTATCTCTTTTTTTTACAAAAAATGGGAGAAAATCTCCCACTTTTTTGTTTTTCTTATCCATGTTTTTTTATGCTTCTTCGTCCTTTTCCCAGGCAAAGGTACAGCGAACTGCCTTATTCCACCCCTTTAAAAGTTTCTCCCTTTTCTCTTTGGAAATGGACGGTGTAAACTCTCTTTCCTTGCTCCAATTCTGGCTGATCTCCTGTGCGTTTTTCCAGAATCCGGTGGCAAGCCCTGCAAGATAAGCGGCTCCAAGAGCCGTTGTTTCGATACAGCTTGGCCGAATCACCTTTGCGTCCAGAATATCTGCCTGGAACTGCATCAGGAAGTTATTGGCGCTGGCTCCCCCGTCCACGCGAAGGGACTTTAATCTGACATCTGCATCTTTTTCCATCGCCTGCAGAACGTCCTGTACCTGATACGCCAGAGATTCTACGGTAGCGCGGATCAGATGCGCCTTACCGGCTCCTCTTGTCAATCCAAGGATGGCGCCTCTTGCATACTGATCCCAGTAAGGCGCTCCAAGGCCGGTAAACGCAGGCACCACATAGACTCCGTTGGTATCTGGAACAGACATACAATACTGCTCTGATTCCGGCGCGCTTTCCAAAATCTGTACCTCATCCCGAAGCCACTGAATGGCTGCTCCTGCGACAAATACACTTCCCTCCAGCGCATAACCAGGTGTTCCGTCCGGATTGACCGCCATTGTGGTCAGCAGTCCATGTTCCGACTGTACGGCCTGATCTCCCGTATGCATCAACAGGAAACATCCGGTTCCATATGTATTTTTTACATCGCCTGACTGGAAACAGCACTGGCCAAAAAGCGCGGATTGCTGATCTCCTGCGGCTCCGGAAATGGGGATTCTTCCGCCAATAAGATTTTCGTTGGTGTATCCGTAAATACAGCTGCTTGGCTTTACTTCCGGAAGCATACATCTGGGAATCTGGAGTTTTTCCAGAATCTCATCATCCCACTGTTTTTTGTGAATATCGAAGAGCATGGTTCGGGAAGCATTGGTGTAATCTGTCACATGAACCTCACCCTTTGTCAGTTTCCAGATCAGCCAGGTATCCACGGTTCCAAAAAGAAGATCTCCCCGTTCTGCCGCTTCTCTGGCTCCCTCTACATAATCCAGGATCCATTTGATCTTTGTACCGGAAAAATATGCATCCGGGATCAAGCCTGTTTTCTGGCGGATGATTTCTGTAAATCCATCTTTTTCCAACTGCTCGATCATATCCGCAGTCCTTCTGCATTGCCAGACGATTGCCGGATAAATGGGATTTCCCGTAACTTTATCCCATACGATGGTCGTCTCTCTCTGGTTTGTGATACCGATGGCATCAATATCTCCCGCATCTGCGCCAATCTTTCCCATGGCTTCAATGGCAACCGCCATCTGAGAAGACCATATTTCATGAGGATCATGCTCTACCCAGCCTGGTTTTGGATAGTACTGTGTAAATTCCTTTTGCGCCACACTGCACATCTGTCCTTTTCGATCAAACAGAATACACCGGGAACTGGTCGTTCCCTGATCCAATGCCATTACATAATTTCCCATAGTATACCTCCATTGATTCCTTTGTTTTTTGTTATTTTCCTAAGACTTTTCGTCTTTCCCCCGCGAATCTGTTTATGCTCCCAGCACATTTTTTCCAATGAAATAACCGATCACCAGTACACCCAATACAATCCGGTATATTCCAAAGGCTTTGAAATCATGTTTTTTAATATATCCCATCAGGAACTTAATAGCCAGAATGGAAACCACAAAAGCCACCAAACAGCCCACCAAAAGGATCAGGATCTCACCTGTGGTAAAGGACAGGCCGAATTTTACCAATTTCAAAAGACTTGCTCCAACCATCACCGGAATCGCCAGGAAAAAGGTAAATTCTGCGGCCACTGTTCGTGAAGTCCCCACAAGGATTCCCCCGATGATGGTAGAACCGGAACGAGACGTTCCTGGAATCACGGACAACACCTGAAAAACACCGATCAGAAATGCTGTCCGAAAAGACATGGATTCCAGAGATGTACAGGTTGGTTTCCTCTTTTTGTTATAATTTTCAATAAAGATAAATAAGACGCCATATACGATCAATGCGATGGCTACTACAAAATAATTGTTGAATTTCTCTTCAATGATATCATTAAAAGGAAGCGCGATCACAATCGTTGGAAGACATGCCGCCAGGATTTTAAACCAAAGCACCCATTTCTCCTTATCACAAAACCGTTCTACAAAGGTCAAATACCAACGCGCCAGAGTGGGTTTGCGGTTTATCATTTTTCGCTTCTTTTGAGAAAGCGGCCGATTATAAAACGGCCACAGCTTTGACCAGTATAAGACCACGACTGCCAGGATTGCCCCAAGCTGGATCACCACAAGAAACAATTCTTTAAATTCCGCGCTCGTATTCAGTTTGATAAATTCATCCACCAGGATCATATGTCCGGTACTGCTGATGGGAAGCCATTCTGTAATTCCTTCTACAATACCCAGTATGATCACTTTCAGCAATTCTAAAATATCCATATAGTCCCCTTTCTTGCAATTTCCCTGTCTCTTTCCAAAGTGTCCCAGGCAGTTGACCGCCTTCCCTGGAAAATTCAGACAGGCATCTGTCCTTTTCAGTATATTACACATGATTGTGGAAGTAAACTTGTAATTCCCATTTCCCCAAAAAAGTCCCCGATTTTTCCATAAATATAGGAAAAGATCGGGGACTGTCTTATTTAAAAAAACAGATTTCTTTTATTGTACTATTTCAATTCGAACGCACATGAGACTTGGCGCGCAATCCTGGTCAGCGTCAGCTGACACATTCTTCTTAGAATCGCTGCGCGTCAGGATGGAAGTCTGTCGATCTCTGCGATATCGATCAAAGATAAATGATGGAGATCCGTATTTTCCAGACTGGTTACCAACGCTTCTGCGGTATCTAAGGAGGTCAGTACATGAACACCTGTCTCAATGGCATTCCTGCGGATCAAAAAGCCATCCTTCTGATGTTCCACGCCCTGAGGAGGGGTATCAATAACCACATCCAGCTTATGTCCCAGAATTAAGTCCATCAGGTTCGGCGCCGGCTGTTCCAGCTTATTGGTACGGATTACTTTGATTCCATTTTCTTTGAGGACCCTGGCTGTTCCGCGAGTGGCAAAAATACGATATCCCTGGGCTTCAAATCTTCTGGCAATGGGGACAATATCCTCTTTGTCTTCATCCTTTACGGTAATGATCATATTTTTATACTTGGGAAGACGGATTCCTGCTCCCAGGAATGCCTTATAAAGCGCCTCGTTGAAGGTTTCTGCAATGCCAAGACACTCTCCTGTGGATTTCATTTCCGGTCCCAGACTGATATCTGCACCACGGATTTTTTCAAAAGAGAATACCGGCATCTTAATGGCAATGTGTTTGGCCTCTGGCTGAAGTCCCGGTTGGTATCCCAGCTCCCGAAGCTTATGTCCCAGAATCACTCTGGTTGCCAGAGGAACAATGGGGATTCCCGTTACCTTGCTGATATAAGGAACTGTACGGCTGGAACGGGGATTTACTTCGATTACATATACGTCCTCTCCGCAAACAATAAACTGAATGTTAATCATTCCGATTACGTGAAGGGCTTTTGCCAGACGGCGGGTATATTCAGCAATGGTCTCCTTGGCCGTTTCACTGATGGTCTGTGCCGGATACACGGAAATACTGTCTCCAGAATGAATTCCTGCCCGCTCAATATGCTCCATGATACCTGGAATCAGGATTTCCTCTCCATCACAGACTGCATCCACCTCAATTTCTTTTCCCATCAGATATTTATCCACCAGGATGGGATGCTCCTGGGCAATCTGGTTGATGATTCCAATGTATTCTTCCACATCCTCGTCAGACACGGCAATTCGCATTCCCTGACCTCCCAGTACATAGGAAGGACGAACCAGAACAGGGTATCCCAGTTCATTGGCTGCTTTTTTTGCTTCTTCTGCCGTAAAGACAGTCTGTCCCTTTGGTCTTGGAATCTGACACTGTTCCAGGATCTCGTCAAACAGTTCTCTGTCTTCTGCAGCGTCCACATCCTCTGCAGAGGTTCCCAGAATTTTTACACCCATTTTCATCAGCGCTTCTGTGAGTTTAATCGCTGTCTGTCCGCCGAACTGTACCACAGCGCCATCTGGTTTTTCTATATTGACAATATTTTCCACATCCTCCGGGGTCAGCGGTTCAAAGTACAGCTTGTCAGCAATATCAAAGTCTGTGCTGACGGTCTCCGGATTGTTATTGATGATAATCGTTTCGTATCCTTCCTTTGCAAAGGCCCAGGTACAATGTACAGAGCAGAAGTCGAACTCAATTCCCTGTCCGATTCGGATGGGACCGGAACCAAGCACAAGAACCTTTTTCTTATCCTTTGTTGCCCTAGCTTCATTCTCCATATCCGGGCCTCCATATACGGAATAATAATACGGTGTAGCAGCGGCAAATTCTGCCGCACAGGTATCTACCATCTTATAGGCGGCTGTAATACCATATGCTTTCCTAAGCTCTTTGATTTCTTCCTGGGTATGTCTGGTCAGACGGGCAATAATCTCGTCTGTAAATTCCAGACGTTTTGCCTCCAGCAGCAATTCCTCTGTCAGAGGCTCTGTCCGTAAGGCTTCTTCCATTTCCACAAGAATAGCAAGTTTGTCAATAAACCAAAGATCGATCCTGGTGATCTCATGAAGAAGCTGCTGAGAGATCCCTCTTCGAATGGCTTCTGCGATCTTCCAGATCCGACGGTCATCCACCACTTTCAGTTCTTCCAAAAGCGCTTCCTCTGATAAATGGGTAAAATCATAGGACATCAAACTGTCTACATGCTGTTCCAGAGAACGGACGGCCTTCATCAACGCCCCTTCAAAGCTGTTGCAGATACTCATGACCTCTCCGGTGGCTTTCATCTGTGTGGTAAGCGTTCTCTTGGCCGTGATAAATTTATCAAATGGAAGCCGTGGGATCTTGACTACACAATAGTCCAGCATCGGCTCAAAACTTGCATATGTCTTTCCGGTTATAGCATTGGGAATTTCATCCAGGGTATAACCCAGCGCAATTTTCGCCGCCACCTTGGCGATGGGATAACCGGTTGCCTTACTTGCCAGCGCAGAAGAACGGCTGACACGGGGATTTACTTCAATAACACAATATTCAAAGCTTTCCGGATGAAGAGCGTACTGTACGTTACATCCACCTGTGATCCCCAGCTCTGTGATGATATTCAGCGCAGAGGTACGAAGCATCTGGTATTCCTTATCTCCCAATGTCTGGGAAGGAGCTACCACAATGGAGTCTCCCGTGTGTACCCCTACAGGGTCAATATTTTCCATGTTACATACGGTAATGCAGTTGCCTGCGCTGTCACGCATCACTTCGTATTCAATTTCTTTCCATCCTGCAATGCACCGTTCTACCAGAACTTCTCCCACACGGGAAAGGCGAAGGCCGTTTTCCAGGATTTCCCGAAGTTCCTGTTCATTATTGGCGATACCGCCGCCGCTTCCACCTAAAGTGTAAGCAGGACGAAGCACTACCGGATATCCGATGCTGTTGGTAAAGGCAAGACCATCTTCCACTGTTGTCACCACCTTGGAGGCAGCCACTGGCTCTCCGATCTTTTCCATGGTGTCCTTAAATTCCTGACGGTCTTCTGCCTTACGAATGGTCTCCGCAGTGGTTCCGATCAGCCGTACGTGGTGTTCCTTTAAGAATCCCTTTTCTTCCAGTTCCATTGCCAGATTCAGGCCCGCCTGACCGCCAAGGGTAGGCAGTACGCAATCCGGCTGTTCCTTCAGAATCAGCTGTTCTACCACTTCCACCGTCAACGGTTCAATGTAAACCTTGTCTGCAATGTCTTTGTCTGTCATAATGGTTGCAGGATTGGAGTTTAACAGCACTACTTCCATTCCCTCTTCTTTCAGAGAACGGCAAGCCTGTGTTCCTGCATAATCAAATTCTGCCGCCTGACCGATGATGATCGGACCAGAACCAATGACCAGTACCTTGTGAATATTCTTGTTCTTTGGCATTACTGTTTCCCTCCCATCATTTCTATAAATCGGTCAAACAAATAACTGGAATCCAGAGGACCAGGGCAGGCCTCCGGATGGAACTGCACGGTAAAAATATTTTTTCCCACATAGCTCATGCCTTCGTTTGTTCCATCATTGACATTTACAAATGCAGGACGGGCGATATTTTTTTCTTCCAGTCCTTTGGCGTCTACCACATATCCATGGTTCTGAGAAGAAATATATACCCTGCCGGTTTTTAAGTCTTTTACCGGATGATTTCCGCCTCTGTGGCCGTATTTCATCTTATAAGTATCTCCGCCTGTTGCCAGCGCCATCAGCTGATGTCCCAGACAGATGGCAAAGATCGGAATCTCAGAATCATACAGTTTTTTGATCTCTTTTATAATAGAAGTGCATTCTTTGGGATCTCCAGGTCCATTGCTCAGCATGATCCCATCCGGATGGCTGTTGAGGATCTCCTCTGCCGGCGTATCTGCCGGATAAATTGTCACCTGGCATCCTCTCTCATTTAAAGAGCGGGCAATGTTTCTCTTGGCTCCGAAATCCATCAGCGCAACCTGATAGCCTTCGCCTTTTAAAATCTGTTTTTCACGGCAAGTAACCTGTTTTACAACATCACCTGTTTTATAAGCTTTTAAGCGGGGGAGAATGGCGTCCAGATCATAATTTTCATTGACGGTGATCATTCCGTTCATGGTACCTTTCTCCCGAAGGATTTTTGTCAATGCTCTGGTATCAATTCCGGCGATTCCTGGAATATCATGTTTGATGAGAAAATGCTGAATCGTATCCACACTTCGGAAGTTACTTGGGACACGGGATAATTCACGAACAATAAAACCATCGATCCAAGGTTTGTCTGACTCCTGGTCATCATAGCAGATCCCATAATTTCCAATTAATGGATAGGTCATACATACTGCCTGTCCTGCATAAGAAGGATCTGTCATCACTTCCAAATAACCGGTCATGGAAGTATTAAAGACAATTTCACTGATGACATCTCTGGTTGAACCGATATGGGTTCCCTGAAAAACATGACCATCTTCTAATATCAAAAATGCTTTCATACAATCTCCCTTTCTTTTATTTTTATTTTATCCTAAATCTTCAAGATTGTATCACACACCCCCTGCTTTTTCAAACTAAAAATAATTCTGCTCTATCCAATTTTTTTCTACAATCCTCTTCCTTATTTTGTTCCAAAATCTCCTTTTAACACGACTTTTGGAACAAAATAAAAAAAAATAAATTTTTTCAAATTTCCTATTGACTTTTCCTTCCATGCGAGTTATTATAAATGAGCAGTCGAGAGAACGGCTGAAACATAAGAAATGCAGGAGTGGCGGAATTGGCAGACGCGCAGGCTTCAGGTGCCTGTGGTCGCAAGATCGTGTGGGTTCAAGTCCCATCTCCTGCATTATTTTTTTGTCTTTGGGAAGCCCTGGTGATACCGGGGTTTCCTTTTTTCATCCCCATAAAGAATACGCTTCGAACTTCCGAAAACTCCAGCGAATAGAAAAGCTGCCCCGAAACGGGACAGCTTTCATAAATGTTCTTATTTGATTTTTACTGGCTTGGAAGAACAGAAACTTCCATAATATTTCTTACCACCAACGGTCTTGTATGCGCGAACCTTGAAGTAATAAGTACGTCCACTGGTAAGACCTGTTTTCTTCACAGTTGTCTTGGTTGGGGAACCGGCCAGTTTCATCTTCTTGGTGCTGGTTCCGTAGTATACCTGATATCCGCTTGCTCCGGAAACTGCCTTCCAGCTGATGTTCGCTGTTTTTCTTGCAGAAGACTTCACGCTGAGGGAAGTTGGAGTCGCTGGAGCCAGTTTTACCGCTTTTTCTGCGGATTTTGCCCAAGCTACCGGCTTTTTATTTCTATCCTGAACGTTGATAGAAGCTGTTACTTTATAAGTATAGGCAGCGCCTGGTTTTACCTCGGTATCTTCATAAATGTTCTCTCCAAATTCCGGATCATCCAGTTCTCCCGGCTGCCAGGTCTTGATCGCCTTGCCATTCTTGTATAAGGTACAGGTCGCATCCGGATTAGAAACGCCTACAGTTACCTTCACCTTGCTCCAGTCAGAAGCCACAGATGCACTCACCTTCGGCATTACCATGATCACCTTGCTTCTTACAGAAGAATTGCAGGTGAAACGCTGAGGTACACGGTTTCCAAGCTCTGTGAAATCAATCTTCGATGTCTTCTTTAATGTATTATATTTTCCTTCCAGATGAATTGCTGCTGCCTGATATCCTTCAGAGCCGCCGGATAAGGTAGTGATCTTATTGTTGCTCAGATCCAGGATTCCCTCGAAACCGGAACAGTTAAAAGAAGGAATGCTGTTATAGCTTGCATTGATTTCATAAAATTCATCGTATTTCGCATTGGAAATCGAAGACAGACCTGCGTTCTTCTGGGAAGCCAGCTTATTGTGGCTCACATCCACGGATTCCAGATTCTTACAGGATTTTGGCATCTGAACCAGAGTCAGCGCATTGTACTGACATTCCAAACCTTTCAGTGAACTGATGCTGGACAGATTCAAACCGGTCAGCTTATTGTTAGACAGGTCAATATACTGAAGTCTCTTATTGCTGGAACTTAACGTCAGCTTGCCGGATAACTTGTTCTTGGACGCTTCCAGTGTTGTCACATATGGGAATTTGGAAAGACCCGTCAGCTTGGCAACGCCCAATCCGGTAATGTCAATCGTAGTTACATTTTTAATTTCTGTAGTAGATAAGGACTTATTTCCGTCCAAGTCAAAATTCTTCAGAATATAGCTGCGGAACTTGGAATCCGGGAAATATTTAGAGCTGATCGCAAGCTCAGATGCTCTTGTAGAAGCTTCTGCGGAAAATAATTCCGGCTCTTCTGTTTCTTCCGGTACCTCCTCTTCTGGATCTTCTAACACCGGTGCTTCCATCTCAGGCGCTTCCACCTCTTGTGCCGGAACTTCTTCCAGATTCGGATTCTCTGCAACAACGGCATCCATAACTTCTGTGCCGTCGCCAAATTCTGCTGCCGCTACAGGCATAGCGCTAACCATCATTGCTGCGCTTAATATACCAGCCATGCATGTGCGAAATAACTTTTTGTTTCTCATAAATTTTCACTCCTAATTGTTTTTTTGAAAACATGTTACGAGATCCCTACAAAGTCATTCTAACTCATTTTACCGAGAAACGCAACTTAATTATTACCATTATATACCCAAATTATTACCAACTTATGTCAGAAATCTTTCTGTCTCTCTGTTATTGTTGTTATTCTTTCTTCTCATAGTCCCTGGTCAGCGCAAAGATCACACCGCCGGAAGCCAGAAGACCAATGAGGTTGGGAAGTACCATAAGACCATTAAACATATCGGACATATCCCATACCAGCTGCACCTTCAAAACAGAACCTACCACAACGAATAGAACCACAAGAACTGCATAAACCTTTACTGCCTTTTTGCCAAAGAGATAGCGCACATTGACTTCCCCAAAGTAATACCAGCCAATGATGGTAGTAAAAGCAAAAAACAACATACAGATTGCTATAAAAATCTTTCCAAAAGAACCAAAAGCCGAATCAAAGGCCGCCTGTGCCAGACCGGAACCGGTCAGTCCGCTGGAAAGCGCCCCTGTGGAAAGAATGACCAGTGCTGTGAGTGTCAAAATAACAAAGGTATCAATAAACACACCCATCATGGCAATAATACCCTGATCTGCAGGATGCTCTACCTGAGCAGTTGCATGAGCATGGGGTGTGGAACCCATACCGGCTTCATTGGAAAACAGACCTCTTGCCACACCGAAACGCATGGCTTTCTGAACAGCCACACCGGCTACACCGCCAATCATCGCCTTGGGATCAAAAGCCATAACAAAAATCTGTTTTAAGGCAACAACTACGCCGCCTCCATTCATAAACAGAATAATCAGACAACCTACAATATAGAACAACGCCATCACAGGAACGATCTTCTCTGTCACCCAGGCAATTCGTTTCACTCCGCCGATAAAGATCACGGCTGCCACCAAAGCCACACAGATTCCCACGATCATAGGATTTACGCCAAAGGCATTGTGGAAGGAATCGCCAATAGAATTGGACTGTACCATATTTCCCATAAATCCGAGGGCAAGAATAATCGCTACCGAAAAGAAGCCTGCAAGGAATTTCCCCAATTTCCCTTTAAAAACAGCCTTGATGTAGTAAACTGGACCACCGGTTACCTGTCCATCTTTCACCACTCTGGTATGCTGCGCCAGCACTGCCTCTGAATAAATGGTCGCCATGCCGAAAAAGGCGGACACCCACATCCAGAAAATCGCACCGGGACCACCCGATGCAATGGCCGTAGCTGCACCAGCAATATTACCGGTACCTACCTGCGCTGCAATCGCTGTCGTCAGAGCCTGAAAAGAACTTAACCCCTCTCCTTTGTGTTTTCCGTTCAGAGAAAAGTTGCCAAACAGAGCCTTCATTCCAGCTCCGAACTTTCTTACCTGGATAAACCGCAGACGAAATGTAAAATAAATTCCTGTCAATACCAGAAGATACATCAGCAGATTATCCCAAAGCAGAGTGTTTACCTGTCCCACCAGGGAATCTAAAAATTCCATTACTTGTTCCATTGTTCTCTGTCTCCCTCATCTTTATGTATTTTTACACTGCATCACGTGACTTCGCTCACGCAAAAATCAGTATAATAGACATTATATGGGTACAAACACAGATTGTCAAAGGTTTTTTCTTTCTTACAAAGACTTTTGTTCGTCATATACATACACGAAGGCGTCTAATTTAAAAAATTGTATACTTTTTTGGAGATATTTCGGATTCCAGGTACCGATCTTCCCTCCGGACATCCCTGGGAAAATACGCAGAGTACATAATGCGCCTTCTTTCCATAGACGATGGCAATATCATGCTGAGAGGAAGAGGTTTCCCCTGTTTTATTTGCCACCTTGGTTCCTGCCGGAAGACCAGCCGGGATCTTCCATCTTCTTTGCTGCTGCAAAAGCAGCTTCTCCATTTCTCTGGAATACTTTCTGCTCACACAGGTTCCTTTATAGATCCGCTCCAGAAGAAGCCCGCAATCTTTGGCTGAGGTCTGGTTTCGTTTTCCGTCACTGGTCACGGGACTGGAAGAGGGATGAAGCGTGCCATGGCAGCCTGTTTTTTGATATCCATTCTTTTTCAGATACTTATTCACCTGTACGGTTCCCTTCACAAACGTTTTGCTGCTGGTGTGATAACGTACCAGCTGATTATAGGATTCGTTGTCGCTGATGGTGATCATATTTTTCAGCAGTCTGGAAATCTCCGTTGTCATTTTTAATTTTTTATTCTGTATCTGGTCATAAATGGAAGCCATAACAAATGCCTTAATGGTACTGGCAGGGTACATGGCTTTGTCGTTCAGATCCACAACATCTCCGGTTTTCAACTGCTTTACATAGACCGACCAGGTCCCTCCATATCCGTCTGTCATTTTTTTCAGTTCTTTTTTCAAAGAACTCAATGCCATTTCTTCTTTTTTGCATGGTTTTCCATCACAATCCACATAGGTTCCATCTGGAAGCTTTTGTTTTTTTGCGATCCTTCCGTCAGACCGGAGATAGTATCCGCCTTTCCAGCAGCTTTCATACCGCCTTCCCGAACTGGAAAGATAATATTTCTGGCCGTTGATCACAGTCCAGCCTCGTTTCGTATAAAGGAGTCCGTTTTCCAGACCAAAATAATAAGTTCCGCGGAATCGCTTTCCATTGGTTCTGGTATCTACCTTATGAAACATTTTCTTTGTGCAGAGTTTCCCCTGAGAATCAAAAAAATAGTAGCCCTTTTTCAGCGCTTTTCCCGATGGAAGCGCCAGGTACTGTACGCTGGTAAGGGGCGTTTCCTGCGCATCCATTAAATACCAGCTGTTTCCCTTTTTTTCCAGAACCTTTCCACTGTGGTCTGTAAAATGAATCTGTGTTTTTGTTTCTGCTTTTCCATAAACATTTGGCGCGGAAACAACTTCCACGCCAAACATCATCGTCATAAGCAGAAAGAAAAACAAGACATTTTGAAAAAATCTTGATTTTTCTTTCATTTTCATGTTCTTTTCCCCCTCGATTCCGATCTTTATTCCTCAATATCGGTTTCTTCGATTTCTACTTCTGCTTCAACCTCTTCCGGTTTTTCTTCTTCCTGTACCGTGCAAGCAGTGCCGCAGTAAGGACAGAAAACCGCATCCTGATCCATGGAACGTTCACAGCAGGAACAGATTTTCTGACCCTTCCGATCTGCCAGAGCATCTTTATATCTGGCGATCCTTTCCATATGCTGGTCAATCTGTTCGCAAAGGGTTTTCTGCTCTGCATCCAGAGCTTCTCCATCCTGGTATTTCCTGTACAGGATATTTCCCAGATCTGCCATGATCTTATCTATGATACGGCTTTCGCTTGCGATCTTATTGCGGATCTTCTGTGTCTCATAAAATGACTCTGCCTTTTCCCCAATTCCTCTGGCAGTTCTTGTGAGGGTTTCTCCCAGTTCATCCAAAAAATCGGTTCCCATTCTGTCGTCTCCTTTCATTTCCATGCGTTTTCTGTTAAACCGCGTTTCCTTTAATATCTGCGGTCGCCCTCTTCCAAAAGAGGAACTTCCTGTCCTCGGAGAAGAATCTTCGGGCCTCCAGTCCCTTCAATATATTCTCTGGTGATGATCACCTCGCCAATGCTGTCATCCTTCGGGATCTCATACATGATATCCAGCATATACTGCTCCAGGATCGCGCGAAGGGCTCTGGCTCCGGTCTTCTTCTCCATCGCCTTATCTGCAATGGCACAGAGAGCGCCTTCTTCAAATTCCAGCTTCACTTCATCCAGGGCAAGAAGCTTCTGATACTGCTTCAAAATAGCATTTTTCGGCTCTTTGAGGATCTTCACCAGCATATTCTCATCCAGTCCGTTCAGCGTGAAAATAATGGGAAGACGTCCAATAAATTCCGGAATCATCCCAAAACTTCGGATATCGTCCACCGTCACCTTTTCCAGAAGATGAGGATCGTTATCATATTTATCCTTCAGATCTGCGTAGAAACCGATGGATGCCTGTTTATTGAGACGTTCCTTGATGATGTTCTCCAGATCCGGGAACGCGCCTCCGCAGATAAACAGAATATTTCTGGTATTCACTGTGGTAAGCGGCACCATGGCATTCTTGCTGTTAGCTCCCACCGGAACCTCCACCTCGCTGCCCTCCAGAAGTTTCAGCATTCCCTGCTGGACTGCTTCTCCGCTTACGTCTCTCTGATTTGTGTTTTTCTTCTTGGCGATCTTGTCGATCTCGTCAATAAAGATAATCCCGTGCTCTGCCTTTTCCACATCATTGTCCGCAGCCGCAAGAAGTTTGGAAACCACGCTCTCGATATCATCTCCGATATAGCCTGCTTCGGTAAGAGAAGTGGCGTCTGCAATGGCAAGGGGCACATCCAGAAGTTTCGCCAATGTTTTTACCAGATACGTCTTGCCGCAGCCTGTCGGCCCGATCATGAGCATATTGGATTTCTCAATGTCAATCTCATCCATGGTGTCAGTAGCCACTCGTTTATAATGGTTGTAAACTGCTACAGACATCACCTTCTTGGCATGTTCCTGACCGATCACATATTCATCCAGCTTAGCCTTGATCTTATGAGGCGCCGGAATGTTCTTCAGATCCAGCGCAGGTTTCTTGTCTTTCTTCTTTTTCTTCGCCTTTTTCGGCTGCTGCACAGGGTTCTGCAGACTGCTCAGATCAATCATGCTGATATTGGGCATATTGAATAATTCACTGTAATTGATCTTCCCGTCGCTCATATGCTGATTCATGGTATCGAAACTCTTCTGCATACATTCCGGGCAGATATGTATATGATTGGGAAGGTCGATCATTCTGCCAGTCTTGCTCTCCGGGCGACGGCAAAGGAAGCAGAATTTCTCCTGATGAGATTCTTCCTGGTCATCTTCCTCCATTTCCATGAGTTCTTCTTCCATTACTTCATCATTGTTATCAAATTGGTCTGTCATAATACTCCTCTCCTGACTGGCTCTCAGTCACTTTTTGAAAACGCGGATGCGTTTTGCATAGGAAAATTATATCACAATCTATTATTCTGTAAAAGTGAACTTTTGATTTTCCAAAAAAATACGAGGGGATAAAAATCCCCTCGCTAAAACTTCCTCTCACTTTTGCTTTAAAAAAACGGTTATGACGGTCTGGCATCTAAGGTTACCTTGAGCGTCTGTTCTTTATATTCCCCGCTGTCTGCCCGGGAGATCACAACATCCACAGTCTCTCCCGCTGTATAATACTGCAGCTTATCTGCAAGATCTTCGGTACCGCTGACTTTTTGTCCATCCAGTTTCACAATGATGTCACCTGGACGGATTCCTGCCTGTTCGGCAGCTCCATTTCTGGCTACTTCTGTGATAAAGACGCCTGCCGGCATATTATACATCTGAATGGCAGTCGCTGTGAGATCTGCCGGTGTAATCCCCAGATAAGCAGCCTTGCTTTCTTCGACCTTATCTCTGGTCTTCCGGTTCATCAGCTCTTCCAGGATCGGCTGTGCCTTGGAGATCGGTATGGCGTATCCCATACCTTCTACTGCATTGTCTGCATATTTGGCGGAGTTGATCCCAATCAGTTCTCCATTCAGGTTCAAAAGCGCTCCTCCACTGTTTCCAGGATTAATGGCTGCATCTGTCTGGATCAGCTCTGCTGTGGTCCCATTATCCATATCCACTGCACGATTTAATGCACTGACCCATCCGGAAGTCACAGACTGTCCATATCCCAGCGCGTTTCCAATGGCAACTACCTGTTCTCCTACCATCAGATCATTGGAATTTCCGATCTGAGCGATTTTGATCTGCTCCATTGTATCGGAAGGGATATCTGCCTTCTTCACTGACACCACTGCAAGATCGTTATCTGGATCGGTTCCTTTGATCTTTGCAGAAACTGCATCTTCTATGTTGATATCTCCGTCTCCGCTGGCCAGGTTAGCAGTCTCTGCCTCTGCATTGACTACATCGTTTCCGATAAAACAAACGCTTAATGTCGTGGCGCCTTCCACCACATGGTTGTTGGTGGCGATCAAAAGTTCATTGTCATTCTCTCCTACAATGATCCCGGAACCACTTCCTGTACTTGAGTATTCCTCATATCCAAATCTGCCAAATCCATATCCGAAAAAGCTGGGAATTTCCTGAATGCTCACTGAGGTGATGGCAACCACCGAGGGCATTGCTGCCTGAGCCACTCCTGCAACCGTCCCGCTTTCTGCAAGGATGTGTTCCATATTGCCGCCTGTTTCTCCCTTCGCTTCTGAGAGAACTGTCGTGGTGCCAAGAGCTTCCTCCTGCTCTTTTCCCGTTTCCAGATAGTTGTTTGAAACATATTGTACACCCTCAAAAACCACTCCGGCTACCAGGCCAAAAACAATGGCAAGCCCCACCGTAGCAGCAAAGGTTCTTCCTGAATTTTTACGTTTTTTCTTCGGAGGCTCTTCTGTTCCGTTTAAGCGCGGTCCCTGAGACGGCTGATTCAACTGATAATGTCCATAATGTGGAGGAATCTGCTCTGGCTCTCTGTCAGACTGTCCCCATTTCATTTCGTCGCTCATGACGTTTGCTCCCTTCTGTTTGGTACTAAAAACAGTGTAGCAAGCAATTGTGTTCAAATTGTGATAGATATTTTAAAAAAACGTGTTTCCTTATTTCCCTTTATCTCTTCCAGTAAGCGGGATTCATCGTACACCGACGAATCAACCAGGCCGGCAGTTTTTCATAATGCCTGCCTGCCAGATATCCTGCATATTTGCAGGCGCTCTGATAAAAAAGTACCGGAAGCAGCCAGATCTTTCCTTTTTTTATCACATATCCTGCCGTTTTTTTCACCAGCCGCACGCCTTCTCCCTCAGAAGGTACGCCCTCAAAAATTTCCGGATATTCTGCCTGGGATACTCCCAGATCAAAATTACGGTGAAACTGCTGCAGCCCGGAATAATTATGAGAATGGATCACCCTGGCATCTGCCGCATAAGCCACATGATACTCATTCTGGATCAGTTTTCCTGCATAGATCATGTCTTCATTAAAAATTGCTCTGGTGACAAACCCTCCCATGCGTTCGTATATCTGCTTATCGTAAGCCGCACACACATTCGAGCAGAAATAGGTCTTGATCCCTCTTGTTTTCAGATCCTCTTTTGTCTTTACACAGGACTGCTCCGGATAATTAAAAGAACGGGTATAACGTTCCAGAAAACTACAGTCATGGGCGGGAAGCTGCCTTGCGTATGCAGCGCCTGTACAACCATCCTTTTCAAAAGGCTTTACCAGCTCCCCGATCAGTTTTTTGTCTGCCGGCATGGCATCCTGGGTAAGAAATACCAAAATCTCTCCCTTGGAAAGCTCTGCTGCCTGGTGTCTGGTTCCCCCATGGTCAAAATCTTCTTTTCTCAGATGGTGTACCTCCAGACGGCCGCATTGCTCCTCCCACTCCTTTTTCCAGTATGATTTTTCTGTATTCATGATGATGATTTTGTTTACCGGATATTCCTGTTGCTCCAAACGTCTCAGAAGTTCTCCAAAGGATTCCCCTGGACGATATGTGGGAATGATCACATCTACTTTTTTTGTTTTCATAACAACCTCTTTTTTTGCAGAAAGAACCATCCCTGAAACCTGGGATGGTTCTTACGTTTCTTTTCTGTTTCTTTATTGTTCTACCACAGGCTCCGTGTAATCTCCACTTCCGCCGTCCGGTACAACTTCGCCGCCACCAACGTCACCGCCGCCAACGTCACCGCCACCGACATCTCCGCCGCCAGTGTCTCCACCGCCGACATCTCCGCCGCCGACATCTCCGCCGCCAACGTCACCGCCGCCGACATCTCCGCCACCAGTGTCTCCGCCGCCGATATCACCACCACCAGTGTCTCCACCGCCGACATCTCCGCCGCCAATATCACCACCGCCAGTGTCTCCACCGCCGACATCTCCGCCGCCAGTGTCTCCGCCGCCGGTTCCAGGATCATAGTTTCCATCTCCACCGGTTCCAGGATCATAATTTCCATCTCCGCCGGTTCCAGGATCATAGTTTCCTCCACCGCTGTTATCATTCCAGCTTCCGCCGTCTCCGTTATCCTGCCAGGTGAAATCCTGGTCTGCCTGGTCATCGTCTGCGCTTGGCACCGGAGCTTCATCTACCAGCTGCTCGCTTCCTCCCACGATTTCCAGGATCTTATTGCTGACTTCCGTTACCAAAGAGGTCGGCGTATAATTTGCCTCTCCGTACAGGAATTTATGGAGTTCTGCCACATTGGTATCCAGATTGGTAGGAACGATAATACTGCCCTTGATGTTAGAGAATTTATAATTCTGCGGGAAACCTGTGGTATCATCCAGACTGTACCCGATCATGGCAGGGATCAGTTTCAGAATCTCTGTCTGAGTAAGAGAAGTCTGTACCATAGGGAATACTTCATCCATAATATCAAAGATTGTGGTCAGACCTGCTCCCTTGGCTTTGTTTACAATCATCTGGATCACTCTTCGCTGACGTTCCGTACGTCCCATATCCAGACTTGCCGTATAACGGATACGACAATAGGAAGTGGCCTGTACGCCGTTTAAGTGATAGGTACCAATGATGGCTTCCTGATCTTCCGGAGCCGGCTCCGGTTTCTCGATCGGCGTATATGTTTTGCCAGTCTCTTCTGCTGTCTCTACACAGTAATTGTTCATGTGCTCGATCTCAGCATAGGACATCGGGATATCCAGACCACCCAATGCATCGATTACAGTGGTCAGCGCATTAAAATCCACCGTGGCATACTCTGTGATATTCAAATCCAGATTGGTGTTCAACATGGAGATCGCCTGCTCCGGTCCTCCATATGCATATGCTGCATTGGCCTTTGCATAAGTATCATTTCCGATATTCATCAGCGTATCTCGGTATACAGATACCAGTTTTACATCCTTGGTATCGTTATTGACACTGGCAATGATCATGGTATCACTGTTTTCCCCTGCAAGAGATGTATTCTTATCTCTGTGGTCAATTCCAAACAACGCATAGGTCGTGTATCCTGTCATTTCCGGTGCTTCCGGATTGACTGCCACTTTCTCATCCTCAAACACAGGCTGCTCAATTTTGTCAAGTTTCGACATGATCTGTCCATAAACGTACAAACCGCCGATAAACAGCAGCAGAACAATGATCTCAAGGACAAATAAAACCTTTTTTTTCTTCTTTCCTGGTTTTGCCATGACTTTTCCCCTTATCTTAGTATGCATTCTTGTTAATGAAACCTTTGAATACTGTCAAAAACAGTATTTTAATATCAAATCCTATGGTCCAGTTCTCGATATAGTAAAGATCACAGTCGATCCTCTTACGGATGGAAGTATCGCCCCGGTAACCATTTACCTGCGCCCACCCGGTAAGTCCCGGTCTTACCTGATGCTTTACCATATACCGCGGAATCTCTTCCCGGAACTTCTCTACAAAAAAAGGACGTTCCGGCCTTGGGCCCACAAGACTCATATCTCCTTTTAGAATATTGAAAAGCTGCGGAAGCTCGTCAATACTGGTACGCCGCATAAACTTGCCGATGGGCGTAACACGGGGATCGTTCTTTACGGTCCACGCTTTTTTCTCCTCGCTCTCGGGCTGCACCTCCATAGAACGGAACTTGTACATCCAGAAGGTTTTATTATGAAGCCCTACCCGCTCCTGCTTATAGATCAAAGGACCCGGTGAGGTCACCTTGATGAGAATACACATGAGAAGCATGACAGGCGAAGATACGATGATCGCACATATGGAACCCACAATGTCCATCACTCGTTTGACCAGAGCATTAAACGTATTGTTTAACGGCACATAACGGATATTGATAACAGGAAGGCCCAAAATATCCTCCGTATATGGCTTCGTGGGAATGATTTTATTATAATCGGGAATAAATTTCGTATGCACTCCCGACTTCTCACATAATGCCACGATCTCTTCCAGGCGGTAATATTCACTCAAGCCCAGAGTAATCGCAATTTCGTCCAGACGATTGGCCGGAAGGATCACCATCAGATTTGCAATTCTTCCAATTACCTTTACGCCTTTATACACCGTTCCTGCCGGAACATGATCATCCAATATCCCTCTGACCACATAACCCCACTGAGGATTCGCCTGAATCCTGTCAATGTATTCTTCTGCCGCACGGCTATAGCCCACCAGAAGGGTCTGTCTCTGATTCAGTCCTCTCTTGTGAATATCTCCCTGCACATAAAAAATAGTCATGCGGTAGATCCAGGTCAGACAAATATTCACCACATAGAAGATAAAAAACACGCCTCGGGCAAAATGCTGGATCTTCAGCAGATAAAAGGTAAACAAGGTAATAAGAAGCCCCAATGTATTCGCCTTGATGATATTAGCGAGTACAAGACGGCGCCCCTGCATACGCGACGGTGTATATAAAGTAAATGCCTGATATAAAAGCAGATATCCAGGTATCAGAAATACCAGGAGAAACATATACTGCTCAAAGCTCAGCGTCCGGTAAGACTCAAAAGGTCCCAGGAATCGAATGACCCAGGCGCCAAGATAAGAAACTGCGATCACCAGAGTATCGATCAGCATATGGAGACGACTGAAATTCTTCTGGTTATCATTGATCAACTTCTGTCACCTCGATCCATATCCTTATACATCCGGCGTTTTTGGATTCCGCCGGTGCTTATCGCATCTATATTATAATAAATATGTCATGAAAGCAATAAAATCTTACACATTAATTTATAAATTTTCCGTGAAACGTCATTTATTTAGAAAAAGCGGCGTAAAATGTTATACCACAATTCCAGTTGAATCTGCAGATAATTGGGAAGATTTTTCCAGAAAAAAGGAACTTTTTTTCCCTTATAACTGATCTGAAATCCGTTTTTAATGCCTGCCAGGTACTCTCTTCCAAGTCCCTTGGCAGCAAAAAATAAAAATTTCACGCCAAACCCGGCTGCCAGAAACGGCAGATTCAAAAGAATCTGCAAAAATGGCATATTTTTATAGATCAGATAAACATTGTTCCTGGAAGAATACCGGGTCTTAAACTGATTATACCGGGAACCACTGGTACCGCTTCCTACATGATAGACCACCGCCCCGGGCGCATACCAGTTCTGATAGCCAAAGATCCTCGCCCGATAACCAATATCCGTATCTTCCAGATAGGCAAAATGTTCTTCGTCAAAAAGTCCGATCTTATCCAGTACCTTTTTCCGGTAGATCGCCGCACCTCCACAGGAAGAAAAGATTTTCTCTTCCCGATCATAGGCATGGATGTTCTTGCCTTTGCCTCTGGCAAAAGCCCAACCTAAGGCATTGTAATAATTTCCCGCATCGTCCAGTTTTTCTCTGTCATGGAACTGCACCATTTTGGCAGCACAGGAAAATGCTTTCTTATGACGGCGAATGGCCGCCACCATTTCTTCAAGGAAATTCTCCTCCACCTCGGTATCATTATTTAAAAGCAGCACATAGCGGGCTCTGGCTGCATGAATTCCCTCGTTTACTGCTCTACAGAATCCAAAATTTTCCGGTAATTCTATGATGTGTACCCAGGGATAATGCTCCGTCACAAAAGCAGTGCTCCCATCTGACGAACCATTATCCACCAAAATCACCTCGTAATTTTTCAGGGTCTGTCTTTCCAAAGTAGACAGTACCCCATCCAGATACGCGATCCCATTATAGTTTGGAATGATAACTGATACTTCCTGCATTGTTTCTCCTTGTCCTTTTATCCTTTCTTTCCCATTCCCGGAAGGGGCTTCAGCGAGTAATTCCATTTGGTAAGGGAAAGATTTTTGTTGTAATAGGGATCTCCGTTTTTCAGGATATCGATCCAGTGACAGCGCATATATTCAATTTCTGTCTGGAAACGACGCACCTTTTCCTTGCTGTCTTCGGCCCCTCTTGTCTTGGATTCCATATGATAAAGTTCCACATAGGGATCATAGACAATGAGATAACCTTCTTTACGTACCTTCAGGCAGAGATCCACATCATTAAAGGCCACAGAAAGCTCTTCCGTAAATTCTCCCGCCTGAATAAACACTTCTTTTTTCATCATCATACAGGCGGCTGTCACGGCGCTCAAATCCTGAAGAAGAGATGCTTTGTGAAGGTATCCGGTGCGGTTGGCCGGCATATCTACAAACAGGTGGCCTGCAATTCCTCCCAGACCTACCACACAGCCGGCATGCTGAATGGTATTGTCCGGATACAGAAGCTTCGCGCCTACTGCGCCCACTTCTTTCCTCTGACAGACTCCCAACATCTCCGTCAGCCATTCCGGATGGATTACCTTTACATCATTGTTGAGGAACAAAAGATAATCGCCCTTGGCATGACGAACGCCATAATTATTGATGGCAGCATAGTTAAACTCTTTCTTCCAGCGCAGAAGACGGATTCTGGGATTTTTGGAAAGTTCCTTATAATAATGGAAGATTTCCTCTGTGGTACTATTATTCTCAATTATGAGAATTTCATAATTCTGGTAGGTTGTTTTTTCAAAAATAGAATCAAGACAGGTCTTCAGCGCCTCTTTTTCATCCTTATTGGGGATGATGATGGAAACCAGAGGCTTATCCTGTACCGGATACTGCACTCTGAAAAATCCAAGATCTTTGGTGTGGGATACTTTTCCCTCCACGCCCATTCTCTTAAGATGCGCTTCAATGGCTCGCTTTCCTGCCTCAAAGGCATACATCTTACTTGCGGGATTGTCTGCAGTGGATGCCTTATGGGTACGCCAGTGATACAGAATTTCCGGTACATGGGTCACCCTCCTGGATTGTTCCACACATCGGAAGATAAAGTCATGATCCTGGGCGCCGTCAAACTCCCGGCGAAAACCTCCTGTTTTTTCCACGATTGTCCTTCGCGCCACAAAAAAGTGACAGATATAATTGTTGGATCGTAAAAGATCCAGGTTGAAATCCGGCTTCAGATGGGGCTGAAAATGTTCTTCCAGATCAGTGGTTACCTTATCCTCATCTGTATAAAGGGCATCGGTGTCCGGTTCCCTGTTTAGGGCTGCCACCACTTCATAAAGGGCATTGGGCGCAAGAAGATCATCATGATCAAGAAGTCCTACGAATTCTCCCTCTGCCATTGCAAAGGCTGCATTGGTATTTTCCGCAATTCCCAGATTTTCCTTCAGATTCTCATAGCGGACTCTTGGGTCTCTCTTTGCATAAGTTTCCAGGACCCTGGACATTTCCTCATCCTCTGGACTTCCATTGGCAATACATAGTTCCCAGTTTTTATACGTCTGTTCCAGAAGGGAATCTATCATCTGACAGAGGAATTTTTCCGGAGTCCGGTAAGCCGGAACTACTACACTGATCAGAGGTTCATAAGAGAAGTTCTCTTTTCTCTGACGGGCAAGTGTTTCCTCATCTGGAACATAGGCTTCATACCAGGGACCATAGGGTACTTCTTCCGGTTCAAACCTTTCGTGGAGACGAATCCAGAATTCCCTGGGACCATAATGCTTCAGATAACGGAAGCCTTTCAAAACTGTGTAGGGAGAAAGTTTTTTTAACATTCTGCCCCATTGGATTTTTCCCATTACGTTTTCCTTTTTCTTCATATTTTTTATAACCTCGAATAAAATGTAAATTTATTTTAACATTGTACTATATTTTTTGCAAGGAAGGGTTAAGATGTGTTATACTATGGCTGGTTATGGTGTAAAATAGCCATCTGCCAGAAGAAACCAAAGATTTGTTTTACAGATATACAGGAGAATCGATTTATCATGAAAAAAAAGAAGAAATTTCTCGCAGGCCTGCTGGCTCTGGGGCTTTCCGCCTCTCTGCTCTTTCAGATCCCTGCTTATTGCGCGGAACAGGAGAACGCCCAGGCTGCCTCTGCCATTTCCACCAATGAAATTTCCGGGTGGCCCGCAGGACCGGAAATCACTTCCACTGCTGCTGTAGTTATGGAAGATTCCACCAATACCATACTGTATGCCAAGAATATGGACCAGCCTCTCTATCCGGCGGCGGCCGTTAAGATTATGACTATCCTCACTGCCCTGGAAAATTCCAGCCTGACGGATCAGGTAACCATTACTGCCACCGGTGTTTCCGGCGCCACAGACGGGGGCGCCAACATTGCTGCCCAGCTGGATGAAGTTTTTACCATGGAGCAATGCCTTTATGCCATTATGCTGGTTTCTGCCAACGACATTGCCATGCAGGTAGCAGAACATGTGGGTGGCTCTGTGGAAGCCTTTGTAGAAAAAATGAATACCAGAGCCTCTGAACTTGGCTGTACCAATACTGTATTTACCAACCCCACCGGAATGACAGATGAAAATCAGCATACCACGGCCCGCGATATGGCTCTGATCATGAAAGCAGCCATCAGCAATCCTTCCTTCCGAACCATTGCTGCTGCCACCTCCTATACCATTCCGGCTACCAATATCGCCGGCGGAGAACGAGTGCTTAGCAACAACTTTGCCATGATGGCTCCTTCCAATACTTCCTATTATCAGGGCTGCCTTGGAGGAAAAGAAGGTTTTACAGAAGCTTCCGGCAGCACTCTGGTATGTGCGGCAGAACGAAATGGTTCTACCCTTATCGCCGTGGTCTTAAACGGCGCTTCCGGTCAGACTGTCAACGAAGGAATCACTGTTCTGGATTATGGTTTTTCCAATTTCCATAAGGTTTCAGTGGGCGAAAATGACTTCAACCTCTTAGAAGGAGGTACTGCTGTTCTTCCAACCACTGCCTCCGCTTCTGATGTCACAGCCCAGGATGCCGATATGAACGGCCAGATTCTCCGGACTTATCTCTATCATGGAGCATCTGTGGGAACTGCCATTCTGGAGAATGTCCAGGAAGACAACTCCATTGTGGTGGATGGCGCTTCCAACATGAAGGAAGCTAAATCCTTTACCGAGAATAAATCCATGGTTCCATACTATGTCATTGGAATTCTTGGCGCAGGCTTTCTCATCGCCCTCCTTGTCTGGATGATCAAAATCATAAAATCCTGAAACATTTCTTTTTACAAAAACGGGATACCCCATATGCTGGTATCCCGTTTTTTTTCATACAATCCCAAATCTGTTTTTAAGTGTAGCTGGGAATGATCACCAGGGCATAGACCAGGATCGCCCCCAGAATCCAAAGAGCTCCGACAATCCGGAAAAACCAGCGCCGTATCTCCTCTTTTTTTATGAACCGCTGCAAAGCCTTATCGTATCCCAGAGTTACAAAGTACATCAGGGGATAGATGGCAGACATGATATAGCGTCCCTGGGCCTGATTATCATTGCAAAAAGCATAATTAATAAACAAAATCACCGGTGTGATCATTGCCAGGAACATCATCAGATGAAACAGCCCCTTTGAAGTAGAAAGCCGGAACTTTGAAAGGGCAAACACCATACAGAGAACTCCAATTCCAATGAAAATGATGTATACCTTACTGGCTGTTTCATTCATATAGTATTTCAGATGACCAAATGTTCCCACAAAGGTAACCAGAACCATAATTACCCAGTTATGGGGCCAGCCTGGGTCCTGGTACAGGAAAAACTGTTTCAGATTCCATCCCATATTGGAAGGCGTCAGATGCTTGGAAGGCTTAAACGCTTCTTCTGCGTAGATTTCTGCGCACAGCGTACTGGCCTTCCTGCCCAGGAAATCCCCATCGTAAAGGATATAATTTCGGATAAACCACCATCCCGCAAGGGAAAATGTCACTCCTGCAATGGTCACTCCCCTGGACATCAAAAACTGAAAACGCTCCCGGAAAGGTCTGTCAGAATAACAGAGGATCGTAATACAGAAGAAGAAAAAGCTCCATAAAATCCAGCCGTAAGCATTGAAATAAGACAAAAAGCAGATTGCCATTCCCACAGCCAGCAAAATACAATTCTTCCAGGTCCACCCTTCATCCAGATATTTCACCCAGGCATAAAGAATCATTGCCGCTGCCATCAGCGCCAGAGAATCCGTATTGACGTATGTTCCCATAAAGGCAAATCCCGGAAGAAACATAACCAGGATTGCATAAAACCTGCCCTTTTCTTCTCCGAATAACCGTTTTCCAATCTGAATCACATACCAGGCAGCCACTGTTACAAAGAGTACATCTGCCAGACGCGCCGCATGCAAAAGCACAAGCTCATCTGTACTGAATATGCCGGCAATCCACATAAATACTGCGGATACCATATAAGACAGAATGGGATAAAAGGCATAGGAAAGCCCCCAGGTATCACTGCGGATACTTTCTTCTGCTCCATGGGGCAGATGCCCCGGATGTTCATACAGATATTTTGCCACATTGTAACGCATGGGTTCATCTGGTCCCCCTACTTTTCCAGCAGTCAGGGACCAGGCAAGAATCAGAGCAAAAAACAGGAGCAGAAGTCCAAAATCCAGATATTTACTTTTCTTTTGTTCGTTCCTCATAAAAACTTACATAATCTCCTTCAGATAACGTCCCAGAGCATCCTGCCAGGATGGAAGACGGGTAAAGCCCATTTCCTCCAGCTTGTCCTTGTTCATACGACTGTTATGGGGGCGTTTGGCTTTTGCCGGATACTCATCGCTGGTCACCGGAAGTACCGTTACCTTTTTTCCTGCCTGACGGAAGATTTCTTTTGCGAAGTCACACCAGGAACACAAGCCTTCATTGGTAGCATGGTAACGGCCGTATTTCTCTGTTTCCAGCATATCCACCAGAAGGCGGGCCAGGTCATAGGTATAGGTAGGAGAACCGATCTGATCGTCTACGACAGTCAGGGTATCATGTGTTTCGCTTAGACGGAGCATGGTCTTGATAAAATTATTTCCATTGACCCCAAACACCCATGCGATACGCACAATAAAATATTTCTCCAGATACTTCTCTACTGCCAGTTCTCCTTCATATTTGGTCTGGCCATATACATTCAGAGGATGGCGTTCGTCATCTGGTTCCCATGGACGTTCTCCTTCTCCGTCAAACACATAATCGGTACTTAAATATACCATAGGAAGATCCAGTTCCCGGCACATTCTTGCAATGTTCTCTGTACCCACTGCATTTACCTTACGGCAGAGTTCCACCTGATCTTCTGCTGCATCTACCGCTGTCCAGGCTGCACAATGCATGACCTTATCCACATGTGCGTCTCTCATCACACGTTCCACGGCATCCCGGTCTGTGATATCCATTTCTTCCACATCCACACCGACACCTTCGTATCCTCTTTTTGCAAGCTCGTTCATCACATCATGACCAAGCTGTCCTTTTACTCCTGTTACCAGTACTCGCATCTTTTTTCCTCCTCATGTTCAGAGGTCTGCCTTTTGCTCTGCAGATCTCTGCTGCTTTTACAATCGTTTCAGTGAAAAATCCTGGCTTGTAAGGGTCAGGTTTGGATTATAATAAGGGTCCGGTTTCTTGAAGATTTCCGGCCAATGTGCCTCCAGAGTGGCGATTTCCTTATTAAATCTTGCTTTTTTCTCAGGGGTATCCTCCAAACCTCTGGATTTGGATTCGTAATGATACAACTCTACGTAGGGATTATATACCACCAGGTAACCGGCATGACGAATCTTCAGACAAAAATCAATATCATTGAATGCTACTGCCAGATCTCCGCTCAGACCGCCTACCTTATCAAAGGCTTTTTTCTTCACCATCATGCAGGCAGCTGTCACAGCGCTGTAATCCTGAGCGCAGATGATCCTGTGACAGTATCCGGTATTTCCCCGTGGCTGCTGTACGAAGCAGTGGCCTGCAATTCCGCCGAAGCCAAGCACCACCCCGGCATGCTGAATGGTATCGTCGTCATAATACAGTCTGGCGCCTACGATCCCCACATCCGGACGCATACAATAGCCAAGAAGTTCTTCCATCCAGTCTTCATTGATCACTTCTGTATCATTATTTAAGAGCAGCAGGTATTCTCCCTTTGCATGAGCTGCCCCAAAGTTATTGATCTCCGAATAATTAAAAGGTCCATCCCAGTAAACCGTATGCACTTTGGGATTTCTCGCTTCCAGATCTTTATAATACTGGAAGGTGGCTTCCTCCGTACTGTTATTTTCTATGATGATATATTCAAAATTCCGGTATGTGGACTTCTTCTCAATCGAAGAAATACAGCGTTCCAGATCATCAATATGATCTTTGTTGGGAATCAGGATAGAAACCAGAGGATCATGATCACGAAGAAAACGGGTGCGATACAGTCCCAGATATTCTCCTTTGTACACCTCTGCCGAAACGCCAATACGGTCATAGTGGGCCTGCACAGCGCGAGCGCCTGCCTCAAAGGCATACAGCTTGCTTTCTGGATTTTCGGCTGTGGAATCCTCATGGCTTCTCCAATGATACAGAATCTTTGGAATGTGATAAATATGCTCTGTTGCCTCCACACAGCGCAGGATAAAATCATAGTCCTGAGCGCCGTCAAATTCCGGACGCAAGACACCCACCCGATCCAGAAGTTCTCTCTTTGCCACAAACAGATGACAGATATAATTGACGGTACACAGAAGATCCAGATTGAAATCCGGTTTAAAGTGAGGCTGGAAAAATTTATTTCCATGCATGGCCATCTTATCCTCATCCGAATAGAGCACTTCCGTTTCCGGGGATTCATTTAATGCCTTTACACACTCATAAAATGCGTTTGGTGTGAGAATATCGTCGTGATCCCCAAAAGCAATAAAATCACCGGTGGCAATCTCAATGGCTGCGTTGGTATTTTCTGCAATGCGGAGCGGTTTCTCATGGGAAACCACTTTGATCCTGGCATCTTTCTTTTCATATTCTTTCAAAAGACCGCTGATCGGAGAATCCGCCCCGCTTCCATCAGAGAGACAAAGTTCCCAGTTTCCATAGGTCTGTGCCTGGATGGAGGCGATCACCTCACGGAGATATTCTTCCTTTGTCTTATACAAAGGAATCACAATACTGATCTTTGGACTGTAAGAAAAAACTTCTTTTTTCTGCTTTTCCAATTCTGCCTGGGTGGGAAGGTGTTTCGGAAGCCATTTGTCATAGACCACCGGACGTTTGTGGAATTCTCCGATCTTACGCACGCCCTTTTCCACCAGAGCCTTGAAACCATGGGCCCTGAAATAATTCACTGCTTTTTTCTGATATTTGGAAAATTTCCCCTGGAAAATTTCCGCAGCTCCGATGCCCACTTTATGAACGGATTTCTTTCCTTCGGCATCTCTCATGACCAGATACAGATATTTTCCCTTTAACTGATTTAATTCTATGGAAAATCCGCAGTCCTTTTCCACCTCGCACTCATAAAACATTTCCTGGACGTCCACACGGTTCATTCTCTGCACTGTGCAGGGAACCGGCTGTTTTTCCTGATCGAACAGCTTAATGGAAACATGACTTTGGGCTGCCGCCCATCCATAGAGGAGAAGCGTACCTTCTTTCCGGTTCACCCGTTCCTGTTCCATATAAAACTGAGGTTTTCCCCGTCTTTTTAACAACTCGCTGACACGGATCTGAAACCAGGGCAGTTTCTTTTCCTCGCTGACTGCGAAAAGTTCTAATTTTTTCCCCTCAAGGACTTCCGGAAGAGTAACCAATGCTTCGATTCTCTGTACGCCCATCATCTCTCCATCCTGGAAGCGTTCCATGGCGGTACGTGCCACGAATTTTTCCATAGATGCAGGAAGAGGTTTTCCGTCCAGATATGCCTTCACGGTAAAATGTTCCGGAATGATCCCACGGATGGTATATTTACACGGGTCATTTAAATAAAACCGTTCTTTTTCCACAACTAATAATTGATGCTTCATCTGTTTCTTTTTCCTTTCACTGTCTCATGGGCTCTTCTCACAGAGCAATCACCCTGGATCAGACTCAGATTGGGGTTGTAATAAGGATCTCCCTTTTCCAGAAGTTCCTGATAACGTTCCTGGAAGCGGGAAATTTCCCTCTGAAAACGTTCCTGTTTTTCTGGTGTGGTTTCCAACCCTCTGGATTTGGATTCATAATGATACAATTCTGCTTCCGGAACAAACACGCACTTTTTGCCAAGCTGTCCGGCTCTCAGGCAGAAATCCACATCATTCAGCGCCACAGCAAACTCTTCATCCAATCCATGAAGAGCTTCAAACACGGATCTCTTCACCATCAGACAAGCCCCCGTCACCGCACTGATCTCCTGCGCTGTGATCAAGCGTCCCATATAACCGGTATATTCCCTTACATATCCGGTGAGGATATGTCCTGCAAATCCTCCCATACCAATCACAACGCCTGCATGCTGCACAGTATTGTCCGGATAAAAAAGCTTCGCTCCCACGATCCCAACTTCTTCTCTCTGACAATAGCCAAGCATCCGTTCTATCCAATCTGGAGTGATCACTTCTGTATCATTATTTAGAAGAAGATAATAATCTCCTTCTCCATAAGCAGCACCAAAATTATTGATCGCTGAATAATTGAATTCTCCCTGGTAAGTTACCACTTTTATATTGGGATATCTGTTTTTTAATTTCTCATAATACTGAAAAGTTTCCGGCTCTTCACTGTTATTTTCGATCACAATAATCTCCAGGTTTTTCCAGGTGCTTTTCTCCTCAATGGAACGGATACAGGTTTCCAGATCATCGATGTGATCCTTATTTGGAATCAGGATGGAAACCAGAGGATTTCCCTGTACCTGAAACTTTGTCCGGTAAACAATAAATTCCCCGGTAAATTCCACCTCAGCCTCCAGGCCCATTCTCTCATAATGCTCCAGAAGCGCTCTTTTTCCAGCTTCCACCGCATAGGTTTTGCTGTCTTTGTTTCCCGCCGTGGAGGTTTCAGAACCGCGCCAATGGTACAAGACTTTGGGAATATGTCGGATTTCCTTCGTCTGCTCCACGCAGCGCAGAAGAAAATCGTAATCCTGCGCTCCGTCAAATGCAGAACGCAGCAATCCTGTTTTTTCAAGAAGACTTTTCTTTACCACCACCATATGACAGATATAATTCAGACAGCGGAGATACTCCAGATTAAAATCTGGTTTAAAATGAGGATACACCGGCGTTCCTGCCGCATCCGTGAGATCCTCATCGGTATAAATCAGTTCCGTTTCCGGATAACGATCCAGAAGCGCGGCCGCCTGATACAAAGCATCCGGTTCCAGAAAATCGTCGTGATCCATAAAAACAAGATAGTCTCCTTTTGCCATGCGGATGGCTTCGTTGGTATTTTCCGCAATTCCCCGGTTTTCTTTCAGGTGGAGATAATGAATCCGTCCCTCTGCCTTAGAAAGACGACGAATCTGTTTTTCCCAAAAATCGCTGTTTCCGGCATCTGCCACACAGATTTCCCAATTTTCATAACTCTGTGCACATACGGAGTCCAGCATCTCCTGCCCCTGATCCAAAGGCGTCTGATAAAACGGCACCACAATACTGAACAAAGGAGCCCGGTCAAATTTCTTTTTTGCCTGTCTCTTTTGTTCCAGCTTTCCTGCCCGGTGTTTTTTTGCATAATACCCATACAGATCCGAAGAACCATGGGCTTCCTCCAGAAGATAGCCCCAAAAATTCTTCACACCGGAATCTTTCAGAATTTCCTTGTTTTTCTCCTGATTTTCCCGGCCAAGAGCTTTTTTCACACGAAAGACCGGCCGATTTTCCCTGTCGAAACGATGCATGGAGATCCTGCTCTCCTTCGCTGTCACCGGATTTTCAAAAATAAGGCAAAGCTCTTTCCCATAAATCTTTTCTCTTGGAATACGCACAGAAAAACCATGACATTTGGACAGTTCTATCCCGAATCCTTCGGAAAGATCCGGACGGCGTACAGCCTCATTTTGTACGCCTTCGATCTCTGCTCCTTTTTCATCCAGGAATTTCATGGAAAGTTTTCCACAAAGATTGATGCACCAACCTTGGATATACACATCATCCCCACGTTTTTCCACGATTTCCAGATGATACCTAAGTGTAGCATGGTAATATTCCTGTTTCACCACAGCCATCTCCTTTTGGATCAAAGGAATCCCTTCCCCTCCCAAAAGCAGACGTACCCGCAGAGAACCTGCCAGGGATGAGATCTGCTCAATATCCGGAATACGGATCTCAAACCCTGCGTTTTCGTCAGGAAAAGAAAGATCTGGTCTTGCTCCAAGAACATCTGGACGGGGAACCCGCAAAAGCGTACCGTGAACCGGAACATGCTCCGCTCTCACCTGTACCGAAAGTTCCTCCATTTCCGGCGCATAAAACCAGCCCCTGAGAATACAGGTTCCATTATTCTCCATTTCATAATCGCAGGCATCCAGAACTGCCACATGGTTTTCCATACTATTTTTTCCTCTCTACTTTGTTTCTGTAAGACTGATACAGCTTCCACACTCTGGTATTTTTCATGTCATGGATCAGTCTTGCCTGTTTTTCTGTTTTCTTATGAAGACGGACCAGTTCTCCTACGGTCTGCCGCAATGCCTCTTCCTCCCCTGGATAAACAGTCAGCTCCAGAGAGAACTCCTTTGCTCCATTCGGAACAGAAATATCGGTAATATTAGGATCTCTTTTTGCAATATAAGCCCAGCCGCCGCAAAGGATGCCTTCCGGTACTGCTGCGCCATCCAGAGACGCTTTTTTTCCATCAAATGCGATCCGGGTAAGTTCTACCGAACAAGGACGCTCTCCCGGGTCCACACGGACAAATTTACAATCCTTTGGAAGCTCTGCTTTACACTCTGCCTTGCCTGCTTTCAGAGGATACACTGTGGACTGTTCTTCACAATATCCAGATCCGTCAGAAAAGAAAATCTGCAAGCTTCCTCCATTTACCGTCTGCACGGTTTCCACGCCCGGAGTCATTCCCGCAAACAGATCTCTCATAGGAATATGCTTTCCGGTGATATATCTTTGAAAAGCAGCTTCCATTTCAAGAAAGACTTTTTTCTGTTCCTCTGTGATCCCCATCTGCCGATAGAACTTCTCTTTTGGGAGGGCCGCTCTCACGCTATGCGTTTCCACATAGTAGTGAATCACACGATAAAGAACAAACTCACATGGAATGGGAAAATCAAAGGTCCATTCATAGTCCAAAACCGTATCTTTCTCTCCCAATACCAGATTCCCGCATACCATGTCAATATTTGTCACTGGCGCTGTGGTCAGCCCCTTGGGAAGCGTCACGTTTCCAAATACCTTTTCAAACGCTTCTGTCACGGAAAAGGGTTCCTGGCTGTGGCAGTCTCGTATCTGCATCAGATAGGCGGTCAATCTTTCTTCCGCCGCCTCTGTCTCTCCTTTTTCCAGAAGATCGTCCAGAACCTCTTCCAGTGTCTGACCGGACAGATATTCCAGACGAACGCCTTTCCCGTCCTTCTCACACCGGTTGCAGTCTAACCCGGCCTTCTCATAAAGGGCGCGAAGCTCCCTGTCCCAGCGAACCAAGGCTTCCACATGGCCTTCTCCCTGGGGATACAGAGGCGTTTTTCTTACAAACCGCTCTCCTTTGTCCTCCAGAATATCTGTACGGACAGCAAATCGGCGGCTTCGTTCATTGGAATATTTTGAATAAAGGATCTGTTCCATTACACGTCCTCCTTTTCCACCAAAACCAGAAAGGAATTGGAAAATTCCGGAAACATTCCGGCATCCACAAGGGTATCGTACACCTTGGGTTCCTGAAACAGCTGCATCCTTACGCGGTCGTAGTTGCAGAAATTATCCCGGAGTTCTCCTTTTTTGGGGAGATAAGCATCTGAATATATGGACATGGGAAATTTATAGTCCGGATAGGGATAATAAAAGGTGGTACGGAAATCCCCTGCTGCCTGAATGGTATCCAGAAGCTCTTTTCTGGAAAAGGTTTTCACACCGGAAGTATTGGGATATCCTTCAATTCCCTCAAAATAAGTACCCACATGATCCTCGGTACATCCAGCCCAGTATTTTAATCCCAGGCGGTTTTCAATGGCAATCACCAGTTTTCCCCCTGGCGCAAGATGACGGGAAATTCTTCGGATCATTTCCACATAAGGTTCTTTTGTTCCAATATATCCTTCGGAATATTCAAACACACCGATCAAAGTGATATAATCATAGGTTTCTTCCAGATTTTTTTCAATGTCCTGAAAATTTCCTACCAGAATTTTTACGTTGTCGTATTCCTGATTCCGATATGCATTGATGGTACTTCGCATCTTAGACAGCTCAATACAGGTCACTTCCTTGGCTTTTCGTGCCAGAGCGCCGGTGATGGCGCCGCATCCGGAACCGATTTCCAGAACCTTATGTTCCTTCTCAATGGGCAGCCATTCCAGAATATTCTGCCGGATATGGGAAAAATGATACAAAACTGCCCAACTGTTCCGCTCTGCAATTACCTGATTCAGTTCCTCTTCTTTATAAGTTCTGGCAATTTCCAGAAGTTCTTCCTCTACCGGGCCGTCACTGTAAAGATCTTCTCCCGGATACCAGGTCAGATCCAGGGTTACTTTTCCGATTTTTTCCTCCATGGAATTCTCCTTTACTCTTCTATGGTCACTTTGGAATTCATATCAAAAAATCCAACGGTGTCTTTTCCAGAGATCACAGTAATGTTGCAGGCATCGTACAGGCGATGGAACACGGCAAATTCGCCGTTCCGGTATCCGGTACATCCGAAGGACAACAGATATTCCCCTCCCTGAAGATCCATCTTCTGGGTAAATGTCACCACACATTCTCTGCCTGCGTCTGGATGCTCCACAGACATTTTTTCATACATGGTGTTGGTGCCTGTAATTTCAGTTCCCTGAATGTTCTTAAAGGTGTAAGCCATAATGGGTTCCTGAATATTCTCATGAAAATGCACCTTCATCTTAATAGAAAAGGTACTGCCCTTTTCAATATTGTTGCTGGGGCGTCCTTTTTCATCCAGAACCACATAATCCACAATTTCTGCCTGTTTTTCTCCATAGTCCAGGGTATCCGGATTTCTGGCGAAACCAGTTCCCCAGTTTTCTTCTGCCGCTGTAAGCTCCTGACCCCCTTCGCCCTGCTTCACCGGGTCCTGGTGCACCAGAAGCTGCTTGTACATATCCACCATTTCCTTGGGGGACCCTTCGTCCAGCATTTGCCCCTTATTCAGCAAAACCACTCTGTCGCAATATTTTACAATACTGCTCAGGTCATGACTTACAAAAAGAATGGTCTTTCCCTGTTCCTTGAACTCTTCAAATTTATGGTAGCATTTTGCCTGGAAAAATACGTCTCCCACAGATAATGCCTCGTCTACGATCAGGATTTCCGGATCAATATTAATGGCAACTGCAAATGCCAGGCGGACAAACATACCGCTGGAATACATTTTTACCGGCTGATGAATAAAATCTCCAATATCTGCAAATGCCAGAATGTCATCCAGCCGGGCGTCGATCTCTTCCTTTGTAAAACCGATCATGGTTCCATTCAGATACACATTTTCCAGCCCGGAATACTCCATGTTAAATCCGGCTCCCAGTTCCAGAAGAGCGGAAATTCTTCCATTCACCTTCACTTCTCCCTCTGTGGGGGTAAGCACACCGGTAATAATTTTTAAGATGGTGGACTTTCCGGAACCATTGGTTCCTATGATTCCCACACACTCTCCCTCACGCACCTGAAAATTCACATCATGCAGGGCAAAATGCTCCCGATACCGTTTCTTTCTGGTAAGACCCAGCGATTCCTTCAATCGGTCGGAAGGCTTATCATACAGCTTATACATTTTTGATAAATGTTCCACTTGAATTACATTTTTATCTTTCACTTAAAACCCTCTCTTCCAACCTCTTATAATACATCTGCAAAATGCACCCGCAGACGTCTGAACACCCAGTTGCCCAAAAGGAAGCAGCCCAGGGTAAATACCCAGAAATACAGTGTCCACAGTGGTCTTTCAAAAAACCAATGTTTAAACACAAAAGAATCCCGGTATCCGGAAACAATATAATATATGGGATTCAGCTGCAGAACCTTCTGCAAAAGGGGATGATTGACAAGGGCTGTCTCTGCCACCCACATAATCGGGGTCAGCCATACGCCCACCTGAAGTCCAATGTTGATGATCTGAGTCAGATCACGGAAAAAGACCACCACCGCACAGGTTGCGTAAGACAGTCCCAGCACCAGAAGGAAGGTACATCCGCTGTAATAAAAGATCTGCAGATAATACCAGTCTGGAAACTTCCCGTAGCACATATATAAAATCACGGTAAACATCACGAAAAAGCCGTGTACGAACAGCGCGGAAATAATCTTCACAATGGGAAGAACGCTGATATTGAAAACGACTTTTTTTACAAGGTAATTATATTCAAGAAGGGCATTGGTTCCTCCCACCAGCGCATCCTGGAAAAAGAACCAGGGCACAATACCTGCCACCAGATAAAGCACAAAGGGAACCCCCACGCCATCCATGGCCGGCTTAAAGCCCACAGAAAATACAAACCAGTATACCAGAATGGTCACAATGGGCTGGATAAAGGCCCAGATCATTCCCAGATAAGAACCGGCATATCTGGTTTTAAAATCATTTTTTGCCAGTTTCAAAACCAGCCGGCGGTTCTTGTATACGTCCGCCGGCAGGGAAAAGATTGTTTTTAACATTGCATTCTCCTATCTCTGGAAGTCCCGGAAGCTGCCCCATTTCTGATCCTTGTCAGAAAAAATCAGTTCCATTCCTTCTGGAATCGGCCATTCTACTCCAATCTCCGGATCGTTCCAGATCAGACCGCCCTCATCGTTTGGATGATAGAAATCAGAACACTTGTAAGTAAATTCCGCCTGAGGAGAAAGCACCAGAAAACCATGGGCAAAGCCCTTTGGAATAAAGAATTGTTTTTTATTTTCTGCGGAAAGAACCACACCGTACCATTTTCCGTAGGTCTTAGAGCCTTCCCGAAGGTCTACCGCCACGTCAAAAACTTCTCCATTTACCACGCGAACCAGCTTATCTTGAGGATAATTAATCTGGAAATGCAGTCCCCGGAGAACTCCGTAACGGGAACTGGACTGATTGTCCTGCACAAATTCCACATCAATACCGGCTTCTTTAAAGTCATTGTAATTATAGGTTTCCATAAAATAACCGCGATCATCCCCGAATACGGTAGATTCGATTACTTTTAATCCTTCAATGTCTCCGCATTCTGTTACTTTGATTTTTCCCATTTTTTTACTCCTGTCATACTGATTGATTTTGAGCCTGCCCCTTCGGGCAGGCTGATTCCATTCTTTTTATAAACCTTCGGATACCTCAAGGAGATACTGTCCGTAAGCGGTTTTCAGAAGAGGCTGTGCCAGTTCTACCAGCTGAGCCTTATCAATAAAGCCTTTCTTATAGGCAATCTCTTCGATGCAGGAAATGTAAAGTCCCTGTCTCTTCTGTACAGCTGCCACATATTCTGCCGCATCCAGGAGGGCATCATGATTTCCGGTATCCAGCCATGCAAAACCACGGCCAAGGGTTTCCACATGAAGGGTTCCCCGGCGAAGGTATTCATTGTTGACACTGGTAATCTCAATTTCCCCTCTTGCAGAAGGTTTTACATTTTTTGCGATTTCTACTACATCATTGTCATAGAAGTACAGTCCCGGAACTGCATAGTTGGACTTGGGATGCTCTGGTTTTTCTTCGATGGAAAGAGCCTTTCCGTTTTCGTCAAATTCTACCACCCCATATTCTCTTGGGTCACGTACGTAATAACCGAAAATTGTGGCGCCTTTTTCTCTCTGGGCAGCCTGCTGCAGCACCCGGGTAAAGCTCTGTCCATAGAAAATATTATCTCCAAGAACAAGGGCCACATGATCCTTTCCTATAAATTCTTCCCCAATAATGAAGGCATCTGCCAGTCCTCTTGGAGTCTCCTGAATCGCATAAGAAATTTTCATTCCCAGCTGCTCGCCGGTTCCTAAGAGTTCTTCAAATACAGGAAGATCTCTCGGTGTGGAGATGATCAGCACCTCCCGGATTCCTGCCAGCATCAATGTGGATAATGGATAATAAATCATTGGTTTGTCATAAACCGGCATAATCTGTTTACTAATGGAACGTGTCAGAGGATATAATCTGGTTCCTGAACCACCTGCAAGTATAATTCCTTTCATTCTTCAATTCTCCTTATTTTTTATGCTTGTTTTCGTGTTTTTTATTTTTGATGGCCAATGCAATGAGAAGAACAACGAGGAGGACCACCATTGCTCCCATCACTGCAAGAAGTATTTTGCTCAGATCCGACAATCCCTTTTCATTGGAGGGAGAATCCGTTTTTTTTTCCGTGGCTTCTGTTTCTGTATACAGGGGCTCAGCGTCCCCGTCAGCGGCTTCCTCCACCACTTCCACGGTAGGAGTTGGTACGGAAACGCTTCCTGTTCCCACCTGATACCCTGACAGATAGTAGCATTCCATGTTTTTGCCATTCACATTCTCTTCCTGGCTGGTAAGGGTGCTGACATCTGTATTGGCAGGGATAATCACCGTACCGTTTTTATATTCTGTCTTCTGAAAATTGGCATACCCGTAATCAAAAAGAAGACGGCTGTCCAGGCAGGCCTGGTTCAGATCTGCTGCCCGCATCACCACGGCAATATACGTAACCCCATCCTTCTTCACTCCGGTTACCAACGTATGACCGGCATCTATGGTCATACCAGTCTTTCCACCGATGCATCCCTCATAATAGAGTGGTGATTCCTTCGCCAAAAGAGGATGATGGGTGTGAAGTTTACGCTGTTCCCCATTCATATTGGTAGGCTCTATATAATAGGTACTTGTTTTCAGGATTTTCCGGCAGGTCTTGTTCTTCAGACACTCCCGAAAGATCAGCGCCATATCTTTTGCCGTCGTATAATGATTTTCGTCTGGAAGGCCGTTGGCATTGGTAAAATGTGTATTGACACATCCGATTTTTTCTGCGCGGGCATTCATCATATCAATAAAGCTCTGTTCCGTTCCTCCCACATATTCTGCAACCTGTGCGGCAACTTCATTGGCAGAACGGATGATCAGCGCATAGAGGCAGTCCTCCATGCTCATGGTTTCTCCCAGCTGCATTCCAATGTTGGCAGAATCCGGCGCAATATCCCGGATTCCTGTTTCTGTAAAGGTCACTGTTTCATCCAGGTCACAGTTTTCTACAGCCACAAGAAGGGTCATAAGTTTGGTGATGCTGGCAGGATAGCGCAGCTCATCTCCCCCTTTGCTGTAAACCAGCGTTCCTGTGGATGCTTCCATAAGGACTCCTGTACTGGAAGAAATCTCCGGTCCTGCCGGCCACCCTGGAATATCATTGGTGGAAATGGAGTAGACACCATTTAAATCCACACTGGCTGCTGAAACGGATACTACGGTTAAGACTGCTGTCAAAAATGCTGCTGTGGCTGCCAAAACTTTCTTTTTCCATTTTTTCATATATCTACCTCATATCTTTTTGTCCTCAGAATACGGACGCTTAAAAAAAACCGGGAAACGCCATGATGATATCTACGATCCGCTTCACATCCTCCATATCCAGGTTATAGAACATAGGAAGACGAAGAAGACGTTCGCTCTCTTTTGTGGTATACACATCTTCTCCGGAAAAACGGCCAAACTTCTGACCTGCCGGCGAAGAGTGAAGGGGAACGTAATGAAAAACGCTTAGAACCCCATGCTCTTTCAAATAGCGGATCAGCTCCGTACGTACCTCCATATCTCTCACCTTTATGTAGTACATATGAGCATTGTGTCCGCATCCCTTGGGTACAAACGGCTGCTCCAGCTTGCCTTCCTCTGCCAGAGGTTTTAAGTTTCTGTGATAGTAATCATAAATCTCCAGACGCTTTTTGTTGATCTTCTCACATTCTTCCAGCTGGGCATATAAATAAGCGGCATTCAGCTCGCTTGGCAGATAGGATGAGCCATAGTCGATCCATCGGTATTTATCCACCTGTCCCCGGAAAAACTTGCTTCGGTCCGTTCCTTTTTCCCGGAGGATTTCCGCACGTTCCAGATATTCCTTCTTCTGAAATACAAGGGCGCCGCCCTCTCCCATCGTATAATTTTTTGTCTCGTGGAAGCTGTAACATCCAAAATCTCCAATGGTTCCCAGCGCTTTTCCATGGTAGGTAGCTTCCACACCCTGAGCGGCATCTTCTACCACCTTCAGGTGATATTTCCCTGCAAGACGCATAATCTCATCCATCTCACAGGCAACTCCGGCATAGTGTACCGGAACAATTACCTTCGTCTTTGGCGTAATGGCCTGCTCGATGAGCTTCTCATCAATATTCATGGTATCCGGACGGATATCCACAAATACAATCTTTGCCCCCCGAAGCACAAACGCATCGGCGGTGGAGACAAAGGTATAAGAAGGCATGATCACCTCGTCTCCTGGCTGAATGTCGCAAAGAAATGCGGCCATTTCCAGCGCATGTGTACAGGATGTAGTCAGAAGCACATGCTTCACATCAAACTTTTTTTTCATCCAGTCGGAGCAGCGTCTGGTGTATTTGCCATCTCCGCAAAGTTTTCCTTCGTTCACTGCATCCCGGATATAATCCAGTTCTTTCCCGACAATTGCCGGTCTGTTAAAATCTATCATTGATCTTCCCCTGTTTCTGATTTCCATGGATTTGATCCGATGAAACAACCGAATCATTCCAATCATTTTATTGTCTCATACTCAGGTTATAAATTCAACGCTTATTTCCAGAATCAAGATACATATTTCTGCCCACAGGAAGGATATTTTTGTATACAATTTCCTGTCCGTCCTGATCCCTGATGCTCATTTCTCTGTAAAATTCTCCAGTAATCCGGTCCAATTCCTCTCTGGTATCTGCCTGAATGTAATACAATGCCATATAGGGGTTGGGTCCATAGGCAACCACCGGTTCCCCTGTCTGATAAAAGATCCAGGGTTTTGCCACTGCCGGATGAAGCGCCAGTTTCTCCGCTGCGCTCTGATCTTTTACTGTGAGAAATCTTCCGTGAAAATACAACACTGCTCCAAAGCGCCGTGGCCTATGAGGATCATGCTTCTGTATCATCCCTTCCAGAGCCTCTCTGTCATAAAGAGAATTCAGAAGAAGCTCTTCCAGGGAAAATCCATATACCATCTCCGTCAGTTCATGCTCATAGCCAAAAAAGCGGGCTGCAATCTCGCATACCTGAATTCCTCTGTCCGGTTTCCAGAAAAACTGCATGGAAAGGGCGCCTTCCTTCTGTCCGGTATAAGAAATGTAGCCCTGAAGAATTTCCAGAGCTTCTTTTTCCACCTGGGACAACAGACAGGAAGGATAAACGTTTCTTGTACTTTCCGGGAGCATTCCCTGTACAAATTCTGTTTTTTCACGGTCTGCAATGCTGATGAGATGCACCTGTCCCTCCAGAACCCAGGTCATCATATTAAATTCAAATCCATCGTTATATTCTTCTACCAGAATTTCCGGAAGTTCTGTAAATTCTGCTGTTTCCCCTGCTTTTTCCAGAAGCTCCCCTTCATGGTGAATCACAAAAATCCCCCTGGAGCCGTATTTGTCCATGGGCTTACTGATCAGTGGATAACAAAGATCTGCGGTAAGGCGCTTCAACTCTGACTCCTTCTTTTTTTCTATCAGTTCCACCGGAAGTTTCATAAAGCCCGGCGTGGGGAGTCCCAGTTTTTTTAGTGTTTCTCTGCAAACTGATTTATCTCTGTACCAGGGAAGCTGTTCTGGTTTCAGATAACAGGGAAGCCCTGCCTGATCTGCAATCTTTACCATACACTCCAAAAGAAGATCCGAAAAAGATGTGAGGATTCCATCTACCTTTTCCCGGATACAAAGCTCTGCCACTGCCTGAATATCTGTGACCGGAATCACATAGGAGGCATCTGCGTAAGCTCTTGCCGGGCCATCTGCATATCCGTCACATACAAGGACCTCATATCCCCGTTCTTTTGCCATTTGAACAAGCTGTACAAATTCTCCCAGACTTCCCAGGATCAAAACTCTGTGTGTCATTTTAGATTCTCCCATTCTCTTACTGCTGCTGCAATATATTCCATCTCTTCCCGCCCATATCGGTGATCACAGGGCAGGGGAAGGATATGATAAGCCCACTGATATTCCAGACTGTCCGGTTTCTGCTCTCTGAGTACGTTTCCCCAGTAAACAGGAACAAAGATTTTTCGTCCTGCCAGCCATTTCCGCAATTCCTGTCCCTTTTTGTGGTAATAGGGATAGGTAAACGGCCCCTCTGGGATTACCCTGGTAAAGGGATTCTCAGAAGGAAGAAGAGTGGAAAGTATCCGGTAATTCTCTTCCCGTCTTTTTTTGCATTTTTCATAATCAATGGCTCCCAGAAGGTTCTCTGTCAGCCGGGACATCCGGCGAATCTCCATCCCGTGATATCCGGCTGCATTGTCCAGCATCTGCTGGTAATAGGTTCCTGCGTCCTTCTCATATCGTCCCAGAATATGTTCCATGCGCGCTCCGGAAGCATCCAGAGGCTTTTCCCCTGAAAGGTCCGCATCTGTGGACAAATAGGCGCCATCGCTGACTCCCCAGAATTTTCTCACAGAATACAGGGTATCCACTCCCTTTATCGGCCGCTGAAAAAATGCGTGGGTATGATCCACAATAAGATTTCCATAGATTTCTTTATATTCCAGGATTTTTTTGTCCGTAAGCTGTCCGTAATAATTTACAAGATACAGATACTCCCGATCCTGAAGTTTTCGTTTTGGATACACGGGAACCAGATCCCTGTCCAGATGATAGTATTCCACAGAAAGGGCATCTCCCGTACATACCTCTGCTACAGAATCGCAGAGAAAATACGGCAGGATCAGTCTTTCTATCTTTCGGCTTTCTATCAGCCAGAGCAGCGCTGTCCTTCCCAGATTCACCTTATAAAGCTCCGGATAATATTCCCGGCCGCCCAGCTCCTCCAATTCCAAATAGCCGCCGATTTCTTTTTTCATCAGTCTGTCTCCTCCTGACGGATCACATAATGGGGAAGTTTCTTGGCTTCGTTAAGAATATTCATCAGATACATTCCAATAATTCCAATGGACAGAAGTGTCAGTCCAAAAAAAGCCAGAAGCACCAGCATCAGAGAAGTCCAGCCTTCGGCGGAAATTCCGCATGCAAAATATCTGATCAGAAAATAGAGCGCCATTACCAGACTCACCAGAAAACTGGCAATTCCAATGTTCCGTACCATAATCAGAGGAAATGCTGTGTGAGCAGTAATGTCATAAATGAAATCTCTGGCCAGACGTTTAAAGGAATAGCCGCTTTTTCCATAGGCTCTGGCTGCATGCTGAACAGGAACATTGATGATCCGGTTGGAGGTCAGCACCAGAAGATTCCCGATCTGGGGCAGATAAGTGTTGGTCTGTACCATAGCATCCACCAGAAAACGCCGCAGAAGACGATAGCTGGTAATCTGAAGGTTGGGGTCCTTGCCCAACATTTTGGAGGTGGCCCAGACAGAAACTTTGGTTCCCAGCCTTCGGATAAATCCATGTTTTCTTCCTTCATAGCTGGCGATAATCGCATCCACATCCGCTCTTTCTTCCATAACACGGATCATTTTTGGCAATTCTTCCGGCTGATGCTGAAGGTCGTCGTCCATGGTAACCACAAAATCCCCCTTTACATGGGCAAATCCACAGAGCAGCGCCGGATGCTGTCCAAAATTACGTGCCATCTGAATGATTTTAACTCTTTGATCTTTTTTCCGAAGTTCCTGCATCACTTCAAAGGAGCGATCTTTTGAACCATCGTCCACAAGGATCAGTTCAAATTCCTCTTTGATTGTTTCCCGGAATACTTTTTCCAGTCGTGTATATAACTCTTCCAGTGTATGTTCAGAGTTGTATACGGGAACTACCACTGAATACAAACTCATATTTTTTTGCCTTTCTCTCTATGTTTATAATCCTTATTTATAATCCTTTACATCATATCATTTTCACTATATATTGTAAAGCGGGCATTCCAGGGACAGATTTCAGTTGGGTATTTAAAATTCTTCCGTTATGGGATATAATGGTTCTGTTGTTTTACAGCAGAGAACGCTCCCGTTTTCGGGAAGCAAAGTATATGGAGGAGTTATGCCTAAGTATAAAGATTATATACAGCTGCACCTGAACATCCTTCTGTTTTCACTGACAAGTGTTTTTTCCAAACTTGCCTCTATTCAGTATAACAGACATGGACTTGCCGGGCCGCTGCTTTATGTGTTTCTGTTTCTCATGATCGCCAACTGCGGTATTTATGCCATTGCCTGGCAGCAGGTGATCAAGAAATTTTCTTTATCTACTGCCTATGCCAACAAAAGCGTATATCTTTTGTGGTCCCAGATCTGGGCAGTGATTATTTTCCACGAACAGCTTTCGGTACAGAATATTCTGGGTATTCTTATTGTGCTGTTGGGAGTCTGGACGGTGCAGCGATATGAATAGGATGTTTTTATGGATTATGCTGGGAGGAACCTTTTTTTCAGCCATCTCTCAGATTTTATTGAAACAAAGCGCAAACAAAACTTATGAGAATCCGCTCCGGGAATATCTGAACTGGCGTGTCATCACAGCCTATGGACTCTTTTTTGGAATTCTCCTTTTGAATACCTGGTGTTATACAAAGGTGGACATGCGGTACGGGCCGGTTATTGATACCGCCACTTATGTATTTGTCCTGATTCTCTCAAGACTTATTCTGAAGGAAAAAATTACCCGTGGAAAAATGATTGGAAATCTGATCATTATTCTCGGAATCATTGTTTACACCTTATAAAAGAATACAAAGGAAAAAGCCGTCTGGCAGGAGCATTTTCCTGCCGGACGGCCTCTTTTTTATTTTGTATGATACATATCTTCGTAATACTTCTGATAATCTCCACTGGTCACATTCTTCATCCAGTCCTCATGTTCAAAGAACCACTGAATGGTCAGACGAATACCATCTTCAAAACAGGTTTCCGGATACCAGCCCACTTCTTCTTTGATCTTGTCCGGAGCAATGGCATAACGGCGGTCATGACCCTTGCGGTCTTCCACGTAAGTAATCAGATCTTCACTTACCAGAGCCTTTCTTGGATCTTCATCGGACAGCATTTCCTTTAAGGTATCCAGAATAATATGGATGATCTGGATATTCTGCTTCTCATTGTGTCCGCCAATGTTGTATGTCTCAAAAAGGCGGCCCTTTTCCTGTACCATATCAATACCCTTGGCATGATCCATAACATACAGCCAGTCACGAACGTTCTTTCCATCTCCATATACCGGAAGTTTCTTTCCCTGAAGAGCATTGTTGATAATCAGCGGAATCAGTTTCTCCGGGAACTGGTATGGTCCGTAGTTGTTGCTGCAGTTGGTAATGTTTGCCGGGAATTTATAAGTATCCATATAAGATTTCACCAGCATATCGGAAGATGCCTTACTTGCAGAATAGGGACTGTGAGGATCATATGGGGTAGTCTCATAGAAGAAGGTTCCATCTTCTTCCAGGGAGCCATATACCTCGTCTGTGGAAACGTGAAGGAATTTCTTGTCTTCCTTGAAGGTTCCGTCTGGAAGCTCCCACGCTGCCTTCGCTGCGTTAAGCATAACCAGTGTTCCCAGAACATTGGTCTTCACAAAAACATCCGGGTTCTTAATGCTGCGGTCCACATGACTTTCTGCTGCAAAGTGTACCACACGGTCAATATCATTTTCTGCAAAAACCTTCATGATAGTTTCGCTGTCGCAAATATCCGCTTTCACGAAGGTATAGTTCTCTCTGTTCTCTACATCCTTCAGGTTTTCCAGATTTCCTGCATAAGTCAGCTTGTCCACATTGATGATGCGGATCTCGTCCCCATATTTTTCAAACATATAATGAATATAGTTGGAACCAATAAAACCAGCGCCGCCAGTTACCAAATAAGTTCTCATTCTTATCTCTCCTTAATTTTTCAATCGACTTGATTATGTGCCGGCTGTTTTTGCCCACACGGTTTCTGTCATTATAGCATCTTTATCGCTCTGATTCAAGGCTTGAACCCCCGGAAAACCAACGTTTCCCCGGATTTTCCCATCCTGCGCCTTACTTTCGATTGGTGCATACGCCCTTGGAATTGAACTTGTATATTTTACCACTGGAACTTTTCACTTTTGTATTTTTCAACATCACTCCTGCATTTTTGGTAAAATAATACCATTTTTTATTTAACTTCATCCATCCCTTTCTGGCTTTTCCATCTGGTCCGAAAAAATAGGTATGGGATTTTTTTCCTGATTTTATGGTCCGAAAACCTTTATTGAAACGAACGCCATTTTTATCCATATAATAAATGTCTCCGTTTCCCATTTTCATCAGCTTATCCTTGTAGAGATACCCTGCCTGGATATCAAAATAATACCAGGTTCCATGATCGTTCATCCAATTACAGTGTGCGATGCCATCTGGTTTGAAGTAATAGGTTTTTCCTTTAAACTCCTGCCAGCCGTACTGACGCTTTCCTTCTTTGTCCACATAGGAAATTCCAGCTTTCAAAAATAGCAGCTTGTTTTTGATCTTTTTCCCATTTTCATAATAATATTGATGTCCATTCTCTTTATACCAGCCATTTTTCTTTCCAGGTTCCGGATCTGGCTGGGGAGTCGGAATCTCTTCCTGGGGCAAAGTTTTACAGTATCGGAGGATGGCCCTTGCATCTGCCTTAGCCAGACGGCGCAGTTTTGCGTCGGAGCTTAAAAATTCTTTTGCATCCATGGGACTGCTTATAAATGCATGTTCAATGATCACGCCCGGAAGATCCATTTCCACACTGGATGCCACGATTCCATAATAATCTCTCAAGCCTCCATTGGGATATCTGCTGTTGTTCTCTGACATCCGGTATTCCATTCCTCCGGTTTCCGGAAAACGGCGATGAATCCCAAGGTTTCCCAATTCTTCCATTACGTAGCTTCCGAATTTCTTTTCTTTTTTTACCAGATACGGGCGATAGGTACCTCTGGAAATCATGACCGAAGCCCCTCGCGGAGAAGCGCTTGGGGAAGAATTGATATGCTGGCTCACCAGAAGATCCGCTTCCAGGCTCTTTGCCACCTCTACTCTGGCCCTCAGTCCCATCCTTTGGTGATAACTTCTGGTCAGATGCACCTCAATGTTTCCTGCCTTCTGCAATTCCTGCATGGTATAATTGGAAATCTTCCAGTTAATCTCCTCTTCTTTGTAGGTGATTCCGTTATGTTTTGCCCAGGCGCCAGCCTCACCCCCGCCATGTCCGGGGTCCAAAACCACCACAGGTCTTTTGCTATTGCTGACTTTTCTTTCTCCAAACGCTGGAAAACCGCCCAAAAGAGCGGTCATTCCAAGCGCTGTGCACAGAAAGATGCACAGCCATTTCTTTTTATTCATCCTTTTCCCTTTCCTTCTTCTGTATCTTTGTCCCCTCAAAGGAAACTACGTGTTTTATTTATGATACTGTTTCACACAAACTCCGTTTTTGTCAAAAACAGAAACCACACCCTTGCTGCTGGTAAGGCGGATACTCTCCGCCCGTCTGCCAGATTTTTCGCTGGTTCCTTTATAAAAATAATATTTCTTTCCGTTAATCTTGTGCCAGCCCTTGTAAGCGCATCCATTTTTGTCAAAAAAGTAGGTGTTTTTTGATCCGTTTTCTTCTATGGTCTGAAAACCATTACAGCTTGCCGTACCATCCTCATTTACATAATGAATCCTGCCGTCCCTGGCGATCACTTTCTGATCGGTATACAGATATGCGTCCTCCGGATCAAAATAATAATATTTTCCACTGAGTTTTCGGAAGCCTTTGATTGCATAACCGTTGGAAGCCATGTAGTACCGTTTCTCCTTCCAGTCCACCCACTTTTTGGATACACGAACGCCGTCCTTGTCCACATAGCAGATATTTTTCTTCCTGGAAGTCAGCAGTTTATCCTTATAGAGATATCCCTTGGTTCCGTTGAAGTAATAATACTTTCCGTCAATCTTCTGCCAGCCAGTTACTTTTTCGTCATTTTCATAGTAATATGTTTTCCCGCCTTCTTCTGCCCAGCCATTTTTTCCAGTCTGGATCTGGTCATCTGTATCCAAATCCGGTTTTACAGAAGGCTCATATTTGGACACCGGATAATACCGGGGAACGATTTTCCTGGTATAATCCACATATCCAAAATCCACATCTACATTGTTATATATGGGAATCCCGTCAATAAGTCCCTTGGTGCTGTTCAGAAGTCCGCCTCCATCTCCGTCTGTGGACTGCCAGATGGTATAATGGTAGGAATCCTTCGAAGGCGCCTGAATCTTATCCCCATATCGGGCGATCCATACGTCAATCCCATTTAACAGGCTCCAGTCCACCTCGGTGTCATACCAGTTGGTATTGCAGTAGACCATAGGGTAATAACCTGCTTTACGGACTTCGTTACAAAACGCCAGTGCGATCTTCGACACCTGGCTCTTGGACAGCTTACCCATCCGGCTGTCCTCCAGATCAAAGACTACCGGATAGGAGACTTTATAGCCTTTCATCTTCTCGATGGCCACCTTGGCTTCTTTTAACGCCATCTCTGGTGTGGTCGCGGTACTGAACACATAGGTTCCCACCGGAAGCCCTGCTTCCTCTGCCCCCTTCATGTTGGCATCATACTTCTTATCCATGTAGGACGAACCATAAGAGATCCTCACCATGGCAAAATCCACATTGTCATTTTTTACCTTGTGCCAGTTAATATCCCCCTGCCATTCCGATACGTCGATGCCTCGGGTAATGGCTCCCGGAATCTCCTTTCCGCTTCCATTATAACAGACGCCATTGATCTTCTTCCATGCCTTAGGGTCTACCTTTGCTTTTTCTTCCTTTTTCCCTTGGGCAGAACCATAGAGCGCCGTTTCTTCCTGTGCTTCGATCCGCTCTTCTTCTGCCAGTGTCAGATAGCGTTGATAACATCCTGATTCCGGGCCTGCGGCCGACACACTCCCTGCCAGAAGCATCACACCTGCCAATACAGGAAGCGCTGTTTTTTTCATCCATTTTTTAATATGCATGTTCTTTCCTTTTTTCTAAATATATTACGTAATTGTGACATTTTTATTATACATGGGCAACAGAATTTTTGCAACCTAAAAACAGCCCTGTGAAAAATCACAGGACTGTCTCTGTTCTTGTCATTATTTAGATTGCCGGATCTGTCGGGTCGAAATTCTTGCTGCCATAAAGCGCCACGCGAGGTCTTCTTCCCAGAGGTCCTTTAAAGGCTTCATCTGCCTTATAGGCTCCGTCAAAAATACGAAGAGTTGCGCCATTGCAGTTGTCATATACCCATTTGGCATCTGCTACACAGCAACGGATGCATCCATGAGAAGCCGGATTTCCAAGCTTATTATATTCCGCTGCCGGAAGGCTGTAACTGTTCGGTGCAGAGCCTGCAACAGAATGCACGAAAATACCTCCCTGTCCAGCGCCCTGTACATGGGTTCCATACTGTCCCCAGGATGGTCCCATCAGAGGCTGCCATCTAAGACTTCTTCTAAGGGTAAAGTATCCGATCGGTCCGGTAGGTGTTCCTGGAAGTCCAACGGAAACACGGATGCTCTTCACCGGTGTATTTCTGGAAGAATTGTACACGGTCATTACACCGTTGACACGATCCACTTCAAGATAATAAGGCCCTTTGATGGATGCGGTCAGGTCATTTCTCCGGTATCCGTTTTTATCGAAGTAATATCTCAGACCATTGATCACCAGAGAAGTATTTTTTACATATCCGGTTCCCTTTGGATTGATATATCTTACCTGGTTGTTGGTATTATTGACCAGAACCCATCCGGTACAGAATTTACCGCTGGAATCCAGATAACCGTTTACGCCGTTTCTCTTTACAAAGGCATTGGTTTTGGCAGTAAAGTCATCCTGGAAATAATAGTAATTTCCACCGGTCTTGATCCATTTGTTTCTGGCCAGGACACCGGCGCTTCCTGCATAATACCATTTTCCTTTATAGCTGATCAGGGTACTTTTGAACATTTTACCCTTATACTCTTTTGAGGAAGAATACTGGAAGAAATAGGTTTTTCCTTTCACTTCTGTAATTCCTCCTGCCAGACGTCCGTCTGGACGGAAGTATCTTCCGGTTTTTGTCATGGTATCTATGTAGTGGTTTTTGGAAGATGGGAAATAGAACCATCCATACATTTTCCCACTATTGCTTACTACCTTCTGCCATCCTGTTTTTTCGGAAACTCTGCCGTAGGTGCTTCCGAAATAATAGAAGCGGTTTCCGGCTCCCGGACAGCGATGCCAGCAGTTTTTCCATTTTACACGGCGGCCTTTGGAATCGAAGTAATAACGATAATTGCCATATTTTACCAGTTTGCTTTTGTAGACTCTGCCTAACTTATCTGTGCCATAGTAATAACCATTGGCTGCCTTTTTCATGCAGCTCTTCTGAATGTATCCGTCAGAAGAGAGAAGATACTGATAATCTCCCATGGTTTTTGTATCAAGCCGGGTAGCAACCATTCCTCTCTCGTACAGCAGACCACTGGATTTGTAGTAGCACCACTGGTCACCCTTCTCTGTCTTCTTTACTACCCACTGGGAACAAGCCATGGCTCCCGGAATATCAGAAGCGCTCTGTGCTTTTTTGAAATGATATTTTCCCGGTGCGATTCCATCCTCAATGGTCACATCGCCCACCACCGGAGTTCCATCTGCATCCAGATAATACTTTTCTTTCCCAATGGTATAATAACCGGTATATTTTCCATCTGCCGTATTGATTTCCTTCAACTGTTCTACAGAGAGGAATTTTCCGCCTGCATCATAATAGCGGAAGGTTTTTCCAGTCCACAGCCAGTATTTCAGTTTCAGTCGTCCCAGACTGGAATTGGCAGGTGTGAGAACAGTTCCCTGAGAAGAATCGGAAGCGGCCAGATCTCTTTCCAGAGTCGCAAGATCCATGAAGAAAAATTCTTCCTGGGTTTCATATGGATAGTTGGCAATTTCAGGGGTCATGATTTTCTGTCCTGTGATCATAATTCCCTGCTCATCAAAAAGATAATATCCCAACTCTCCTTTATGGGCTTCTGTATCAGAAGACGGTGCATTTTTGTCCTGAACGGTCTTTAAATGAACCAGTCCGTCTGCCAGGGTATAATAAGCGCCTCCATCCTTGCGAAGCTTAAAATCGCCGGATTCTGTTGTTTCCCAATCGGAAGCATTTACTTCCACCGATGTGGTATTCAGTCCCAGAAGTACCTCTTCCCCGCTGGAAAAAAGATCAATTTCTTCCTCTGGCACTACGGTAGGTGTTGGAGTAAGTTCCGGTTCCACTGCATCCGGGTCAAAAACATCCAAATCCGGATCCGGTGTTGGCGCAGGAATTTCTTCCCCTGGTACTTCCGGCGTTGGCGTCACTTCCTGTGGAAGCTCCGGTGTTGGTGTAACCTCTTCCGGGGTCTCCGGTTCAGGAACCTCCGGCTGTACTTCCTGGTCACCAGGAATTGGAGTTTCCTGTGCAGTGCCGTCTCCAAATATATCTCCTGTCTGCTCCTGTACTCCTGTCACAGCTGATCCTGCCTGATCGTCAAAAACGGCTGCGCCGGTCTGGCTCACAGCTGTCAGTCCCAAGGTCAGGCTCAGCAAGACTGCTACTGCTCTTTTTTTCAAAATAATTCCTCCTTCATTTCCCTAATCCATGCACTTTTTTTACATATTCCCCTGTTGTGGGCTTACTCTCCAAGTCCGCTCTCAATGGCGTCTACCAGAGAACGGAGGGCTTCCTCTTCATCTTCCCCTTCACAGGTCAGCTCAATCTCATCTCCGCTTTTGACACATGCCCCAAGAACGCTCAACACACTCTTGGCATTGGCAATACTGCCCTCAAAGGAAAATGTGATCAGAGACTTAAATTTCATTGCCTCCTTGCAGAGCAGTCCTGCCGGACGCAAGTGAAGTCCTGTTGGATTCTTTACTGTTACTTTTTGACTAACCATAGTATCTCCCCTATTCCCCGCTTTCTTCTACGCTGGAAATTTCTGAAATTTTAATTTCCGCCTGTTCATCCTTTACCAGTTCGTATCCCTCTGGAAGTTCAATTTCCACCGGAACCTCATAGCTTCCCGCTTCCTTGTCCTCCAGATTCACAGACGCCTTGATATCCTCCTTGGGATCCAGAGCTTCCAGTCCCTGCTCCGTTTTTTTCACACGGATTTCCAGAACTGCTGTGGCAAATACTGCCTGCATACCTTTGGAAAGGTTTCTGATCTCAATGTCTGCTGTGGAAAGCTCATAGGCTTCACTGTCTTCCGGCAAAATACTTACCCGAACCCAGACGTCTTCACTGGAACCGCTTGTAAGCTTCAGCCCATCCGGAAGCAATTCGGTGATGTTGATTTTTTTCTCCTGGTCACTGTTGTCTCCGGAAATATCCATATAGTCAGCGGGAACCCAGATGGTATTTCCCATTCCTTCCAGTTCGTCCAGAGCTTCCTGGCTTCCTGCCACACTGATCACATCGGGAACTGTGGTAACGGTATCTGCATCTACATAGTAGCCCTCTGCAGGAACCCCTACATAGCCTGCCTCAATCTTTACATCGGTACGAATCTTCCAAAGCCGTACGGAAACAGATACTTTTCTGTCAAATCGAAGATTGTCCAGTTCTGAATCCAACTGATCTCCATTTTTGTCTGTTACGATCAGTTCTGTCTGCTGGGTGGTGTTTTCCGTGATTCCGTCCACATTCACCACCGCACTTACATTATCTATTTTACCCACAAGATCCTTGGGTCCTGTAATTTTGATTTTCTCCGGATTTACAGAAAGAGAACCGATTTCGTATCCCTTTCCCGGTTTGGAATCCCCCACAGAAGGCGTAATGGTAAATTCCTGCGTCGCCTTCTCCTGAAGATGTACGCTTAAATTCTGGGGAACCACCTTAATATTGGCCGAGGCAATTCCGGTACAGGTGGCCACATAAGGAACCATCACCGGGTCTGTCTCTGTACTCTGTGCCTGCTGAAGGTCTGCTACCACCTGGATATCAGATGCAGGATTGATCCCTTCCAGAGTTTTCCGCTCGCCTGTGATGTACACACGCACCGGAGCCTGATTTTCTTCTGTCAGAAGCATCTTTCCTGTAATGCTTTCAATATAATCGCTGTTCAGGAGGTTGGCATTCTGAACAATAAATGTCTTTGTTTCAATGGGATTATCAATATTGACTACAAGAAGCCATACCAGAATTCCAACTGCCAGAGACATGATCTTCAGATGGATGTTATTGGTCAGTTTTCTTTTCTTCATGTCTCACTCTCCCCTTCAGCAAATGTCGAAGCTTATTGCCTTCCACAACCTTTTTATTCTGCGCTTTCTCCAGGATCTCCCGGAGTTTCCCGCTGCTCACATCCCGGATCAGTCTGCCTCCCTGGGCAACGGAAACCTGACCGGTTTCCTCTGAGACAATGATGGTCACAGAATCGCTGACCTCACTGATTCCCACACCTGCTCTGTGTCTGGTTCCCAGCTGCTTGCTCAGTTCCATATTATCTGACAGCGGCAGATAGCAGGTTGCAGATACGATTCGGTTCCCCCTTACAAGAACCGCGCCGTCATGAAGCGGGGTATTGTGTTCAAAGATATTGATCAGAAGCTGGCTGGTGAGAACTGCATCCACGGTAATTCCCGTTCGCTCATATTCTCCCAGACGAATGTCCTGTTCAATAACGATCAGGGCTCCTGTTTTTACTTCTCCCATTTCAAAACATGCCTTAACCAGTTCGTTTACTGTCTTATCTGTGAATCGTTCTCTGACCTCCTTGCTGGTATCAAAGGGGATGATCGCTGACATAATCTTCTTCTGCCCCAACTGCTCCAAAAGTTTACGCAGTTCCGGCTGAAAAATAACGATCACGACAATAAGTATGGCATTGGCCAGATGAGATACGATCCACAAAATGGTGTTCATTTTGAAGATATATGCAATGATAAGACAAAACAGCACAAGCAGTATTCCCTTCAGCAGCGTATATGCCCGGGTAAATTTGATCCATACCATAAACTGGTAAACCAGAAAGGAAATCAGAAAGATTTCTATGATATCAATCACGCCGATGCTGGGCAGTGAAATTGTTGGCAAAAACCTTGACAGTTCTGCTGCAATGTCCTGCATAATGTTCTCCTTTCCCTTTATTGCTTAACAGGCAGTATCTGTTGGCACTCCTCAGCACCCTCCCAGATACTGCCTGCCATATCGTCCACGCAGTTTTATAAATCTTTTAAGGATTCCTCCAGTTTCTTCTCAAAATCGATATCACTGAGATCAGTTTTCGGGAGCACCGGAGCCTCATCCCTCTTCTCTTCTCTTACCGCTCTGGCTGGTCTGGCCTGTTTTTTGCCGCCCTGAAATGCCGGTTCGCCATAAGAGGATACCACATTTTCTTCTGCCTTCTTCTCACCACGGGAAGGCTCGCCGTTTATTTTCTTGATGCTTCTCTCGGAGTTGGCCACAGCCGCCTTGGGAACAGCCTTTACAAAGTAATAATACTCGTCATCTTCATATTCCAGTCTCTCTGTTCTCGTATAATCTCCGCCAAAAACAAAGAATTCCAGGACAATCCCCACCAGAATGGATACCACGGAAAATACAATCAGAGAAACCATGTTAATGGGAACATTAAAGTAAAAGCTTCCTGCCAGCATTACCAGCACATAAGTAACACCGCCTGCCACAATGGCGATCCGCCACGCGTAATCAAAGGAACGGGTACGGATCAGATTCACCAGAAGGATCACCACAATGAAAGCCACCACTGTGATCCACATTTCCCAGTTCTGTACCAGGCCATCTGCCAGAAGAATCAGCTTATCTGTCAGTACGGTTTCTGGATTCAGAAGCGCCTTGGACTGCACTTTCAGAAAACGGATAAAATAATAAAGGACAACGCCGCATCCTGCAGGCAGGGCTGCCAGCGGAGTACTTAAAAGTCCGGTACCCACCGGAAGAAGCACCGGCATATGCAGTGCAAAGGAAAGCGGGGTAATCGCAAGTACGGAATTCTTTCCTCCGCTGAAACGAAGAAACGCAATCAGCATGAAAAGAATCAGAACCAGCATAAATACCGCTACCTCGATTCCAAGAGCGTAACAATGGGCTACCATCAGCACAAATCCCACAAACACAGTCACAGAGGACGGCAGAATGGAACAGATCAGTGCCAGGATCAGCACAATGAAGATATTGTCAAGAAGAGACATATATCCCATATTCTGATTGATCCACATAAAATATACCAATGCAAGGATTCCCTTCAAAAATGGCAGGATGTATATCTCATACTGCCCGTAAAATCCCTTGATTTTCTGTTTCAATTCCAGTAATGCTGTCATTTTTTATATCCTCCTGACATTCCTCTGCCCGCGGCTTTCTTTTCTTCCCGTCCGTAAATCTTGCTCAGCTTTGTCAGTTCCACATAGTAGTCTTTGACGCTCTTCTTGGCACGGTAATATTTCACGGAATACTGTACATAAGTCAAAATCGAATAAGCGGCAAGAAGCACCACGTAACCGATCAGAATATAAATTCCCATATGAACCAGATCCATTTTATGGATATTCTCCATCAGGTATTCCCCGAAATAAGCGGCAACGCCTATCAGAATCAGTCCATAGGCAATGGTGACCAAAAAGAAATTCTTGATCAGCGCCAGACCGATATAGTCGCTCCGGTAATATTTGCTGACTGGAAGGTATTTCCTGCCCTCGCCCTGTTCATACATGGCAAGCTTATTCATAACCTTTACCTTTTCTTCGTTTAACATAAACTACTCCTTATTATCTGTCTTCCAACAGTTATCATACGGATTTATTGTATCATATATCCCTACCTATGAAAAGCATTTTTTCGGAATATCCCGTCACCCTTTTCCAATGCACAGCGTAAGGAAACAGACGGTCTGGGCTCCCTGCTCCTTTAAACACGCGGCCATGGCATCCATGGTGGCTCCTGTGGTATATACATCATCGATCACCAGTACACACCGGGCCTTTATGGGTTCCCTGCAAACAAACACATGCTTCAGATTTTTCCTTCGCTGCGCTTTGTTTAGCTTTTTCTGAGATATGGTGGAACGTACCTTGACCACCAGCTCTGCTGCCACTGGGATATGATAAAATGCGCCAATGCGACAGGATAGATCTTCCGCCTGGTTAAACCCACGGCTTCTCTGTTTTCTCCAGTGCAGAGGCACCGGCACAATCAGATCCGGCCGCCATCTCTCTATTTCTTTTTTCCCATATACACACATGGCCCTGGCAAAAAATTCTCCGTACTGCCGCCTCCCATAATATTTGTACCGAACAATGGAGGTACGCATCCGTTCATCATAAAAATAAATTCCCTTACCCTCGTCAAAACTTCTCTCTGTCTTTTCACAGTCCGTACAGTATTCCCTGTCCTGGGATACCGGTTTGCTGCACCTCATGCATCTGGGACCGGATACCGGCTTCTGCACCTTTTCACAGGAAGGACAGAGAAGCCGGGAAGGCTCCTTCAGCACCTTATGACAAAGGGGACAACACCTGGGATACAAAGCATTGAGACAGATTTCTGTAACATTCTTTATCCATTTATACAAACAGCTTCCTTTCTCCCCGATGAGCGTGCCTGCGACAGATTCTGTCACAGGTCTCTGGATTCTGTTTCTTCCTCACACAGTTCCTGAATCCTGAGATCCAGCGAACTGAACCGCATCTGTTGTTTCTCGTTTCGGATCATTTCTTCAAAGGTTTCTGTACTGCCCACGATGGTGACACACTTTCTGGCACGGGTCACAGCCGTATAAAGAAGATTCCGGTTCATAAGCATCCGGGGACCGGAAAGCAGGGGAATCACAACAGCAGGATATTCGCTTCCCTGCGCCTTATGGATGGTGATGGCATAGGCAAGCTCCAATTCTTCCAACTGCTTAAAAGAGTATTCCGCATATCGGCCATCTTCAAACTCCACCAGCGCCATTTCTGAAAAATCGTTGATTTCTTTGAGGATTCCCGTATCTCCGTTAAAGACTCCCACGCCTTTGTCCACAGGAATGCCATATTTTCCCCGGATTTCCCACTCCAGCTGATAATTGTTTCTGATCTGCATCACCTTATCTCCCTCGCGGAACAGCCGATCTCCTATTTCTTTTTCTTTCTTTTTCTGATCTGGCGGATTCAGGTAACGCTGCAGAATCTGATTCAGACGCTCCACCCCCAGAAGTCCCTTCCGCATAGGTGTCAGCACCTGGATATCAAACGGCTTTGCCTCCACATAACGGGGAAGTTTTTCCTGAATCAGCGCAATTAACACCCGGATGATAATATCTGCATCATACCGCTTCAAAAAGAAAAAGTCTCTGCTTTTGTTATTGGGCACTACCAGTTCTCCCCGGTTGATCTTATGGGCATTGACAACAATGTCACTTTCCGATGCCTGGCGAAAGATCTTTTTCAGCTCCACCACTGGAAACTGGCCGGAACGGATAATATCCCGGAGAACATTTCCAGGTCCTACGCTGGGAAGCTGATTTTCATCCCCCACTAGGATCAGCCTTGTCCCTGCGGTTACTGCCAGAAGAAGTGAATGGATCAGATGAATGTCTACCATAGACATTTCGTCGATGATTACCACATCTGCATCCAGGGGATTTTCTGCATTGCGGTCAAAATGAATGGCCTGCCCTTCTCTGCCATCCTCAGGCATACCAGTCAGCTCCAGAAGACGATGAATGGTCTGAGCCTCATATCCGGTAGCTTCCGTCATTCTTTTTGCCGCGCGTCCAGTAGGGGCTGCCAGTCTGAGATTGGCGCCCTCCCCCTCAAAGAAACGAATAATGGCGTTAATGGTAGTGGTTTTTCCGGTTCCTGGCCCTCCTGTCAGGATCAGAAGCCCGTGGCTTGCCGCCTCAGTTACTGCCTTTTTCTGCATTTCATCCAGTGTGGTCTTTGTCTCCTTCTCAATCTGAGCAATTCGCCGTTCCACCAATCTCTCGTCTTCCGGACAGATAATATTCAGATCCCGAAGCATTCTTGCCGTGTTCAGTTCCAGGTAATAATACTGGCTGGGATATACGATCACTTCCTGTTCCCTTTCCTTGAGAACCAGTTTCCGGTCCAGCGCCATATCCATCAGATGTTTTTCCATATAGGAGGCATCTACTCCCAGAAGCTCCTCCGACCGGGAAAACAACAGATCCCTGGGAAGATATGTATGACCTTCTCCCATTGCCTTCAAAAGAGTATACAACATTCCGCTTCGTATCCTGTAATCTGAATCTGTATGAATCCCGATGCGAGCCGCGATCTCATCTGCGATCTTAAATCCCACACCGCTGATATCCTCTGCAAGGCGGTAAGGATTTTCCTGGAGAACCGTATAAACAGAATCTCTGTATTTCTGATATATCTTAGCGCCCAGATTCAGAGAAATGCCGTATTTCTGCAGAAACATCATCGCCTTTCGCATATCTGCCTTTTCCGTTACCTGAGCTGCGATTTCTCTTGCTTTTTTTTCACTGATTCCCTTCACCTCAGCAAGGCGTTCCGGCTCTTCCTCCACAATTCGCAGGGTATCTTCTCCAAAATGACGAACAATACGCCCTGCCAGGGCTGCGCCAATTCCCTTGATCGCTCCGGAGCCCAGATAGCGTTCCATAGCCAGACTGTCCTCTGGCATTTTTTCCACAAAGGCCTCTATCTGAAACTGTTTCCCATAAACAGGGTGGCGGGTATAGACACCCTTTGCTTCAATGGTTGCTCCCTGATTCACAGTAGGGAAGCTTCCCACACAGGTGAGCTCCTCCTGTTCTTTATTCTTTACCACCATGACCGTATAGCCATTGTCTTCATTTCTAAAAATAATATGGTCAATATATCCGGTTACGGTTTCACTCATTCCAACAATCTCCCATCCGGCGGCTCGCTTTCTCCGCCTGTCTCTCCACTTTTCTGCCGCAAGAATCAAGCGGAGCATTCCGCTTCCGGCTATAGAAAAAAGGACGCTGCTTCCATGCAGCGCCCCTCCTATCCATCCATTCTTGCCATCACATCTGCATATTTTCCGGTTCCCACAGCTACCACACTCATGGCATCCTGTACCGTCAGGGTATTGATTCCCGTTCTTTGTTCAATCAGGGTATCCATTCCATGAAGCAGAGCGCCTCCCCCTGTCAGAACAATTCCACGATCCACAATATCCGCTGCCAGCTCCGGCGGTGTCTTTTCCAGGACACCATGTACCGTTTCCACAATCTGACTGGTGGCATCCTTCAAGGCCACACGAATCTCCTCTGAAGTCAGCGTAGCCACCTTGGGAAGACCGGTGATCACATTGCGCCCCTTCACTTCCATGGTACGGGCCTCCGCCTCTTCACAGGCAGTACCAATCTGTTTCTTAATGACCTCTGCGCTTTCCTCTCCAATAAACAGACTGTGATTCTTGCGCACATAGCTCATGATTGCCTGATCAAACACATCTCCTGCCACCTTGATGGAGCTGGATACCACCACCCCGGCCAGAGAAATCACTGCCACATCTGTGGTTCCCCCTCCAATATCCACAATCAGATTTCCAAAGGGCTTGGTCACATCCACACCAGCGCCAATTGCCGCCGCAATGGGCTCATCCACCAGAAACACCTCCCTGGCTCCCGCCTGGTAAGTAGCTTCCTCTACTGCCTTACGCTCTATCTCCGTAATTCCGCTTGGCACACAGATGCTGATTCTGGGCTTACGAAAAGCCCGGCGTCCCATGGCCTTGGAAATAAAATATTTCAGCATTTTTTCCACAACAATGTAGTCGGTAATGATGCCCTGTCGAATGGGACGGATCACTTCCATATTGGAGCTTACATGTCCTGCCATCTGGTGCGCTTCCTCACCAATGGCTTTTATTTTTTCTGAATCCTTGTCATATACCACCACAGAGGCTTCCTTCAGTACAAGCCCCTTTCCTGTGGAATATACAAGACTGTTTCTGGTTCCCAGATCAATTCCAATATCACTTGCAGCCATAGGAATCCCCCTTTCTTACTCCTTCAGGTATTTCGCAATATATTGTCCGGTATAGGAGGCTGGATTTTTTGCCACCTCTTCGGGAGTCCCTTTGGCGATTACCGTACCGCCCTTGTCTCCCCCTTCCGGTCCCATATCAATAATATAATCTGCCGTTTTGATCACATCCAGGTTGTGCTCAATAACCACCACCGTATTTCCGCCCTCTGCCAGACGTTTCAGGATATCCACCAGCTTATGCACGTCTGCAAAATGAAGGCCTGTGGTGGGCTCATCCAGAATATAAATGGTTCTTCCTGTACTTCTCTTGCTCAATTCAGCTGCCAGCTTGATTCTCTGGGCCTCCCCTCCGGAAAGCTCTGTGGAAGGCTGTCCCAAACGGATGTAAGAAAGCCCCACATCAAAGAGCGTTTCCATCTTTCTCCGGATAGAAGGAACATTTTCAAAGAAGGTCAGCGCCTCTTCCACAGTCATATTCAGCACATCATAGATGTTTTTATCCTTATACTTCACTTCCAGTGTCTCACGATTGTAACGTTTTCCCCTGCACACCTCACAGGGCACATATACATCGGACAGGAAGTGCATTTCGATTTTGATGATGCCGTCTCCGCTGCAGGCTTCACATCTGCCGCCTTTGACGTTGAAACTGAAACGGCCTTTTTTATATCCCCTGGCCTTGGCGTCTGCCGTGGAGGCAAAAAGATCCCGGATCTGATCAAATACCCCTGTATACGTAGCCGGATTGGATCTTGGCGTACGTCCAATAGGGGACTGGTCAATGTTGATCACCTTGTCTAATTGCTCCAGACCTTCCATTTCTTTATGTTTTCCCGGAATGATTCTTGCCCGGTTCAAATCTCTGGCCAGACGCTTGTACAACACTTCATTTACCAGAGAGCTTTTTCCGGAACCGGAAACACCGGTAACGCAGGTCATAATTCCCAGAGGAATATCCACATTTACATTTTTCAGGTTATTTTCTCCGGCTCCCCGGATCTTCAGAAAACCAGATGGCTGCCTCCGCTCCCTGGGTACCGGGATTTTCAGCCGTCCGCTTAGATATGCCCCTGTAATGGAACGCTCATTTTTCATCAGATCCTCTGCCGTACCCATTTCTACCAGTTCTCCACCGTGTTCTCCGGCTCCTGGACCGATATCCACAATGCAGTCTGCCGCCCGCATGGTATCCTCATCATGCTCCACCACAATCAGGCTGTTTCCCAGATCCCGCAGGCGCATCAGCGCGCCAAGGAGTTTATCATTATCCCTCTGATGCAGACCAATGCTGGGCTCATCCAAAATATAGGCAACGCCCACCAGCCCGGAACCAATCTGAGTGGCCAGACGAATCCTCTGCGCCTCCCCTCCGGAAAGTGTGGCTGTAGCGCGGCCCAGGGAAAGGTAATCCAGTCCCACATCTGAAAGAAAGCCCACTCTTGCGCGGATTTCCTTTAAAATCTGCTTTCCAATAAGCATCTGCTGAGGAGAAAGTTCCAGTTCTTCCATAAACAGCTTCAGCTTTTCAATGGAAAGCGCTGTGATCTCATAAATATTTTTTCCGCCTACTGTCACTGCCAAAGCGCCTTTTTTCAGACGCTGTCCCTTACAGGTCTTACAGGGGGTAATCCGCATAAAGCTCTCATATTCCTGCTTCATGGCGTCGGAACCGGTTTCCCGGTAACGCTGTTCCACATTTTTGATCAGACCGGGGAAAGCCACATCATAGACGCCTTCTCCCCGCTGTCCCTTATAATATACTTTTACGGAATGACCGCCGGTACCGTTGATAAGAATCTCTTTGATTTTTTCCGGGTACGCTTCAAAAGGCGTATCCAGACGAAAATCATACTCCCTTGCCAAAGCCTCCAGAATGGCTCTGGAGAAGCTTCCCTTATCGGTACAGGACTGCCAGCCAATCACGGCAATGGCTCCCTCGTCAATACTAAGGGATTTGTCCGGAATCATAAGCTCTGGATCAAATTCCATCTTATAGCCCAGTCCCGCACAATCCGGGCAGGCTCCAAAGGGATTATTAAAAGAAAAACTGCGGGGTTCGATCTCGTCAATACTGATCTCACAGTCCGGACAGGAAAAACTCTGACTGAAGTTCTGTATCTTTCCATCCATGGTATCTACCATCAGCAGCCCATCGGATAAATCCAGTACCGTTTCTATGGAATCTGCCAGACGCTTTTCTATTCCCGGCTTCACCACCAGACGATCCACCACAATCTCAATGTTGTGTTTAATATTTTTATCCAGCTTAATCTCTTCACTAAGTTCATAAAGACTGCCGTCAATCTGCACACGGACGTAGCCGCTTCGCTTGGCCTGCTCCAGAACCTTGGCATGGGTTCCCTTCCTTCCCCGCACAACGGGAGCCAGAAGCTGAATCCTGGTACGCTCCGGCAAAGAGAGGATGTGATCCACCATCTGATCCACCGTCTGCTTTTTGATTTCCTTGCCGCATTTGGGACAATGAGGAATTCCCACTCTTGCATAGAGAAGACGGAAGTAATCATAGATTTCCGTTACCGTTCCCACAGTGGAACGGGGATTCCGGTTGGTTGATTTCTGGTCAATGGAAATAGCCGGAGGCAGCCCCTCAATCAGTTCCACATCTGGTTTTTCCATCTGTCCCAGAAATTGTCTCGCATAAGAAGACAGAGACTCCATGTAGCGTCTCTGTCCCTCTGCATAAATGGTATCAAAAGCCAAAGAGGACTTTCCCGAACCACTCAGTCCGGTAAGAACCACGAACTGATCTCTGGGAATGTCCACACTTAAATTTTTGAGGTTGTTTACATTTGCACCCCTGATTCTGATAAATGGTTTCTTAGTGCGCTCTTCTGCCATGAGTTCCTCCTATTCCAAAAATTCCGCCAGGATATGGTTACTCACATGAATTCCCCTGCGGGTAAACCGCCAGAAATCGCCTTCCTTCTCCATAAGTCCCACGGAGCGGTATTTCTCCAAAATCTGTATATATTCCATAGGAAGGGAGCTGGAAAATCCTTCCTGAAACTCCTTCTCGGAAATTCCCTCTGTCATCCGAAGTCCCAGAAACATAAATTCTTCCATCTGCTCCCGTAAAGTCAGCCTTTCCTTTTCCTGCCTCAGAGCCCTTGGACAATGGCTTTTTCTTTTATATTCTTCCATATCGGAAGTATTTTTATAACGGGTTTCTTCATAAAGAGAGGAAGCTCCCAGACCCAGACCCAGGTACTCTCTACGTTTCCAATATCCCACATTATGCCTGCAGGAATATCCCTCTCTGGCATAATTGGAAATTTCATACTGTTGGTAGCCATACTCCTTCAGAATCCCTGCTGTCTCTTCATACATCCGATATTCCGTATCTTCATCCGGCAGATCCAGTTCCTGTTCATAAAAGGGAGTCCCCTCTTCCAGAATCAGGCTGTAAGCAGAAATATGTTCTGGGCCAAGAGCTGCCACCGTTCTCAGATTCCGTACCCAGTCCTCATAGGTCTGTCCCGGAATGGCACACATCAAATCTACATTGATATTGGAAAATCCCGCTTCCCTGGCCATGGAAAAGCTCTGAAGAAACTCTTCATAACTGTGTATTCTGCCCAGCGTCCTGAGCGCATCTGCATCTACTGACTGAAGTCCCAGGCTGATCCGGTTAATACCGGCAGTCTGGTAGCTGCGAAGCTTCTCCCAGGTAAGAGTTCCCGGATTGGCTTCTATGGTAATCTCTGCCTGGGAGCTTATATGAAAGGACTTTCCAATCTCCAGAAGAATCTCTTCTACCCATTGGGGTTTCAGAAGGGAAGGGGTTCCCCCTCCCAGAAAAATCGACACCACTTCCTGGTCTCTTCCTTCTTCCGTATGGCGGATTTCCTCCAGAAGCGCCTGCACATATGCCTCCTGTTCCTTCTCACCAGCCGGTCCGGAGAGAAAATCACAGTAAGCGCATTTTTTTACACAAAAAGGGATATGCACATAAAGTTCCAGGGGATTCCTTCTCTTTTGTTCAGGATTCCTCACTGATGTCCACCCCATTTTCCTCATCTGACAGAACTTCCTCTGTTCCCTCCGTCTCTTCCTCCTTAGGAGAAGGCTGTACTGTCTCCTTCTCGGCCAGATAGGAATTGACCATGGTAATGCCGTCTTTGGTGACTACTGCATCGGGATTCACCTCTTCCACCGATGGAGTCGGTGTCACTGCCGGTGTGATGGAAATTTTCATCACCTGCTGGGTTTCAGGGTCTGCTTTTTTCTTCTTTCCACAACCACAGCCGGAAAGGGTTCCCATCAGAACTGCCGCAGCCAGCAGAAGCACCACGGCTCTTTTTCTCTGTTTTTTCATCTTCACATCTCCTGTCCCGTAAGCGGTTTCCAGGTTCTTACCTATCATCCAGCTTCAATACGCTCATGAAGGCTTTCTGTGGAATTTCCACATTACCTACCTGGCGCATACGCTTCTTACCTTCCTTCTGTTTCTCCAAAAGTTTCTTCTTACGGGAAATATCACCGCCATAACACTTGGCAAGCACATCCTTACGCATAGCTCTGACGGTCTCTCTGGCAATAATCTTACTTCCCACAGCTGCCTGAATGGGAATTTCAAAGAGCTGACGGGGAATTTCCTCTTTCAGCTTTTCACACATTTTACGTCCCCGCTCATAGGCAGTATCTGCATGTACAATGAAGGACAGCGCATCCACTTCTTCCTTGTTGACCAAAATATCCAGTTTCACAAGCTCACTGCGTTCATAGCCGCACAATTCATAATCCAGAGAAGCGTAACCCCGGGAACGAGATTTCAACGCGTCAAAAAAGTCATAGATAATTTCATTTAACGGCAGCTTATACTTCAGAAGCGCTCTTGTTTCTTCCATATAATCCATGCCAATATACTGTCCCCGCCGTTCCTGGCAGAGATCCATGATCGCGCCGATAAACTCTGTCGTCACCATGATTTCCGCATCCACCATGGGTTCTTCCATATATTCGATTTCGGAAGGGTCCGGAAGATTGGTGGGATTAGTCAGATCAATCACTTCTCCGTTTGTTTTATATACTTTATAAATTACACTGGGCGCTGTTGTTACCAGATCCAGATTATATTCTCGTTCCAGACGTTCCTGGATGATTTCCAGGTGAAGAAGTCCCAAAAATCCACAGCGGAAACCAAAGCCCAAGGCAACGGAAGTCTCCGGCTCATAAAACAGAGAAGCATCGTTTAGCTGCAGTTTCTCCAGGGCGTCACGAAGATCTCCGTATTTCGCTCCATCTGCCGGATACAGACCGCAGTAAACCATTGGATTAACCTTCTTATAACCAGGAAGCGCTTCTGCACAGGGACGGCTATCCTCGGTGATGGTATCACCCACACGGGTATCCTGCACATTCTTAATGCTGGCAGTCATATAACCTACCATACCTGCTGTCAGTTCTTCACAGGGAATAAACTGACCGGCTCCAAAATATCCCACCTCTACCACTTCTGCCTTAAAGCCTGTGGCCATCATACGAATGGTGGTTCCTTTTTTTACACAGCCGTCCATCATACGGCAGAATACGATTACCCCTTTGTAGGGATCGTAAATGGAATCAAAGATCAGCGCCTTAAGAGGAGCTGTGGGATCTCCATGAGGAGCTGGAATCTTCTCTACGATCTGCTCTAAGACTTCTTCGATATTCACGCCGGTTTTGGCGGAAATTCTCGGGGCGTCCAAAGCCTCCAGACCAATCACATCTTCAATTTCATTGATGACACGTTCCGGATCTGCACTGGGCAGATCAATCTTGTTGATCACCGGAACCACGTCCAGATCATGATCCAGCGCCATATAAACATTGGCAAGAGTCTGCGCCTCAATACCCTGAGCAGCATCCACCACAAGAATGGCGCCGTCACAGGCAGCCAGGCTTCGGGAAACTTCATAATTAAAGTCCACATGTCCAGGGGTATCGATCAGGTTAAAGATATATTCCTCTCCATCCTTCGCCTTATATACAATACGAACCGCCTGAGATTTGATGGTAATCCCTCTCTCACGCTCCAGGTCCATATTATCCAGAATCTGCGCCTGCATCTCTCGCTCTGTAAGAAGACCGGTTTTTTCAATGAGCCGGTCTGCCAGAGTGGATTTGCCATGGTCAATGTGCGCAATAATACAAAAGTTACGAATTTTATTCTGGTCCATCATTCCAGAAACTCCTCCTTAAATTTCTCATCATCGAATATTTGTTTGCTAATGTTTTATTATAACACAGGAAAAGGCGGTTTGTCACCGCCTATTTTCCCTTCTGATCTACCATAGATTTAGTTTTTCTTGTAGAAGATATGATTTTTCTTCCATATTTTCTAAAATCTCATCATTCTTATCTCCTTTCAGCCTGGTCTATCGTGGAACATTTCAAAACTTTCAAAAATTTTCAAATTATTTGTGTCATTTTCCTCAAAATATGTTATACTACTAATACATTCACGTCGTCCTACAGTGTCTGTACACTTGAACATTTACGAAAGGAGAGATGCTGCCTTGGCTGGCAAATTAGGACTGAGCGAAACTGAATATAAAATCATGCGTTACATATGGGACCAGAATCTGGATATGTTTCCTGCCAGATTTATTCTGAAAAGTTTCGATGAGCAAGGCTATCACTGGGCTGGTCAGACAGTCAACACCTACCTGGAGCACCTGGTAAAAAAAAATGCCCTTGCATTCCGTATGCAGGGCCACCAGAAAGTTTACTATCCCACAATGAGCCATCGACTTTACCGTTCCTTCTGGCTGAAAAAAATAATTCTCCAAAACTTTGACAATGGAATGGATGATCTCATTGCAGCTCTGGACGATCTAAAGGAGGAATTCAATCTGCCTCAGAAACAGGAGCTGATCCGTCGTATGGGGACAGAGAACCAGTCTGAATGAAACAATCAGGGCAAAGAGCCAGTCAGCTCTGCCCTGTTTTTTTTTCGGAAAGTACCCGATTCAGAATATCTGCAAAGGGCTCCATGGCATTTTTCACTTCCCCAACGGTGTTGGTCTGAGCTCCTGCTTCCAGAAGCAGCGCCCTTGGACGCAAATGAAGATTGTAACGTAGCCCCGCCAGATAGATTCCTCTGTAAAAATCCGGATAATATTGAGCCGCCTGGTATTCCAGCTGGAAAGAAAATGCCAGATTATCCTGTATGTAAGGATTGGGCAGATCCGTTACCGGCCCATTGGCTGCCGTATAAGAAAGCCCATTGTAAAACATAATCTGCGCCGTCTGTTTGCCATTGATCTCTGTCACCAGATGACGGTCCTCTGGAACTCCATCCCGGTGAAGGTCAATAATCACCTCGATTCCCGGATTTTTCTCCAGCACCTTCTCCACATATGCCCTTGCATAGTCATATGCCTGGCTTCGGTCAAGCGCCCCGTCGATGATGTCAAAAGTCTTTCTCACATGAAGCACCTGATATCCATACGTTTCTCTGAGAATCCTGGTCAGATAATCCCCCACTCCTACAATGGTGTCCTCCACCTTTCCTTCTCTGGAATCTGCAAAGGTTTCCTGGGAATGGCTGTGGTAGATAAGGATCTGAGGGCCTTCCTTCTTTTTTTCCATTGTCAGATCTTTGGATAAAAATTCAGCTGCATTGAGCTGTTGCGGATTCGTCGCTGTATTGGGGTCCAGAATAAAAAACTGCCCCAGAAGGTATTCATAGTTGCGAAGCGCCTCCATGGAAAGGTCCACTTTAGGCGAAGGCTCTGCAGGTGTCACGTAAGCCGGCTTGTCCTTCTTTTTTTTCTTACTTTTTTTCTTTGTCTGCTTTTCTGCAGTTTTTTTCTCCCTCTGCGTTTCCTTCTCTGCCAGTTCTTCTTTTTTCTCCTGATTTTCTTCCTCTACCTGTTGTCCCAGGTATACGCCGTTATTTTCCATGATCATGTCACTGGTTTCCGGATCTTCTCCCGGTATGGTCTTCCTGGCTTTCTCCTCCAGAAAGCAATAAAGGGGGAATTGTCCAAACAGATTTTCCCTCCGGAGGGGCTGTCCTCCCAAAAGGACCAGGACAGCCACAAAGCACAGGCTCAAAGCCACGCAAAATGCCTTCTGGAACTTTGTCACCCAATCACCTCTTTACAGGTATCCTATGACAAAAGAAAAAAAATTATGAGCCCTGGTTTTCCCCGGAAAAGGCCATATTCAATCCCTCAGATATGGTAAAACTCAAATATTTCACAGTCTCATCCACATCCTTGGGCGTAACAAACATACTGTGCAAGTGAGGGGAAATCATTTCCTCCAGAAACTCCTTTTTTTCTGCTTCCTCCAGAGTTTCCAGAAGATGAGCCATGGAATCGTGAACAATTGTGGCTGCATCCACCACCGTGGGGACCCCGATGCCAATGACCTTCACCTTGAGATTTTCTTCGGTAAGTCCCACCCTGTGATTTCCCACACCGGAACCTGGATGGATTCCCGTATCTGTAATCTGAATGGTTCGGTTCAGTCTCCTGGTACTTCTTGCAGCAAGAGCATCTATGGCTATGACCACATCTGGTTTCGTTTCTTCTACAATTCCCTGAACGATTTCTGAGGATTCCATTCCTGTCTGAGCCATAACCCCTGGAACAATACCGCTGGTGCGATGCATCCATTCCACTCCCATTCCCTGAAATCCGTATTCCCGTATGATATGCCTGGTCATACGCAGATTTTCCACCACATGAGGGCCAAGAGAATCCGCTGTGATATTCTGATTTCCAAGGCCCACTACCAGAATGGACTTCTCCTTTTCCAGATCCAGAAGCTGTCTCAGATGAAAGGCAATTTCCTCTGAAATCTCCCGATGGTAATCCTCATCTGGAATGGAAAGTCCCGGCGCTTCCATGGTAATATAATTCCCCTGGGGCCTTCCCATTGCCTTTGCTCCGTTTTCTGTACATATTTTTACCACAGTGGTGCGGATATCCTTTTGCTCGTCATATGTTTCCCGTACCTCCACACCCCGGATTTCCACGTTCTCTTCTGTAAAACGCTCTCTTGTCTCCAGCGCCAGGTCTGTTCTGATTCTGTAGCTTCCCAACATACTTTTTTCCTCCATTTTCCCTGAACTTATGGAACGCTTTTGCTTTTCCTTATTTTTTGCGTTTTTTATAAAAATATGTATTGACATTTCCTTTTGATTATAATAAACTAAATAAGCATGTTTCGTAGAAGCGCCCGTGTCTGTTTCTGCGAAGGTAGAATTTTTATTATTACGATCAGTCAAGCATTGGAGGTGTACGAATTGGCTAACATTAAATCTGCAAAGAAAAGAATTTTAGTAAACAAAACAAAAGCTGATAGAAATAAAGCAATCAAATCTGCTGTTAAGACTTCTATCAAAAAAGTTGACGCTGCTGTAGCTGCAAACGATAAAGCTGCTGCTCAGGCTGCTCTTACCAGTGCAATCTCTACAATCAGCAAAGCAACATCCAAGGGTGTTTACCACAAAAACAACTGTGCAAGAAAGGTTTCCCGTTTAACAAAAGCTGTTAACAGCATCGCTTAATTAAGGAATCCATTGTTTTAATTATAAGCTTATGATTAAAAGAAAGCAGTCACAACCGTCATGTGACTGCTTTTTTTCTTGCATTTTCTTCCATTGTGCCTTATGATATGGAAGGAATTTTTTTGTTTCAGGAGGAAAGATTATGAAAAGAGAAAACTTCGGTTCTCGAATGGGATTTCTGCTGGTAAGCGCCGGATGTGCCATCGGCATTGGCAATGTATGGCGTTTTCCTTACGTTGCCGGCGAAAACGGCGGCAGCGTTTTTGTACTGTTCTATCTGCTCTTTTTGCTGATCATGGGTGTTCCTGTCCTTACCATGGAACTGGCTGTGGGACGTGCAGGGCGAAAAAGTGCAGTACAAGCTTACAAAGCGCTGGAACCTAAGGGCAGCAAGTGGCACATTCACGGCTGGTTCTGCATCATTGGCTGTCTTCTGCTTATGATGTACTACACCACCGTAGCCGGATGGATGCTCAGCTACTTTCTTAAATTTGTTACCGGCAGCTTCCATAATATAGAAGCAAAGGAAGTCAGCAATGTCTTTCAGACGCTCCTTGGCAATCCTAAGGAGATGGGTCTCTGGATGACAGTGATTGTTATTGCCGGATTCCTGGTATGCAGCTTTGGTCTGCAGAAGGGACTGGAACGTATTTCCAAATGGATGATGAGTGTACTGCTGCTTCTCATTGTAGTTCTTGCAGTTCACAGCCTACTGCTCCCGGGCGCAAAGGAAGGGCTTGCCTTTTATCTTCTCCCTGACTTTTCCAGAGCATCCAGCATTGGTTTTGACAAGGTTATTACCGCTGCCATGAACCAGTCCTTCTTTACCTTAAGCCTTGGCATTGCTGCCATGGAGATTTTCGGAAGCTATATGTCCGACAAGCATACCCTTCCAGGTGAAGCTGTACGTATCTGTGGTCTGGATACCTTCGTGGCGCTGATGTCCGGTCTGATCATTTTCCCGGCCTGCTTTTCCTTTGGCGTACAGCCGGATTCCGGTCCCTCTCTGATCTTTGTCACACTGCCAAATGTTTTTGTAAATATGGCTGGAGGAAGAATCTGGGGCGCATTATTCTTTCTGTTTATGACCTTTGCCAGCTTTACCACGGTAATCGCTGTCTTTGAGAACCTGATGTCCTCTGCCATTGATAATTTCGGATGGAGCCGTAAGAAATCCACAATTGTCAATTTTGTACTGGTACTTGTCACCAGTATCCCCTGTGTCCTGGGATACAATGTATGGAGCGGTCTTACCTTCCCTGGAGGACGAAACGTTCTGGATATGGAAGACTTTCTGGTCAGCAACCTGCTCCTTCCGGTGGGATCTCTGATCTACCTTTTGTTCTGCGTGAGCAAATGGGGCTGGGGCTTTGACAAATATATAGCAGAAGCTAATACAGGAGAAGGGTTTAAATTCCCCAAGAGCAAAGCTCTGAAATATTACTTCCAGTTTGTTCTGCCTGTTCTGATTCTGGTCATTCTGATTCAGGGACTGCTTTAACAAACGAAAGAGCGAAACCTTTGGTTTTTTCCAAAATCAAAGGCTCCGCTCTTTTTTATTTTGCGCTGTTTCTGGCTGTGCTGTATTTTACGATCAAAAGCTCCACACTAAGCACATCTCCCAGCTGTCCGGTCTTTACTGCCTCTTCCGCATCCACAAAATCCTTTACTGCTCCTTCCAGTTCCTCCACCGTATACGCTCTTGCGCAAGAAGACAGATTCCGCACCACAAAAGAAGGCACTCCCAGCCGTGAAGAAAGCTCCTGCCCGGAACTCCCCTCCGCGGTAAGTTTTTTGGTCAGAAGAAGCTGACGAAATTGTTTGGCCAGAAGGAACAGGATACGCATGGGCGGCTCCCGAAGAGTCAGAAGGTCATAATACAACTCCAGCGCCCGTTTCTGATTCCTCTCTGTAACAAAACGCACCATATCAAAAATCTTATTGGCCGTCTGTGTGGTACACACATCCTCAATATCCTTGGCAGTCACCACATCTCTTCCCATGGTGTAGGTAATCAGCTTTTCCAGTTCCATGCGAAGATTCCCCATATCGGTTCCCGTTTTTGTGAGAAGAAGCTCCATATCCCGCTGGGTAATCTTCCGCCCTTCCCGCCCCAGGATTCCTGCTGCCCAGCGCATCAGGGATTTTTCATCCTGTCTGGCAAATTCAACAATCCGTCCGCAGTTTTTTACAGCCTTATACATGCGGCTGCGCTTGTCTACCTCCGATTCCACAAACAAAAGGCGCACATAGTCAGGAAGCTCCTTCATATAATCTGCAAGTTCTTCACATTTATTTTTAAAAAAACCGGAGTTTTCCACAAGAATCACTCGATACTCTGCAAAAAAGGGCATGGTTTCACAAAGATCGATCACTTCCCGCACCTGGATGCCTTTCCCTTCATAGCGGCTGAAATTCATGGTATCTCCTTCCGGATTCAGCGCTGACAGCAGTTTTTGTTTATACTGCTGTTTCAAATAGGTTTCTTCCCCCCAAAAAAGATAGACCTGTTTATAATTTCCTGTTTTGATGTCTTCCTGTATACTTTTCAAGTTTCTTACTCCTGTCCCGTTTTCTTCTATCACCATACCACAAAATCTTCCCGGAGAAAAGTCATAACTGTGTTTCTGTAAGAAACCGCTCCACCTTCATACCGCCGTTTTGGACCTTGATACAGATTGCTCCGTTTTTCATGGTAAATTCTACCTGGGCGCCAGCCGCTTTCAGACGTTCCACCGTTTCTTTGGAGGGGTGTCCGTATCGATTACTGACTGAACAGGAGATCACAGCCAGATCCGGTGCTATCCGCTCCAGAAATTCCTCGCAGGAAGAATAACCGGAACCATGATGACCCACTTTAAGAAAATCCACGTTTTCTAAAAACGGTAAAAGCTCCTTCTCCGTTTCTTCTCCTATGTCTCCGGTAAACAGTCCGGAAAAATCCTGATACTCTGCCAGAAATACCATTGCCTCTTCATTTACATCCTTGCCTGGACTTCCCTCTTTGGGAGACAGCACCAAAAGTCTTACCCCATCCAGAAGGAAACTGTCACCCCTGACTGCTGTCTCCACCGGAACTCCTGCATTTTTTGCCAGCTGTTCCAGCTCTTGATAAGCCTTGGGCTTCTCCTTCAGTTCCGGAAGCACCAAAAGCTTTATTTCTATTGCGGTCAGTCCATTTTCTATCTGATGGAGCAATTCTCTCACCCCACTGATGTGATCTTCATCGGTATGGGAGATAAAAACCCCATCCAGACAACGGATTCCCTGGCTTTTTAGATAGGGAAGAAGCTGATATCGGCAAAGTTTTGACTTGTTGGAACTCCCTCCGTCAATCAGCAGGTGATGACGTCCCGGTGTTTCCATTACAATTCCATCCCCCTGTCCCACGTCCAGACAAGTGATGGAAAAGATTCCCCCAGGGCGAAAACCAATGACCAGAATCCCTGTTATCAGCAGCGTCACAAAAAATACCTTTCCATAACGCGTTCCCCTTTTTCCCATCCACAAAGCAGCCCCCAGGAAAAGCAGATACCCTGCCATTTGCCACAATGCCGGCTGTCCTGCTACCCAGGTACAAAAAGAAAATTTTCCGGCCAAAACGCAGAGAAACTGATATATCCACAAAAGAGCCCGTCCCGGCAAAAAGGCCAGAGCTGCCACCCCCGGAAAAACCAATCCCAGAAGACAGCCGCATACGCCGCTTAACAACACCACGCCCACCGTGGGAAGCACAAACAGATTCAGAAAAATCCCTGCAACAGAAATCTCTCCATAGGAATAAAGCACTGCCGGCAATGTCACCAGCTGTACCCCAAGGGAATTGACCAGCCCTCTTGTCACTTTTCCCTTTCCGCCCAAAATCTCCAGGAATATTGGTGAGATTACCCCAATCCCCAGAACTGCTCCAAAAGACAGCCAGAAGCTGCTGCCCAAGAGATTGGCTGGCGCGTCCAAAAGCAGGAATATGGCAGAAAGAGCCAGAGCCGTTACCATATCGTAACACCGTCCCAAAAGCCTTGCTCCCACCGAAAGGAGAAACATGGTTACAGCCCGCATGGCAGATACGCTTCCTCCTGTCATCATCCCATACAGAAAAAGAAGGATCAGGGACAAAAGCCCCGCCGGTACAAGTCCCATTCCGGTTTTGTTCAGAAGCTGGAAGAGCCCCATTCCAAGAAGACTGATGTGGAGGCCGGAAATGGCCAGAATATGTACAATTCCTCCCATTTGATACTGATCCTTTGTTTCCTCCGGAAGCTGGGAGCGGTCCCCCAGAACCATGGCCTGGAACACTGGCGCCCCTTCTTTTGCCCCTTCTGTCAGAAGGGCGGACATTCTTTCCCGAAAAACAGCAAGCTGTTCTCCCAGCTTCCAGTAAGTTCGTGATTTCTTTTGGATTACTCCCTCCTTCAGAAAATACCAGATATGGTCGCAGGCATAATACCGGGGACTGTGAAACTCTCCCGGATTTCTGGGTTCCTGTACTGGTTCCAGTTTTCCGGCCACCCAAAGAACCGTACCAACTGGCACTTTTTGTTTTTCTTTTGTAAATACTCGTATGTTTTCAATGGAAATTTTTTCAGACTGATGAATCAGATAAGCATTTTTCAGATAGATAGACTGGGAAATTTCTGTGTCTGTGCACCTTTGGACCTCCCCGAAGATCATTGCATCCGGATGGGCCAAGATCCATTCCTGCACTTTCCCGGGAAGGGGATTTCCTCCCAGAAGAGGAATCCCCAGAAAGTGGCAGAAACACATGGCAGCCATCAGAAGCAGGCACAAAAGACACACCGGTCTTTTTCCCATAACCGCTCCTTACTCCCCGGCTTCCCCTTCCGGAAGCACAAGGCTGTCATTTTTTTCAAAAAACTGGTACAGATCCACGCTTTCTCCAAACAGCAGATTGCTCTGTCCGTCAACGGAAATCTGCACTCTTTTTGCATCGCATACCGATAAAACTGTGTTTACCACAGAATAAACAGCTGTTTCCACAGAAACCTCCGGCAGATAATCCAGGAAATTTCTGTCCAGATCCAGATAACAGGTTTCATCTGCAATGGTTACACTTCGCACAGAAGTATTTCCGGATATGGTAGGATAATTCCCTTTTTCCATGGGACCTTTGGCTAGCTGCTCCAGAATCACCTGTTCCTTTGGTATATTTCTGCGGTAATAGAGGCTTCTGGTTTCTTTTTTGAGATTTTTGCCTTCCTTGTCTGTGAAATACAGGGAAAAGAAAGCGTATCGATAGGCATCCATATCTGTGCCTTCATCCTCCACAAAATCTCCGGCAGACATTTCTCCCACTTCAGCCCCTCTGGAATCCAGAAGGGGGCTGCCGTTTATGGTAAAACGTACTGCTTCGATTCCGGTAATCTGGGTAAATGCCTTTACCACACCTGCCCGTACCAGCACCTCTCTTGCCCGGCTCATTTTCTCGTAAGCTCTGTTAAAGTCAATGGTAAGTACCCCGTTATCTCCCGGATCATAGGTATTGATTTCCACATCCTTTGGAAGAAGATTGGCCTTGTTTCCCTCCAGGCCCTTATTAGCAATGCGCCGCATCAGATCTTCCAGAATCCGGCTGGAATCTTCGCTCTCCGGTACATAGGGTTCTCTTTTCAGCTTCGTCTCACCCGGGTTCAGATAATAAAAATAATATTTGTATTTTTGTTCCTGATTCTGACTTCCATCTGTCTCAATCCGGCATCCGGATACAAGAATGCCCAGCATCAGAGACAGCGCAAGAACCGTCAATACTTTCTTCACCTGGCACCTCCTACGGAATATATGACAAAGGAATCCGAACAGAGAAGGTGGTTCCTTCTCCTTCCTTACTGAATACCTTGATGGCTCCATGATGCATGGCAATGGAGCTTCTGGTAATTGCAAGACCAAGACCGGTTCCGTTGATTTCCCTGGAATGGGATTTGTCCACACGATAGAATCGCTCAAAGATCATTTCCAGGGACTCCTGTGGGATTCCCATACCGGAGTCTGCCACGGTAACGTAAAAATACTTGTGGTCCGCATCCAGTGAAACCCGTACCCATCCGTCATCCACATTATATTTGATCCCGTTTTCCACAAGGTTGGTGATTGCCAGCGTAAATTTCACCTCGTCCACATCTGCCTCCACCGGTCGGAAACAATCCAGGATCAAATCAATGTTTCGCTTGTCTGCAATGGGACGAAGTCTTTTCAGGATATCTTCCAGAAGCCGGTTGATGTCCATATGGGCAATGGTCACATCTGCCGCCTTTTTATCCATTTTTACAAGGGAAAGAAGATCCGTAATAATCTTGTTTTCCCGGTCAATCTCTGCGGTAATGTCCCGCATAAACTCCTGATATAATTCCTCAGGAACACCAGATTGTCCCACCAGAGAATCTGCAAGCACCTTCATGGAAGTCATAGGCGTTTTCAGTTCATGGGACACATTGGATACAAATTCCTGTCTGGATTCATCCAGAACCTTCATTCTGGACAACATCTTATTAAAGGCATCGGTAATCAGCTCTGTCTCTGTATAATCAGGTACGGAAATCTCTTCATTTTGGAATCCATCTGTGAGATCTTCAATGGATTTGGTGACTCTTGCAAAAGGCTTCACCAGAATGGTGGACAAAAGATACGCCACAAATACTGACAGGACGATAATAATTCCTATGATCAGAAGCTCCTTCTGCTCCACAGCATCCGTAATTTCTTTCATTGAGCCGGAATCCATGTACATCAGCATCACGCCCTGAAGCTGTTTCACATCCGGGCTCTGCACAGGCACTGCCATTTTAAAAAGGCCGCTCTCTTTTTCATAACTGACAGCCTCCTGTCCCATAAAACACTGAATGGCTTCCTGACATACCAGGGTCTTTCCCTCTTCTGCTCCATAAGTATCCTTCACAATCTTAAAGTCCCTGTCCAGAAGAAGGATTCTTCCGCTGTAAAGATTAGACAACAACTCCAGCTTGCTGTTCACAATCTGCGAGCTGGAGTCATTGAGATAATTCTCTTTAATTAACAGGCTGCACAACATGTCACTCTGCCGTCTTACTTTTTCCACATAGCACTCGACGGCCTGATCCCTGTAATTTTGAATTACCAGGTTCATCACAATAACACTTGGCAGGATTCCCAGAATAATCAGAATGATCAGGATACGAAAACGCAGGCTTTTAAAAAATCTGGTTTTCTTCTTCATTGGTTATGCCTGAAAATAATAGCCTACACCCCACTTGGTGTGTACATATTTCGGCTCACTGGGATTTGCCTCAATTTTTTCACGGAGACGACGGATATGTACATCCACAGTTCTTACATCTCCCGGATACTCGTAACCCCACACAATGTTCAGCAGATTTTCCCGGCTGTAGACCTTATTGGGATTAAACACCAGAAGCTCCAGTACGTCAAACTCCTTGGCCGTTAAATTAATCTCTTTTCCTGCGATGAACACACGACGGCCCTCACAGTCCATTTTCAGATCTCCCACCTGGATATTTTTGGCCTTTTCCTTTTCTTCCTGTGCGCTTCCTGCTCTTCTCATAATCGCCTTGATCCGCGCCTTCACCTCAAGGATATTAAACGGCTTGGTAATATAATCATCTGCGCCATATTCCAGTCCCAGAATCTTATCCATATCCTCGCCCTTCGCTGTAAGCATAATGATGGGCACATTAGAAAATTCTCTGATCTGCTGGCATACCTCCAGTCCATCCATCTTTGGAAGCATCAGATCCAGAAGAATGATATCGTATTTCGTTTCTTTGGCTTTCTCCACTGCTTCTTCACCATCGTAAGCGCAGTCTACTTCCATGCCTTCCTGTTCCAGGCTGAAACGGATTCCCTTTACGATCAGCTTTTCATCGTCTACTACCAATACTTTCCTGCTCATTTCTGTTCTCCTTATCTTAAACCTCTATGTTATCTTTTATCTTCTGAAAGGTGCCTTCCTTAATCCCCGGTACATTCAGGATCTCCTCAATACTGGAAAAGCCGCCGTTTTCCTCCCGCCAGGCAAGAATTGCCTCTGCCTTGGACTGTCCGATTCCGGTGAGAGTCATAAGCGCTTCTGCATCTGCAGTATTCAGGTTCACCCTGGCATCTTCTTCCTGTACTTCGGCGCCCTCTTCCTTCGTACTCTCCATGGGAGAAGGCTGTTCCTTCACTTCTTCCTTTGTAGGGATGTATACCTGCTGTCCATCTCCCAGGCTCTGGGCCTGATTGACATAAGTTCCTGCCGCCTGGGGCAGAAGACCTCCGGCCTTTTCGATTGCCTGAAAGACACGGCTTTCTGCCTCCAGTCGATAAACTCCTGGCCTGGCCACCGCTCCGCATACATCCACGTATATCTCAGCCGGCTCGTCAGGTGAAGGAGATACTGTCTTTGTAACTCCCTCCGTTTTTTTGTCCTTCTGATCTGTTTCCTGCTGAAATTCACGGTTTTCTTCTGGCTCCTGAGCCTCCAGATGAGTCTCTGTTCTTATGAATTCTGCATCCCGGCTTCCACAGCCGGCAGACAAAATCCCCAAACAGGCAACAAAAGACGCCAGAAAAAATCCTCTGTTTTTCTCTTTGTTTCCTCTGTTCATAAACGGGTTCCTTCCTTGCCCTGATTTTGGCATAAGGCTCCCCATTTTCATACTTAACCATCTCTTATTTTAACCAATTCCACCCTATTTTACAATAGGTAACTTTATCTTTCCTATTTTCCGGGAAGCTTAAAAAGTACAATCCCTACAATGGCAACCCCCATTCCCAGAATCTTTCTCCAGGAAAACGGCTGACGGTCCACACCAAACAGGCCAAACAGTTCAATGAGATATGCCACAGCAAGCTGGGAAATCACAATAAGCATAGCTGCCTTGGCAGGTCCCAGACTCCCCATACTCTTAATAACGGTAACTGTAATAAAAGCCCCGATCACGCCTCCCAAGAGGGTGTATTTGTTTTCCACCTGCCAAAGAGCCCCAACGCTCTCCCTCCCGGTAAACAGCCAGGCCGCCACACACACCAGAAATGCCGACAGCTGCACCCATCCGGTGGACACCCACAAACTGGTCTGTTTGGTCACCTCCGTATTAAACACCCCCTGTACGCTCATCAATGCCCCGGACAACAGGGCGATCAAAATTCCCCACATAAGAAAACCTCCCATTCTGCCCAAAAGAGGTACTGCATTTGCAGCACCTCTTTTGTCTTTTCCGATTATTATATTCTGTTTTTTTCTTATTATGCAAAGTCTCCTCATCTTTTTCACACTCAGGAATTCCGGATACTTTTCAGGGCTTTCGTAAGTTTCAACGGATTTCCATAATGAAGGGTTCCAAACCGGAACAGCTTAGCTGCCAGAACTCCTGTAATCCAACAGCTTCCCAGAAGAAGCGCCAGGGACAGCGCAATTTCCCAGAATGCCACATTTCCCATGGAAATCCGGATAAACATAGCATTTCCTGAGGTAAAGGGAACAAAGGATGCCACCTTCATAAGAAGGGTGTCACTGTTGGAAAGTCCCACCATGGCAATCAGGAAGGAAGCCACATAAATCAGTGTCACAAGAGTTGAACTCTTACTGATATCCTCTGTTTTGGATACCATGGCTCCCAGGGTTCCAAAAATAAATGCATATAAAAGATAACTCAGAGTTCCAAATACCACATAGGCAAGAAGCACCTTCGAGGGTACATCAAAGAGGAAGTCCAGCATACCGCCCCAGGCATCCGAAAAAGCACCATATGTAACAAATCCGGTACCAAGAATCAGTACGGTCTGCAAAATTCCTGCAATGGCGCCTGCCAGTACCTTTCCAAAAATCAGGCTGTTGGGATTCACGCTGGTTACCAGAATTTCAATGGCACGATTGCTTTTTTCCGTGGTAACTGACACCGCGATCATCTGTCCATAAAACAGGATCAGGAAGTATACAATAAACACCAGCGCATAGGTATAGCCATAATTCCGCACACTGTTTTTGCCCAGGATTTCCGTATCCAAAACTACACCAGTGGTTTCCGCCTTTTGGATCTCTTCCGGAGTCATCCCAAAGGATGCGAGATACTGTTCCTTCTGATACCGCGCCATAGCCTGTTCAAATGCGTCAGACAAATAATCCGATACAGAAAGGTTATTTACCACATAGGTAGCTTCTCCTGCTCCATTCAAAATAAATCCGGCTTCAATCTCTTCTTTTTCCACAGCCTGCTTCAATTCCGTTTCCTTCTCATAAGTTTTCCACTGTGCAGGAAGATAAGACAGAAGACTTTCCACATCCTCCACTTCCTCTGTGTTCACAAAGATTCCAAGATTCTCTAATTCCTCTGCGGTTTCTGCACCATTGTCCGATTCCTTTGGCCCCAGAAGACCAGGAATCAAAGTAGGCACCACGATCACACCCACGATCAAAAGAACCAGGACAAGTGTGGTAATCACAAAACTTTTGTTCTTAAAGTAATTGTTCAGCTCAAATTTCAGTACGGTCAAAAACTGTTTCATTCCTCATCTCCTGCCTTTTCCACAAAAATATCGTTTAACGACGGTTCATACAGACCAAAAAATTCCAGATCTATATTTTGTTCCAAAATTCGTTTCAGGATCTTTTCTTTCCCGTCTGCACTTTTTTTCCTCACCACCACCCGATCCTTCTGTATCCGTTCCACCTCAAGAAGATCGGAGAAGGAATCTTTCAGGCGAACTGCAAATTCTGTGGGACTTTCATCCAGACTGGATAACACCAGGCGTTCCCGGCCAAAGTCTCTTTTGATTTCACGAAGATCGCCGGAAAGAACAATCTCTCCATGATTTAAAATCACTATATCCTCACAGAACTCTTCCACATAACTCATCTGATGGCTGGAAAATAAGACGATTTTTCCAATCTGAATCTGTTCCCGGATTACATCCTTTAAGATCTGAGAATTTACTGGGTCCAGACCGGAAAATGGTTCGTCCAGAATGATGATCTCCGGATCACAGATCAGCGTCTGCGCCAGCTGTACCTTCTGCTGATTTCCCTTGGAAAGAGTTTCCAGTTTCCGGTTCTCATATTCCAGAACTCCCATCCGCTCCAGCCATTTTCTGGCATGTTCCTTCGCTGTTTTTGGGTTTAGTCCACGTAAAACCCCAAGATAGACCAGCTGCTCAGAAACCGTTTTCTTTGGATAAAGACCTCTCTCTTCCGGAAGATAGCCAATCTGATGTTCTCTTGGAAGAAAGGGCTTCCCGTCCAGCAGAAGGGTTCCGCTGTTTGCCTTAAAAACATCCATCAAAATACGGATGGTGGTTGTCTTTCCTGCTCCATTCCGTCCAAGAAGTCCCAACGCCTTCCCGCTTTCTGCGGAAAAAGAGATCCCATGGAGGATTTCCGTTTCTCCAAAGGATTTTTTGATATTTTTTGCCTCCAGTTTCATGACATTTCTCTCCTTTTCTGTTTATCTGCAGTTCCTGCAATACGTAATCGTCGTGATCAGCCATACCACACAAAGCATAAACACTGCCATAATTCCGGTATTCCAGAACATATGGCAAAGCATGGCGATCACTGTCAGCATGGGCATTATTTTGGATACCAGAATGTAAGCTTTATAAGCCGCCTGGTAAATCTTGGTCCTCTCCGCCTCGTCACAGCTTGCCAGCCATTGTTCCTGGAATTTCCGTGAGGTAGGATCTTCCGATCCAAAACGGTCCGGATGCTGCTTCTGTATCAGTTTTACATACCGTACTTGCCAGATTCCCTGATAAATGCTCTGCAGCAAAAATACCCCAAAGGTTGTCAAAAGAAAAATCAGTTCTATCTTTTGCAGTTGTTCCATATAATCCATGGAATATCCTGTGGACAATAACAGAAGAGAAAGCACACTTAATATGGTGTGGTAGATCATGCCGTTACTGCCAATTTTTTCGTAGGCTTCTTCTCGTTCCTCATAATCCTCTTCCGCCTCTTCCAGATCCTTTCCCAGCCTTTCCATCGTGCTTAAGGTATATTCCCCTCCAAAAATCAATGCGACTGTGAGAAAAATCATCACCGGCAGAAGCTGACTGCGTATGAAGCCGATAATTCCTTCCATTCCTGAGCCTACTGGTTGAAAAGATACCATTGCAGACGTTGCTCCGATGATTCCGCCTACAACTGCACCTGCCAGAAGAAGTAACAGCAGTTTTACATAGGTGTTCATTTTCTTCTTTGTCTTCATTCTTCATTCTCCTCATAGGAAAAAATTTCTTCTACCGAAACATCAAAAATCTTAGCCAGCTTCAGCGCCAGCGCCACAGAAGGGGAATAATCGCCCCTCTCGATCAGGCTGATGGTCTGCCTGGACACGCCGCTTCGCTTTCCCAGTTCGGACTGATTGATCCCCAAACGGGCTCGATGCTCTTTCAAAGAGTTATACAATGGCATTTCTCCATTCCCCCCCCCCTGTTTTTCTGACATATTTCATTGTCATTATGACAACTTTTCTTGTCATTTATCATATCATTGACAAAGAAAGTTGTCAATCTGTTTTTTTAAACTGAATTGGAATCTAAGATACCAATTCTACAAAAATATTCAGGGGGAACCAAATTGGTTCCCCCTGTCCTTCTACAACAATTCCATATTGATAGACTTCTAATCTTCTTTTCTCGCCTCTCGAACCAGCATACTCATGATACTCTCCTTTTTATGCCAATGCCCGCTCCAGTTTTTCCACCATCTCGTCCACCTGCGCTTTGGTAATGACCAGCGGCGGCACCATTCGGAGAACGTCACTTCCTGCTGAGATCACAAGAAGCCCTTCCTCCAGCGCCTTTGAGACCACCGCTCCCACAGGACGGCCACAGATCACAAGACCCTGCATAAAGCCCATTCCTCTTCTTGCGGAAACGCAGTCATATTTTTTCACCAGCTGATCCAGTTTTTCTTCCAGATATGGAGTCAGTTCCTGTACATGGGCCAGGATAGCATCTTTTTCATAAATCTCAAATACCTTCTTTACAGCCGCACATACAAAAGGATTTCCTCCATAGGTGGTTCCGTGATCTCCCGGTACCAACGAAGCCAGGGCCGCTTTTTTGTTTAACACAAAGGCGCCCACCGGAACACCACAGCCAAGAGCCTTGGCACAGGTCATAATATCCGGCTGCACTCCATAAGCCTGCCATGCAAAATAATGTCCGGTTCTTCCCATTCCGCACTGAATCTCATCAAAAATCAGGAGAATATCCTTTTCCTCACAAAGCTCTCTGAGACCTTTTAAAAACTCCACGGAAGCCGGATAAATACCGCCTTCCCCCTGTACCACCTCTGTGATAATGGCGCAGGTTTTTGGTGTGATCTGAGCCTTTACACTTTCCAGATCATTAAAATCTGCAAATTTCACACCTCCTGGCAGAGGTTCAAAGGGCTCTCGATAGTGAGCGTTTCCCGTAACTGCAAGGGCGCCCATACTTCTTCCGTGAAAAGAATGATTCATGGCAATAATCTCATGATCTGAGTGACCGTCTCTGGTATACGCATATTTTTTCGCCGCCTTTAATGCGCCTTCAATGGCTTCCGTCCCGCTGTTGGTAAAAAAGGCTTTTGTCATACCGCTTGCCTGAATCAGTTTTTCTCCTGCCTGACTCATGGGCTCATTATAATAGAGATTGGATATATGAGTCAGCTTATCAATCTGCTCTTTTAATGCCTCGTCATAACCTGGATAGTGATAACCCAGGGAGTTTACTGCGATCCCGGCTGCAAAATCCAGATATTTGTTTCCTTCTGTATCGTAGAGATAACAGCCCTCTCCATGGTCAAACACCACTGGAAAACGATTGTACGTATGAAGAATATACGCTTCTGCTTCTTTCATCTGGTCATTCATGTTCGTCATAATATTTTTCGCCGTCCTCTCTTAATATGGCTGTTCCAATTCCTTTGTTGGTGAAGATTTCCAGAAGAAGGCTGTGAGGAATCCGTCCATCCAGAATATGTACCCGTTTTACACCATGCTCAATGGCGTCAATGCAGTTCTGAAGTTTGGGAATCATTCCACCTCCCACAAAGCCATCTGTGATCAGTTTCTCTGCCTCATGAACGTGAAGCTCGGAAATCAGACTGGAAGGATCCTCCTGATCCTTATAAACGCCTTCAATATCAGAAAGGAATGCCAGTTTTTCTGCCTGTACAGCTTCCGCAATGGCGCAGGCAGCATCATCCGCATTGATGTTATAAGTATCAAAGTTTTCGTCATAACCCACGGGAAAGATCACCGGAAGGAAATCCTTTTCCAGAAGATCATAAAGTACCTTAGGATCTACCTTTGTAATCTTGCCTACATAGCCGATATCTTCTCCATTGGAAAGCTTCTTCTCGCACTGGAGAAGTCCTCCGTCCTTTCCGCTGATTCCAACTGCCTTGATTCCCAGTGACTGTACCAACGTTACCAGTTCTTTGTTCACCTTGGATAACACCATTTCTGCAATTTCCATGGTATCCTTATCTGTCACACGCAATCCATTGACAAACCGGGCTTCCATGCCCACCTTGCCTACCCAGCGGCTGATTTCCTTCCCGCCCCCATGAACGATAATGGGCTTAAAGCCAACCAGCTTCAAAAGAACTGCGTCCTTGATCACGTTCTTTTTTAATTCTTCATCTAGCATGGCGCTTCCCCCATACTTGATCACTACAATTTTACGATTAAATCTCTGAATATAGGGCAAAGCCTCAATTAACACCTCTGCCTTATCCAAATATTTCTGATTTACCATCACACATACCTCTTTTCCTGAATCCGATTCCCAACTCCCTGTTCTCTTAACTTCTGTAATCGGCATTGATTTTCACATAATCATAAGTCAGATCGCAGCCCCATGCGGTTGCTGTGCATTCTCCCATCTTAATATCTGCAATGGCAGTCACCGCTTCCTCTGAAAGAATTCTGGTGGCTTCCTCTTCGCTGTATCCGGTGGAAACACCATTCTCGATGATCTTGATCTTTCCTGCTTTACTCTCAAAGTACAGATCCACCTTTTCCGGATCAAACTGTGCTCCGGAGTATCCCATGGCACAGAGGATTCTGCCCCAGTTGGCGTCATGTCCGTAAATAGCGGCCTTTGTCAGAGAAGAAGTCACTACCGATTTACTCAGTGTCACAGCCTGTTCCTTACTCTCTGCTCCCACGATTTTCACTTCAAAAAGCGCGGTAGCGCCTTCGCCGTCCCCGGCGATTTTTTTTGCCAGAGTCGTGTTTACATAATTCAATGCCTTCTTAAAGATCTCATAATCCTGATTTTTTTCTGTAATCTTTGGATTTTCTGCCAGTCCATTGGCCAGGAGAAGGACGGTATCGTTGGTGGAGGTATCTCCATCCACGGAAACCATATTATAGGTATCCTGCACATCCTTGCTCAATGCAGCCTGAAGCATCTCCTTGGAAATGTTCGCATCTGTGGTCACAAAGCCCAGCATGGTACACATATTTGGGTGAATCATACCGGAGCCCTTACACATACCGCCCACAGTTACTGTTTTTCCACCAATCTCCACCTGCACGGCCACTTCTTTTTTTACCGTATCGGTAGTCATAATGGCTTTTGCCGCCTGGGTTCCCGCTTCTAAATCCTCTTTCAGAACCGGCGCCATCGCTTTTACGCCGTTGGTAATCCGGTCCATGGGAATCTGCATCCCGATGACGCCCGTGGAAGCCACCAGAACCTGATCTGACGAAATGTTCAACGCTTCTGCTGCCGCCTCTGCGGTTTCCCTGCAGTATCCATATCCTTCTTCCCCTGTACAGGCATTGGCGATCCCGCTGTTGCAGACCACTGCCTGGGCATAGGGATGATGGTACACAATTTCCTGATCCCATTTTACAGGAGCAGCCTTCACTACGTTGGTGGTAAAGGTTCCTGCTGCCACACAGGGAACCTTGCTGTAGATCATCGCCATGTCGGTTCTGCCTTTATACTTGATTTCTGCTGCTGCAGCTGCCGCCAGAAACCCTTTCGCTGCGGTTACGCCGCCTTCTGTCACCTTTATCATATTCAATTCCTCCCTTTTACGGAACCATAGGAATCTGCGCCAGACCCTCTGTCTCCTCAAATCCAAACATCAGATTCATATTCTGTACTGCCTGACCAGCCGCTCCCTTGATAAGATTGTCAATGGCGCCCATCATAATAATCCGGTTGGTTCTTGGGTCAAGCTTAAAGTTTACATCCACAAAATTGCTGCCTTCTACCCATCTGGTCTGAGGACATGCATCCCGATTCAGAACACGGACAAAAGTTTCCTTTTCATAATATTTATCATAAGCAGCCTTCACCTCTTCATAGGTCACTTCTTTTGTAAGAGATGCATAGGCGGTTACCAGGATTCCCCGGTTCATCGGCACCAGATGAGGCGTAAAGTTGATCCGCACTTCCTGTCCGCAGGCATATCCCAGCTGATCCTCAATTTCCGGTGTATGGCGATGAGAAGCCACCCCATACGCCTTGATGTTTTCATTTACCTCACAGTAAAGATTATCTACCTTAGCTCCTCTTCCAGCTCCGGAGGTTCCGGATTTCGCGTCAATGATAATGGTATTTGGATCAATCATTCCTTCCTTTAACAATGGGTAAATGGATAAGGTGGAACAGGTTGGATAACACCCTGGATTCGCCAGAAGTCTTGCTTTTTTAATATCCTCACGGTTCACCTCACACAGCCCGTAAATCGCTTCCTCTACAAACTGGGGAGAGGGATGGGTGATTCCATACCATGCTTCGTATTTTTCAACATCTTTGATACGAAAATCTGCGCTCAGATCAATAACCTTGGCTCTGGATAAAATTCCTTCATTTACAAGAGAGGCGCAAAGCCCCTGAGGCGTTGCTGTAAAGATTACATCCACTTCATCTGCCAGCGCTTCCATATTATCTTCCATGCATTTGGCATCTACCAGTTGAAAAAAGTTCTGATAAATACCTGCATATTTCTGATCGATATAGCTTCTGGAGCCATACCATGCAATTTCCACTTCTTTATGTCCAAGGAGCAGACGCACGATTTCTGATCCTGCATACCCGGTTGCTCCAATGATTCCTGCTTTGATCATTTTTTTCCTCCTCGCCTTTTCCAATAACGAATTCTCCCAAGAGAAAAATGGTTTCTTCCTATTGTATATTCCTTTGTCTCTCTGTCAATGCGCATTGGTGAATTGGTAAGATTATACATCTTTACTGCATATTATGCAATAGTCTTTTCTCCAATTTTTGTTTTAAAATGGCTTTTTGTGCACTTTCGTTTGTTTTCTTTCCTTAATCAAGTGAATTTTTATGCATAAATTTCCCTTATTTTTTCATTTTCCTCTTGCATATTTATAAAAAATGTTGTATATTATCCATTGTCAATAGAAAAGACAAGGCGTACAGCCGTCAAACATGAATATTTATTCAAAAAATAATGGTTATGACATTTTGCCTTTTCGATTTATAATTACTCATAAATCTGGCAAAATTCTTATTTTTTATATAATCTCTCGGAATCCTGAGTGATTATGGTCAGCATAGCTGACAATGGACAT